>NZ_JAJVKV010000002.1:623366-1246733 GCF_024198175.1 Pyxidicoccus xibeiensis
CCGTTGCGCGTCCATGTCGATGGCGAGCCGGTCACGATGGAGCAGGCGTCGGCGCACCAGCTGAGCCTCACGCGCGACCACCTGCTCGTCTTCAACTCGAACCTCGTGCTCAACACCTGGGCGCTCGTCGAGCCGATTCTCGGGCTGCTCACGGAGGAGCTGCGGCGGAAGCTGCCCGCGCTCGCGCGGCCCAAGCTCGACGCGCTCTGGAAGCCGCTCGAGCACTTCATGCGCCCGCCGGTCCCGAGCACGCACTGCGACCTCTACGTCATCCGCAAGGACGCGCTGCGCGGCGCGATTGCGAGGGGGGCACGCCGCGTCGACGCACTCCGCGTCCGGCTCCCGGGCGAGCTCAGCCACGCCCTGGTGGACTGGGACGACACCGCGGGGCAGCTCAGAATCTACGCGCAGCACAACCTCGGTGCCGACCCCGCGGATCAGCTCCATGAGGAGGACGTGCTCGCGACCGGCGACCGCGTCCACCCCGACTATCTCGGGCTCTTCACGAGCTCCACGGACCTGAACCAGGTGCGCAAGCACGTCGTGCACGTGAGCAAGACCTCGGCGGTGCTGGGCTCCACCCACGCGTTCCCGGACCCCACGCGCGCGAGCGACTTCCGCTTCGGCGTGAACCTGCTGCCGCCGTGTCAGCCGCTTGCCTACGAGCGCGCTGGCGGCGCGAGCGCGGCGAGCAGCCTCGCGGCGCAGACCCGGGTGCAGACCCACACCTACTGGGTCGCGGGCGGGTACCTGCCGGAGACCCTGGCGGTCCGCCCCTTCGACGACTTTCGCCGTCACCGGGTGCCGGGTGAGCGCCTCGTCCCCGAGGCCGAGTACCTCGAGCGGCTCGTCGACTCATCGAACACGACGAAGCTGTTCCGGCTCGACGCGGACCTCGCGCTCGAGAGTGCGTATGCGTTCCCGCCCGGCTGGCTCATGGGGGCGCCCGTCTGGGTGCCACGCGCGGGCGGAACGACGATGAAGGACGGCTGGCTCATCGGCTGCGTGTGGGGGCCGGACGCGTCGCATGTCGAGGTGTGGATCTTCGATGGGCAGCAGCCGCTGTCGGTGGGGCCCGTCTCGAAGCTCATGCCGGCGCCCGGGGAGCGAGGGCTGCGCCCCGGCTTCCCGCTGCACGGCTCCTGGGTGGACCGCACCGGCATCGACGCATGGTCGCGCCCCGAGCTGCGCACGGCCATCGTCGACCTGCCGCTCTACGTCAAGGTCGCGGAGACCGGGGTGATGGCGGGCAGCTTCCTGCGCCGTGCCCTTCAGCAACTGCTGGAGCGCTGACCGGGTGTCACATGCTCATTACGGCCTCGGCCTCCACGGCACGTCCGGGCGGCAGCCCGGCCGTGCGTCAGTCGCAGACGCGCGCGTACGACCCGATCCCGAGGTCCGACGTGGGCGTGACCTGGACGCTGGCCGCGAGCTTGATGCAGCCCGAGGCCGCCTTGCTGACGTAGATGGGCCCTGCATAGATGAGGTAGCGCCCGGAGTCGGACTGGCGCGAGGGATTGCGCCCCTCACGGACTGCGATGGAGCGGCCGCGCCGCGAGTCCCAGGTATTGGCCGTCGCCATGTTCACGGCACAGTACCGGTCGTTGGAAGGCGAGTAATAGATGTCGAGGTGGGCAAGGTCCCCGATGGGCGTGTGCCGCACGAGCCGCGTGTACGCGTCACCGCATGGGCCGTTGCCCCTGGCTGCCTCCGCCGAAGCCTGGACCCCCGCCTCGTCCATCGCGAAGTCCGGCGCGGACGCGTCCATCTCCACCGTCATCGACTCGTCCACCATCTCCTCGGGCGACTCCGCACCGCCGCACGCCGCCATCGAGCAGGTCACTGCCGCCACGAGACTCCAACGCTTCAAGCTCATACGCTGCCTCCGAGGTCGCCCCTCGCTGGGTTGTGAGCCCGGTACGTCGTACCCTCGCAATCGGTTACAGCGAACAGGCGGCCGAAACCGTCGCCCGCGAGAGGCCGCGGTGGCAGGGGTGGGTTCAGGAACGTTTCCCGAGGTCGACGGCGCCTGGCACCCGCGACTGAGAAAGCTCAAGCTCATCGAGCAGGTCTCGCTGGACGGCGTGATCCAGGTGGCCGGCATCGGCCTGCGCTGGCATGTCAGACCCTGTTGTTAATACTGGTTTGTCACGAATTTCTCCAACGCAAGCCGAGTCGGCCGGAACGGCTGACATCGCGCAGCAGTTCCCCCCGAGGAGCATGAGTCCATGCGCTGTCCTGTCACGGATGGGTATCACTGTCGCATCGCCTTGGCTGTCGGTCTCACCCTCATCGCGACGGGAGCGCTCGCCCGCCCGCGGAGTCCGCCGCCCGCGGAGTCCGACTGGAAGGTCCACGGGCTGGAGCACACCCATCAACGCATCCAGCCTCACGAGCGCGAACCAGATGTCGCCCCCGAACAACTGCACCGGCAGCACACCTCCGACACTCGCTCACGGGCCCTGCTGGCCTGTGACACGGCGAGCTTCGCATCCGCCAGTGGCGTCGAGCTCGTCTCGCGGGTGAAGGGCTCCACGGCGGACTGCCTCAACACGCTGTTCCATGTCACGGGAACCCAGGCAGGCCAGGTCTTCATCGAGAGCAAGATGGTCACCGTCGCCAACGCGCTCACCTCCAATGCGCAGCAGTACGTGGGCGACAACACCGTCCAGACGCTCCAGCTCATCCTGTTCCTGCGAGCCGGCTACTACGTGCAGTTCTACCAGTCGGGCGCGGTGGGCAGCTACGGCACCCCGCTGCGCAATGCCATCCGTCCCGCGCTCGCGGCCTTCATCGCCAACAGCCACTTCACGGACGTCAACGATGCGCACGGCACGGTGCTGCGGGAGTTCGTCACCCTCATCGACAGCGCCGGAGAGACCGCCCAGCACCTGGGCACCTTCCGAGGCCTGCTGGACCGCTTCAATGACACCACCGTGGCTTCCTCGTACATGCGTGGCGCCACCAACAACGTCTTCAATGGCCTCTATCGGGGCCACTACAACACGGACTTCGTGGCGGCCGTGCGGGCGGACGCGTCCATCCTCGACTCGCTCGAGTCCTTCATCACCCGCACCGGGCACCTGCTGGCCACCTCCAACCAGTACCTCACCGTCAACGCGGCACGCGAGCTGGCCCGCTTCCTCCAGCACTCCGGACCCCTCCAGAGCAAGACGCGCCTCATGGTGAAGGCGGTCATCGACAACCACTCGATGACGGGCCCCACGGCGGGGCTCTGGGTGGGCTCGGCGGAGATGGCCGAATACTACGATGGAGCCAATTGCGCCTACTACGGCATCTGCGACTTCCGCCGGACGCTGGAGCAGACGGTGCTCGGCATCACCCATCCCTGCGGCGCCACCCTGCGCATGCGCGTGCAGGACATGACGGCCTCGCAGCTCGCGCAGAGCTGCAGCCAGCTCGCCACGCAGGAGGCGTACTTCCACGACACGTTGAAGACGAACCGCATGCCGGTGGCCAGCGACAACAACACGTCCCTGGAGATGGTCGTCTTCGACAGCAGGTTTGACTACCAGTCGTACGCTGGCGTGCTGTTCGGCATCAGCACCAACAATGGCGGCATGTACCTGGAGGGAAATCCCGCCGCCTCCGGCAATCAGGCCCGCTTCATCGCCTACGAGGCGGAGTGGCTGCGGCCCGCCTTCGAAATCTGGAACCTGAGCCACGAGTACGTCCACTATCTGGACGGCCGCTTCGACATGAAGGGAGACTTCACCACGAGCACCAGCCAGCCCACGGTCTGGTGGATTGAGGGCCTGGCCGAGTACCTCTCCAGGAAGAATGACAACGCCAGCGCGGTGGCGCTGGGCACGAGCAAGGCCTTCCAGCTCAGCCAGGTCCTGCGCAATGACTACAACAGCGGCACCGACCGCGTGTACTCGTGGGGCTATCTGGCCGCGCGCTTCATGTTCGAGCGGCACGCGGACCAGGTGGGCACCTTCCTCGCGCAGTTCCGCGCGGGCGACTACAGCGCCTATCGCCAGTCCCTGGATGCGCTGGGCACGGCGAACGACGCGGAGTTCCACCAGTGGATTGACTGCGTCGCGACGGCCCCGGACCCGAGCACCTGCGTGCCACCCGGGCCTGGCCCTGGCACGACCCCGCCCTGCACGGCTTCCGATCTCCGGAAGCTCGACAATGGTTGCTACCGGGGACCGCTCGCCTCCACCGGCAGCGTGCTCTACTTCTATCTCTATGTGCCCACCGGGGCGCGCAACCTGCGCTTCCAGGCCAGCGGCGGCACCGGCAACGCGGACCTGTACGTCCGTGCTGGCACGTGGCCCACGAGCTCTGCGTATGACTACCGGCCCTACCTGCCAGGCAATGACGAGGCGGTGGAAATCCCCACCCCTGCGACTGGCGGCTACTACTACCTCATGCTCGTGGCCCGCACGCCCTATTCGGACGTGAAGCTGGAGGCCCGCTTCGACAGGACACCCTGACGCGGATATGCAGGGGCCCGCCTGTCATCCACGGTCATGGACACCGGCGGGCACACTGGCACGAGACGGAAGGGGGTCAGGCGGCCATGGCGCGAATCGCGGCGAGCGTCTTCTCGACTTCCTCCGGCGTGTTCTGGATGCCGAAGGCCACCCGCGCGTAGGACACGGCGTAGGGCGTCGTCGAGGCGATGATGCGGTGCTTGTCGAGCAGCCGCTGCATGACCTGCTTCGGGGTCATCCCCTTCACGTCGAAGCAGACCATGCCGGAGGAGAGGGCTTCCGTGCGTGGCGTGTACAGCGTCACGTGCGGCAGCTTCGCC
Source organism: Pyxidicoccus xibeiensis (assembly GCF_024198175.1). Lineage (NCBI taxonomy): Bacteria > Pseudomonadati > Myxococcota > Myxococcia > Myxococcales > Myxococcaceae > Pyxidicoccus > Pyxidicoccus xibeiensis. Next base: position 628,150 of record NZ_JAJVKV010000002.1, read on the forward strand.
AGGCCCTCGCGCATCTGCCCGTTGAGCTCGTGGATGCGCCGGGTGATGCGCTGGGAGCCGACGGTCCGGTGGAATTCGAACGCCGCCGGCAGCGCCCAGAAGTGCTCGTAGGCCTGGAACCCGCCCGGCGAGAACCAGGACGCCCGCGCGGGCTGGGCCGGCGCCTTGTCCTGGCCCCACGCGGCGAACAGCTCATCGGCGGAGAAGCTGGGGAGCAGCGGTCTCATCGTGGCCCAGACCTCCGGCTTCGCCCACACGAAGCCGGTACCGCGCGGGCCGAACATCCACTTGTGCGTCCCGGCGGCGAAGGCATCCATGCCCATGGCAACGATGTCCGGGGACTCCACGCCAAGCCCATGCACGCCGTCCACGATGAGCAGGAGCCGGCGGTCCGGCGGCCGGTCGCGGTTGGCCTCGGCGACGACGTCGGCGATGCGCCGGATGGGCAGCTTCAGCCCGGTGCCCGAGTGCACCCAGGTGACACCCAGCACGCGCGTGTTGGGACGCAGCGCCTTGCGCAGGCGCTCCACCATGGCGTCCGCGTCGATGGCGTCATGCGTGTCGAACAGCGGGACCTTCCGCCAGGACGCGCCGCTGCGCTCCGAGGCGAGGCGGATGGACTCGTGGTGCACGAAGTGGTCGTGCGTGGTGACGAGGATTTCGTCGCCCGGCTTCAGCGGCAGGCCCTGGTAGAGGAGCGCCAGACCGGTGGTGGTGTTGTGTGTCAGCGCGATGTCGTCGGCCCGGCCACCGATGTAAGAGGCGATGGCGCCGCACACCTTGGCGGTCATGCGCTGCGGCTCGGCGTTCTCGAAGACCAGGTGCTCGACGGTGCGGAAGGGGTTGGCGTCCAGTTGCCGCCGGTAGTCCTCGATGGCGTCACGCACCGGGCGCGGGTGCGCGGCCATGTAGAACAGACCCAGGTGCGTGTACGCCGGGTCGAGCGCGAACTGCCGCCGCACGGCCCCCCAGTCCCGCAAGTCATTGGCGGAGGGCCGCGGCTTCTTGTCCGCGGCAATTCCGGTGGTGGGCACCGCGCCCGCCCCCGCCGCGAGCGCACCGGTCACGAGGAAGTTGCGCCGACTCATCATGACATGACTCCTGGTCTGGACTGACGTGAGGAGTCACACCATACCGCCCGCGGGGGCAACGCCGCGCGTCAGTCCCGCCGAGGACGAACGAACGGCTGAGGTGCGGCGGCAGGCAGCGTCGTCAACCTGTCCACAGAAGCGGGTGACGCTCAGCAGACACGGGAGATGATACCCGTGAAGCTCACGGCTGCGTCTGGGGGGTGAAGCTCCAGTCGAAGGTGAACCCCGATTCGGAGAAGGTCTGCATGAAGCGCCCATCCGGCAGCACGGTGGGCGGATTCACGTGCACGTCGTTCTGCACATCATTGGTGGTGAGGAGTCCTCCCGGGACGTCTTGCTGGGCCGTGTGGCAGCCCGGGCCCGAGACCCGCTCCACGAACCCCGTGTGGTCGAACAGCACGCCGGAGTACGCACGCGCCGGCGTCTTCAGCCACGCCGCCGCCGCGGCGTCGGGGCTGTGCAGCTCGGGAAAGGGGTTCGTCATCAAGAAGCCGGAGAGTGGAGCCAGCGTGAAGTTGGCCGGGCCGAAGCTGTATGCGCACCCACCGTCGCCGTAGGCCACCTCGAAGGTGAAGGTGCCGCGGGGGGAGATGAGCAGGTTCGCCCCGACACGGAGCGTGTCCGGGAGCAGCGGGCTCTTGAAGTCCAGCTGCGTCGCAGCGCTGTCCACCTCGAAGCTCACCGTGGACACGCCCCTGCGCCCCAGCCCCGTCCAGCCCGACTGCATGTTGATGGCGTTCACCACTCCCTGGATCTTCCAGCACCCCACGTTGTTGCGCTTCAGGTAGGGCGCCCGGGGGGCCGTCACGCTGCCGCCCTCCTGCGTCTCCGCGTTGCTCACGACGAGGACCAGGTGCTGCGCGCGCTGGCCCTTCAGGTCCCGGCAGAGCCCGACGTACTCGTAGTCTGACCAGTCCTCCTCGTGCCAGGCGCCGGCGCCGTCCATCCACATCGCCTGCACCTTGAGGTGCTTGCCCGCCTTCTTCGGCTCGAAGAAGCCGTTGTAGAAGAGCACCGAGCGCGTCTGGGGGTCCTTGAAGTCGAAGTAGTAGACGCGGTGCGAGAGGTTCTTCAGCTCCGCCTCCAGCTCGTTCTTCTTCTCCGCCGCGCCGCCCAGGTCTCCACTCGCGTCCACGCTCTTCACCACCTCGTTCAGCGTGTCCCACGTGGTGAAGGACGCGGGCTTCGAGTCCACCGGAGCCTGGTTCCACAGCATCTTCCCGAAGAGGGGCCAGTGCTTCTGGAAGCCTCCGGGCACCACGTTGTCGATGGCCTCCACGCCGGTGTCCACGGACTGTGTCGCCGCGAGGATGCTCTTCACCGCTGACGGGCCCAGCGTGTTGGCGACATACTGGAACCAGAGGTAGGCGCCGTAGTCGCGCTCCACGCCGGCCTTGCTCGCGCTGCAGTGGCCCTTGGAGCGGTCCTGGAGCGGAAGCTCCACCGAGCTCAGGTAGCAGCTCGCGAAGTCCTGCTCGAGCTGGAGGCTCTTGCCGTACACGGCGTCGATGGCCCAGTTGGCGACCGCGTCGCGAAGCCACCCGTAGCTCATCTGGAATGACTGTGTCCGGTATGCCCAGTGGCTGGCGTGCATCAGCTCGTGCGCGGCGGCGGCCTTCAGCTCGTCGGGCGGCAGCGACTCATTCAGCATGATGAAGACGGAGGACTGATGGGGCGCGCCGAACTCGGGGACGGAGAGGCCGCGGAAGTCGACGTTGCGCACGAGGAACACGTCGAGCTTCGGGCTGTTGAGCGGGCAGCCCGTGCCCAGGTCCGAAAGGGGCTCGGGGAAGCCGAGCGTCCCGAAGAGCTTGGGCCAGATCTCCTTCTCGATGGCCTCCGACACCAGCGCGGCCTTCTCCTTGTGGCCGGTGACGGCGAACTGGTACCAGACGTTGACCTTCGCCTGCGTCGAGTTGACGAAGGTCCACCCATCGGTGCTGGCCTTGCAGGTGGGGCGGCTGTTGCCGAGCCCCTGGCCGCCACTGCCGGGAGGTGCGAGCCAGCTCGCGCCGTCGGCGGGCGGCACCAGGAACGGGGCCAGCGCGGCCTTCGTCTCCGCGGGCAGCGTGTCGTACTGGTCGATGACGTCCTGGAGGACCTCCGTCTCGAAGGCGCCCGTCGCGCGGCCCTTGTACTGGAGCGGCAGGCGCGGGTCGGAGAAGGTGGCATAGACGCGGTACGTGAGCAGCTCGTGCGGCGTCAGGAGCCCGGCCTCGGCGGCCTCGGCGAGGGCCTCCTCGGTGGTCCGCCTGTCCTCCGGGGCGTCGAAGACCAGCACCGCCACCGGCGGGCTGGCGGTGCCACCGGCGGAAGCGCTCACCAGCGACATGCCGCTGGAGGTGCCCTGGACGCGCCCGTCCTCGAGGCCCGCCACCGCGGCGTCGGTGCTGGACCAGGTGAAGCTCACGTCCTCCAGCAGCGTGCCGTCCTCGTCGTAGGCGAATGCCGCCAGCGTCAGCTGCTCCCCCACCCACAGGAAGCCCTGGTTCGGGGTGACGAAGATGCGGTCCACCTTCGCGTTGTCGGAGCCGGCGTCCGGGTCATCGGGGTCCTTGTCGCCGCCGTTGTTGGAGTCGGAGCAGGCGGCCAGGGCCACCAGGAGTGCCAGCAGGTAGCGCGGAGGTGTCGGACGTGGGGGCACGGTTCACTCGGGAGTGAAGCGGGTGGCACCCCTACAACGGTGACGGGCGGAAATCTTCACCGTTCAGTCCAGGAGGTTCGCCAGGCCCGCGCAGGTATTGGGTCCGGGAGGGACGGGTGGGTGGGGGCACCTCTCGCACTGGGCGTCCATGGCAGCGACGCCAGGGTGCTAGGGTTCGCTGGCAATGCGAACTCGTCACGTTTTGTGGTTTTCGCTACTGGCCGCGTCGTTGCTGGGCTGCTCCACGACTCCTCGCGCTCCTTTGCAGCAGTCGTGGGACGAGGCTGCGGTGGAGTGCGACGACGTCGAGGAGGGCCCGTGCGTCACCCTCCTGTGCCTGGGTGATGCCTGCTGCTTCTACCGCTGCGAGGACATGCCCAGCGACGTCGAGCTGGCACGCTTCCCAGGGGCTCGGTCTCCAGCGGCGGCGCCGGGCAGTGGCCCGCGGAGGAACTGGGGAGGCGCGGGGAAGCTGCCCGGTGGCGCCGTCATGGTCTTCCCCAACTGGAACGGCGGCCCAGAGAGAATCATCCCCCCTTCACGCCAGCTCACGGCCGGACGCTGGGAGAAGCACCACATCTTCCCCCAGGCCAAGGGGCTGGCGGACTGGTTCAAGTTGCAAGGGGTCACGGTTCACGACTACACCCTCCTCATTCCGCGCGACCTCCACCGGAGGATTCACGGCACTGACGGGCGTGGAGGGCCGTGGAACCAAGCCTGGCGCGAGTTCAAGGCCCGAAACGGGAACGCCAGCCCCGAGGATATCTACAAGCACGCGGGAGAGCTCATCCACCGCTTCGAGCTAATGGGTGGCCCCGTCAGGCCCTACCATGTCCGCCCCGGGGCATGAGGACTTTAGACAGATGAGCCGGTTCTATTGGCTGCTCGAGAACGAGAGCGAGATGTCCGCCTATCGCGGAAGCTTCGACGCCTCGCATAAATGGTATCTGCCGGGGGTGCGGTGTCCCGGCTGCAGCACGACGTGGGCCTCTTCGGGGCACCAATATCCCTGCATTGACCTGTCGCTCCTACCAGAGGTGGGAGAGTTCGAGGAACCCAGGCCCGAGCCTTTCTCCGAGTTCGCGCGGCTGCGCGAGCTGGTGCGTCCGCTGGCGCCTCCAGATGCCTGGCTGCCACCCGGTACGTCCTTCGGTCCGCTGGTGGGGCGGGCCTCCGGGAGTTTCGGTCCGTTCGCCTGGGATGGGTCTTGGCTCATGCTGATGCGCCGGGAAAGCCTGGAGGAACTCCAGGCGGAAGGCGTGAGGGGGCTGCGCGGCTGCCGGACTGAGTTGCACTTTCGACAGAAGAACCCGCCGGAAATGCTGGAGCTCCAGATCGAGCCCCATGGCCGGCTGCACCCGGATTGCATTCCGCCGGAGGTGCCGCCCCCGTGCGCCACCTGTGGCCGGTTCGCGTTGTCGCGGCCCGACGAACCCATCCTCGACGCGGCCTCACTTCCCACGGACCGGGACCTGTTCCGCGTGGGCAACTTCGCCACGATGGTCATTGGCACCGAGCGCTTCATGGATGCGGTGCTGCGCCTGGACCTGGACGGCATCACCTACCGTGAGCTGCCTACGCGATGAGCGGGTTACAGGCCACTGGCCTGCTCCCTCAAGCAGGTGTGGAGGATGCGAGCGCGGGGCTTGAGGCAGCGGTCAGTTGGACAGGCACAGGGCGGGCTACCAGATAAACCGGGGGCCCTCCGCGAGCAGCCGGGCCCGCCTCGCCTCGTAGTCCGGAAGCAGCCGCCCGAGCGCCGCCCAGAACTCCCGTCCGTGGGCGTCATGGAGGAGGTGGACGACTTCGTGGGCCACCACGTAGTCCACCAGCCGCATCGGCGCCTGGATGATGCGCCAGTTGAAGCGCACCACTCCCCGGCTGCAGCTGCCCCAGCGCTTCTCCTGCTCACGGATGAGCACCCGGGGCTCGGGCATGCGGGCCCGGCGAGCCCACCAGGCGGTCCGCTCGGCCAGCCGGGCCAGCGCATGCGCGCGGTACCACCCGACGAGCGCCTCCCGCACCGCATCGCTCCGCGCCTGTCCCGTGCGTCCCCCAGGGACCTGGACCTGGAGCCGTCCGCGCCCGAGTCGCACCCCGGTGTCCTCTCCGCCCGCCCGCACCTCCAGGCGGTATTGTCGGCCCAGGTAGAGGAAGGACTCGCCCCCGACGAACTCACGAGGGCCGGGCATGGGCTCGGGAGGGCGGACGGCGCGCAGGCGCGAGGCAATCCACTTCGCCTTGGCGTGCACCACCGCATCCAACCGCTCAAGGGGCGTATCCCGGGGTGCCGTCAGCAGGACCTGCCCCGGCGGGGAGACGGTCAGCGCCACCGTCGTGCGCCGGCCGCTCCTGCGGATGCCGTAGGGGATGCGCGTGTTCCCCCACCGGACCTCAGAGCGCTCCAGTGCGACGCTCACCGTCCCCTCCGGGCCCGCGCGAGGTCCATGATTCTGGCGGTCGCGGCCTCCACCTCCTCGGCGTCGCCAAACCGCGCGGCCCGGAGCTGCTTCTTGATGCGCTGACGCATCTCCCGCTGCACGTCTTCCTTGGTGGCCCAGTCGATGATGGCGGTGCCCGGCTCGAGGGCTTCCTGGATGAGGGACGCCAGGTCCTTCCGGGCCTCGTTGTAGACGGGCTCCGGCTCGCCCGCCTGGGGTATCGCGCCCTCGTTCAGCACACCGTAGATGGCGAACGCGAGCTCGTTCAGACCCGCCTTCTGGGCCATTCCGATCTCGTTGCGAGCGTCGTTGACGAGTCCCTGGAGGAGCTCCAACTGCCGGGCGTCGTCGATGCGCTGGGACTTGCGGTCCTCGATGAGCTGCTCCAGGCGCTCCCGCAGGGACGTATAGAAGGCCGGGTTCTCCTCCAGCTTGACGTGAATCTCGTGGCGGAGGGCATGCTCCATTTCGCTGGCCCGGGCCTCGGGTGTCTTGAGCGCGGCGACCTTCTCGTCGAACTCGCTGCCGAAGAGGGAGACCTCCTTCACGAGCAACTGGATGCCGTCGGCGATCACGGCCTCCTCGATGAGCTTGCGCACCTTCGCGCCGCAGTCACCGATGTCCAGGCGCTCGTCATGGAAGCGGGCCTTCGCGGCGCTCCGGATCTTCCCGAGCCAGCGGGCATCGTCCACGTAGGGCAGCGCCCTGGGGTCGGGCAGGAGCATGTCGAGCGACTCGGAAAAGGCCCGGAAGGCGCGGTCGAAGTCGGCGCGCACGTCCTCGGGCTCCAGCACTGCCACGCACGCGTCGAGGTCGCCCGGGTCCTTCACCTTCTGAAAGAATCGCAGCGCGGCCTGGTGGCGCGTCTGGAGGCGGGGCAGTTCGTCCGTCTTCGGCTGCATGGCGCCCTTTACGTCCGAGGGCGAGAAGAGGGCCAGGGCCTCCTTGAGCGCCATGGACACGCCCCAGTAGTCCACCACGAGCCCGTACTTCTTTCCGTCCGCCCTGCGGTTGACGCGGGCGATGGCCTGCAACAGCGTGTGCTCGCGCAGGGGCGAGTCCAGGTACATCACCTGCTCCACGGGGGCATCAAAGCCCGTCAAGAGCATGTCGCAGACAACCAGCAGGGAGAGCTTGTCCTTCGGGTCCAGGAACCGCTCGATGAGCCGCGCCTGCTCCTGCTTGCTCGTCCTGTGCTTCTGGAAGCGCGCGCCCTCGTTGTGGCCCACGGTGATGATGATAGCGGACTCCGGCGCGTTCAGCGTGTCCAGCGTGTCCTTGTAGGTGATGGCGGCATCCCGGCTGACGGCCACCACCTGCGCCTTGAAGCCGTTGGGCTGGATGAACTGGGTGTAGTGCTCCAGAAGGTCCAGGCTGATGGCTTCGAGGCGGCGGGGGGCTCCGGCGATGGCGTCTTCCGTCGCGTACTTCTTCTTGATGGCCTCGCGCTCCTCCTTCGAGCGGTCGGCGAAGACGTGGTCGAACACCTTGTCGAGGCTGGTGCCGAGGATGCGCAGCTGGGGGAGGCGGCTCTCGTAGAAGATGGGGACGGTGGCGCCGTCCTGCACGGCCTGCTCGATGGTGTACTGGTCGATGTAGGGGCCGAAGGTGTGCAGCGTGCTCCGGTCCTCCTTGTCGATGGGCGTGCCGGTGAAGCCCAGGAAGCAGGCGTTGGGGAGCGCCTTGCGCATGTTCCCCGCGAGGCTGCTGTACTGCGTGCGGTGGGCTTCATCCACGAGGACGAAGATGTTGTCGGCCGTGGACAGGGTGGGGTGCTCGTCGCGCGGGGCTCGCTTGGACTTCCCGGTGGCGCTCGTGAGCTCCTGGAACTTCTGGATGGTGGTGGTGACCGTCATGCCGGTGGGATTCTCCAGGAGTTCGCGCAGCTCCTTCACGCCCCCGGCGCGCTCGGGGTTGGGGTAGCCGCAGCGCAGGAAGGTGTCGGTGATCTGCTTGTCGAGGTCGGTGCGGTCGGTGACGACGACGAGGGTGGGGTTGTCGAAGGCCGGGTCCGTCCGGAGCTTCAGGGCGAGCCAGAGCATGGTGAGGCTCTTGCCACTGCCCTGCGTGTGCCAGATGACGCCGCCTCGCTCCTCGGGACGCTTCGCTGTCCGGGCCCGCTCAAGGGCGCGGTTGACGGCGATGAACTGCTTGTAGCGGCAGACCTTGCGGAGGGTCTTCCCGCGCTCGACCTCGAAGACGACGAAGTTGCGGGTGAGGTCGAGGAGGTTCCGGGGCTCCAGCAGGCCGTACAGCAGCACGTCCTGTGCGGAGGGCTTGCGGCCCAGCTTCGTGCCGAGTTCGTCCAGGGTGAGCGGGTGGGGCTCCTTCCACTCGGCCCAGAAGCGGTGGGGCGTCCAGATGGTGCCGTAGGAGGCGGCCTGGCCGCAGGTGGCGATGATGAGCTGGGTCGTCTCGAAGAGTCTGGAGGCGCCGAGGTCTTTATACTCGGAGCCGACCTCCTGATAGCGCAGCACCTGCCGGATGGCCTCGTCGCGCCACTTGTCGCCGAGCGTCGGGCTCTTGCACTCGATGACGGCGAGCGGGATGCCGTTGACGAAGACCACGAGGTCGGGGCGGATCTCCTTCTTCGCGCCGAGCACCCGGTACTGGCGGGTGACGAGGAACTCATTGCGCTCGGGCCGGGCGAAGTCGATGAACTGGAGGGTCTGGCTTTTCTTCCCCGCGCCGACGTCCTGCTCGAGGCTGATGCCGTGGGTCAGAGTGGTGTGGAGCTTCTCACTGGCCTCGATGAGGCTCGCGGCCGGGTTGCTGGTGATGGCGCGGACGGCCTTGTGGACGTTCTCAGGGGAGAGCCACGGGTTCAGCTTCTTGAGGGCGTGGGCGAGGCGCTCGGTGAGGACGGGGTCCTTCAGACTAGCGCGCTCGGCCTCCAGGACGTTCGCGGGCACGAACGTGTAGCCGAGCTTCTCCAGGAGGGTGACGGCCGGCCCTTCGGATTGGTGTTCTTCGTTCCAGTCCGATGGAGGCGCGGGGCTCAAGCGGCCTCCTGTGCCGAGAATGTAACGCGTACCTCGCCAGAGAGCAGTACACAAAGAAGTGCAGACTTGAGATTGCGAATCTCATCAAGAACTGAACGCTCCCGCTGGATTCGCTGCGAAATGCTGTCTAAGGCAGCGGCAATCGATATCTGTTCGTCAAGAGGAGGCAACGGAACCATGATGCTCCGGAGCTTCTCTTGCGAGATGTTCTTCATCGATCCGCTTGATCCCGTAGCCGCATCCTCTATTTGCGCCCGAGATGCGTCAGTCGAGAGTGCAAAATTAATAAATGCAGCCGTTGCTCGTTGGGACATTAGCCGCAGGCGAAGCAGTTTGTCGCTCGCCATGAGCCGTGAAGGCGCGCCCGTGACGAGCACTGAACGCCCAACCAGTTCTTTCGTGTTTGCACGACTCACGAGGAGGTCGCCTTCGTGTACCTCCGCCTCAGGCCGGGGCTCCATTCCCGACGGAAGTCGCTTGTTCTCCTCCGGTCGGAATTCGCCCCATGTGACGCTACTGATTTTCAAAACTCCCCACTCTCCCGGCGGTGCAGGCTGCGCGTCGCACAGGGGACTCCATCCGGTATCGATGCGTTCGATGACAAAGCCGAGGGGGCGACACGTCCAGCCCTCTGGCATCTTTCCGATCGGAGTCAGCTTATGTTCAGAATGCCATCCCGGAATTCCCCTCGTCAGCAGGTCTCTAAGGAGTCCCCTCTTGACGACTTCCAGTTGGTCGATGATGGCCTGTGTCTTGTCGATGGTGTCGTCCATCGAGGAGAGGATGGCGGCGATTTTGTGCTGTTCGGGGAGGGGCGGAACGTTGACGTCGAGCGATAGTAACTGCCCCTTCGTTAGGTTCTTCATGCTTCCACTTGTGCCAGTTGCCATCGCGGACATGCGCTCACGTATCTTGGGTGATGCCAAGACGTAGCTTAGCCATTGAGTTGACAATGCATCGGGTTGCCTGAATACGGTTTGCCAAAGTCGGTCGGGTAGGAATAGATGAGGGTAATCTCTATCGACATAGACGCTGGCTCCAACGAGAGATTGCGTGTTCATGCGACTAATGATGATTTCACCCGTTCTGGGCGTAGTGCGCACACGCGAAAGGTCTGGAGGTATTACTGCCTTGTTCTCTTGAGGATTGAACCGGCCGTAGGTGACTGCACTAGTTTTGAGCACACCGATTTCACCGGGACTGGTAGGTCGGTCTTCGGAGTTTACGCTTACCCCGGATTCAAGTTCGGCTATCAGATCAGACAGCTTTGCGCGTGACCAGCCATCAGGAGGCATACCCAAGCTCCTTCAGGAACGCGTTCATTTTCGTCTCTGCGGCGGCACGCTCGGCTTCAAGTTGCCGTAGTTTGCGCACGGACTCTTCCACGTCCACCGTCTGCTCCGCTTCGGTGGTGTCCGCGTAGCGACTGATGTTCAGGCTGAAATCATTTCGTTCAATCTCCTCAGCCGGGACGACGCGGGCGTACCGCTCAACGTCTTTGAATGCGAGGAAGGTAGCCACAATCCTCTTCACGTCCTGGTCACGCAGGTAGTTCTGCGCCTTGCCCGCCTCAAACTCCTGAGCGGCGTTGATGAACAGCACCTTGCCTCGGCGCTCTGCTGGCTTCGCTCGGTTCATCACTAACACCGCCGCAGGGATGCCCGTTCCGTAGAACAGGTTCGACGGCAGGCCTATGACCGCCTCGATCAGGTCGCTCTTGAAGAGCCCCTTCCGAATCTCGGCTTCGCTGCCCCCTCGGAAGAGGACTCCGTGCGGCATGACAACACCCAACTGTCCTTGCTTGTTGAGCGTGGCGACCATGTGCTGGACGAAGGCGAGGTCGCCCTTCGCCTTGGGAGGAATCCCGAAGCGGAACCGTCCATGTGCGTCGGCCTCGGCCACCTCGTGGCCCCACTCGTCGAGGGAGAACGGCGGATTTGCTATCACCCGGTCGTAGAGGATGAGCCCATCGTCCTGCACGAGCTTCGGGTCGCGGATGGTGTCGCCCTTCTCTATCCGGTGGTCGGGCAGGCTGTGAAGCAGCAGGTTCATCTTACAAATGGCCCACGTCCCGAGGTTCTTCTCCTGCCCGTGCAGGGTCAGATTGCGAGGGTCGCCGCCGTGGCGCTGCACGTACTTCGCGCATTCAATCAACATGCCGCCCGAGCCGCACGTCGGGTCCGAGATGCGCATGCCCTCCTTTGGCTGGAGCATCTCCACGATGAGCTGGACGACCTTGCGAGGCGTATAGAACTCGCCACCCTTCTTGCCAGCATCGTCCGCGAACTTCTCGATGAGGTACTCGTACGCGCGCCCGAGCATGTCGGGCTCGGAGAGCGACGCGTTCCGCAGGGACAGTTTCGAGAAGTGCTGCACCAGCTTGGAGAGCACCGTGTCCCGGTTCTTTCCATCTCCCAGCTTGCGCTCGTCGTTGAAGTCGATGCCGGCGAGGATGCCATCGAGGGTGCTGTTCTCATCCTCCAACGCCGAGCAGGCGGTGTTGAGCGCCTGGCCGAGGTTGGTGGCGACCTTGCGCAGCTCGCTCCAGCGGGCGCGCTGGGGGACGAAGAACCGGTGGGAGTCGCGGTCCTCCCACGCCACGTCCTCGGACTCTCCCTCCGCGAGGAGCTGCTCGGCCTCCTCTTCAAAGACATCCGAGATGCGCTTCAGGAACAACATCCCGAAGATGTAGTTCTTGTAGTCGGACGAATCGATGGAGCCTCGGAGGATGTCGGCGGCGCTCCAGAGGTGGCGCTCGAGCTGGTCCACGGTGAGCCGCTCCGTGGTGGACAGCTCCAGGTTGCGCTGCTCCAGCGCCGCGGGCTTGCGCCCGGGGCCCTGGCTTGGAGACGGGGGCTGTGCCGGCCCGGCCTCGCCGCCGAGGATGCGCTGCACCAGCACGTCCTTCTCGCGCCCGCTGCGGTCCACTCCGAGGGCGTCGCAGATGGACTGGAGCTCCTCGCGCTTGAGCCCTCCGAGCAGCTCGGCGAAGTCGACCGAGCGCGAGCGGACGAGGGACTCGACATGGTTCTCGACGGCGCGCCGGTCGCCCACGTCGAGCCCGTAGCGCCGGGTCAGCTCGTCCAGCCGCGCCCTCCCGAGCTGCGCGAGGGCCAGACGGCGCTTGAGCGGAGACAACCCTGAGCTTGCCAAGACTTCCTCCCAACAGGCGGTCCCGGAGGACCGGAGTTCCGGGGTCTGTACCATGAGCGCGAAGGATTCGCCGAGGGGCGTGCCCTCTCACCCCGGGTGAAAGGAGCCCCGCCCTCGCCAGCCGCGCGCACCGGCCGCGTCAGGGCTTCGTGCCCTGGAGGGGCGGCCGGGACAGCGCTTGCCAGATCTTCGGGCGGCCTACCGTGTGGAGGGCAGGCTCGCTTCAGGACGCGAGGCCGGAACTTGCCTCTGCTTGCTGGTAATCCCACCGTAGGGGGCATCTGTCCCAGCCAGCGGGAGGACGCGATGCCAGCCCTGGACAGCGAGGTTCTCCCGGCGCACGTCGAGCCCGGGCAGGAGGCTCCGTCCATGCAGCGGCTCGTGGTCGCGCTGCGGGAGCCGCGTCGCTACCCGCACCCCGTCGACCGAGTGGATGTTGTGCTCGAGACGCACATCTCCCATGTCCTGCTGGCCGGCGAGTACGCGTACAAGCTGAAGAAGCCCCTGGACCTGGTCTTCCTCGACTACAGCGCGCTCGCGAAGCGCCGGGTGGCCTGCGAGGACGAGCTTCGACTCAACCGCCGCACGGCGGCGGAACTCTACCTCGACGCCGTCCCCATTGGAGGGACGCCGGAGGAGCCGCGCCTGGGCGAGGAACCCGCCTTCGAGTATGCGGTAGGATGCGGCGGTTCGAGCAGGAGGCGCTGCTCGACCGCGTGGTGGCGCGCGGGGCGCTGACGGCCTTGCAGCTCGAGACGCTGGTGCGAGACCTCGCTGACTTCCACGCACCGGCCGCCGTCGCCGGGGGCGATGTGCCCCATGGACACCCCGAGCAGGTCCTCGCCACCATGGTGCGGAACTTCACCCAGCTCGAGGCGCGGGTCGAGGCGGCCGAAGATCTCACGGAGCTCGAATGCCTGCGCCAGTGGACCGAACAGACGTATGTGCGGTAGCGGGACACGCTCACGGCACGGCGCGCGGCCGGGCGGGTGCGGGAGTGTCACGGCGACCTGCATCTGGACAACATGGTGCTGAGGGAGGGGCGTGTCGTCCCCTTCGACTGAGCCGCAGGCGGAGGGTCCCCTCGGAGGCATCATGGTTGTTAAGGACATTTCTTGGGCCGCCCGAACAGGGCGATGAGCCGCGCCCTACAGGCGAGGCACGCGTGGGTTGCTGCGCCCGCGCCCATCTTGTTAGGTTGGACGGACTATGCGTACTCTACCATTTTTTGGGTATGGCCTGATTGCTGTCTTTGTGGCCGCGTCAGCCGCGCAGGCCAGCGAAGAGCGCGACAATCCCACCGTGCGCCCCATCATGCTCTCGGAGCACCCGAACGATGGCACCCACTCCATCTACGTCAAGGGGCAGGTCGTCACGATACTGCGGTTCGAGCAGCTCGTAGACGCGGTCAAGACGAAGATGATCGGTTGGGAGGGCCGACTGGAACCGCTGGCGGTTGTTCGTAACAAGGTGCTCCTTGAGCCCATCTACGACCTCAACAGGGACGAAGGAATTCCCTTGGTCGTGACACTGGCTGATGGAACCGAAATCCCGTTCCTCGTAAAGCCACCATGGAGCAAGAGGGACGGGGGATGGGCGCCGATTCTCGACCAACAGGTCGACGTGTTCAAAGACCGGGAAAGTCATGCGTCCATGCACGCGGCGCTGATGGACGCGCTCAAGAAGAATGACACCCTCACTGAAGAGAATGAGCGCTACCGCAAGGAAGAGAACTCCGTCGATCACGCCTACGCGACGCTCCTCGTAAACGGACAGCGGAAGAAAACACCATTTCGCCGCAGGTTCGTTTACCGGCCGAAGAATGAGGACATGGATATGATCGTCGAAGTCTTCGAAGGCCCCGGCAAAGCGGCAGCGCTCGTCACCTTGAAGAACACCGACTACGGTGGGCCGTGGGAGTTCGACGGTGCCTACCTGACCCGTGATTTCACCCACTACACGGCTCGACCCTTCGCGCTTCGCATGGACCGAGCCACGATCGTTCCGGGGCAGACGGGTCGGATCGCGGTCGTAGCGGACAAGAGCGCCTTCCTGACGGACGACGGGCAACTCACTGATCTCGCGCTCCAGGTCTTCCGAGGAGACGGCCTCCTCCAGGTGTTCGTGAAGTTGGAACGCACCCTCCTTCAGAAGTAGAAGTGCCGTTCATGTCGACCCCCAAAGCCCTCCTGTTCAGTTCTATCGTCCTGCTCGTTACGTCGCCCGGCTGCACAGGGAGCGGCGTAGCGTTGCGCCCCGACGGTAGTCCAGGTCCGCAGGAGTGCCCGGAAGAATCAAAGAAGGCGATTCGCTACATGGGGCTGCGCGTTGGGGACAGCGCGTTGGTGGATCTCGACGCGAACCAGACCGAGAGCCGTCGCGTCACGCTCTATGACGGACCGATTGAGAGTGTCACGAGGGAGGAGTTCGGCCCGCTCCGTGCGACGAGCCGCTTGTACGGGCAGGTCTGGACGAGCGGCCCGCAGGTCGTCATCCGGTACTACGAGGCGCAGTCACCGAACGGAGAAAAAGTTCCCATCTGCGCGGTGGCGCGGCTCGGCTATGACCAGATGAGGAAGTTGCCCGAGTCCAAGCCTGGAACCGCGATCCTCGACGGCTCTGTCGCAGCCGCGTTCATCGTCGATGCGTTCCGGTAACTCGCTCGCTCGGCTCATCACGCCTTGTGCTGCTGACCGCGCTGCTACACGCACTGCGGGCCGGATCGGGCGCGTGCGCAGCGGCTTGATCGGGCCGCCCTGAATCGTGCCGGGCAACGAGACGGCGCCCGCGGCCACCGCCAGCGGCGCCGGGCCTCAAGGGGCTGCGCGTCCGCCGATCGCCGGGAAGCGCTCGTAGGCCCGCTTCAGTGCGTCCAGGTGAGCGGGCTTGTCGAGATCGAGCGGCGCGTCCGTGAGCTGCACGACCCACCCGCCCGTCGCCGTGCGCCGCGCCCGTAGAAGCAGGTCCGCGTCCCGGGTCGGGTCCGGGAACCCGATGGCCTGTGCGGCAGCGGCAGACCAATAGTTCAGCCACCCGAGATAATAGGGAATCTCGGGCGAGCGGATATGCTCGAAGAGCTTCAGGGCGGGCAGCCCCCGGCGTGGGGACGGCGGCCCTTCCAGCGTGGGTGCTGTCTGATACGCGATGTCCACCGCGGCGTCGTGTGGGGTCGCACGTCCCCAGAACGCACGTGTGCCCTCCGCTACGCGCTCCAGCATCTCCGCCGCTGCTGCGATAGCCGCCGCATCTAGAGGCAACTTCGCATGGACTTGGAGCTGTGGCCGACCGCCTGGGCTCTCATCCGCGGAGCGGTGCAGCCCGGAAATCATCACAGGGTAACGCCTATCGTTGTTACATACCATCGGGAACTCGCCGCGTGTGGCCTCCTCAGCCAACCACGCATCGCGTTGTGGCAACGCGGCAAGCCGTCGCCTCTCGGTAACTCTCCACTCCAGGCGCAAGCCGGGCAATGCTCGTTCCAAAGCATGGACGGCAGCGATTGTGCGGTTGTCGTCAGACACAAACGCAGGTGCATAGACGATGAGAATCAGGGTGCTTTGAGTAGTCATCTCTTGCATCCCGTGACGACGATCTTGAGGGAGGGTTCGAGGGCGAGTAGCGCGTCTTTGTGCACTTGGGTGCTCACGCCAACAACGAAATCATATCCACAGGCCCGCGCTGCGGCGCGTTCCTTACGCAATTGCTTGAGTTCCCTGTCGATCTCCTGGCCCTGGATATAGGCGTTGTATGTATCAAATCGATGTGTCTTGATCTCCCACAGCACGCGCACGCCGACTTGCAGCGCATCGAAGCGCTCACCGCCCACGAATACGTCCATGCCGGGATAACGGTTGGGCGGGAACTTATCGGCGCACTCGTTATGCGGTACATCTTCGCCCGCGTGCCGCACCGGGGATGGGCTCGCACGACGGACGGCGCTCTCGGTCGAGCGGATCGGTCGGCGCCGGGGGGAACCAATCCTGCCCTGATGGCTCGGGCTTGGGCTTTCGATGCGCCAAATGCTCCTGCTCATTGGATGGCCGAGTTTGGGTCTCAGGCGTCGCACGCCCACGGGATGCCCTCCGATATGCATCCAACTCCTCTTTGATGGCGACTGCCGCCACGACTGCGCCAGCGACAATCACGGCTCCAACGACTATCTCAGGTGCTATTAGAATGCAGACGCCTAGACCCAAGGTCGCAGCACCTGCGGAGGCGACAGAGCATCTTCCCGTGACATCGCGAAACTGGATTCTGTCATGGTCGAGTGCGTGATAGCACCGCTCCACGAGCACGGCCCATTCGTTGGATGCCTCCCGCACCACGCATCGCCCGCCATCCGCCCACGGCATCGTCGCTGCTCTCTGGAGGTTGGCGACCCTCGGGTTCCGGGCCGCTGGGCCTTTCGGGCTCGGCTCCGTCGTTGCACAGGCCGAGAGAAGCAGCAGGAGTGCGACACATGTTCGGGAATGCATGGTCAGATCCTGACGGAAGGGGTTCTGCCCGCCACGATCGACAGCGAGCGTGCTCGGAGCGCGCCCGAGTCTGGCAGCGCGGCCCCCTGGAGAGCCAGAACCGAACGCATCCGGTCCGAGCCGCCGCAGCTCAACGGTACACCTTTCCACCCCAAATGTGGAGGCGGCGGGAATCGAAGCCACCGCCTCCAGCTCACTCACTCGTACCGCAGTGACTCGATAGGCGCGAGGCTCGCTGCGCGCCGGGCGGGCCAGATGCCGAAGAACACGCCCACCGATGCGGAGAAGGCGATGGCCACGATGATGGCCTCGGGCGCCACCACCACCGTCCAGCCCGCCAGGCGCTGCAGCAGCTCTGCTCCGCCCACGCCGAGGAGCAGTCCCAACGTGCCGCCCGCGAGGCACAGCACCAGCGACTCCACGAGGAACTGGAGCAGGATGTCCATTCCCGTGGCCCCCAGCGCCTTGCGCAGACCAATCTCTCGCGTCCGCTCCGTCACCGACACGAGCATGATGTTCATGATGCCAATGCCTCCCACCAGCAGGGAAATGGCCGCGATACCCGCCAGCAGCAGCGAAAACGTCTGCGTGGTCTCCTGCACCGTGGCGAGCAGCGTGGCCTGGTCTCGGATGTTGAAGTCCGCCTGCTCCTCCGGACGCAGCCGGTGCTCACGCCGCAGCTTCGAATCAATCTCAGCCATCGCATCGTCCATGGACTTCTCGTCCGCGGCCTGCACGGCGATGGAGCGGATGCGGTCGCTTCCCATGACACGGAACTGCGCGGTGGCCAGCGGGATGTAGAGACTCTCATCCGGGTTGGAGAAGCCCTGCGAGCCCTTCTCCGCCAGCACCCCGATGACCTCGAAAGGGATGCCACGGATACGGACCGACTCGCCGATCAGCGACGCGGTGTTCGTCAGCCCCAGCTGCGCCCCCGCCAGCGCTCCGAGCACCACCACCCGGCGGCGGCCGCGGTCCTCCGCCTCCGTGAACAGCCGGCCCGCCGCCACCTTCGACTCGTTGATGCCGAAGTACGTCGGCCAGGTCCCCACGACGGACAGGTTCGCGTTCTTCGCGCCGTACTCCACCTGGAAGCGCGACTCGATCTCCGGCGCCACCGCCTGGATGTGGCGCGGATTCGCTCGCAGCGCCTCCGCGTCGTCGATGGACATCGTCGCCTGTCCACGGCCCAGGCCACCCGCGAAGGACTGGCCGGGGCGCACCGTGAGGACGTTGGTGCCGAGCGTCTTCAGCCGCTGCTCCACCGAGCGCTGGGCACCTTCGCCCAGCGCCACCATCGTGATGACCGCCGCGATGCCAATCACGATGCCCAGCATCGTCAGCAGCGACCGGAGCTTGTTGGCGAGGACCGCATCGAATGCGACCCGGATGATCTCTCCCATGACCTGGCCTCCTCCTCACCGCATCCCGCGAGGACCACCACCACCGGCGCCCGGCACGATTCCGCCGGTCGCCTGACGCATCCGCTCCGTGCTCCGCTGCTGCTGCTGCTGGAGCTGCGCCACGGAGATGAGCATCACCTGCTCACCCGGCTCCAGCCCGCTCACCACCTCCGAGCTCTCCCAGTCGCTCAGCCCGAGCACCACCCTCCGGGGCTCCGGCCCCTTCGCGCCCTGCACGAAGACGATGGCTGGCCGCGTGTCTCCCGAGCCCTGCCGTCCCTCGCGCATGCCCCGGCCACCACGCCCCTCGCCACCGCCGGCTCCGCTCGCTGCTCCCGGAGCATTTCCGCTCGCGGGCGCCACGTTGCCGCCCGCGCTCGCAGTCGTAGTCGCCCCCGGGCCCGCACCGGCCTCGGCTCCCACGACAGGCGTCGCAGCGCCCCCAGCCCCCGCCGCGGCCTCACCGCCCGCGCCCGTACCGGAGCCACCCCGACCCGCGCCCGCCGCCCCTGCGCCGCCGCCCGCCGGCCGCATCAACGCGCGCACCGCATCTTCCGAGACACCCACCGCGACCGCGGCGGACCGTGCGTCCCTCAGCCCCACGACGGCCGCATTCGGCACGGTGATGGCGTCACGCCGCCGGGAGATTTCGATGGACACCTCCGCGTTCATCCCCGGGCGCAGCAGCCCTTCCGGGTTCTCCAGCCTCACGAGCACCGGGAAGAGGGTGACGTTCTGCTCCACGAGGGCCTGTGGCTCCACCTTCACCACGTCCCCCATGAAGGTCCGGCCCGGGTAGGCCTCCATCGTCACGCGCGCCTTCTGGCCGGGCTTGATCTGCCCCACGTCCGTCTCGTCCACCTTCGCGCGCACCTGCATCACCGACAGGTCCGCCATCTTGAAGAGCGTGCTGCCTCCGGACACGTTCGACGTCGCCGAGGCGATGATGAGCCCGGGCTGAATCTGCCGCTCCAGCAGGGTGCCGGCGATCGGCGCGCGGATGGTGACGTCCCGGCTGCGCTCCTTCGCGAGCTGCAGGTTCGTCTCCGCCCGCACCTTGGCCGCCCGCGCGGTGGCGGAGGCGTCCACGGCCGTCTCGTACTCCTGCTGCGTGACGTAGCCGGACTTGCGCAGCTCCTCCAGCCGCTGCCGCTGGGACTCCGTGGTGTTCAGCCGCACCCGCGCGGACTCCACGTCCGCCTGCGCCTGGGCCAGCGCGTTCTGCACGTCGCGCGGGTCGATCTCCGCCAGCAGGGCGTCCTTCTCCACCTTGTCCCCGGTGTCGAAGTGCACGCGCAGCACCTCACCCGAGGCCTTGGACTTCACCTCGACCACGCGCAGGGGCTCCACCAGGCCGGCGGACTCCGCCACCAGCTCCATGTCCCGGCGCTCCACCACCGCCACCGCGGCCGACCGCTCCTGCGCGGCCGGCTCGCTGCCTCGCGTGGTGGTGTACACCCCCGCGCCCAGCGCCAGGGCCGCGGCACCTGCAATCACCCACTTCTTCGACTTGCTCACGACGTCCTCCAGAGTCCATGTCGCCGCGCGCGGAGCGCGGACCGGTTCAGTCCCGCTTCCGCTCGTCCCGCTCGATGACGCCGTCCTTCAGGAACAACACCCGCTGGGCATGCGCCGCGATGTCCGACTCGTGCGTGACCAGCATCAACGTCTGGCCCTGGGCGTGCAACTCGCCGAAGAGGGCCATGATCTCCTCACCCGTCTTGCTGTCGAGCGCGCCCGTGGGCTCGTCCGCCAGCAGCAGCGCCGGCTGCGTCACCAGCGCGCGCGCAATCGCCACGCGCTGGCGCTGACCGCCGGACAGCTCGTTCGGCCGGTGGTCCTTGCGCTCGCCCAGGCCCACCTTCTCCAGCATCGCCGCCGCGCGCTCGCGCCGTTCCTTCTTGGCCACCCGCGCGTAGATGAGCGGCAGCGCCACGTTGTCCAGCGCGGACGCGCGGGGCAGCAGGTTGAAGCTCTGGAACACGAAGCCCAGCTCCCGGTTCCGGATGCGGGCCAGCGCGTCCTCGCTCATGCCCGCCACCGGCTGGCCGTTGAGCCAGTACTGCCCGCCGCTGGGCACGTCCAGGCAGCCGATGAGGTTCATGAAGGTGGACTTGCCGGAGCCGGACGGGCCCATCACCGCCACGTACTCGTTGCGGCGGATGGTCAGGTCCACGCCTCGCAGCGCGCGCACCACCTCCGAGCCCATCTTGTAGTCCTTGCGCAGCCCCTCGACGCGGATGACCACGTCCGAGATGTCGCGCGCGCTGCCCGGGCCCTGGGCCGCGGCCGTCCGCGGAGTAGGGGACGTGCTCATAACGACCTCCCAGCGAGCGCAGACAGCTCGGCGCGGGCAATCCGGTAGTCGAAGCGGGACGACACCAGGTTGGTCTCCGCGGTGACGACGTTCTCCTGCGACGTCAGCAGCTCGAGGATGGTGGTGGCGCCCAGGCGGTAGCGCTCCTCCTGGACCTTGAGGTCCTCGCGCGCCACCTGGACGGACTGCTCGGCCAGGGTGATGCGCTCCTCCGCGAGCCGGAGCTGGCCCAGCGACTGGCCCACGCCCGACTGCACCGAGCGTCGCGTGTCCGCCAGCTGCGTCTGCGACACCGACGCCGCGGTCCTCGCGCGCACCACGCGCTCCTCGCGGAGGAAGCCGTCGAAGATGGGGTAGGAGAGGCCCAGGCGCACCGACCAGCTCGTCCTGCCGCCGGTGACGGCCAGGTCCTGGTTGAACCAGTCATAGCCCGCGGACAGCTGCACCGTGGGCAGGTAGTTCGACTTCGCCACCCCCACGCCCGCCTCGTTGGCGCGCAGGTTCGCCTCCGCCGCGAGCACCGAGGGGGCCCGCGCGACAATCTCCGTCACCAGCGCCTCCTCGGTGAGCGCCAGCGGCTTCAGCGCCGAGTCGTCCACGGGCTTCGCGTCCACCGGCCCGTCCTCGCCGATGAGCCGGCCCAGCGCCAGCGACGCGGTGGAGCGCTGGGTCTGCGCGGTGAGCAGGGACTCGCGCGCCGTGGTCAGGTCCAGCTGCGCGCGCAGCACGTCCGAGCGCGTCGCCGAGCCCACCGCCAGCCGCCGCTCCGCCGCCTCCGCGTTCTGCTTCGCCCGCTCGATGCGGGAGCGGGCCACGTCCTCGAGCCCCGCCGCGCGCAGCACCTCATAGAACGAGCGCTCCACGTCGAACACCGCGGTGGATTGCTGCGCGGTGAGCTGCGCCTCCGCCGCGTTCGACTGCGCCCGCGTCTGCTTGCGCGTCGCGCTCCGCTGCCCGCCCGTGAAGACGTCCCACCCGGCGGACAGGCCCGCGCTGTACGTGTCACTGGAGCCCGACGACACCGCGCCCGTCTCCGGATCCACCCGCTCGCTGCTCGCCAGCGAGCCGCTCGCGTTGGCCGACAGGGTCGGCAGGTACGCACCGAAGGCGCTGCGCTCGGCCGCCTCGGACGTCGTCACCGTGCCGGCGGCCTGCGCCACCTGGGGGTTCGTCTTCAGGGCCCGGGCGATGGCCTCCTCCAGGCTCACACTCGGCACCGCGCGCATCGCCCGGAGCTCCGCCGGGGGCACCGGGGGCTGCTCGGCCGGGCGCTCGGGCGTCTGGGCCAGGCCCATACCCGGCGCGGCCACCAGCCCGAGGAAGCCCAGGGCCAGGGCCGACATCCGCTGCGGTCGCCTCTTGAACCACGCTCTCTGGGACGTCTTCATGGGAGGGCTCGATTGCATGCGCCTTGCCAGCGTCCAACCCCCTGGAACCCGTGGGAAAAGTGCCGGCACCGCTGCGGGAACCGCAGCCCGGGTGCGGATTCCGCATGCGAGGTCCGCATCCACCAGGCCCGGGGTGCCGACTTCGCGCGCTCCCTAGAGGAGAACGAGGCCTTCGCGGCGTGTGGGCCTCCTGCTTGCACTGCAACAGCGTGGAAGGCGGGTGCGCGGAGCAGGCGCGCCCGCCTGTCCTCCCTGCCGGCGGCCTCCGGTCGCCCTCCACCCCCAGGAGCGATGCCCATGACATCCAGGAAGCCTGAGCGCGCCGAGCGGCCCCAGGCGGCACCAGGTCCGGTGGGAAGTGAGTGCGGATTCCGCACTCCGCATGCAGAGTTCGCAACATGCAGGAAGACGCCATGCAGTGGGAGTCACCGGGCCGGAGGTCGGCGATGAGCGGCGCGCCCTGGTGGCGTCCCCGGGGGCCCCGGCTGCCCTGGGTGGCGGCGGCGCTGATGTGCGCGGTGCTGCTGTCTGCGGCGTGGTTCATCCGCGCCTCCGCCCTGGAGTCCTCCTCGCTCGTCACGCGCGGCATGGCCAACGTCATCGGGATGGCCGCGTTCGAGGCCTTCCGGGACTTCAACGGCCCTCCGAGCCAGCAGGCGCTCGACGGCTTCCTCGCGGCCAACCGGGACGGCGGGCTGCGCTACGTGGCGGTCTACGAGGACAAGCAGGTGCTGGCTGCGGCGGGGGAGCGCTCGCCGGGGGAGTTCCGGGAGGGGCCGGACCTCAAGCTGGAGGGGGGCCGCGTCCGGTTCATGCACCGGCTGCGTCGGCCCCGCTTCCCCCAGGCGGAGGGCGCCGCGCCCGGTGCGAATCCGGCATCCGCGCAGGCACCCGCGCCCCCGCCTCCCACCGAGGCAGGGCCTCCGCAGGACCCGCGCCGCGGGCTGCGCATCGCCTACGAGTTCGAGCCGCTCACCGCGCTGGAGCTGGAGTCGCGCTCGCAGCGGCTGCTGGTCGTGGCCATCATCTCCAGCCTGGGCATCCTGGTGCTGGCCTTCGCCTTCTCGCGCTCGCTGGCCCAGCGCGAGGCCCTCTCGGAGGAGCTGGAGCGGGGGCGCCGGCTGGCGGCGCTCGGCACGATGTCCGCGGTGCTGGCGCACGAGCTGCGCAACCCGCTGGCCTCGCTCAAGGGCCACGCGCAGCTGCTGGCCGAGCGGGTGGAGCGGGATGAAGTCCTGCGCCCCAAGGCGGACCGGGTGGTGAGCGAGGCCGTCCGGCTGGAGCAGCTGATGAACGACCTGCTGGGCTTCGTGCGCAGCGGGGAGCTGCGGCGCGCGGAGGCGGACCCGAACGACGTGCTGCGCGCGGCGGTGGAGGCCACGGGCGAGGCGAGCGTGGAGGCCCACTACCTGCCGGAGCGCCTGCGGCTTCCGGTGGACGCGGGCAGGCTCCAGCAGGCACTGGAGAACGTGCTGCGCAACGCGGTGCAGGCAAGCCCCGAGGGCACACGGGTGGAGGCGAGCGTGGAGCAGGAGGGCAGGTCCCTCGTCTTCACCGTGAAGGACCACGGGCCGGGCATCCCCGCGGGTGAAGAGGAGCGCATCTTCGAGCCGTTCGTCACCGGACGGCTGCGCGGCGTGGGGCTGGGCCTCGCCATCACCCGCCGCATCGTCGAGCTGCACGGCGGCACCGTGAGTGCCCGCAGTCATGCCGGCGGTGGCGCGGAGTTCCGCCTCACCGTCCCCGCCAGGGGGAGCTGAAGCCATGGCGCGCATCCTGGTGGCGGACGACGAGGAGGGCGTGCGCACGTTCCTCGCCGAGGCGCTCGAGTACGAGGGCCACGTGGTGACGACGGCCGCGGATGGCGACGAGGCGGCGCGGCTGCTGGCCCGGCAGGGCGTGGACCTGCTGCTGACAGACTTGAAGATGCCCGGGCTGGACGGCCTGGCACTGCTGCGCAAGGTGCGCGAGGAGCAGCCGGACGTGGAGGTCATCGTCCTCACCGCCATCGGCTCGGTGGAGAGCGCGGTGGCGGCGATGAAGGCCGGCGCCTTCGAGTACCTCCAGAAGCCGGTGAGCAGCCCCGCCGAGCTGAGGCTGACGGTGGCGCGGGCCCTGGAGCGCCGCGCGCTGCTCAACTTCAAGGCTGGGGCCCGGCACACCTCGGGCGAGGTGGTGCTGAGCTGGGGCGCTCCGGCCATGGCGCCGGTGGTGGAGGCCCTGCGCAAGGTGGCGCCCACCCAGGCCACGGTCCTCTTGATGGGGGAGAGCGGCACCGGAAAGGAAGTGGCCGCGCGCGCGCTGCACCAGCAGAGCGAGCGGGCCGAGGGGCCCTTTGTCGCAGTCAACTGTGCGGCCCTCACGGAGACGCTGCTGGAGAGCGAGCTGTTCGGCCACGAGAAGGGGGCGTTCACCGGGGCGGTGGCCCAGCGGCGCGGGCGCATCGAGCTGGCCCAGGGCGGCACCTTCTTCCTGGACGAGGTGGGTGAGCTGAAGGCGGAGCTCCAGGCCAAGCTGCTGCGCGTGCTCCAGGAGCGCCGCTTCGAGCGCGTGGGCGGCACGCGGACGCTGGAGGCCGACGTGCGCTGGGTGGCGGCCACCAACCGCGACCTCAAGGCGATGATGGCGCGGGGCGAGTTCCGCGAGGACCTCTACCACCGGCTCGCGGTGTTCCCCATCCGCCTGCCGTCCCTGCGCGAGCGGCGCGAGGACCTGAAGCCGCTGGCGGAGCTGCTGCTGCGGCGCATCGGCGAGGAGCTGGGGCGACCGGGCCTGCGGCTGTCACCCGAGGCGTCGGAGCGGCTGGTGGCCTTCCCGTGGCCGGGCAACGTGCGCGAGCTGCGCAACGCGCTGGAGCGGGCGGCCATCCTCACGGACGGCCAGGTGGTGGAGCCCCGGCACCTGTGGATGGACCCGCCGGGGGGCTCGACTCCCGCGCCCGCCGGTACCGCTCCGGAGGGCGGGCGGCTTCCGGACAAGACGCTGGAGGAGCTGGAGCGGATGGCCATCGAGCAGGCCATCTCGGACGAGGGCGGCAACCGCAAGCGCGCCGCCCAGCGGCTGGGCATCGGCTTGCGGACGCTCTACGACAAGCTGCGGCGCTACGGCATGCAGTAGCGCGACGTCACGGAGGGCCGTAGCCCTGCACGCGCGAGTTCAGCTCCACCGCCGTGGCGTAGATCTGCGCCCACGCGCGGAACTTGATGCGGCTGCCCAGGCTCTTCTGGTCGTTGGCGTAGTCGAACAGGTCCGTGCGGAACTGGGCGTCGGCCGCCTTGCGCGCCTCGGGCCCGAGCGGCGTGCCCTTCTTCGCGTAGTAGCGGAGCAGGTCGTAGCCGTAGTCGTGCGTCTTGGCCGCGGGGTCGAACTCCTTGTCCGGCCCCACCTTCCCGGGCGCCGAGGCGGAGCCGTGCGGGTCCTGCATCCGCTGGCCATGCTTCGTCTGGATGGCGTAGGGCTTGTAGCCCATGACCTTCTCGAAGTCGGCCGGGGGCGGGCGGGCACCGGTGAGGTACTCCCGCATCAGCTTGCCGTGGTCTCCCGCCGGCGCGGCGCCGACCTTCGCCGTACGCTGCGTGGCGGTGGTGGTCCCGGTGAACGTGTCCTTCTGGTGGGCACGCGTCTTGGCGACGGTGTTGGACGTCTCCGCGGCGGATGTCTCGGAAGTGGAGTTGACCGGGCGGCGGGCAGAGACTGGGGGCGAGCGGACGATCATGGGAACCTGGGGGAAGGCTTTCTCTCAGGTTGTCGGAGTTTGTAGTGCGAGAGTTGCTTACCTGTGACTGACGCGCCGCGTGGTGCGAGGAGACCTGAGTGGGAACGGACCTTTATCGCGACGGGATGGCCCGGCTGGAAGCGGGAGACGTGGGGGAGGGGCGGCGGCTGCTGGAAGAAGCGCTCCGGAATTCCCCAGGGGATGCGAAGGCGATGTACGGGCTGGCGCTCGCGCTGGACCTGGCGGGAGAGCGCGTCCGGGCGCTGGAGCTGCTGGAGCTGGCGAATGCCCGCGCGCCGGCCGAGCCGGAGCCCGCGTGTGATCTGGCCATGTCACTGCTGGAGCGGGGCGAGGACGCACGGGCGGAGCAGGTGCTGACGCCGGTGCTGGCCGCTCAGCCGGACAAGGCGCGCAGCAACCTCTACATGGCCCTGGCCCTGGCGAAGACGGACCCGGCCCGGGCGCGAACCCATGTGGCGAAGGTGCTGAAGGCCTCGGACCCGGACCTGCGGCGGCAGGCGGAGGCCCTGGACCGGGTGCTGGCCGAGCACGCGCCGGCCTGAGCCGGACGTGTACGAAAGACGACGGGCGGCCTCCCAGGAGGAAGCCGCCCGCCGGACTTCAGCCTTCAGTGACGACGGCCCGTGACTACGGCCGCGTGTAGTTGATGGTCAGGTTGTAGGACGCCGTGCCCGAGCCGCCGCCGCGCACCATGACGTGGGCGGCCGTCTGGCCCGCCGGCACCGTCAGGCTGCACGTCTCCGAGGCACCCGAGGTGTTCGGCCGGCAGTCATAGGCGGTGGTCGTGGGCTGCGAGCCGAAGCGCACGTACAGGTTCGGGTTGCGCGTGCCCGTCATCACCACGCTGAACGTCGTGCCCGGCACCACGTTGTACGGGCCGAACCGGTCGTTCTCGTTGCGCGCCACGGTGCCGGTGGCCGTCTCCGTCACCGGAGTGCCGCCGCCACCGCCCGTGCCCGTGTGCGTGCCCGTGAGGGACATGCCCGAGTACGCGCTGTAGCCATTCACCATGACGTACCAGGTGCCGGCCGCCGGGTTGTTGAAGGTGCACGTCTCCGCGTTGCCACTGGTGTACGGACGGCAGTCGTAGGTGCTGCTGTTCGGCGCGGAGCCGAAGCGCACGTACAGGTCCGCGTCACCCGTGCCACCGGACGTCTCGAACTTCAGGCTGGTCTGCCCGGCGGGCACCTCGAGCGTGTAGTACTTCTTGTTGCCCGAGCTGCCGGACAGGCCCGTCACCGGCACGCCGTTGGTCAGCGGCGTCGTCACCGGCGGCGGAGGCGGCACGCCCACGGCGAGCCACGCGTCCGTCACGGCCTGCACCGTGGCCGCGTCGTAGCCGAGCGCCTGCGCGGCCTGGATGGTGTACGTCTTCGCCTGCTCGAACGTGGTGCTCGCGGTGAACAGGTCCGTGTTGGCCTTGTAGAAGATGCGCGCGGCCTTCTCGGGGCCGATGGCCGCCACGTTGATGCTCGTCTTGCCGCGCGGGTGCGTGCCACCCGTGGAGAGCAGCGCGAACACCAGGTTGCTGATGCCGGAGCTGTAGTGCACGTCCACGCCGGACGAGTAGTCGCCGTAGAAGTCCAGCGACACGTCATCCGCGGCCGGGTCGGCCATGTAGCGCAGGGCGTCGCCCGTGACACCCGGCGTCCAGACGTCCTCGCCAATCTTGAAGACGTCCGCGTCGGTGGCCCAGCCGCGCTGCCAGCTCTCGCACACGCCGGCGAAGATGTCGGACATGGACTCGTTGAGGCCGCCGGACTCACCCGAGTAGATGAGGTCCGACTCGGTGTCCGTCACCGCGTGGGTCAGCTCGTGGACCGTGACGTCCAGGTCCTTGCCCAGCTCGATGGAGTCCACGCCGTTGCCGTCGCCGTACACCATCTGCGTGCCGTCCCAGTAGGCGTTCACGTAGTTGGTGCTGTAGTGCACGGTGCTGATGAGCGCGGCGCCCGCGTTGTCGTACGAGTCACGACCGAAGAGCGTGTTGTAGCAGTTGTACGTCACGCCCAGCTGGTCGTAGTTCATGTCGATGTGCGCGTCACCCGTGGCGGCCTGGCCCTCGCTGCGGCGCAGGGTGCCCGGGGTGGACGTGCCGTTGTTCGCGCTGTGCACGCGGCGGTTGAGCGCCGAGTGGAGCTGCGGGTGGAGCGCCAGCACGCCACCGCGCTGCGCGTCGACGTAGACCAGGTCGTCGGCGGGCATGCCGTTGCGCTCACCCAGCGTGCGGACCTGCCAGGCCAGGCGGGGCTCATCGGAGCCCTCGGGGTAGATGTAGACCAGGGTGGCGGGGCCGCTGGCGGAGGCGCGGCTCGCGGTGGAGCCGAGCTCGGCCGCCTTCAGCGCGACTTCGGAGGCCACCGTCGGCTTCGTGGCCGAGGGCCTGGCGCCGCGCGCGGAGCCGTTGGCCGCGTAGATGAAGCCTTCCTCGTCCGCGTGGATGACGAGCTCGGCGCCCACCACGGGCAGGCCGTTCATCAGCTGGCGGAAGCGCAGGTGCTTGTGGCCCTCGGCGTCCACGGAGGCGCGCCGGAAGACCAGGTCGTCGTTGCGCAGGCGGAAGGCCGAGGCAATCTCACCCAGCGCCTCACGCGCCTCGCCCCCCGCGTCCGAGCGCGCCCGCTGCGCGGACAGGTCGGACAGCCGGCCCAGGTCTCCCTGGATGAAGTAGGGCACCTCTCCCTTGCGGCCGAGCACCTCGGCTCCGGGCAGCCGGGCCAGCGCGGCCTGGATGTCCGCGTCCTTCGCCGCTCCCTGCGCCGGCTCCGTCTCCTGCTGCACCGAGCCACACGCCACGAGTCCGGCGCCAACCCACGCCGCACAGAACGACCTCAAGAATCGATTGCTCAAGCGCACGACCTTTCCGAAGAAGAGAGACTTTCATGACACATGAGTAATTCGGATTTCAAGCGGAAGTTATGTGTTCATTGATTTCTCTGCATTGCACCGAAATAGAGGTCTGTCTGTGTTTACTCGTAATACAGGTTTGAGACCCCGGGGCCGGAAGAGATGCGGTGGGCGACACCCCGCGAGGTGTCGCCCACCCGGAGGGCGCTACCAGTGCATCGCCTCGATGGCGGCCACCATCTTCCCCACGTCGTAGGCGTAGAAGCCCGCCGAGTTGAGGTTGTTGATCTCCCCGACGTACAGCCCGCCGTCGTGCATGAAGACGTCCAGCGCGTAGGCGCGGGCCGGGCCCCACCGGTCCGCCATGGCCTGCGCGAAGGTGTAGACCTCCGGCTCGACTTCGGCCGAGCCCACGACGCGGTCCCCGAGCTTGTAGCGCGTGCCGGTGACGACGCGGCCGTCGACGACGACCATGCGGTACTCGCGCTGGAGGTGCTTCGGCGCGCTGACCGCCACCCAGGTGTCCGGGGAGACGGTGGTGGCCTCCTCGAGCTTCAGGACGCTGTCGCGCCACGCCGCGAACTCCTCCCAGGTGGTGACCATGCCCGAGAACGACTTGTCGTCCAGGCACGGGCGGATGAAGAAGGGCCCGTCCCGCGGGGGAACGTCCGCGAAGCGGCAGACCTGGGCGCCTGCGTTCAGCAGGTGCTCGCCCAGGTGCTCGCGCCAGACGCGGAAGTCGAAGTTGTCGTTGATGAACGAGCCCGGCACCCAGCCCCGCCGCACCGCATACCGGGCGAGGCTGAGCGAGCCCATGACGATGACGGGGCCGGAGACCTGGACCTCCGGCTGGACGCCGCCGTCGAACGGGATGACCTTCACCAGCGTGTGGGGGATGCCACCGCGCTCGAGCGTCTGCATCAGCGTGTGGAAGCCCCGCTCGTTGAAGAGGTTGTCCTGGACGACCCAGTGCATGTGCCGAGCCTCGGTGGAAGGGTGGTCGCCCGGACGTGCCGGCGCCGGGGGTTCTGACGCTGGCGCCTTCCCATGGACCAGGGTGCCACGCCCCCTCCGTATGTGAGTCATGACGTACTTCCAGTCCCCAGCCGTTCGAGCTCGCGGATGGGTCCGCGCCGTCACCCACCTCCACCTGGGCGCGCTGCTATGTGTGCTGCTGTCGGCCTGCCACGAGGCGCCGAAGCACTCGTGCGAGGCGGGCTGCGAGGTGCCTCCGGTGTCGCTGGACCACACCTTCGACCGGGGCACGCTGTCCCACGGCACGACGTCCCGCCCGGGGTGGGGTGGCCTCAAGACGCGCCTGTCCGGCGGCCGGGTGTATGTGCTGGAGACGTCACGCGACAGCGCCGGCGGGACGACGCGGCGGCTCGTGGCGTACTCGCCCGAGGCCCGCGAGCTCTGGGCGCGGGAGGCCCAGCCCCGGGAGCACTTCAGCGACTTCACGGTGCACCCCTCGGGCGAGCTGACGCTGGGGGTGGAGCGCATCGACGCGGAGCGGGGAGGGTATGACCTCGTCCGGCTGTCCGCGGAGGGGCAGGTGCTGGCCCGCCAGCCGCTCCCCGAGGCCGCGACGCTGCCTCCGGGGGACCTGGGCGCCGACCTGCCCGCGCAGCCGTTCCGCATGAAGTCCCGGTACGTGCACGCGCTCGCCGACGGCTGGCTCCGCACGGAGGCGCGCGGAGAGGGGCTGGTGGTGGCTTTCCTCTCCCGGGTGGACGAGCCCGACGAGGCGCCCGACAGGCCGTCTCCGTACCTCGTCTCCGGGGTGATGGCGCTGGGGTGGTCGGGGACGGACTACTCGGAGCAGTGGACGCGCCTCGTGGACGGACGGCACCGCGTGGAGCCCGCCGCCTGGGCCTACGACGAGTTCCGCTGGCGCGAAGCGCCGCTGCGCACGCTGCTGGCGGTGGACGGAGACGGCGGCGTGGTGGTGGGCCGGACGTGGAACACGCTGCGGTGCCTCGCCTCCAGCGAGACGTTCCAGGACGTGACGCGGCTGGACTGCCTCACCGGCGAGGACGTCGCGTCGCCCATGGACACCGAGTACCAGCCGTTCGCCTTCACGGCGTTCTCCGCCCTGGGCGAGCGGGAGGGGACACACCCGTTCGTCCCCGCCTCGGTGGCCGAGTTCGTCGTGTTCGACATGGCGGTGAAGAACGGGGAGGTCGCCCTCGCCGGCACGGCGGTGCGCCAGGATGCCCGCGGCGTCATCCACTACTACCCGCCGTTCCCCGGCGCCGACTCGCGGATGGCGCCGTATGACGGCTACGTGGCCGTGCTCGGCAGGCGCACGGGCGCACTCCGCTTCGAGCGCTACGTGGCCGGGGAGCGCGCGGACCACCTCTCGGCGCTGCGGTGGACCTCGGAGGGGCTGCTCGTCGCGGGGGCGACGGGCTGGGACCGGTGGGGCGGAGGCATGAGCATCAGCCGCGGCGCCGGCCCACTGCTGGCCCTGGTCTCCGAGGACGGCGCCCGCGTGAGGGTGCAGCGTGTCCCGCTCGACGGTGGCGAGCGCCACTTCCACCTGCTGGGCGTGGACGTGGAGGGGAGCCACGTGGTGGCGGTGGGCCTCGCGGAGGCCCCCATGACCCACTCGGGCGATGGGGACCACCGGGAGAACATGACCTTCGGGGGGCTCACCTTGAAGCTGCGGTGAGCCTCACGGGCAGTCGGCGGGGCAGAAGCTGCTGGACTCCAGGCGTTGAGCGGAGGCCGGGTGGAAGCCCTCGGGCTGGCCGTGAGAAAGAGTCAGCGCCGCTCGGACCAGCGGGACAGGAGCTCGGCCACCTCCGCCGGGTGCCCGGCGATGGCGTCCGGCCCGGCCTCCCGCAGGCGGGCCTCGGCATCCGCGCCCCAGCGCACGGCGATGACCCTCACGTTGACCTCCTTGCAGGCCACCACGTCCCGGTGCTCGTCGCCCACGTAGACGAGCTGGTCGGGCCGGAGCCCGCGCTGCTTCATCAGGGCCCGCAGCAGCCGGGCCTTGCCGAAGAAGCTGCTGCTGCAGTGGATGCTCTCCACCAGCGCCTCGGCCGAGTGGTGCCGCAGGAACGCGCGGATGTTCTCCTCCCGGTTGGTGGACAGGATGGCGAGCGGGTGCCCGCGGCGCCTCAGCTCCGCCAGCAGCTCGGGGATGCCCTCGTGGAACGCGATGGTGGTCATCACCTCGCGCAGGCTCCGGCCCATCTGCACCGCCAGCCAGGGCAGCCGGTAGGGCGGAATGCCCATCCGGGCGCAGCGCTCCAGGATGGACAGCTTGCGCAGCTCCTCCAGGTTGTCGGCGGACAGCGCCTTGTAGCCGCGCTTCTCGGCGAGCGCGTTGTAGAGCCGGATGACCGCGTCCTTCGAGTCCGCCAGCGTCCCGTCAAAGTCGAAGACGATGTGGGTAGTCACGGCGCACATCCTGCCTCACCGGGAGCGGGAGGGAAGGGGGGGACCAGTCCCCGGGCTCCACGTGCGCATTGAGCCGCCGCCCGGGTTGCCACAGAATCCGGACGAATGACCTACCCTGATGCTCTCTCCCCCGAGGCGTTCGCGACAGTGTCGCTCGGCATGGTGCGCCACGGGGTGGCGGTGCCCGGCGTGCTCACCTGTGTCCACCTCGAGTCCGCCGCCGCTCTCGAGGCCCGGCACCTCACGCTCCTGCACGAGAAGGAGCGCCAGCGCCTGGAGGAGCTCCGCGCGGACTCGCGCCGGCTCGGCTTCTTCCTGGGGCGTGTCGCGGGGAAGCTCTCGGTCCGCGCGCTCGGCATCACCGCGCCGCTGCACGCCGTGGAGATAGCGCCAGGGGTGTTCGAGCAGCCCATCGTCAAGGGGACGGGGGACGAGCCGCCCCTCGTGTCGCTCAGCCACACCCGCGCCGTCGCGGTGGCGGTGGCCTGCGGGCCCGAGCACATCCTCGGCGTGGACGTGGAGCTGGTCGACCCGCAGCGGACGGAGGTCTTCGAGTCGGTGATGCCTCCCAGGGAGCTCGCCATGGCGAGGCACGCGCCTGCGAGCGGGGACCTCGCGGTGAACGTCCTCTGGGCGATGAAGGAGGCCCTCTCCAAGGCCTTGCGCTGCGGGCTGACGACGCCGTTCGAAATCCTGGAGACCGATGCCTTCGAGCCGCACTCGGACGGAGGCTGGAGCTGCCTCTTCCGCAACTTCGCGCAGTACCGGGCCCGGGCGTGGGTGCTCGGCTCCCACGTGGTGGCGGTCGTCACTCCGAAGCACTCGGTCATCCACATCACGCCGGGAGACCTGGAGCGCGTCCGCCAAGTCCTCGGGCGTGACGTGCCGCGGAGCTAGGCCACCCGCTCCACGGCCTCGGCGGTGAAGCGGCGCCAGCGCTCCTCGAGCACCCGCGCCGCGTTCTCCATCAGGAACGCCGCCAGCGCATCGACATGGCGGTTGCGCCAGGGCTCCAGCGGCGTCCCCTTCACCGCGCGGTTGAAGGAGCCGAGCGCGGGGCCGCCGTGAATCTGGAAGTTCACCTTGTCCGCCGTGTCGCCTCGCCGGGCGCGGCGCATGGTGTCCACGAAGTACCAGCGGAAGACGAGCGCCATCCGGTGGCGGGCGTTCTTCTCGGCGCGCTCCACCTGCGCGGGGTCGGTCTTCAGGTAGTACGCCTTCGTCTCCGCCCAGACCTCGTCGATGCGCTTCTTGAAGTACTGCGTCTCCAACTGCTCGCGGGTCTTCTCGTCGATGGCTTCGAGCGACTCGTGACGCTGGTACAGCTCGTACAGCTTGTTTCCCCGGGCGGGGAAGAAGACGCCCTTGCGGAAGACCTGGATGCGGGCGCCCAGCTCGAACATGTCGCCAGCGGGTGCCATCGCGAAGTCCTGGATGTCCGCGTCGGCGAGCATGTCCTTGACCAGGTCGCTCGTCCCGGCCTCGGGCGTGCACTGGTTGATGGAGCCGGTGAGGATGAAGTCCGCGCCGAGGGTGAAGGCGGCGGCCACGGCCTCGGGCGTCCCGATGCCACCCGCCGCGCCCACGCGGATGCGCGCCGGGAAGCGGTGCTCGGCCATGGCCTCGTCGCGCAGGTGCATCATCGCGGGCAGCAGGCTGAAGGCGACGCCTTTGTCGGTGTGTCCGCCCGAGTCCGACTCCGCGCAGACATCGTCCGCCATCGGCAGCCGGGCCGCGGCGCGCGCCTCCTCGTCGGTGATGAGACCCTTCTCCCGGAGCGCCCGGACGATGCGCTCGGGGGCAGGGGAGACGAACTGCCGTGCGACTTCCGGGCGCGAAAGCTTCGCCATCAGGCGGTTCGCGGGGCGCGCGCCGTCAGCGGCGAGCCGCGCCCCCTTGAGCCGGTAGCGCACGACGGCGGGGGTGAGCACGGTGTACGCGGATGCCTCCACGCAGCGGACGCCCAGGCGGAGCAGCACGTCGACGGTCCGTTCCTCGAGCTCGGGATGGTTGACGTTGTGCAGGAGGTTCACCCCCCAGGGGGCGCCCGCTGGCAGGGCGGCCTGGATGCGGCGGACGCCATCTTCGATGCGTTCGAGGCCGAGCCCTCCCGCTCCGAAGAAGCTGAGGAGCCCCGCCCGCCCCATGCGGATGACCAGCTCCGGGGAGGCGATGCCCTTCACCATCGCGCCCGCCACGTAGGCCAGGCGGACGTTGTGGTCCCTCCGGAATGCCGCGTCGCCCAGCCGCTCCGCGCTCACGAGCGCCCGTGTGCCTGTGGCCCGCTCAGGAGCCGGGGCCGACCGCACAGCGGGTGGAGCTGGCGCTCGGACCACGGAAGGTTCGGCCCGCGGGGCCACATACCCCCGGAGCGCAGCCTCCGCGTCCGCTGCCTTCGTCACCGGTGTCACGGTCCTGCCGAGCGTCTGGAAGAACTTGGACAGCGGCGCGCCCGGGCCCACCTCGTAGATGCGCTGCGCCCGCGCACCCATCGCGCGCATGTTGTCCAGCCACCGCACCGAGCCGGAGATCTGCTGGACCAGGTTCGCGATGAGCGACCCCGCCTCGTGGAAGTCACCCGTGACATTCGACGTGACTCGCGCCGCCAGCTCCGGCCGGAACCCGCGCGCGAACGACTCCAGGTAGGCCTGGAACTCGCCCTCGATGGAGCGCATGAGGCTCGAGTGGAACGGTGCGCTGACCTGGAGCGGAATGAAGCTCAGCGAGGGATGTGACTCGGCCAGCGCGCGCTTTGCCCGCTCGATGCTCTCGCTCGTGCCGCTGATGACCACCTGGGCCAGCGAGTTGTGGTTCGCGACCTCGGCCCCCGCCGCCCGCGCGACTCCCAGCGCGCCACTGCGCTCCAGGTCGTCGGCGACGAGCGCCGCCATGGCACCATTCCCCTGGGGCACGGCCCGCTGCATGAGCGCCCCGCGTCGCCGGACGAGCCGGACCGCGTCCGCGAACGGAATCGCTCCGGCCGCCACCAGCGCGGTGTACTCGCCCAGGCTGTGCCCACCGAAGACGGTGGCCTGGAGGCCGAACTCCTCCACCAGCGCCCGCCAGGCGGCAATCTCCATCGTGAGGATGCAGGGCTGCGTGAACTCGGTGAGGTGGAGCCTCGGGTCCTTCTCGAAGCAGAGCTGGACCAGGTTCTCTCCCACCGCGTCGCACGCCTCCTCGAAGGTGCGCCGGGCGATGGGCCACTGCTTGTGGAAGTCCGCCCCCATCCCAGGCCGCTGCGAGCCCTGGCCGGGGAAGACGACGGCGTCCTGGGTGCCAGGCTGGATGTCCGCGCGAGCTGTCATGTCCAAGAGTCCTTTCGCACGGAATCAGCCGACCCGGGCCCGAGCGCCGCTGACCACGGTCCCCGGTGCCACGGGCATGAGCGCCGCGGGTGGCGGCAGGTAGCCTGCCTCGATGCAGTGCTGGAGGTAGACCGGGACGAGCTGCGCAATCGTCGGGCAGTCGATGCCCACCGCGCCCAGGATGCTCCGCGTATAGGCGCAGTTCGCGTACGAGCTCTCCTCGTAGTGGATCTTCCCGAAGATCTCGACGCCGTACTTGAACATCTCCAGCGTCTGGCTGTCGTACGGCACCTCCGTGCCCTTGCGGAAGATGCGCCGCTCGTTGGCGAGCCGGAAGAACTCGTCGATGGAGGTGAACTGGATGTCGTAGCCGAAGTCGCGGAGGTGGTTGACGACGTCGTAGTACCGGCGGATGTCCGGGTTCGTCAGGTGGTACGTCTCTCGATACGAGGGCCGCCGGAGCGCGAGGTGAATCATCCCCGCGCACACGTAGTCGACGGGCGTGATGTCCCAGTGCACGGGCGACATCATCGACAGCCCCGACTCGATGACCGTCTTGAAGATGTCGTAGTAGACGCCCTTGACGCTGACCTCGGCGAACGGATACCGGCCGGTGGCTCCGTCTCCCATGATGTTGCCGGGACGGAAGATGTTCCAGACGAGCCCGCGCTCCGACGCGGCGTGGATCAGCCTCTCGGCCTGGTACTTCGTCTCCTGGTACGGGAGGTGGTCGTAGCCCTGGCCCAGGTCGAGGTCGCGCTCGGTGAAGGGCGGGTTGTTGAAGTTCAGCCGGTCCCCGAGCGCACTGAAGCTCGACACGTAGACCATGTACCGGTGCTTCGTCAGGAGCGCGAAGTCGATGACCCGGCGCGTGCCCTCCACGTTGATGGGCGCGAGCGCCTCGTAGAAGGTGACCAGGGTCGTCTTGCCGGCCGCATGGAACGTGACATCGGTCTCCGCCGCGAGGCGCGCGTACGCCGCGTCACCGAGCCCGAAGCGGTCGAGCGTGACGTCGCCGAGCACCGGCGTGACGCGCTGGTGGAAGGCCTCGGTGAGCCGTCCCTTCGGGTCATAGGTCTCAAGGAAGTACAGGATGCGCCGCTTCGCCTGCTCGATGGACTCCCCGCGCACGAGGCACGAGATGCGCGCGCTCGTGGTGTCCAGCAGGTCGTGCAGCAGCTTCCCACCGAGCACGCCCGTCACGCCGGTGACGAAGATGCTCTCGACGGGGAACGGCGTCTCCCGGGTGAGCTTCTCCGGAGCACGGGCCTCCGAGGGCACACCCGGAACGGCGGACGGCGCCCCGGCCTGGGGGCTTGTCGCAGCGGGTGCTACCGGCGCGGAGTCCGGCTTGATGTACCCGGCGTCCACGACGTGGCTCACGAAGGAGCGGATGGTGTTGTGCTCCTGCATCGCCGTCGCGGGGACCCGGGCGCCATACAGCTTCATCAGTCGGTTGAGCATCCGGACCGAGGCGACGGAGTCGAACCCGAAGTCGAAGAAGTCCGCGTCGACGTCGAGCTCGGGCTCCGGCAGCTTCGTCAGCTCCGCGAAGATGCTCTTGATCTGCGCCTGGAGGCGGGCGCGGAAGTCACCGTCGCTCACCGGCGGCGACACGGGCGCTACCGGCTCGAGCCGGGCCGGGGCCTGCGGGATGACGGTGGGCGTCTGCGCCACGGGCGCCGGGCCCTGGCGCCGGAACTCCTCGGGGGAGATCCAGTACCGCTCGCGCGCGAAGGGGTAGGCCGGCAGGCTGACGGTGCGGCCGCGCCGCGCGCCACGGAGCTGCTCCCAGTCGATGAGCCACCCCTGGCTCCAGAACTCCGCCAGGCGCGTCAGGTGCCCGCGCTCGTAGAGGTTGCGCAGGTACTCGCGGTCCGGCTCCGTCTCCCCGGGAAGGTCGTCGGTGTCACGGTGCGTGCGCGCCACTCCGGCGAAGGCCTCCTGCGGCTTCCGGCCGCCGGTGAAGTCCTCCAGCCTGGAGACCAGCTCCTCGTGGGACGACGCCACCAGGGCGAGCCGGTGCTCGAAGGCTTCGCGGCCGACCATCAGCGTCCAGGCGATGTCCGCGAGCGGCGTCTTCGCTCCACGCTCCGAGCGGAGGAACCCGAGCAGGTTTCGGGCGGCCTCCTGGAGCCGCTCCTCTCGCCGGGCGGAGAGGAGGATGAGCTGCGGTCCCCCGGGCGCGGCCGTCGCGCTCGCGTGCTCGACGTATTCCTCGAGGACGACGTGCGCATTCGAGCCACCCGCGCCGAACGAGCTCACCGACGCGAGGCGCGGCCGCCCCGGGTCTCCCCCCGCGCCGCGCGGCCAGGGCCTGACGTCGTGGACGAGGTAGAAGGGGCTGGAGTCGAAGTCGATGTTCGGGTTCGGCGTCTCCGAGTGCAGCGAGGGGACGAGCGTCTCGTGCTGGAGCTGGAGCAGCGTCTTCACGATGCCCGCGGCCCCGGCAGCGGCCTCGAGGTGGCCGACGCTCGATTTCGCGGACCCGATGGCGCAGAACCGCCGGTCCTGCGTGTACCGGCGGTACGCCTTCGTGAGCGCGGTGATTTCGATGGGGTCACCGAGCGCGGTGCCGGTGCCGTGGGCCTCCACGTAGCTGAGCCCGCGTGGGTCCACGCCCGCCTGGTCGAGCGCCTCGGTGATGAGCTCCGCCTGCGCGTTCGGGCTCGGCACGCTGAAGCCGTTGGTGCGGCCACCATGGTTGATGGTGCTCGCCCGGATGACCCCGTAGATGCGGTCCCCGTCGTCGCGGGCTTCGTGGAGGGGCTTGAGGATGAGCGAGACGACGCCCTCGCCAGGGACGTAGCCGTCCCCACCCGCGCCGAAGGAGCGGCAGCGCCCGTCACTGGAGGCGAAGCGGCCATGGGCCATGAGGACGTACTTGCCGGGGTGGATGGAGACGTTCACCCCTCCGGCGATGGCATACGCGCACTCGCCGCGCCGCAGGCTCTCACAGGCCAGGTGGATGGCCGTGAGCGAGGCCGAGCAGGCGGTGTCCACCGCGAAGCTCGGGCCGTTGAAGCCGAAGTGGTACGAGACGCGGTTCGGGACGGCCCAGTACCCGGCGATGGGGACATCGATGAAGAAGCTGTACTCGCCATAGATGACTCCGGCGAACACGCCCGCGTCCTTCTTGCCCCGGGCTCGCGCGCTCGCGGCGAGGCGACGGGGCGTGTACCCGGCATCCTCGAGCGCCGCCCACGAGGTCTCCAGGAACAGGCGCTGCTGCGGATCCATCGTCTCCGCTTCCTTCGGAGTGATGTTGAAGAAGCGCGGGTCGAACTTGTCGACGTCGGAGAGGAAGCCTCCCCACTTCGCGTAGGTGGCGCCAGGCTCGTCCCTGTCCTCGCTGAAGTACTGGCGATGATCCCAGCGCTCCTTGGGAACCTCGACGATGGCGTCCTTCCCGGCGAGGAGGTTCGCCCAGAGCTCCTCGTTGTCGCGGGCCATCGGGTAGCGCCCGGCCATGCCGATGATGGCGATGTCCTGGAGGTCCTGCCGCGTCGTGCCACGCATGGGCCGGGGCTCGGCTGCGGGGGCGGGAGGCGCGACAGTTGCCGGTTCGGTGGCCGCGGGCCCACGAGCCGGGAGGGTGGGGCGGCCGTCGAGCAAGGTGAGGAGCCGCTCGGCATGGTGCTGCGCGAAGTACCCGGCCAGGTCGTGGAGGGTCTGGTACTCGAAGAACAGCGTCCTCGGCAGCGCGCCGAAGGTCTCTTCGAGCAGCTTGTTGAGCTTGTTGATGAGGACGGAGTCGATTCCGTAGTCCTGCAGGGGCGTGCGCGAGCGCAGTCGCTCCGGAGGCAGCCGGAAGGACTCGGAGAGCACTCGCTTCAGGTAGTCCTCGGTCCGGCGGCGCAGCTCTCCGTCCGCGACCTGCGGCTCGGGGGTGAAGCGGGGGCTGGTCATGACGAGGGCCTCGGGGGCGCGCGATGGCTGGGGGGCCGGCACGCTCGCGAGGCGCTCCGACAGTTCAGAGAGGGTGGTTCCAACGGAGAAGACATGGGCCCTGAGGTCCGTCCCCAGCTCCCGGTTCAGACGCTCCAGCAGGCCGGCGCGGGTGACCTCGTCGAACCCGAGCTCCTCGGACGGCGCATGGAGGTCGAGCTCTCCGGCGGGGACACTGAGCTGCTCGGCAGCGGCCGAGCGCAGGATGGAGCGGACGCGCTCACCGGGTACGGGAGCGGCCGGGACAGGGGGCGCCTGGACGGGCTGCGACGCCTGCCTGGCGGGGAGCCAGCATTGCTCGGTGGCGAAGGCGTACGTCGGCAGCGGGATGCGCCGTGGCGCCGTGCCCGCATACAGCCCGGTGAAGTCGAACGAGGTGCCGGTCGCCCAGGCGCTGGCGGTCGCGCCCGGCTCGGCGTCGGGCGTGAGGCGCACCCGGTCGGGCTGCGCGTCCGGGTCCGCGGTCCCCCGATACAGCCCCGGCGCGTCCGTACCCGAGGCGACGGCGGCGAGCTTCTCCCGGAGCTCCTCGGTGGACCCGGCCAGGAGCGCCACCCGGTGCTCGAAGGCGGCCCGGCCGGTCTGCAGCGTGGCCGCGACGTCCGCCAGCTCGGCGCCGGGGTGCTGCATCAGGAAGCGTCCAAGCTCCCGGGCGTACTGGCGAAGCGAGTCCTCCGTCCGGGCGGAGAGCGGGAGGAGGGCCTGGGCCGGTGCCCTGCTCGCGCGGGGCCGCGCGTCCGGATGCTCCTCGACGACCAGGTGGCAGTTCGTGCCGCTGAAGCCGAACGAGCTCACCGCCGCGCGACGGGGGCCGTCGCTCGCCCAGTCGCGGAGCTCCGTGTTGACGTAGAACGGCGTCGAGTCGAAGTCGATGAGCCGGTTGGGCGTGCGGAAGTGGAGTGACGGAGGCAGTCGCCGCTCGCGCAGGGCGAGCAGGACCTTGATGAGGCTCGCGACTCCGGCCGCGTGCGACGGGTGGCCGAGGTTCGACTTGATGGAGCCAATCGCGCAGAACTGGCGCCGGTCGGTGTAGCGGCGGAAGGCGGCGGTGAGCGCCTCGAGCTCTATCGGGTCACCCAGCCGGGTTCCGGTGCCGTGCGTCTCGATGTAGCCGAGCGTCTCCGGGCGGATGCCGAAGCGCTCGTACACCTCCACCTCCAGCTCCGTCTGGGAGAGCGAGCTGGGCGCGGTGATGCCGTTCGTCCGCCCGTCCTGGTTGACGGCGATGCCCTTGATGACGCCGTGGATGGGGTCGCCGTCGGCGAGCGCCTTCGCGAGCGGCTTGAGGACGACGACGCCCGCCCCCTCGCCCACCACGAAGCCGTCTGCGGAGTCGTCGAACGCCCTGCAGCGCCCTCCCGGCGAGAGCATCCCGAGCGACGACGCGAGCAGGTGGTACTCGGGCGTCACGAAGACGGAGACGCCGCCGGCGAGCGCCAGGTCGCACTCGCCGCTCGCGAGGCTCTGGCAGGCCTGGTGGAGGGCGACGAGGGATGACGAGCACGCCGTGTCCACGGCGAAGCACGGGCCCTTCAGGTTCAGGTAGTAGGAGACCCGCGCCGGGAGGATGGCGAGGCTGTTCCCGGTGAACACGTGGTGCGAGCCGAACAGCCCGCGCTCGCGGATGAGCGACGCGTAGTCGGACGACGTCGCCCCGACGAAGACGCCACAGCGCGCCCGCGCGAGCCGGCTCGCGTCGAGCCCCGCGTCCTCGAGCGCCTTCCAGCTCTCCTGCAGGAAGATGCGCTGCTGCGGGTCCATGAAGTCCGCTTCGGCGGGGACGATGTTGAAGAAGAGCGGGTCGAACCGGTCGACGTCGGAGAGATAGCCGCCCCACTTCGAGTACGTCTTCTCGAGGACCGGCGGCCACGGCTGGTAGTGCTCGTCAACGCTCCACCGCTCGGCAGGAACCTCCGTCACCGAGTCACGGCCCGCGGCGAGGTTCGCCCACAGCTCACGGTAGTCGCGAGCCCCCGGGAACCGGCCCGACATGCCGATGACGGCGATGTCGAGCGGCTGACCGGGAGCAGGCGGCGACGGGCGTGAAGGCGCGGAGGACGGCTCCGGGGCCATGACTGGCGACGGCGCTTCGACCTGCGCCCGCGCCCCCTGCGACGCCGCGTGGCGGGCCAGTGCCCGCACCGAAGGATGGTCGAACAGCACGGTCGGCTTGAGGGCCAGTCCGAAGCGTGCGTTGACGCGCTCGACGATCTTCACGGCGAGAATCGAGTCGACTCCGTACTCGGAGAAGGACCGCTCGGGCCGGATGTCCTCCAGGCTGGCCCCGAGCCCCTCGGCGACCAGCGCGGTGATGGCGCGCTCCAACCCTTCGGGGCGCTCCTGCCCGGAGGCAGGGGGCGGCCGGGCTGGCACCGTGGACGGCTCGGGCTCGGCGGCGTCGCGCACGGGAAGCACGCCGTCGCTCGCGGCGACGATGACCCGCTGGCTCGGCTCCGCGTCCGCGGAGAGGCCGGGCCCATACGTGGTGAAGCCGCGGAAGCCCGTGCGGCTGAGCGCCTCACGCCAGCCCTCGGCGGACAGCAGGGGCGCATGGCGCAGGCGCCGCTCGGGGTCGCGGTAGCGGTGCCAGCCGTCGAGGAGGCCGAACGTCAGGGCCAGGGCCTCGGTGTTCGTCGTCGCCTCGCTCAGCACCAGGAGCCCGTCAGG
Organism: Pyxidicoccus xibeiensis; assembly: GCF_024198175.1. Taxonomy (NCBI): domain Bacteria; kingdom Pseudomonadati; phylum Myxococcota; class Myxococcia; order Myxococcales; family Myxococcaceae; genus Pyxidicoccus; species Pyxidicoccus xibeiensis. The sequence continues at coordinate 669,981 of NZ_JAJVKV010000002.1, forward strand.
GACGAGCAGCTGCTTGATGCGTCCCAGCGCCTCGTCGAGGTCCGCCACCGCATGCACGGCGTTGGCGGAGTAGACCGCGTCGAAGGTGCCCGGAGCGAACCCCTGGGCCATGGGGTCCTTCTCGAGGTCCAGGATGCGGAACCGCGTGAAGGGATACGCCTGGGCGAACGTCTCCCGCCCGTGCGCGACGAAGCCACCCGAGATGTCCGTGTAATGGACCTCGACTTCCACGCCCAGGCGGGAGAGGGCTTCCAGCACGCTGCGGGACGTGCCCCCCGTTCCGGCCCCTACCTCCAGGATGCGGACCGGGCGGCGCCCCGAGGCGGCGCGGAGCCGGACGGCGGACGCGAGGAACCGGGCGACCAGGTCGTTGGTGAAGCCATAGGCCCGGCTGTCCCGGTAGATGGCGCTGGTGAGCTCCAGGCTCGCGTTGGGGAACAGGACGCCGGTCGCGGTACGCGTGCCGCGCAGCGTCTCCGGGTAGGAGTCGAGGCAGGTGTCGACGAGGCGCAGGTAGGGCGTCGTCTCGGGGAACCGTGCGAGGAGCGCGTCGCGCAGTCGCGCGGGCTCCGCCGCCGAGCCGATGACCCGGACCTGCTCCCCCTCGCGCGTGACGGAGCCGTGCCGCTCGAGGATCTCCAGGCACGCGTCGAAGAAGCGGGCGAACGTCTCCCGCACCCCCATCCGCTCCCTCAGCGCCCGGACGGTGGCGGTCTCTCCCTCGCCGGGGAAGCCCATCTGTCGGAACCGCTGATAGAGCGCGGCCGCCGCGTACTGGCCGAGCTGCCGCTGGCCCCGCTCGAGCTCCTCCTCCGTCGGAGTAAGGCTCTTCTCGAAGGCCGCCCGGACCTGGGCGAGGAAGGCCGTGTCAGCGGGAGAGGGCACGGTGGGCACGTCGACCCAGAACCGCTTCCGCTCGAACGGGTAGCCCGGGAGCGGGAGCCGTCGGCGGGGGCCGCCATTGAGCGTGCTCCAGTCCGCGGCCGCGCCTCGGACCCACAGCTCGGCCGTGCCCTCGAGGTCGCCCGCGCGGTAGCGGTCCGCGAGCCGGGTGGCGTCGACTCCTGCCTCCGCGAGCCCCGTGCGGACACCGCCCCCTGTGCCCGCGAGGAACCGCTCGAGTCGCTCCGCCGCCTCGGAGGCGCTCTCCGCGACCAGGGCAAGCCTCGCCTCCAGGGCGGGCCGGCCGACCTGCAGGGTGCGCGCGATGTCCCCGAAGTCGGTCCGGTCCGTGGAGCGCAGAAACCGTGCGAGCCGCGCTGCGTACGCGCGCAGCCGCTCCGGCGAGCGCGCCGACAGGACGAACAGCTCCCGCTCGCGCGCGGGCGCGGCGACGGGAGGGGAGACGTACTCCTCGAGGATGACGTGGGCGTTCGAGCCTCCCGCCCCGAAGGAGCTCACCCCGGCGCGGCGTGGCAGCTCACCTTCCGCGCCCCGCGGGCGGGGCCAGGCCTCGACGACCTGCGGTACTCGGAATGGCGTGGAGGCGAAGTCGATGGCGGGGTTGAGCGTGCCCGAGTGGAGCGAAGGCGCAATCCGCCCGTGACGCAGTTGGAGGAGCGCCCGCGTCACCGCCGCGACGCCCGCCGCCGCTTCCAGGTGCCCGATGTTCGACTTCACCGAGCCGAGCGCCAACGGGCGCGTGCGCCCCGCGAAGGCGCGGCTGAGCCCTACGACTTCAACGGGGTCTCCGAGCGACGTGCCCGTGCCATGGGCCTCGATGTACCCGATGCTGTCGGGGTCGACCTCCGACGCCTCCAGGGCCCGGCGGATGGCGTCGGCCTGCGCGACGGGGTGGGGGACGGTGAAGCCGGCCGCGCGCCCTCCGTGATTGACCGCCGTCCCCCGGATGACGCCGTGGATGGTGTCTCCCTCCGCGAGCGCGCGCTCCAGCGGCTTGAGGAACAGCGCGCCCACGCCCTCGCCAGGGACGTAGCCGTCACCCCCGGCGCCAAACGAGCGGCACCGGCCGTCGGACGACGTCATGTTGAGCCGGCGGAGCAGCAGGTACTTGTCCGGGTGGAGCAGGAGGTTGACGCCGCCGGCAATCGCCGCGTCGCACTCCCCCAGCGCGAGGCTGGTACAGGCCAGATGGAGCGAGGTCAGCGACGAGGAGCAGGCCGTGTCGATGGCCATGCTCGGCCCGACGAAGTCGAAGAAGTAGGAGACTCGGTTCGCCGTCGAGGAGAACAGCGAAGAGGTGGCCACGGGGGCACCCTGGCGCGCGGCGTCCGCGCCGATGAGGCGGTAGTCGCCCCACATGACGCCGACGAACACGCCCACGCGATTCCGGGGCGCCGTGAAGTCCTCCGGCTTGTAGCCGGCGTTCTCCACGGCGGCGTAGGCCGTCTCGAGGAAGAGTCGCTCCTGGGGGTCCAGGAACGCCGCCGTCCCCGGAGGGATGCGGAAGAAGAGCGGGTCGAATCGGTCCACCTCGCCGAGGAACCCGCCGAAGCGGCTCAGCGGCCCACCCTCCGTGGGGTAGGCCTCGGGAGCCCAGCGCTCCGGCGGCACCTCCGTCACGGAGTCCCGCCCGGCCTCCAGGTTCCGCCAGAACTCGTCCAGGTCCGAGGCCCCCGGGTAGCGGCCACTCATCCCCACCACCGCGATGTCGAGCCGCCCGCGCGAGCGCGAGGCGAGCGCCGCGCGCGGAGGGGCGGCTGCACGTTCCTCCCGGTGGAACTCGGGGCGGGCGCGGACCTTCTCCGGCTCGCCCCAGACCACCGCCACCTGCGGCCTGTCTCCGGCGAGGCAGGCTTCGAGGAGGTCCAGCCCCTCCTCGTCGGGAAGGAGGCCCAGCCCCGCTCCCTCGCGGAGGGCCTTCGCCTGGGCAGGAGACACGCCCATGCCTCCGCTCCGCCAGAGTGGCAGGTTCACGCTGACGGTCCGGTGGCGGACCTCTCCCCGGAGCCGTCGTGCCTCGGCCTCCTCGGCGAACGCGTCGAGGAAGCGGTTCGCGGCCGCGTAGTCAGCCTGGCCCGGGTTGCCGGTGACAGCCGACAGCGCGGAGAACAGCGCGACCAGCTCCAGGTCCGCTCCCTCCGCCGCGCGGACCAGGTTCACCGTGCCAGCGAGCTTGGGCCGTGCAATCTCCTCCGCTGCTTCGCGGCGCGCCCCACGGATGAAGCCGTCCCGGAGCACTCCCGCGGCATGCAGGACGGCGTGCAGGGCTCCGAACCGCTCCCGCGCCAGCCGCACCGCGCGTGAGGCGTCCTCCGCTGACGAGACATCGGCGGCGACATAGAGCGCCTCTCCGCCCAGCGCGCGAAGCTCCGCGCAGAACGTCTCTGCCCTGGCGTCGTGTGCCCGCCGACCGGTCAGCACGAGCCGGGCGCCGAGCGTCGCCGCGAGCCGGCGCGCCACGAGGCGTCCGAGCCCTCCGAGGCCTCCGGTGATGAGGACGACGCTCCCGGGGCGCAGGCGCTTCCCGGCCCGAGGCGCCGCGAGGGGCGCGAGCCTGCGCACCTGCCGCGCACCCTGGACGTAGCGCACCTCGGTCTCCGGCGAGTCGAGCGCCGCCTCGCGTGCCGCCACCGCCAGCAGGTTCTGCTCTCCTACGGCATCCACCAGGACGGAACGGAGGGTCGGGCGCGGGAGCTCGAGCCGCGCGGTGCGAGCGAAGCCTCCCAGCGTCGCCGCGAAGGCACGCGAGAGCCCGGCCGTATCGGGATGGAACGCGAACAGCCGGTCGCTCACCGCACCCGCTTCGGAGAGCGCTCGCGCCAGGTCGCGGAAGGGGTGGAGGGTGGCTTCCAGGAAGCGCTCCGCCCGCGCGTCGGCTCCGTAGCCCCACAGGTACAGCACGGCCCCGAAAGACTGGTGCTCGTCCTGGAGCTGACGGAGGAGGCGCGGCAGGTCCTCGGGCGAGGAGGGATTGACGGTGAAGGACTCCCCCGTGCCTCCGAAGCGCTCCCCCCGGCGCACCCGGACGACACGCATCCCCGGAGGCGCTTCGAACCGCGGCTCCCCATCCTCGAAGACGAGCACCTGCTCCAGCGGACGCGGCGTTGCCTCGGGCGCAGCAGCGGGTTCCCAGTCGAACCCGAAGAACATCGCCTCGTCCTTGACGGGCCGCGGTTCGGGGGCCGTCACCGATTGGGCCGTCGGACGCGCCTCGGCGCTGGGGAAGCGGTACTGGTCACCCAGTCCGGCGTCGAGATGCCCGGCGAGGGCGTCGAGGGTCTGGTACTCGAACAGGAGCGTGGGGTAGAGCGCGCGGCCGACGCGCCCCTCCAGCGCCTTCGCGATGCCGAGCAGGTGGGAAGACTCGAGCCCCAGGTCATAGAAGCCCACGGTGGGCGTGACCTGCTCGCGCGGGAGGTGGCCGATTGCCGTCACCAGCTCGCTGAGGTCCTGGACGATTCGCTCCCGGCGCGTCGCCGCGGGAGCGAGGCTGGGGGCACTGGCTTCCGGAGCACTGGCAGGACGCGCGTCCGTGGAGGCCGGGCGCGTCACCGGCGCTGTCAGCCTCCGGATGAGGCCGTCGCCTCGCACGCGCTTCACCGTGAGCCGGTCGAGCTCCGCGATGAGCCTCCCGTCCGCGTCGTACATCCGCAGGTCGGTTTCGAGCACATCACGCTCGCGTGCGGCCGCACCCGCGCGCGTCTCCACATACACCTTCGTCCCCGAGCGCCCCCACGCGCGGAACGCCTGGACGAACATCGGGATGTAGGCGCTCCCGGCCTCGACGTCGGACTCCGGGTCGATGAAGGGGATGATGGTCGACGTGTCGAGGAACGCCGGATGGAGGAAGAACTCGTCCTTCCGGCGCAGGGCGGCTTCGCCCAGCTCCAGCTCCGCGATGACGCGGTCGCCCAGGCGGTGCACCCGGCCCCGGGTCCGCATGAAGTCACGGTGCTGGATGCCCAGGCGCTCCGTCCGCTCGTAGATGGCATCGACCGGTGTGGCAGACCGGCTGCTGCCCTGGAGCGCGACGACGTCGAGCGTCTGCGCCAGCCGGTTCGACGGCTTCGCCTGGATGGAGCAGGACGCGATGGCTTCCTCACTGGCGCCAAGCTCCTGGCCGTCCTTCTCCCGTCGGGAGCTGATGCGGACGCGGACGCCGTCGCCCACCTGCTCCGAGCGGAAGAAGATGCGCTGGTCGAAGCCCTCCGACAGCGCGACCGGCGTCTCGAAGAGGATGTCCCGCAGCTCCAGCCGCGCGGGTTCGACTCCGCCCGCCTGGGCAATGCGGCAGAGCCCGTCGAGGTACACGACGCCCGGGAGGATCCTCACCCCGTGGACGCGGTGGTCCCGCACGACGGCGTCATCGAAGCGGAGCAGCGTCTGGACACTGGGAATCACGATGCGCGTCATGGTGCTTTTGCGTCCGTCGAAGAGAGAGGGCCCGGCCGCTCGCCCACGAGGGGCTCGAAACGCAGGAGGGGGGCGTCATGGGTGGGTGGCACGGCCGCGATGGGAACGACCGTGTCGGTCCGCCGCCGTGCTGGAAGGAGATAGCTGCGCTTCGTGAACACCGGAGCGGGGAGGGGCGCACGGCGGGGCGAGTCCATCCCCACGTGCTCCTCGAGGACCATGTGGCAGTTCGTCCCGCCGAAGCCGAAGGCGCTGATGCCCGCACGCCGCGGCCGCCCGTCGGGCGCGGCCCACGGGCGAAGCTCGCGGTTGACGTAGAACGGCGACTGCTCGAAGGCGAAGCGCGGGTTCGGCCGCTCGCAGTGCAGGCTGGGGGGAAGCTGCTTCCGCTCCAGCGAGAGCGCGGTCTTCACCAGCCCCGCGACTCCAGCGGCGGACAGCAGGTGCCCGATGTTGGTCTTCACGCTGCCGACCGCGCAGAACCCCCGGGCGTCCGTCTGGCGCCGGAACACCGTGGCCAGCGCCTTCAGCTCGATGGGGTCGCCAATCATCGTCCCCGTCCCGTGCGCCTCGACGTAGGAGATGTCCGCCGCGGAGAGGCCGCTCTTCGCGAGCGCCGCCTCGATGACCTCGACCTGCGCCTCCATGTTGGGCGTGGTGATGCCCATGGTGCGCCCATCGTTGTTCACCGCCGAGCCCCGGATGACGGCATGGACGCGGTCACCGTCGCGGAGCGCATCGTCCAGGCGCTTCAGCACCAGCGCGCCCGCTCCTTCGCCGGGGACGAAGCCGTTGGCGCGCTCGTCGAAGGTGTGGCAGCGCCCGTCGGGCGAGAGCGCACCCGCGGCGCTCAGCGTCAGGTAGGTGACCTCGTCCAGCATCAGGTCGACGCCGCCCGCCACGGCCGCGTCGACCTCCCCGTCGCGGAGCGCCTGACAGGCCAGATGGACGCTGACGAGCGACGACGAGCAGGCGCTGTCGACCACCAGGTTGTTGCCGCGCCAGTTGAAGAAGTCGGAGATGCGGGCGCCGATGAAGTTCTGCCCGATGCCGACGATGGTGCCCTTCTCCGGCTGCTCCACCCGGTTCAGGTAGTTGCCGGAGCGGGTGCCCACGTAGACGCCCACCCGGCGGTTCGACAGCTCCTCGCGCGAATAGCCGGCGTCGAGCGTGGCGAGGAGGGTGGTCTCCAGCATCAGCCGCTGCAGCGGGTCCAGCTGCGGCGCGAGCGCTTCACTGACGCGGAAGTACGCCGGGTCGAACAGGTCGATGCCCTCGACGAAGCCGCCCCACCTGCTGTTCGTACGGCCCGGTCCCGGCTCCGGCGAGTAGAACTGGCCCGGGTCCCAGCGCTCGCGCGGAACCTCCTGGATGGAGCACACGCCGCGAGCGAGGTTCTCCCAGAAGCGCTCCTTGTCCGGAGCACCCGGGAAGCGGCAGGCCATTCCGACGATGGCGATGGCCGTCGTCCTGTCCGGTGACACGGCCTCACGCGGGGCGGAGGTGCTTGCTGCCTGCGCGGCGGGTCGGGGCTTCGCCGGAGGTGGAACGGTCGGCGGGAGCTGGCGCGGTCCGGTGGCGGCGAAGCGCTCCGGGTGGCGCTCGGCGAGGAACGCGGAGAGGGAGTCGAGCGTCGGGTGCTCCAGCAGGAAGCCTGGCTCGAACGCGACGCCAATGACCTTCTCGATCTGCTTCACCGCGGAGGCGATGAGGACCGAGTCCGCGCCGTACTCCTCGAAGCGGACATCTCCCCGGAAGCGCTCAGGTGCGAGCTTCAGCTCGGCCGAGAAGATGCGCAGGAGCGCCTCGTACGCGGCGGCGCGCCCTCCTGTTCCACCGGAGGTGGGGACAGCAGCGGGCGGCTCCTGCCTGGAGGGTCGCGGCGTCGGCGCTGGCGCGGAGAAGCCGAGCAGGGCTCCCGAGTCCAGCATGGGCGTGCCAACACACGGAAGGACGACGGGCTCCCCCGTGACTCCGAGGGCTCCGTCGAGCAGGGCGAAGCCCTGCTGCACGGTGAGCGCGGCGAGCCCGGCACCGCGATACGCGTCGGTCGTCGCCTCGCCAAAGCCCGTGTCGCGGAACGAGGGCCAGTTGAACGAGCGGAACCAGGTCCGGCCCCGTCGGTGCTGGTGCTCCGCGAAGCGGTCCAGGAACGAGTTCGCGAGCGCATAGTCCGACAGCCCCACCGCGAGGCTGGGGATGACGGCGGACACGGAGGAGAAGAGGACGAAGAAGTCCGGGCGCTCGTCCTCGAGCAGGTCCGCCAGGACGCGGGTGCCTTCCAGCTTCGGCTCCAGCACCCGCTCGATGCCCCGGCGAGTCTTGTGGAGGAAGGCCGGACTCTCGTCGGAGACGGCGCCCGCGCAGTGGAGGACTCCGGCGATGGGACCCAGCGAGCTGCGCACCTCGCCGAAGAAGCGCCGGAGCGCGGTGCGGTCGGTCATCGGCCCGGTATGGAGGAGCACCGTCGCGCCATGCGCCTCCAGGTCCTGGATGGCCCGCACCTTCCGTGCGTCAGCCGAGTCCTCGGCTGCGAGGCGGGCCCACTCCGAGCGCGGGGGCAGCGCCTGCGCCCCGAGGAGCGCGAGCTGGCGTGCGCCGCGCTCGACGAGCATCCGCGCGAAGGCCGCTCCGAGCCCGCGCGTCCCGCCCGAGATGACGTAGGCACGGTCGGGAGTGACCGAGAGCGCCGGCACGAGTGGAACCTCGCGGAGCGCGAGCAGCTCCCGCTGTCCGTTCCGGTACCGGGCCTGTCGCTCATCCGCCACGCCTCCGGTGGAGGACGGGCTTCGAGCCGCCTCGAGGGCGAGCAAGGCGAACAGCCGCTCGGGGTCCAGGTCTCCACGCTCGACGTCGATGCTGCGCGCGGTGACCCCGCGATACTCTCCCGCGATGGCCGTCACGAGCCCGTGCAGCGGCGCGCCGGCCAGGGTCTCCCCGGAGAGCAGGCCCGCCGTGACATGGAGCAGGAGGAACGGCGCCGCGCCACGCTCCGCCAGGGCGCCCTGGATGAATCCCATCCTCCCGTAATCGACCCGGCCTCCATCGTCGGCGCGGGTGAGGTCACAGAGGTCCAGCACGCCTTCGAGGCCACTCGCATGGCTGAACAGCTCCCGGGCCAGCGCGGCGCCGGCCTCGAGGTCGTCGCGGTCGAGCGCCGGATGCCCGGAGACCAGGGGCCGGGCGACGCGTCCGACCTCGATGCGGTGGAGCCCCTCCGGAACGAGCCGGGCCAGTGCGCGCCGGAGCGGCTCGGGCGCGGAGGCGTCGTGGAGGACGACGAGGCGCCGGTTCGACAGCGGCGCTGAGGGTCCGGTCAGCGGCGCCGCATGCCACTTCCTGGCGAGGCAGCTCAGGCGAGGGGCCGGTGCGTCCGCGACAGGCTGTGGCGCGTTGCCTTCTTTCTTCGCTCCCGGAGGGACTTCCTCGAACCAGTAGCGCTCACGGGCGAAGGGGTAGGTGGGGAGTGGGATCCGCCGACCGCTGTCCCTCCGGAGCTGGCTCCAGTCAATCTCGGAGCCCGAGGTCCAGAACGCCGCGAGCCGGTCGAGCTTCCCGCTCTCGAACAGCATGCGGACATAGGCCTGGTCGTCAGCATCGGCCCCGCGCAGGCGCGCCGGACCCGCGTTCTCGGCTCCCGCGTACACGCCGTCCGCGAGCTCGCCGCGCTCGACGAAGGCGGCGAGCCTGGTGCGCAGCTCGTCATGGTCCCTCACGAGCAGCGCGAGCCGCTCCGGCATGGGCTCGCGGGCGACCTGGAGCGTGAAGGCGAGCTCGCCCAGCGGCGGCCGATGCTCGGTGAGCAGCTCCAGGTACTGGGCGGCCTGCTCGCGCAGGCGCTCGCGGTTCTTCGCGGAGAGCAGGACGAGCTCACGCTGCGCGGAGAGGGGCGCCTCGCTTCGGCGGCTCGAGACGTACTCCTCCAAAACTACGTGCCCGTTGGAGCCTCCCGCGCCGAAGGAGCTCACCGCGGCGCGCCGTGGCACCTCCATCCCGTCTGTATCGACGGGACGCCGCCACTCCATGGACTCACGGACGACGTGGAAGGGCGTGCTGGCGAAGTCGATGTGGGGGTTGGCGGGCGTGCTGTGCAGGGACGGCACGAGCGTCCGGTGCTCCAACTGCAGGAGCACCTTGGTCAGGGCGGCAATGCCCGCCGCGGACTCCAGGTGCCCGATGTTCGACTTCACCGAGCCGATGGGGCACACGCCCGACCCCGGCATGTGCTCGCGGAACGCTTGCGAGAGCCCGGCAATCTCGATGGGGTCACCGAGGGCCGTTCCCGTCCCATGGGCTTCGATGTAGCTGATGGTGCCGGGCTCGACTCCAGAGCGCTCCAATGCGCGGCGGATGAGCGCGGCCTGGGCGTTCGGGTTGGGCACGGTGAAGCCGCTCGCATGGCCGCCGTGGTTGATGGCGGTTCCCTTGATGACGGCGTAGATGTGGTCCCCGTCGCGCTCCGCATCCTCGAGGGTGCGCAGCACCACGGCGCCGACCCCTTCACCGGGGACGTAGCCGTCTCCGCCGGCTCCGAAGCTGCGGCACCGTCCGTCGCTCGACACGAAGCGGCCCTGGCTGAGCGCCAGGTACTTGTACGGGTGGGTGGACAGATTCACTCCGCCCGCCAGCGCCAGCCGGCAGTCGCCGCTTCGCAGGCTCTCGCAGGCGAGGTGGAGCGCGGTCAGCGAGGACGAGCACGCCGTGTCCACCGCGAGGCTCGGGCCCTGGAGGTCGAAGAAGTACGAGACGCGATTCGCGATGCTCCAGTGCGCGGAGGTCGGCAGCGGGCCATGGCCCAGGCGCGCCTCCTCGGCGCCGTAGAGCTGGTAGTTGCTCCACATCACCCCGACGAAGACGCCCGCCTCCTCAGGACGGAGGCCGCTGCGGCGCATCCCGACCCGCGTGTAGCCGGCGTCCTCGAGCGCTCCCCAGGCGGTCTCCAGGAAGAGGCGCTCCTGTGGGTCGAGGAGCTCCGCCTCCCGGGGCGACACGTTGAAGAAGAGCGCGTCGAACTTGTCGATGTCATCGAGGAAGCCGCCCCACTTGCTGTAGGTGCCGCCCGGCTTCTCGCGGTCGGGGTCGAAGTAGCGCGAGTGGTCCCAGCGGTCTCGCGGAACCTCCGTGATGCAGTCACGGCCCTCCGCCAGCAGCCGCCAGTACTCGCGGAGGTTGCGCGCGCCCGGATACCGGCCGCTCACGCCGACAATCGCGATGTCGGCCGCGGCCGAGGCGCGATGAGGCCGTTCGCGCACGGGGGGCGAAAGTGTGCGCATCGGACGGAGCGGCGCGGGAGCGGGAGCGGCCGTCACCGTGGCCGGCACCCGCGGGGCGGGCTCCGGCTCGCGGGGCGTTTGCTGCGGCGCCGCCGCCTCGGCAGGCCGCGTGTCGAGCAGCTCGCGCAGGCGGTCGGCGTGGTGCTCCGCGAAGTACGCCGCGAGGGCCTCGAGGTTGCCGTGCTCGAAGAAGATGGTCGGGAACAGCTCCAGGCCCAGCTCACGCTCGAGCGCCTTCGTCGCCCCGAGGAGGGAGGCCGAGCTGGCGCCCAGGCTCATGAAGCCCCGGTCCGCCGCGATGTCTCCACTGAGCTGGAGGACGCGCCGGAGCCGTTCCTCCAGGAACCGGCGGACGCGCAGCTCGTAGCGCTCTTCCCCCTTGGCTCCGCTGGCCTGCACGCGCGAGGGCTCGACGACGGCCGCAGGGGGAGTCGACGCCCCTTCGAGCTCGGAGAGGAGCTCCATGGCCGCCTCGACCGAGAGCTCCCGCCGTGCGACGCGCTCGTAGATGTCTCGTTCGGTCAGCCTCATACCTGTGTCCTGTCAGTCGACATTCCGCGCCTGGCGACCGAGCTCGAGGGCCCTGTCCGGGGTGATTTCTCCGCGACTCAGGCGGAGCAGCAGCTCGTGCTTCGAGATGCGCTCGCCGTCCGTCCGTCCCAGCCACCACGAGCGTCGACGGAAGCGCGTCGGGGGAAGGGGCGCGCGGGTCTGGGGCTGCCCGTCGCGCACGAACTGCTCCAGCACCACATGGCAGTTCGTTCCGCCGAAGCCGAAGGAGCTGATGCCGGCCCGCCGCAGTCCGTTGCGCGGAGCCCAGGGCACCGTCGTGGTGTTCGGACGGAATGGTGACTCCTCGAACCGGAAGCGGGGATGCGGACGCTCGCAGTTCAGCGTCGCCGGAAGGACTCCGCGTTCGACAGCGAGCGCCGTCTTGAGGAAGGCCGTCACTCCGGCAGCATGCAGGGAGTGGCCGACATTCGACTTGACGCTGCCCAGCGCACACCAGCGCTCCGTGCCGCGTCCAAAGGCCTTGGTCGCGGCGCGAATCTCGATGGGGTCACCCAGCAGCGTCCCCGTCCCGTGGGCCTCCAGGTACGAGATGTCCGTGGGAGAGAGCCTGCTCGCTTCGAGTGCGGAGAGGATGAGCTCCGTCTGACGCTCCTGGTTCGGAGTGGTCAGCCCCATGGTCCTTCCGTCGTTGTTCACGGCGGAGCCCGCGACGAGCGCGAGAATCGGGTCGCCGTCGCGCAGCGCCGCCTCGTAGGACTTGAGGAGGACGAGCCCCGCACCTTCGCCGAGGACGAACCCGCTCGCGCGCTCGTCGAACACGTAGGTGTTGGGACTGTCGGTGAGCACGCCTGCGCGCGCGAAGCCTGTGAAGTAGAACGGGTCGAGGATGATCTCCACCCCGCCCGCGAGCGCCATCTCCACCTCGCCGGTGAGGATGCCGCGGCAGGCCTGGTGGATGGCGACGAGCGAGGACGAGCACGCAGTGTCGACCGTCTGGGAGCCCCCGGTGAAGCCGTAGTGGTCCGAGATGCGTGCGGCGAGCATGTTCGGGATGGTGCTCACCACCATCCGGCCCGCGGCCTCGTCGGGAACGCTGGCGCGATGGCGCTTGAGGTACGCGCTCTCCCCGCCGCCGATGTAGACCGAGACTCTGCGCCCCAGCAGCTCCTCGGCGCGGTAGCCCGCGGCGTCGAACAGCTCGCGGCTCAGCTCCAGGAGGAACCGCTGCTGCGGGTCCATGAGGAGCGCGTCCGTGTCCGACACGCCGAATGCCGCGGCATCGAAGAGGTCGATGCCGTCGAGGAACGCACCGAAGCGGATGTGGCGCAGGTCACCCGGGAGGCCGCCCGCCGTGCGGAAGTCCTGGAGGCGCTCCGCCGGAACCTCCCCCGTGAGCCGGCGTGCGGCGGTGAGGTTGCGCCAGAACTCCTCCAGGTTGGCGGAGTGTGGCTGCCGGCCCGCCATCGCGACCACCGCGACGCGGGTGGGACGCGCCTGGGGTATCGCGACTGATGCCGGGATGGGGCGGGGCGCCGCGGTCTCGCTACGAGGAGCCGGGGCGGGCGCGGCCTTCGCGCTCTCGATGCGAGGCGCAGGGGGAGGCGCGGCCGCCGCGGTCTCGATGCGTGGGGCCTCCGCCTTCGCCACGCCTTCGTCGATGAGATAGGTGGCGAAGTCGCGGATCGCCGGGTGCTCGACGATGGCGTTGGGTTCGACCGCGCGGCCGAAGAGGGCCTCCACGCGGCTGAGGACCGTCATCATCATCACCGACTCGACCCCGTAGTTGCTCACCGGCACTTCGGGGTCCAGCTCGGCCACTGCGACCTTCAGCAGCTCGGCGTAGACGGACAGGAGCTGCGCCTCCACGCGCGTGCGCAGGGCCGCCGTTGGTGCCGTCGCCGAAGCCGCCAGGGCCGCCGCGAGGGGCGGTGTCGGCTCCACCGGGCCTGGCGCTGGACGGGGCGCCGGGCGAGCCCCCTCCTGGGGCCGCCGCAGCACGAGATCTCGCATGGTCACCAGCACCCGCCCGGTGTCGTCCGCGAGCGTCACGTCGAGCCGCTGGGAGTCGTTCCGGCGCACCCATGCCCAGCAGGCGCCGGGCGGAGCTGCATGCAGCTCCACCGCTCCCAGCGCGAAGGGCAGGGGAGGCTGACGTGCGTCGTCACCGTCATCCACGAGCACCAGCGCCGTCTGCAGCGCACCGTCGAGCAGCGAGGGATGGAACTGGAGCGCCTGTGAGGCCGCCACGGCAGGGAGCTCGAGACGCGCCAGCGCCTCGGACCCGGCCCGGTACACCTCGACGACGGACTGGAACGCGGGGCCATATTCGAAGCCATGCGCCCGGAACCGCGCATAGAGCGCCTCGCGGTCGAGCCGCTCCGTGGCGCGACTCCTCAGTGCCTCGACGTCGACGGGCGGCGCGGTCCCACCAGCCCGGGCGTCTCGGAGGATGCGCCCTCGCACGAACACGGTGTCTCCGGCCCCATCCGCCTCGACGAGCGAGAACTCCAGCTCGCGCTCCTCTGGCCGGAGGCGGACCTGGAACCGGCACCCGGTGTCACCGGCAACGAGCGGGCGCACCCAGACGAGGTCCCGCAGGGATGTCGCCTGCTCTCCAGACAGCTCCACGGCCGCCCGCGCCGCCTCGATGGAGGCCACAGCCGGGAGGAGCTTCCGTCCTCCGACGACATGGTCCGCGAGGAACGGCTCCTCCCCGGTGAGGACCGTCAGGAAGCGCTGCGCGCCCAGCGTGGAGGTGTTCGTGTGGACCAGCGGGTGCAGCACCGCCGGCGCCACCGAGGGACCAGCCCCCTCCGCCCTGGGAATCCAGCAGCGGCGGCGCTCGAAGGGATAGGTCGGTAGCGCGACCCGGTGCCACGCGCGGTCCGCGTAGAGCGCGCCCAGGTCCACGGCGGCGCCGCGCACCCAGAGCGCCGCGAGCTTCGCGAGGTCGCGACTCGCGACGAGCGCATCGATGGAGGCCCGCTCCGCCGAGGCCCGCTCCTTCGTGCTTCCCCTGGCAACGCCGTCCGCGTGCGTGGGAGTGGAGAGGAACGCTTCCAGCCTGCGGACCAGCTCCGTGCGCGAGCCGGCGACGATGGCGAGCCGCTCGGCCAGCTCGGTGCGGCCGATGGCGAGGGTCGCGGCGATGTCGCGCAGGGCGTAGCGCGCCGTGTGCTCGCCGGTGAGCCCGGCGTGGAGCCGGCGGGCCAGCTCCTGGAGCTGGGGCTCACTGGCGGCGGAGAGGGTGAACAGCTCCGGCCTCGCGTCGTCGGCGGTGACGCTGTCCCAGTCGGCGGACCACTGGAGGATGGCGTGCGCGTTGGACCCGCCCGCCCCGAAGGAGCTGAGCCCCGCGTAGCGGGAGCCGTCGCGCAGCGGGAAGTCGAGCACCTCCTCCGCGACGAAGAACGGTCCCGCCGCGAAGTCGATGTTGGCGTTCTTGATGTGGCTGTGGAGGTTCGGAGGAATCCTGCCGCGCTGGAGGCAGAGGACCGCCTTGATGAGCCCCGCGATGCCCGCCGCGGCCTCCAGGTGGCCGATGACGGACTTCGCCGAGCCAATCGCGCACGAGGCCTTCCGCGCCGCGCCGCCTGCCTGCTCGAAGGCCTGGGTCAGCCCCTGGATCTCGATGGGGTCTCCCAGTGAGGTCCCCGTCCCATGGCACTCGATGTACCCGAGCTCCGAGGGCGCCACTCCGGAGCGGGAGAAGGCCGTCTCGACGAGGCGGCCCTGCTGCCGGGGATTGGGCACGGTGAAGCCGGAGGCCCGCCCACCGTGGTTCACCGACGTCCCCCGAATCACCGCGTGGATGGTGTCGCCGTCGGCGAGTGCCTGCTCCAGCGGCTTGAGCAGCACGGCACCCACGCCCTCGCCCGGCACGTACCCGGTTCCCCCCTCGCCGAAGCTGCGGCACCGCCCGTCCGTGGAGAGGAAGCGGAGCTGGCCGAGGTAGACGTACTTCTCCGGATGGAGTGACAGGTTCACGCCTCCGGCGATGGCCATGGAGCACTCCCCGTCGAGGATGCTCTGGCAGGCGAGGTGCACCGCCGTGAGCGACGACGAGCACGCGGTGTCGATGGCGATGCTGGGGCCCGTGAGGTCGAGGAAGTACGAGACGCGGTTGGCGATCTGCCAGTAGAGCGAGCCAGGCCCGGCATAACGTCCCCGGAAGGAGCCCTGCTCGGCGGTGATGAGCGTGTACTCGTTCCACATGGCGCCGACGAACAGCCCGACGTCCTTCTCACGCAGGAGCTTCCGGTTGCCGTAGCCGGCATGCTCCAGGGTCTCCCAGGTGCACTCGAGGAAGAGCCGCTGCTGGGGGTCCAGCTGCTCCGCCTCGCGGACGGAGATGTTGAAGAAGAGCGGGTCGAACTTGTCGACGTCGTCCATGAACCCGCCCCAGCGTCCGTACGTCGTGTCCGGGTGGGTGGGGTCGGGATGGAAGTAGCGCCGGTAGTCCCACCGGTCGGCGGGAATCTCGGTGATGCAGTCGACGCCAGCGAGCAGGTTGCGCCAGTAGGTCTCCACGTCGGGCGCCTTCGGAAAGCGGCCCCCCATCCCGATGACCGCGATGGCGCGCTCCGGGAGCGGCCCCGCAGTCCGGGTCGGAGTCCTTGCTTTCGCGCGGGGCTCGGAGGCAGGCCCCTGCACCGGGGGCCCAGGCGGGGGCGGCACGGGCATGCTCGCCCGCCGTGGACGCGACGCCAGGAAGACGGCGAGCTCACGGAGGTTGGGCCGCTCGAAGAGCAACGTCGGCGAGAGGCCGTCGTACTCGCGGTCCAGCTCCTTCATGAGCTCCTTCACCATCACCGACTCGACGCCGAGGGCGAAGAACGACTCCTCGGGATCGACCGCCGACGCGTCGGCGCCAATCCGCGCCGCGATGAGGCCGGTCAGCCAGGCCTCGAGCGCTGCCGCGTCGTCCGGCTTCGGGGCCGGGAGGGGAGCGTGAGGCGGGGACGCGGGCGCCACGTCCACGAGTCGCTCGCCGAATGGATGCCCCGGGCCCGGGCCGAGGACGATGACCCGCTCCTCGGGACCCGTCAGCGCCGAGTCGAGTGCGGCGAAGGCGGGCCCGTCTTCGAGGAGGGTGATGCCCCTCGCGGCAAGCTGCTCGATGGCCTGGACGTCCCGCCCCATCCCGCCTTCGGCCCAGAGGGTCCAGTTCACCGCCAGGCTGCGGCCCGGTCGGCCTCGCGCCCGGCGGTAATCCATGAAGGCGTCCAGGAACGCGTTCGCCGCCGCGTAGTCGACCTGGCCGACGTTGCCGAGCTCGGAGACGACGGAGGAGTAGACGATGAAGAAGTCGAGCGGCTCCGACGCGGTGAGGTCGTCCAGGAGCCAGGCGCCGACGACCTTCGGGCGGAGCACGCGGTCGAAGGACTCCACGTCCTTGC
Source organism: Pyxidicoccus xibeiensis (assembly GCF_024198175.1). NCBI lineage: Bacteria > Pseudomonadati > Myxococcota > Myxococcia > Myxococcales > Myxococcaceae > Pyxidicoccus > Pyxidicoccus xibeiensis. Next base: position 686,482 of record NZ_JAJVKV010000002.1, read on the forward strand.
TGAAGATGAGCCGGTCCGCGAGCACGCCGCCCGAGTGGATGACGCCGTGGAGGGGGCCGAAGGCCTGCTTCACCTGGGCGAGGGTTGCGGCGAGGTCCTCGGGACGGGTGACGTCCGTCGGGAAGTAGCGGACCCGGGCTCCCGTGCCGCCGCCCTCCAGCTCACGCAGGACCTGTTCGAGCTCGGCCGACATGGGCGAGCGGCCTACGAGCGCGATGCGTGCGTTCCGCGTCCGTGCCGCGAGGTGCGCGGCGGTCTTCCGGCCGATTCCACCGGCGCCGCCGACGACGAGGTACACCCCGCCGTCCCGATACGGCACACCGTCCTGGTTCCCTCTCGCGCGAGTCACGCGGGGAACGAAGCGGCGGCCCTCACGGTAGGCCACGACGTGCTCGGCAGTGGCGCTCGACTGGCATTCCGAGCGGAGGAGGCCCGGCAGCGTGGCCGCGTCCAGGCCGCGACGCCCGAGGTCGATGACGACCGGACGGAGCTTCTTGTACTCGAGCGCAACCGTCCGGACCGCACCCGCCAGTCCGGCCGCCGCGTAGCCGCGCGCCGTGTCGCCGGGATTCACACAGAAGGCGTCATGGACGACGAGCGCGATGCGCACCGCCTTGAAGCGCGAGGCTCCAGCCGCCTTCGCGAGGAGGAAGAGCGCCCGCGCTCCATGCGTCTGCTGGCGCCACAGCGCCTCAGCGGAAGAGGCCGGCTCGTCATTCGCCGCCAGGAGGAAGTAGACGCTCAGCGGTCCTTCCGTCGTCCCCAGCTCCTCGGTGGCTCGGCGGAGGAGCCGCGTCCAGTCCTCCAGCTCCAGGGGATTGAAGTGGGCCTCGCCGGGCCGGCCTTCCGGTGACGCCCGGGCCACGAGGACCGGCCCTTCGGCCGCCAGCGCGAGCGAGAGTGCCTCCCCGTTGGTGTGGGGCGGCAGGATCAGGAGCGACGGGCCTCGCGTCGCGGAGACCGGCGCGACCTCCGCGGCAACCCAGCGCGGCGCATACAGACTCGTGCCCTCGAGGTGGGCGGGTGGGGCGTCAGCGCCGGCACCTTGCCGGGCCGGGGTCTTGACGGGGAAGGGCGATGCGCCTGGCGCAACCTCGGAGTGGTCAGGGCTCTCGAGGTGCCCACCGAGGAAGCCGGCGGCGACGCGCCGGAAGACCGCCCCTTCGAGCTCGAGCAGTGGCGTACCACTCGGGGACCGCGCAACCACGTGAGCCTGGAGGTCGCCGTTCCGCCCACTCGGGGATACCTGGGTGACCTCCACCGTGAGCTGCCCGGCGAGCGGCCCCAGCAGGCGGAGCTGCCGGATGAAGAACGGGATGAGGAGGCTGCCGTCCTGGAGCCGGCCGTCGATCAGGGCCTGCATGACGACGCACTGGAGGACGCCATCGAGCAGGGCCGCATCGAGGTCCCCCGCGCCGGGCGCCCCTTCGAGGTGCGCGACGAGGCGCCCCTCCTCGTGCTCGAGGCCGCGCAGGACCTGGAGGCTGTCACCGTAGCCGTAGCCCAGGCGGGCGAGGCGCGTGTAGAGCTCCGCGGGCTCGGCGGGCGACATGGGCACGGCGGCACGTCGAGAGGCGGGAGCGCCGCCCGAGGCGTCCACGCTGAACGCTCCGGTGCAGAGCGCCGTGGCTCCGGCGCGGACGATGAACCGCCCGGACGCCTCGGTGTCGACCGCGTAGGCCAGCGCGTCCTCGACGAGGGCCGGCGTGTGGAGGGAGACCTCGCGCAGGCAGTTCGCGGCTGGCTGGTGCTGGCGCGCGGCGAGCAGCGCGGCGCGCATGAGGACGGCACCTGGTGCAAGCAGCCGCCCGGTGATGACGTGGTCGCGGATGATGGGCTCGCTGGCGCGCCAGACGCCCTCGCGCGCCCCGGACGGGACTTCGAGGCTGGGCTCCGCCCGCTCGGCATTCGTGGCGCTCATGGGGGTGGCCTTCGCCGCTTCGACGCGGGGCGGCGGAAAGTGCGTCCCGTCGAACGCGTACCCAGGAAGGCGGAACCGCCGGTGGGACCGCACCTCCGCGTAGCGCCCCCATGTGAGCTCCAGCCCTCCACGCCACAGCGTGAGCAGCGCCTCGAGCTTCGCGCCCTCCGCCGCTTCATCGAGTGCGACGACGAGGGACGAGGCGCGAAGGGATTCGGGAGGAAGACCGAGGCAGAGCACCGGGCCCTGCTCCTCATGGAGGACACTGCCATTCCCTGGCGACGCAGCGAGGAGCGCGGACAGGGAGAGCGTTCCCTCCGGCCCGGGCAGCGGCGCGCCAGGCCCTCTCGCGGCCGAGCACGGCCCGGTCCACCTCCCCCGGTTCAGCCGCTGCGCGAGCGCCGAGGCGATGGTCCCGAAGGAGCGCGCATCCGGTTCGCACAGCAGTCGGACGAGCTCGTCCGGGAGCAGGAGCTCCTCCACGGCGAGCCTGGCGAGCTCGGCAAGGCGCGCGTCACCGGGCAGCGGCGGGTCGCCGAGCGACCACTTGCGCTCCAGCCGCAGCCGGCTCACCGCGAGCACGAGTGCCGCGAGGCGCTCATCCGCGGCAGAAGGCCCGGCGAGCAGCGACTCCAGGGAGCGGCCCACCGTGGCGAGCGGCTGCCGCCACTCCTCCAGGTGACGGGAGAAGGTGTGCTGTGTCCCGAACAGGAGCCGTGCATCCGCAGCGGCCTTGCGGACGCCCTCGCGGTCCACCTGGAAGCCGGAGACCAGGTCCTGCAGGAGCGCGGCGTCCGCGTCCCAGGGCTCCACCACCGCACCTGTCTCGGGGTGCAGGTAGGGAAGCCGTGGGCGGCGCAACGAGACCCCGGCGCCTTCCGGCAGCAGCGCACGCAGGGCCTCGTCGAAGGAAAGGGCGCCCGAGCTGACGAGGGTGGCCGCGGCAGCTCCGGCGACCTTGCGAAGCGAGAGGCCTGCCTGGGTCAGGCTCTCGGCGAGGGCACAACGCACGCACAACGCGAGCGCGGGGCGAAGCTCCTCCGGGAGGAAGCCCCCCGCCGCCAGGAGCTCCTTCGCGGAGCCGTGGCCTCTCCGATGGAGGAGGGGCGCGGCGAGCCGCTCGAAGGCCGCCGCGAACAGCGGATCACTGCGATGGAGCGCCCGTGCCGCGGCGATTCCGCCGTCCGGCAGCCCACCGAAGAACAGGGTCGGATTCGCCACCGCTCCGGGTGTCACCGGGTCGTCTTCACGGGTGAGCGCCGCTTCCAGCTCCGCCGGGGTTCGTACCACCGCGCCGAAGCGCCGCTTGAAGGACCTCCCGGACTCCTGGAGCGTGAGGCAGGCGTCGCGGAGCGCGGCCCCGTCGAAGTCGGGCGAGCGCACCCGCGCCAGCCACTTCGCCTTGAGCGCGCGGAGGCTCGGCTCCGTTCGCGCGGAGAGGACGAACGCGAGCGGCGCCTCGGGCGGCCTCGCCAGGCCCGGGGCTGGGCTCCCGGGTCGATACTCCTCGACCACGACGTGGCTGTTCACCCCTCCGAAGCCGAACGAGCTGACCCCCGCGCGCAGGGGCGCTCCGGAAGGCCGGGTCCACGGGTGACCCTGTCTGGCCGGGACGAAGGGGGAGCGCTCGAAGTCGATGAGCGGGTTGAGGGTCGTCAGGTTCAACGTCGGGGGCACCTGCTCGTGCCGCATCATCAGCAGGGTCTTGATGAGCCCCGCGATGCCCGCCGCGGCCTCCAGGTGGCCGATGTTCGTCTTGACCGAGCCGATGGCGCAGAAGCCGCGCGCCTCGGTGCTCGTGCGAAACGCCTTTGTGAGCGCCGCTACTTCCACCGGGTCCCCCAGCGAGGTCCCCGTGCCGTGGGCCTCCACGTAGGAGAGCGTCGCCGGGTCCACGCCCCCGTCGCGGCAGGCCGCGAGGATGACGTCCCGCTGCGCTCCCACCCGTGGCGCCGTGAGTGACGCCGCGCGGCCCACGTGGTTCACCGCAGAGCCCCGGATGACGCCATGGATGGCACTGCCCGCCCGCTCGGCGTCCTCGAGACGCTGGAGCAGGATGACGCCGACCCCCTCACCGGGCACGTAGCCGTCCGCGTCCTTGTCGAACGTGCGGCACTGCCCCGTCGGGCTCAGCATCCGCGACTTCCCGAACGAGACGTACTTCCACGGGCTGAAGTCCAGGCTGACGCCGGCCACGAGGCAGTAGTCGGCCTCGCCGAGCAGCAGCGCTCTCCGGGCCTGGTGGAGCGCCACGAGCGAGGACGAGCAGGCCGTGTCGAGCGTCAGGCTCTCGCCGCTCACTCCCAGGTGGTACGAGACGCGGTTGGCCAGCATGCACGCGTACGTGCCCGCGCAGGCGTAGCTCTCCGTGTCCACCCCAGGCGCATAGGCGGTCTGGTAGTGGTCCATCGCCATGGCGCCCACGTAGACGGAGGTGCGGGCCCGCACGAGCGTCTCCACGGAGATGCCCGCGTCCTCCAGGCAGTGCCAGGTCTCCTCCAGGAGCAGGCGCTGCTGCGGGTCCATGCTGCGCGCCTCGCGCGGCGAGACGTTGAAGAACGCATGGTCGAAGCGGTCGAAGTCGCGGACGAACGCCCCCCAGCGGCTCGTGGAGCGGTTGGGGGCACCGATGTCCGGCGAGTACCACCGGCCGACATCCCACCGGTCCGCTGGAATCTCCGTGACGGAGTTGATGCCCGCGGCGAGGTTGCGCCAGAACCCGGCCACATCGTCCGCGCCGGGGAAGCGGCAGGCCATGCCGATTACCGCGGGGTCGCGGCCACGACGCGCACCCCCTGTCTGCGCCGATCCGAACGGACTCATATGGGAACTGGCTCCTCGCTGCTCGATGCTTCGATCACGTTGCGTGGCCGCGGGACGTCGCCATCACCCGTCCGCGGCCACGGCGCTCCGGCGCGGGGAGATGTGGAAGACGATTCCGTCGCGAGGCCGCAGGTTCACCGAGGGCAGCGGAACCACCGGATGCGTGGGCTCCAGCCGGAGCCGGAAGCGCTGGACGACCATGGTGAGGCACATGACCATCTCCACCATGGAGAGGTCCTTGCCCAGGCAGATGCGCGGCCCTCCGGAGAAGGGGAACAGGGAGAACCGGTGGCGTCCGGCGGAGCGCTCCTCGGAGAAGCGCTCGGGCTCGAAGCGCTCGGGCTCCTCCCAGAAGTCGCGGTGCCGGTGGATCTCGTACATGAACATCGTCACCCGGGCCCCGGCCTGGATGTGGAAGCCGCCAATCTCGTCGTCTTCGATGGGCGTGCGCTCCACCACCCAGGCGGGCGGGTAGAGGCGCATCGTCTCCTCGATGACCATCTGGCAGTAGCGCAGGCGCGGCAGGTCCGCGAACGTCGGCGGCCGGTCACCCACCACCTGGGCAATCTCCGCGACGAGCCGCTCCTCCTTGTCCGGGTTGAGCGAGAGCAGGTAGCAGGCCCAGGAGAGGATGTTGGCCGGCGACTCGTGCCCGGCGACGAGCAGCGTCTTGATCTCGTCGCGCAGGTGCTCGTCACTCATCGCATTGCCGGCCTCGTCGCGCGCCCGCACGAGGGTGGTGAGCAGGTCACCCCGGTCCTCGCCCTGGCGCCGCTCCTCGATGAGGCGGCGGACGATCTCATTCAGCACGTCCACATGGCGGGCGACGCGCTGGCGGGCCGGGGTGGGGAAGTCGCGCGGCAGCTTGAGGGGCGCATTCACGCGCTTCATGATGAAGTCGAACGCGACACGCATCGCGTCGCTCACCTGCGGCGCTTCCTCGCTGAGGTCGATGCTGAAGAGGATCTTCCCGGTGAGGCTCAGCAGCAGGCGCATGAACTCGCGATAGACGTCGAGCGGCTGGCCTGCCCGGGCCGAGGCCTCCCACCGCTCCAGCATGGCGCTGGAGCTCTCCGAGACCTTCGAGAAGTACCGCTCCAGGTGGGCGCGTGAGAAGGCCGGGTGGATGAGCTTGCGCTGGCTCCGCCAGTACTCCATGTCGTTCGTCGTCAGCTGGCCGTCGCCGAGCAGGACGCTGAACTCGTGGTAGATGGAGCTCTTGCGGTAGTTGGTGTGATTGTCCTGCAGGACGTGTTTCGCGTAGTCCGGGTGATTGAGCAGATACACGAGCATCGGCCCGATCTTCACCCGCACCAGGTCTCCATGCGTGCGCGAGATACGACTCATCGTCCCGAGCGCGTCTCGCGTCAGGTCAGGAGTCAGCTTCAACGCCGCGAGCAGCCCCGGCCCTGGCGGCTGTTTCGCCTCACTCTTCGCTGTATTTTTCTGACGCATGAGCCGAAGCCGGTCACCTGGGTGGGGATTGCCGTGTCGTGTTTGTGAGCCTTCGTGGGTTGAAGCCCGCGATGATTGCTCTGTACCTGAGGGGACTGACATGGCCCGGCTGTGCGACGGAAATTGCCGCGGTGGCTGAGTCTCGATGACCCCGCGTTGACGTCTGTTCGGGTTGTCGAAATACTCGCGGTGTCTCGCCGCATGCGTAGACGTGTCACGCTGTGTGGCGCACCACATCATGAACGCTCAATGGCTCTACCGCCGGCCGTCGCCGGCTGCCCGGCTGCGGCTGTTCTGTCTGCCCTATGCGGGGGGCGGTTCGTCCATCTACAGCCGCTGGCAAGGTGACTTCCCGGAGGACATCGAGGTGTGTGCGGTAGAGCTGCCAGGCAGGCGGGCGCGGCTGCGCGAGCCACCCATCCGTCGCGCGGCGGCACTGGTGGAAGCAATCGCGGAAGGCGTGGCACCCTTCCTGGACCTCCCCTTCGTATTCTTCGGCCACAGCATGGGCGCGCTCCTCGCGTTCGAGCTCGCTCGGCACCTGCGCCGCGTGGGGCGCCAGGGGCCTTGCGCGCTGTTCGTCAGCGCCGCGGCCGCGCCGCACCTGCCCCGGAGCCGCAAGCTGCTGTGGCGCCTGGGAGACGCCGAGTTCCTCTCCGAGATTCGCGGCTATGGCGGCACGCCCGAGGAGGTCTTCTCCGAGCCGGACCTGCGGGCCCTCTTCCTCCCCGTCCTCCGGGCGGACTTCGAGGTCTTCGACACGTACGAGTTCGAGGACGACGGCCCGCTTGCCTGCCCGCTCCACGTCTACGGCGGGCGGGACGACGAGCGCGCGACGCCCGGGCAGCTTCGTGCCTGGGGCGAGCTGGCGTCCCACCTGGAGTCCGTCGAGCTCTTCCCCGGCGGGCACTTCTACCTGCACGAGCAGCGCCCGGCGCTGACCGCCGCAGTGGCGCGCGAGCTCGCGGCGTTCGTCCCTGGCAGGCGCTGAGCCGGGCCGGGGAGGGCACCTCAGCCCAGCTTCCGGAGGTGACCCTTCACGTGATTCACATACTCCTGCTTCTCGACCACTAGAGGGTAGTCGGCGGGGTTGTAGAAGCGGATGCCGGCCCGGAAGTCGGACTGGGGGCCCCGGCTCCGCCGGAGGTCGTCCAGCCGCCGGGCCCTGTCCGGCGCCTGCTGGCGTGCCCGGAGGTAGGCCGCGATGAGCCGGCCCTGGTACTCGTAGACGTCCCAGTGTGAGCCCACCGGTCGCACCATTCCCACGACGAAGAGGTTGTCGGCCTCGGGCGGGAAGATGTGCATGAACAGGGACGGGCGGTTGTCGCCCTCGGCCCAGTTCAGGTGCTTGCGGTCGATGTAGGGATAGGACGGCAGATACCCCGTGGCGAGGAACACGACGTCGATCTGCTCGTCCGTCCCGTCGTCGAAGTAGACGCGGTCGCCCTCCAGGCGGCGCACGTTGCCCTTATGGACGATGTCCCCGTGGGTGTAGTGGTGATGCAGCTGGTCCCCCAGCACCGGGATGACCAGGTCCTGCTTCATCACCGGCACCGGCATGCCCAGGCCCCTGGAGCGCCGCCAGAGGAAGCGGAAGAAGAGGTAGTAGGAGAGGCGGCGCAGGAAGCTCGGCGCCTTCGCCTGCAGCATGGTGTCGGTGGGGCGGCCCATCAGGTACTTGGGCATGCAGAAGAACCCGCGCCGGGTGCTGTGGAACGTCCGCGCCGCGTTCATCGCCGACTCACAGAGGATGTCCGCCGCGGACTGGCCGGCGCCCACCACCAGCACGCGCTTGTTCATCAGCTGGGCAGGGCTCTTGTAGCTCTTCGAGTGCAGCACCTCGATGGAGTGCTGGCCCGGGAACTCCGGGATGCGGGGCGTGCGGTCGTGGCCGCTGGCCAGCACCACGCCCGCGTACTCGCGCTCAGGCCCGCCCTCCACCCGCACGCGCCACCGCGGGCCCGCCGGCTCCACCTGCAGCACGGAGGTGTTGAAGCGCATGTGCGGCAGGATGCCGGCGCTGTGCGCATAGTCTCTCAGGTAGTCCAGCACGAGGCTGTGATTGGGATAGTCCGGGTAGGACGCCGGCATGGGGAAATCCGGATACGCCTGCACGGACTTCGAGGCGATGACGTGGGTGTTGCGGCTCACCGGTGAGTCGGCGCGCGAGGCATCCCAGATGCCCCCTATTCCAGAGGCGGACTCCAATACCTCGAAGGTAAGGCCCGCCGTCTTGAATGCCTTTGCGACGGCCAGTCCGGCCGCGCCGGCACCGATGATGCAGAATGTCTCGGCCGGTTGATTTGCAATCATGGCGATGGTAGCTGTTGAGGTGATTGTGTCGTGGAAGTTTCCGCGGAGCGCAGCCGCGAATGATCGCGAATTGAGCCCGGACATCCATTGAACAGGCGGGGAAGTCTTGCATGAAAAGTATCTGGGTGCAATCCATTGTCGCCATACTTCTCGTGCTGGGTATCGGGCTCTCCATTGCCAACTCATTGGATACGTTCCGTGAGTACAGCGTTCCCGACGTGGCGCTGGGGGTCTTGAATCACACGTCAGTCCTGTCTGTTATCCTGTGTGTCGCGCTGACCGCGTCGATCACAATCGGGAACCTGGCGACCCGATATCTCAAGTGGATGTTCCTGCTGCGGGCCGGCCATGTGCTGGCGCCCAGCCGCAAGCTGTTCCTGGCCTTCCTGGCGTCCTTCGTGGGCAACCTCACGCCGTTCTACGTCCTGTATGTCCTGAGGATCGCGCCGCTCCGGGAGCGGTTCATGCGGGCGCTCGCGCTGCTGCTGGCGGACCTGGCCACGGACGCGGTGGCGATTGGCGTCCTCGCGTATGCCGCGTCCTACTCGCTGGTGGGGGGCGCGGCCGTCGTCTTCGTGGCGGGGGCGTTCGCCCTGGCGCTGTTCCCCACCAAGAGCCGGGCGCGCCGGATTGGCGTGCTGCCCCTGGCCACCAGCCTGCTGTTCGCGCAGAGCTTCGCCATCCTCATCTGGAGCGTCACCGGCCTGTCCCTGTGGGGCACGCTGCGGCTGTTCGGCGTGGAGGTCGCCCTCCCGGAGGCGGTGCGCATCTACGCCGCCAGCCATGCGCAGGGCGCCGCGTCACTCGCCTGGCCGGGCTTCCTGATGGTGGGGCGCGGGATGATCTCCATGCTCGTCCAGCTCGGCGTGTCCGCGGAGGTCGCCGTCTACTCCACGGCGCTGGTGCGGGCCTTCACCTACTGGCTCGTCATCGCGGGGGCCCTGTGGGCGCTGGTGCGGCTGCGCCAGCAGGTGCGCCGTGAGTCGGCGGAGGCCAACCACTTCGATGTGATTGCGGACGAATACAAATCCAACGTGCCGGAGCACATCCGCCTGAGGCTGCTCAGCCGGAAGATCGAATTGAACCAGGACCACCTGCCACGTCAGGAATATGTGCGCGGGATTGACGCCGGCTGCGGTCAGGGTTGGTATCTCAAGGAGATGCTGTCCCGGGGGTATCACGTCGAAGGGATTGACTTCTCAGAGAACCAGGTGAAGCAGGCCCGGAAGTATCTGGGCTCGGATGGGAACCTGGTGCGTCAGGGCTCCATCGCGGCGCTGCCCTTCGAGGATGGCTCGCAGGACTTCGTCTATGCGGTGAACGTCATCCACCACCTGCCAGACGAGCACCGGCAGCAGCAGGCCTTCAAGGAAGTGCAGCGGGTGTTGCGGCCCGGGGGCCGCTTCCTGGTGCACGAGATGAATGTGAACAACCCGCTGTTCCGCTTCTACATGAGCTACATCTTTCCGCTCATCAAGGACATCGATGACGGCACGGAGGTGTGGCTCAAGGAGACCAGCGGTCCGTTCAGCGAGGGTTGGAAGCTGGTGAAGACGGAGTACCGGACCTTCCTGCCGGACTTCGTGCCGGAGTTCGCCTACCGGCGGCTGTGGGGCGTGGAGCGGTGCCTGGAGCGCAGCCGCCACGCGGCGCCGTTTTCGGCTCACGTCACCTTCGTGCTGGAGAAGGCCGCTCCGGCCGACGTCAGTCCCGGCCAGTAGCGTCCACGCCTTCCAAGACAGAGAGCGTCCGCCATGTCCGCGCAGTCCGCCGCATTCCGTTCCTCGCTCAACGCCGGCTCGGCGTTGATGGCGGGGTTTGTCACGGGGCTCCTGGCGCCCCTGCTGGTCGTGCTGCTGGTGTTGCTGGGAGTGCCCTTCGGCGCGGCCCTTCCGGTGGGGCTCGTGGCCGGTGCGCTGTCGTTCTTCTTCCTGGTGCCGCGGGTCCCCACCGAGTGGGTGGCCTGGCTGCGCGGCAGGTCCCGGACGGCCTTCGTCCTGCTGGGGCTGGCGTCGCTCCTGGTGGTGGTGGCGATGGCGCGGCTGGGCGTCTTCATGCTCGACCCGCACCAGAAGCAGTACTCGCTGACTCCGAAGGTGGAGTTCATGGTGAAGCACACCTGCCTGTCGGGCTACCTGAGCGCCGCCGTGCTCGCGGAGCAGGGGAAGGAGAACCTCTTCATCCTCAGCCACTACAAGTCGCCCGAGCTGGACGCGGTGCTCCCGGCGGTGGAGCCGCTGGAGCGCGACTACTACGCGTATCCGCCCCAGTTCCTGCTGCTGCCGAAGCTGATGCTGAGCATCAGCCGCGACTTCTTCTCGCTGCGGGCGGGCTGGTACGTCCTCTACACCGCCGCCGCGCTGCTCTCGATGCTCTTCGTGGCGTCCTGGGTGGGCGGGCGCGAGGGCGCGGTGCTGGGCGGGCTGACGCCGGTGGTGTGGCTGTCGCTGCCCACGCTGGTGAACGTGCAGCTGGGCAACATCCACCTGCTCGTCTACGGCCTGTGCCTGGGCGGGATGATTGCGTTCGACAGGAAGCGCCATGCGCTGGGCGGGGCGCTGCTGGCGTTCGCCATCCTCGCGAAGATCTTCCCGGGAGTGCTCGGCATCTACCTGCTGGTCCAGCGGCGATGGAAGGACGCGCTGTGGACGACGGGCTTCGGCGCGCTCTACACGGTGCTCGCGTTCCTGGTCGTCGGTGAGAAGCCCTTCGTGGACTACCTCACCAGCGCGGTGCCGCGCATCTCCAGCGGAGAGCTGTTCGACTTCGTGTGGAACTTCACGCCGGCCATCCTGGTGAACTACTCGCCGTTCGGCGTGCCCTTCAAACTGCAGCTCGTGGGGGTGCGGATCGCGGACCCGCTCGCCGTCGCTCGCGCCATCATCGCGGTGTACTCGCTGCTGGTCGTGGCGCTGGCCGTGGTGGTGGCGCACCGGCTCTACAAGCGCGAGGCGGGAGGAGAGGCGGGCTCCCACTTCAGGCTGACCCAGCTGGTGGTGTGGCTGGCGCTGCTGAGCCTGTCCTCCTTCCGGAGCCCGTTCGCGCCGTGGACGTACTGCGCGGTGGGCGGGGTGTGGCTGTTCGCGGCCTATACGCCCCTGCTGCGCTCCGGTGCGCGGTACCTCGTGCCCTTCGTCCTCGGGTGGTTCGTCATCTCCATCTACGGGCCGCCGATTGTGGGCCCCATGGTGGCCTTCACCCTGGTGGCGCAGACGGTGCTGTACGTGACGGGGTTCTGGCTTGCCGTGAAGGTGAGCGCACCGGCGGCGGAGCCGGCGCGCGTTCCCGGCAACGTGGGGTCGGCGACCCTGGGCTGAGGCCCCGCGCGCTACTGCAGGAGCAGCTCGCTGGAAGTGGAGTACGGGACGCCCACCTCCTCACCGCGCAACATGAGCTCCGCGCTGTCGATGGGGAGCCAGGCCGGGTCGATGGGAATCCCGGTCACCTTGACCTCGTCGCCCCCGGTGAGGGTGGGCTGCCCCGCGCGCTCCATCACCCCGGAGATGTCCAGCTCGTACCTGCCGTTGAGCAGCAGCGTGGGTGAGTCCAGGCTCCGGGTCACGTACTCGCTGTCGATGCTGAGGTAGAGGGTCGCGGTGGGCGCGAGGGCGAGGGCCTCGTTCGTGTCGACCTCCATCAGGCAGCAGGTGCAGGGATTCTTGCTCGGCTGCGGGTTCGTCCAGGGCCGGAGCGGGATGCCGTAGTACTGGCGGAACGGGCAGACCGTCTCATCGTAGGCCCAGCGGTTGGAGCGCAGCGCGCTCTGGCGGCAGATGGGCAGCGGAGGTAGCGCCACGTTGAGCGCCGAGCCGTCGACGGTGCGGGTGAGCTTCGACTCGATGCTGTTCCTCGTGGCCGTATCCAAGGTCGGCAGAGGCGAGCCATGCGCGGGCCGCGGGGCTGGCGGGGGCGGCAGGAGTGACGGGCAGTGCTGGGAGACGACGCCCTTGCAGGCGGCCTCCAGGGCCCGGAAGAGGGAGACACGGCCGATGACGCGGCGCGGGTCCGAGGAGGGCCATGGGCAAGGGAGTCCGCCCAGGCAGAAGTCCGCGGGGGTGCCCAGGGGGACCGAGCCCTGGCGTACGCGCTCCATGAGTTCGGGCCCGGAGAGGTCGGGCCGGTAACCCCAGCTGGTGGCGGCCACTCCGGACACCACCGCCGTGGACACGGACGTCCCGGTGAGGATGTCCGTGGGCTGGAGCCTGCCGAACACGTCGGTGTCCGACGCCAGCGCATGCGCTCCGGGGGCTGCCAGGCGCGGGCGCCCTCCGGGACGGGTGCTCGCCAGCGGGGCGTCGTCCGCGCGCACTCCGCCCACCGCGTACACCAGGGGCCGGTAGGGCGTCACATTGGCTGGCGGAAAGCGGGGGTAGGCGGTCGGCGCCGGATAGCCCGGGTCCTCGAGCGGCTCGCACTGCGAGTACTCCGGCGCCGGCTTCTGCTCCCACCGGGCGGGGAGCATGGGGCCGTGGACGGTATCCGGTCCGCCCGGGTCGTTGCCTGCCGCGGCGATGACCACGGCTCCACGGCAGACGGCATGGGTGATGGCGGCATGGACGGCACGCACCGGCGCCGGAAGTTGCTCCACCTGATTGCCGTCGTATGCGCCGCCGAAGCGGGCGTCCCAGGCGAGGCTGAGGTTGACGACCAGCCGGGGCTGGGGTGTCGCGGGCTCACCCGGGGGGACGTTCCCCGCGTTGTGGGCGCGCCACTCGGTCACCGCGTTGTGGATGGCCCGCGCGAGCTGCGTCTGCTCTCCGAAGTAGCCGCCATGCGCCAGGTCCCGCACGTTCGGCGTCACCTGGGGGAGCGACAGGTGGTTGGACACCTGGGCAATGCAGACCGGGCTGCCGTCCGGACAGCCCAGCTCGCGCACGACGCGGCCCATCGCATGCCCATGTCCGAGCCGGTCCTCCACTGCCTCGCCCCCGCTGTAGCGGTGCGGCGAGGAGTCCACCACCGCGACGCGCACCTCGACAGGGGGGAGCGTCGCGCCCGTGGGGAGGACGGCCAGCCGCTCGGTCTGCGCATGGAAGTCCTTCTGCAGCATCTGCCAGGCGGCCTTGACGGTGGCGCTCGTCCCCAGGGGCGCCACCACCTGACAGTCGGGGTCGATTCTCACCGTCCGCCCGTCCACGGCCGACTTCAGCGCCGCTACCGCCAGCGGTGGGGGGAGGCCGCTTCCCGAGGACACCCAGTCGTAGGAACAGAAGGGCGCGAGTCCGGGGGGCAGCGCCCACTGTCCCTTCGTGGCCGCGAACAGCCGGGCCTCGACCCACTGGCCTGCCGAGCCGGAGGGGCCCGGCGGGCAGCTGGAGATGTCCGGCTTCAGGACGGCAATCCACCGGCTGCTCGGGCACGCCGCTTCGGGCGCGATGGCTGGCGAGACGGCAACGCAGGTCCCTCCATTCGCGGCGGGGCAGGGCGGCGTCCCGGCATCCGAAGCGAGCTCCTGACGCGCCAGGGGCGGGCGCCCTTCTGCTTCCGGGGCTGTCCCCGAGGGCATACAGGCCGCGACCCCGAAGGCCAGGGTGATGGCAAGCAGACGGCGGGTGGGGTCCATGCGTGTGTCTCCAGGAGGGAGGGGTGTGGCTCAGGGAACGAGTGCGCGGAAGGCGGCCCAGTCCGACTCCGGCCGGCGGGCGCGAAGCTCGAGCTGGGCGTGGCGGAGCGCCTCCGGCAGCCCGGTGGCGGTGAAGGGCCCGTCGTGGCGGTAGAGCGCTCGCATCAGCTCCATGGCGTGCGCGTCGTCCACCTCGCGCCAGGCGGCCACGGCCCCGTGTGCGCCGGCGGCCAGGAAGGCCTGTGCCAGTCCCAGGCCCTCCACGGGAGAGTCCTGGGCCGCGAGGACCGTCTCGCAGCCCGAGAGCACCACCCAGGAGGGAACGCGACGCAGGGCCAGCACGTCGCCCACCGTCAGCTGTCCCTCGTGCAGGGGCATCACGCTCTCCCAACCGCCGAGCCCGGCGAAGCGCCCATGCCCGGCGTAGTGGAAGAGCTCCGCGCGCTCGAGCGCGGCGCGAACGCCCGCCCCCGTCGCGGCGGGGCCCGACTGCACCTGGACCTGCCAGTCCTCGCGCAGCGCCGCGTGGACGAGCCGCGCCTCTTCTCGCGCCTGGGGGAGGTTGCCTTCGGGGTCGGCGACGATGAGCGCGGTGCGCTCGCGGGGGGCTGCCTCGGCCGGCTCCGGCCTCGCCAGGTCCAGCGCGTAGGCCACGGGACGCCCCGCGACCAGCGCGTCCGCGCCGAAGGGCAGGGCATGGAAGTCCACCGCGCGAAGCACTCCGTAGGGAACCAGGGTGACGCGACGGGCCGCGAGGAGCTCCTCGCGAAAGGGCTCCAGCAGGGTGGCGGCCAGCACCTCGGGCGAAGCACCGGGCGCGACGGGCTCGAGGAAGCGGGCCTTCACGGTGTGCTCGGCGGCCGCGAAGCCAATCCACCCTCGTGGCGCAGGGTAGTAGACGAGCCACAGCTCCCCGGGAGCGGGACGGGGACGCGTGCCCTGCGGAGAGCGCGTCGCGGAGGCGGCGGGCACGAGGAGGGTGAAGGACTCCTCCAGGAGCGCCCGCAGTCGTTCGTCCCGCAGTCGCCGGGCCTGGCGGACCTCCGCGAGGCGGGCCGTGGACAGCCGCCAGTCCCGCGCGGCCTCTTCGTCCAGGGCTTCGCGCTCCTGGCGGTAGGCGGCGAGGGCGGTGTCCCACCGGGCTCGCTCCGCTGCCGGGAGGTGCGTCACTCGGTCCGAGAGCCGCACGGCCTCGAGCACCCGTGCTCGCGCGCGCCGGGCCGCCTCCAGGGCCTCCGTGACGTGTCCTGTCCTCACCGCGAGCGCGACGTACGCACGGCTGCCGCGCTCGCGCTCACGCAGGAAGACGTGCCGGCCCTCCATGAGCGGCACCCGCAGGGCCTCGCCGTCCAGCAGGGCCTCGGCCCGGGCATGGGCCGCGAGCGCCGTGCGCACGTCCCCGAGCTGCTCCGCCGCCTGGGCCTGGCCGAATGCCGCGCGCCAGCGGGCCTCGGGGGACGCCGAGGCCTCGGCCAGCTCCGCGAGCCGTGCGAAGCGCTGCCGTGCCTGACGCGCCTGTCCCGCGGCCAGGTGGATGCGTCCTTCGAGGTCCAGCCACCACAGGGCGAGGCGGGCTCCCGGCTCGGGGCGTGCGTGGCGGGCCTCACGCAGCCGTGCCGCCGCGGCCCCGGCGCGTCCGGCGTGCAGCTCCGCCAGCGCCAGGTTCACGAGGACATTGGCCTCGTCGTCAGGGCTGGCACACACGCCGCGGTAGAGGGCGAGCGCTTCCTCCAGCGGGGGCACCGGCTCGCCCCGTGGCGCGCCACCGGCCTCCCGCGCGAGCAGCAGTCCCCAGCCGATGTTGGTGAGCAGGTCCGCCTTCTCACAGTCGGAGCCCGCTGTTTCGTCACGCAGCGCTCCCAGCAGCACGAGGGACTCCTCGTCGCGGCCGAGGGACTGAAGCGTCGTCGCCAGCACCTGCCGAACGGCCCGGTGCAGGCGTCCGATGCCCAGCCGCTCCGCGAGCAGCTCCGCCTCGGCGAAGTGCTGGAGCGCGGCGCCGACGTCTCCCGATTCCAGGGCCAGCAGTCCCTCATGGTAGGCCCGCTGGGCGCCCCCCTCGGGATGGTTGCCTTCCATGGAGCCCACGGCCTCGAGCACCTCGCGCGCGTCGGTGAAGCGGCGTCCGTGGTGGATGAGCGTGTAGACGAGGACCATCGCGTCGCTGGCCTCGTCCGAGCGCCGCCCCCCGAGGCGATGGAGCGCCATGGATTCCCTCAGGTGCGCGGCCGCCTCCTCGGCATGGCCCAGCGATAATTCGACGCGGGCCAGCAGGCTCTTCGCCCGCGTGCGCGGGACCTCCGGGAGGGCCGGCGTCTCCTCGCGCAGCAGCTTCGCCGCATCCTCGGCCTTCCCCTCCGCGCGCAGCGCCGTTGCACGCTGGAGGAGCGGCACCTGCTCCGAGTTCCGCACCGGCAGCCGCCAAACCGCCGGGCCCTGGGGCAGGCTCACCGCCAGCACCACCTCCGTGGCTCCGGCCGGCACCACGAAGGTGCAGGCGCGTCCGCCTCGGACTTCGCGCTCTTCCACGGGAAGGCGAGCCCCACCCGCGGAGACGCTCAGCGCCACCTGCTTGGGAACCTCCACCCAGAGCCGGAGGCGGCGGTCTCCGGGCAGCTCACAGACGGGGCCGCTCGTGACGGCTGCGCAGCCGGCGAACCCGACGTGCAGGGAGGGTGGCGGTGGTGGCGCTGCGGCGGGCGGCTGGCTCCGGCACTGACAGGCCCCGCTGGTGAGCAGCAGGCCCAGTGCCAGCAGCAGCGAGGCCCGACTCAAGGGCGGTCCACGAGGAGGAGCTTTTGGGTGAGGAGCTTCCAGGGGCCCTCTTGTGGCGCGCGGCCCTCCTCGACTCCGGCGAGCAGTTCCTCTGGTGCTTCCGGCAGTGTCCCGGGACGGCCTACTGCGATGGCCAGGGTCCACTCGCCCGGCGGAACGGAGAGCAGCTCCTCCACCGGACCGCGAATGCGAACCGCGCCCTCCGCGGAGCGCTCCAGGGGCGGTGTCCAGGCCCGTACCTCGCCCGGCCTCAGGAGGAAGGCGCGCACCTCCACCGCTCCCTCCACCGTTTCTTCCGGGCGCAGGAGCACGTCGAGCCGGGAGCCGGGACCGAGGCGTGGCACGTCCTGCGCCGGCGCCCCGGCGCGCACCGCCTGCTCGCTGGAGACGGACAGGCTGTAGCCCGGCAGGGGAGGTGTCTCCCGGGGGAGGAGCACGAAGAGGAGCGCGGCGGCAGCGGCCATGGCGGCCACCGCCGGCGCGAGCCTCCGCAGGCCCCGTCTGGGCGCGCGTGGGGCCTGGCGGGCGGGAGACTGCGCTTCGCGGGCAGGAGCCAGCGGTTCGCGTGAGAGAAGTGGCGTGCCACCAGCGGTCTGCTCCGCGAGCTCCCGCTCCAGGCGTGCGGCGATGTGCTCCCGCGCTGTCGCATCCAGTGGGCGAAAGGCCTCGTACGCCTCCGCCGCGGACGGCTCCTCCTGGGCAAGCCGCTCCAGCTCCCGCCGCTCGTCCTCCGAGAGCGTCCCTTCCGTGAGCGACTCCCAGCGCCCGTCGCGTGCCTCGGCGCGCTGACGCTCCCGCGCCACGCGGCCCAGCTCCCGGAGAAGTTTGTCGCTCATGGAACGTCACTCACTTTAGGTATTCGCGGCGGGTCCTGTGAATCTGACATGAGCTCCGCGCCGAGCCGCCGGCTCAGCCGCCCCAGCCGGCTCTGCCAGGCGTAGACGGCATCCCGGCTCATGCCCATCTGCTCGCAGACCTCGGGTACCGAGCGCTGGTGGATGAAGATGGCCTCGAAGAGGGACAGGCCCAGGGGGCTGAGCTCCTCGCGCAGGCGGTCCAGGAGCGCTTCCAGCATCTGCTGGGACTCCAGCCGCAGCTCCACGCTGGAGTCTTCCGCGGGGGAGTCGAGCTCCTCCAGCAAGGTCGGGTCCTCCGTCCAGGGGCTGCGGCACGTCGTCCGGAGGATGGAGGCCACCTGCCGCTCGGCGACGAAGCCGACGAAGTTGGCCAGCGTCAGCCCACGCTCGGGCCTCCACGCTCGCAGCGCCCTGCCCTGGTCGGCGAAGAGGGCGGCGAACACGTCCTGAGTCAGGTCGGCGACTTCCTGGCGGATGTTCCGCCCGCTCGCGGCCGAGGCCCGGCGCAGCAGGGCTCGCGCCACGCGGGACTGGATGACGGGGGTGAGCATGTCCACCAGGGACCGCAGCGCCTCGCCATCCCGGGCGAGTGCTCGCTCCACCAGCTCCGCGGTCCCCTCCGTCACGCTGCGAGTCATGGAATTCAGGGGACTCTAGATGTGGCGACGCGCGAGTGTCCACCGGGTGGACGGAGTGGAGCCCTGCTGTTTCTCGCAACGGCATGTCGGATCTTCCGGCGCCGACGCGAAAAGCCTTCTGTACTCGCAAGGAGGCTTCATGTCCGTTTCTTCGTCACACGTTCATCGTCGATACATCCGTACGTCGGCTGCACTCTCCCTCGTCGCGGGCCTCGTCGGCTTCGCGTCCCCCGCGGAGGCCACCGACGAGCGCGACATCGTCGAGAGCCCCATCGTGTTTCCGTGGCACACCATCGTGAAGGTGAAGATCGGCCCCGTGGGCGGAGGCCGCGGCAGCGGTGGGCTCATCGCGGGCTGCACCGTCCTGACCAACGGACACGTGGTCTGGAACGGTCAGACGGGCACGTGGCGCGAGATTGCATCGGTGCATCCCGGCAGCTACTACAGCGAGGTGCAGGGCGCGAGCGTCGACCCCTTCGGGAGCAGGTCGGACTCGGGGCTCGCCACCAACACCCGGTGGGTCGCCACGCTCGACAGCAAGTACGACTACGGCGCCATCTTCGTGTCGAGCTCGTTCGGCAGCATGGGCATCAACACCTATATCCCCGTCGCATTCGAGGAGGAGCCCGGCTTCATCAACCTGTCGGGCTACCCCTCCGAGGACCTGCCTCTCGCGGGGGTCGGCATGGCGCAGGAGCAGTGGCGCGGGTTCGGTGACGTCGGCCTCTACGAGTCACGCAAGATGTATTACGACGCGACCTCGACGGGAGGCGCCAGCGGCAGCCCGGTCTGGGTGTATTACAGCAGCACGAACGAGCGATACATCGTCGGCGTCAACCGGGGCCACAGCAGCACCTGGGATGGCATTGGCACCCGCATGGTTTCCGAGAACCAGCAGGTCGTCGAGGCCTGGATGAACAGGGCGTGTATCGTCGGAGTCGGCGCTCCCGGAGCCGGTCAGCTGCAGCCGCAGCTGTCCCTCAGCGCGCTGCTGCTGAATCGGAAGACGCTGCGGGGCGTCCCCATCCCGCTGCATCCGCCGGCCTACTTCCGCCTGGTGAACCCGCCCAGCAACCGCAATGACCTCCTTCCGAAGCGTGAGGTCCTGCAGGTCATCGAGGGCAAGTACTACCGCTGGCAGGAGTTCCACGCGCCGGGCGAGAGCGTCCATGGGAGCCAGGAGGGCGCGCCCGATTCGCAGCCCGCGCCCACCCGCTTCATCCGCCTCGTGGCCCCCGAGAGCCGCTGGCTCACGGCCGAGGAGGCCTCGGTGGTCCTCTCGGCGTCGCTGCTCTGGATGAAGGCCGCGCAGCCGACGAACCCGGTCCTCGACTTCACGGCGTCGTCGCCGGTCCAGGCCGTGCTGCCCCCCGCGCCGCTCCCGGTCTTCGACGACCCCACCCGGCCGGAAGTCGGAGTCCAGAGCTCGAACTGACGAAGGAAGTGACCTCCTCCACGGGGAGCACCCGTGGAGGAGGGGAGTCGTCCGCGCGTCGCTACTGCACCAGCCGGCGGATGTCGCCGCAGGCGATGTAGGAGCTGCCGTTGGCCATGGTGATGATCTCGTCCACCACGTAGAGGACGTTCTCCTCGCGGATTTCACGCGGGAAGCGGATGTTGAGGTTCGGGTCGTACCCGTCCGACACCACTCGGGCGCGCAGCTTGCTGCCCTCCTTGACGCACTGGACGATGACCCCCGTGCCCACGCTGTTCGTCGTGGGCAGGTCCGCCGCCGAGCTGGCCGTCACCTTCGAGGCCGTGGGCTTGCCCGTCTTGGCGGGGGCCGCCTCCTGCTTGCGTGCTGACCGCTGCTGTCCCGGCGCCGCCAGCCGCTTGATGTTGCCCACCACCCGGTAGAAGGTGCCGTCTCCGGAGGTCTCCAGCTTCTCCACCACGTAGCGCACGCCCTCCTCGCGCGCGCTCCGGGGGAACTGCACGTTGAAGCTCGCGTCATACCCCGGGGAGACGGTGTGTACGCGCAGCTTGCCGCCCTCGCGCACGCACTCCAGCACGATGCCACCGCCCGCGTCGCTCACGGCCTCCAGGCTGTCCGCCGAGCCTCCCGCCGTCCCGCGCAGCGCCAGGTCTCCACGGGTGCGCGTGCCGGCCTGATACGACTGGTCTCTCAGCTCCTTGCGGAGCACGGCATCGTAGGTGCGCGACTCCAGCCGCTGCGCGTAGTGCGACAGCTGCTCCACCTCCTCGGCGAGCTCGTACGAGGCCTTGTCCAGGAGGGACGACAGCTCGGAGATGACCTCGCGCAGACGCTTGGAGGCCGAAGCCAGCTCGCCCTTGTCGGCCAGCTCGATGGCCTGGTCCTTCACGCGCGCGATGCGCAGGCGGCTCGTCTGGGCCAGCACGTTCCTGTCCGCCGCCACCGCCGCCGACTCGGCGGCCGGGGCCAGCTGCGCGAGGATGGGCACTTCGCCCGTCACCTCCCGTACGCTCCCGTCCACCACCACCTGTGCCTTGAACACCAGCGTGGCGAGCGTCGTCGGACCGGCCGACGACGGGGCCGCTACCGACAGCTCCGCCGCGAGCTGCCGTGGCTCCGTGGCGTACACGTCGCCCAGGCCCACGGACACCTCCTGGCCCCGCGCTTCGGTGCGGTAGCGGTTGAGCACGCTCGCCACCTTGACCGTGGGGGCGGGTTTCAGCACCACCTCCAGGTTCTGCGCCACCAGCGAGCCCAGGCCCTCCATCTCGATGCGGAACACCCCCGCGGCGTCCTCGGGCGACTGGATGTAATAGAAGTGCCCCTCGCCGGCATTGGCCATGCCGATGAGCAGGTCCTCGTTGAAGTTGGCGCCGAAGCCCAGCGTCGTGGTGATGATGCCCGCGTTGGACTTCTCCCGCGCCATGTTGATGAGCTGGCCCGGGTCCGTGATGCCCGCGTTGGCCTGCCCATCGGTGAGCAGCAGCACGCGGTTGATTCCCTCGGCGGACAGCTGGCTCTTCACGTGCTCCACGCCCTTGAGCCACCCGCCACTCAGGTTGGTGCAGCCGCCCGCGTTGACCCGGGCGAGCACCTTGCCGATGGCCGCCTTGTCCTTGACCTTCACCGGGGCGAGCACCGTGGCCACCGCGTCGTCATAGGTGACGACGGACAGCGTGTCCTCGGGGCGCATGCGCTCCACCAGCTCGTGCGAGGCCTGGATGGCATTCTTCAGCGGCGCACCCGCCATGGAGCCCGAGCGGTCGATGACGAGCCCCAGGTTGAGCGAGCGTCGCGTGGACGCCGTACCCTCCGAGGAGAACGTCACCAGCAGATCGACCTTGGACGACGCCCCCATGGGGAGCACGGGGTGGCTGAGCGTATAGGTAGCCTTCAAGTCGGAGCCTTTCGTGAGGAACAAAAGGCAGCCTATGCCAACCCCCTGTCAGACGTCATGACACGAGCGCTCGTGGGCGGGTGGCCGCCTGGGTTGCCGTGCCCGCACGCCAGGGGCGCCGTTGTCTCCACTGAATCTAGATTTATCTGTCTAGACTGCAACTCAATCAATTCATGGAATAAGTGTAACTTGGTAACTAAAGTATCGACGTCCCCCATCGTTGGAGAGGAGTCGCTATGTCGACATCGCAGCGCATCTTGTTGGGTTGGGTCCTGCTCTTCGCGCAGGGCTCGTTGGCCGCGCAGGGGCAGATCCTGGCGCGTCCCAGGACCACCGTTCAGGGCATCAACTACGGTTACTGGGAGTACCTGCCGCAGGACTATGACGACAATTCCGAGGCGACCTATCCGCTGGTGATCTTCCTGGGAGGCCTGGGGCAGGAGGGCGATGGGACGGCCGCCGGCCTCGAGAGGCTCATGGAGGTCACCGCTCCGCCCCGCCTCATCCGGAATGGACGCCACTTCCCGTTCATCCTCATTTCGCCCCAGCGGTTCAATGCCTGGTGGGGGAACAGTGAGATTGACGGCATCATCGAGTTCGCCAAGCGCCGCTACCGCGTGGACCCGAGCCGCATCTATCTGACGGGGCTCTCGGCGGGGGCTGTCGTCACCTGGTCCTACGCGGTGGCCTTTCCCCAGAAGCTCGCGGCCATCGTTCCCATCGCGGGGAATGGCAACGGGATTGCCATCTGCAACATGTGGAACGTCCCGGTGTGGGCCTTCCATGGCACGGCGGATGGAACCGTGTCTCAGTGGGGGTCCATCGAACCTGTCAACAAGCTCAACAACGTCTGCAATCCCGCGGCGAACCCGCCGGCCCAGCTCACGCTGTATCAGGGCGTGGGGCATGACTCCTGGTCCCGGACCTACAGCGGTTCAGCGGGCCATGACATCTACACGTGGATGTTGAGCCACTCGCTCTGACGGGAGTTTGGAGAAAAAATGAAACGAAAACTCACAGCTCTGGCCGCGGCAGGGGTCGTGCTTCTCGGGTTCGGAGCGGTCAGCGCCAGCGCAGCTTTTGCCAACTTCAGCGTCATCACGTCCAACGTCACCGTGACGGGCAACACTGCCGTGGCTACCGCTTCCATCTCCGCGTCCGTGCGCGAGCAGGTTGAGGAGTACAAGGTCTGTGTGAACCCCTACAGCGGTGGAGCGCTGGACTTCTCGAAGCGCACGAACGTCTATATCAACACCTCCGCTGAGGGGGGCACCTCCTACACCTCGGCGTCCAAGACGTTCGCCAACGGGACGTATCAGTACGCTCCCTGTGTCCTGAATGATGGTGTCTGGTACGTCCTCGGTGGGACTCCCTACAAGACCTTCACCGTTCCCCAGACCACGCCCCCTCCGGGCTCTGTGACATTCACGGAAAACAGCCTGTCGGCGACGGTCAACGGGACCTCGGTCACCGTGAACGGCAACATCAAGGCTTCCAGCTCGGTCACCGTGCAGGAAGTCGGGATCTTCGCCACCCACACTGACGGCACGGTCTACGACATCGCCAAGCAGACCAACGTGGTTGTCCCTACCACGGGCCTCGCGCTCACCGGCACGATGACAGTCAAGCCCGGGACCTACACCTACGCTCTGTTTGTCGGGTACAACAACACGTGGCCGGACATGCCGGACAAGTCCTTCACCGTGAGCGGAACCACCCCGCCGCCCACGTCGAGGGCACCTGTCGGTAACCTCCCCGGCTGGACTCAGAACATGGTCCAGGACTTTGACACCGCGGCGTCAACGGGAACCGGTACTGGCTCGTTCATGCGCACCTACGAGAACTCGTGGCGGCCCTACGATGACGCCGGTATCTACTGGCCTCGCGCGCTCATCAACGCCCATGACGGGATGATGGACATCAACCTCGATGGTGACCGCGGTGCTGCGGGTGTGTTCGGTCCTCCGGACCGCGCCTGGGGACACCTGTACGGGCGCTACTCGATCCGCTTCAAGGCGGTTGACGCCGAGGGCAACGGAACGGCGATGATGGTCTGGCCTGCGTCTGACTACTGGTCGGACGGGGAGATAGACTTCCCCGAGGGGCCGCTCGACGGCTACTTCAACATCTATCACCACCCGACCCCTTGTGATGACGACGACGGCGACCCGATACCGCACTGCGGCTCCTCGGACAGCCTGACCAACATCGCCACCTTCGAGGACTGGCACGTCGCCACGACCGAGTGGACCCCCACGAGCGTCAAGTATTACGTGGACGGAGCGCTGGTGAAGACGGTCACCCACGACATCCCTAACACCCACCACCGCTGGACGATTCAGGTCGCGCCGGACCGCTCGAACGCTCAGCCGGGACACCTGCTGATCGACTGGGTGACCAGCTACACCTACACCCCGTAACAACTGCCTGCCAAACCAGGAGGGACCGAGCATGGCGCTCGGTCCCTCTTCCATGTGGGGCGCTGCAATGGCAAAGCCACTGGCCGGCCAGAAGGTCTTCCCGGTCGAGGTGGAGGCCTGGGCCTCGCTGCTTCATCGGCCCCTGTGTCTTTGGAATCGGATGACTGGAGTTTCGGAACTCGGATTCCCGGGGAAGGAGGTGCCCCCGGAGAGGGTGGAACTGTCAGCGAGTGCTCAGCAGCTGGCTTCTCATTGCCCGAGCGGACAGATGCTGGCCCTGGCGGCCGTGGCAACCATCCGACCATGCACACGACCCATGAGCAGGTAGGAATCGAGCAGCTGACGTCGGCGGACCTCGCAGCCCTGGAGACCTGGGCTCCCAGCCAGGTGAAGCTCACTTCGAGCATGACAGCCCGGCTGTGGTTGCAGACCCGCCTCCGCCTCACCCAGGCCCAGAAGGAGCTCCACGATGCCATCTTCGCCCTCGATGGCACCGACGCGAGCCTCGACCGCTTTGCCAGCGCGCGGGCGGAGCTCGACTCGGCCGAGGCGTGGGCCCTGCATGTCGCCAAGGCCCGCTACAAGCGCGACCAGGGCTGACGGGTGGCGCTCGGGCAGGGTGCTGGCGACGATGGCCATCTGCTTCAGGCTGGCTTCTCGGTTGCTCGGGGTGGGGCGCTCGCCGCGAGCCGCCAGCCCTTGGCGCGCTCCTGCTCCCGCCAGAGCGCCGCGTAGACGCCGCGCTTCGCGAGCAGTTCCTCGTGTGTGCCAGCCTCCGCGACACGCCCCTTGTCGAGCACGACGATGCGGTGCGCCCGCCGCACCGTGCGCAGGCGATGGGCAATCACGACGACAGTCTTCCTCTTGACCAGCTCGTCGATCGCCCGCTGGATCTCGGCCTCCGCCGACGCATCGACCGAGGCGGTCGCCTCGTCGAGGAGCACGATGGGGGCGTCCTTGAGGATGGCGCGCGCGATGGACAGGCGCTGGCGCTCGCCACCCGAGAGGGTTCCGCCTCCTTCGCCGAGGAGGGTGTCGTAGCCGTTCGGCAAGGCCGTGATGAAGTCGTGGGCGCGCGCGGCCTTCGCTGCACGCTCGACTTCTTCGAGTGAAGCGTCGGGCCGCCCGACGCGGAGGTTCTCCAGGATGGTCCCGGAGAAGAGGACGACGTCCTGGAACACCATCGCGATGTGCTGGTGCAGCTCCTCGAACGGGATGTCGCGGATGTCGACGCCGCCGATGCGGATGGCTCCCGGGCGCGGGATGTCCCACAGGCGCGCCATGAGGTGGACCAGCGTCGACTTGCCCGAGCCCGAAGCGCCGACGAGCGCGGTGAGCGAGCGCGCGGGGAACGTCGCCGAGACGCCGTCGAGCACGAGCTCGTCTTCGTAGGCGAAGGACACGGAGTCGACCTCCACCTCGAATGTCTGGATCGACGCCGCTCGTGCGGATGACTCCGCAAGCGGCTTCTCCGCCAGCAGCCGGTCGACGCGGCCGAGCGCGCGCTGAGACGCTCGAAGCATGAGCAGCGCCACACCGAGATCCGCCACCTGGCGCACGACACCCACCGTCACGATGAGAAAGACGAGCAGCACCCCGGGCTCGATCGAGTCGCGCAGCGCCAGTGCGCTTCCCGCGTACGCCACCGCGACGAAGCTCACCTCGACGACGAAACCGAACACGGCGAGCAGCGGAGAGGGCCAGACCTCGGAGCGGATGAGGGCGTCACGCAGGCGCTCCATTGCGTTGACAAAGCGCTGGTAGGCCTCGCCGTGCCGGCCGAACGCGCGAAGCACGGCGATGCCCTGCACGTATTCGACGATGCGCGCGCTCACGTCTGAAGCCGCCTCGAGCACGGCCTCGAACTCGCGGACGAAGAGGGGCGTGGTCGCAGCCAGCACGAGGAGCGCCACCGGTAGCGCGGCGAGGATGACGAGTCCCAGTCGCCAATCCAGGAAGCTGAGACCGAGGCCGACCAGCATCGGGAGTGCGAAGCTCGACGTGAAGATGCCGATGGTGTGAGACCAGACGTCCTCGACGAGCGCGACGTCGGTGGTGAGCACGCCCGCCAGCTCACCGCTCCTTCGCTGGGTGAAGAACCCCATGGGCAGGCGTCGCAGATGGTCGGCTGTGCGGATGCGCGCTTGCCCCATGAGCGAGTGCGCGGCGATGAAGATATTGGACATCGCCCCGATCGAGAACACGAGGCGCAGAAGCACCGAGAGCGCGATGCCACCGGTGATCCACCACATCAGGTGCATCGACAGGCGGCGCTCGAGCACTTCGCGAACGAAGAAGGTGACCAGGGCGTAGGGCGTGGCGATCGCGAGCGCTTCGCCAAATGCGAAGAAGAGGCCGCGCCGGAGACGTGCGTCCCTGCGGCCCGCGAGCCGCTCGCCGAGTGTGAAGATCTCCCCGAGCATCACCCCACCTCCTTCGCGACAGCGGGTCCACCAGGTTCACCCAGCGACCAGTCGAGGGCTTCGGTGTGGCTGCGCCAGAGCTGTTGGTACAGCGGGCAGCGCCCGAGCAGCTCGTCGTGCGTGCCCTGGTCCTTCACCCGGCCTCCGTCGAGGACGACGATGTGGTCGGCGGAGGCGATCGTCGAGAGCCGGTGTGCGACGACGAGCACCGTCCGCCCCCCGCACAGCTTGGCCAGCGCCTCCTGGATGCGTGCTTCGTTCTCGGGGTCGGCGAAGGCCGTCGCCTCATCGAGCAGCAGCACCGGCGCGTCCTTAAGGAGCGCGCGAGCGATGGACAGGCGCTGCTTCTCGCCTCCCGAGAGGCGTGCGCCGCGCTCACCGAGCAGCGTTTCGTACTTCCTGGGGAGCGCCTGGATGAAGTCGTACGCACGCGCGGCGCGACACGCGGCATCGAGCTGCGCATCGGTGGCATCGGGACGGGCGAGACGAAGGTTCTCGCGAACGGTGCCGTGAAAGAGGAACACGTCCTGGAAGACCATCGAGATGCGCGAGAGCAGCTCATCGAGCGTGAGTGCGCGCACGTCGACGCCGCCGAGCTGGACCGCGCCACTTGTCGCGTCCCATAGCCGGAGCACGAGCCGCACGAGCGTCGTCTTGCCTGCACCCGAGGGGCCGACCAGCGCCGTGACCTTGCCCGCTGGCGCTTCGAAGGAGACGTCGTGGAGGACCTCCGCGGCGCCGTCCTCGTAACGGAAGCCGACGCCACGGAACGCGACGCCATCGTGCGCGGGCCGCGCGGCGCTGGCAGGAGTCTCGAGGTCCGGCGCGGCGAGCATGGCCTGGATGCGAGCGTTGCCTGCCTGGATGCGGTCGACGTTGCCCCACGCGAATATCAGCCGCATCATCGACATGAGGAGCTGTGGCCCGAGCACGAGGAAGAGCACGAGCGACTCGAGCGAGAGGGTGCCGCGCGTGTAGAGCCAGCCGCCCATGGGCACGAGGACGACGAGGCTCGACCCGATGAGCGCGCCGAACGCGCCGTAGCCGCGGCCGTTGGTGCGCATGAACCCCTCCGTCCACGTGAGCCCCGCTTCGATGGAGCGCGAGAGCTCGCTGAAGCGCTGCGCGGACAGGCCGAAGGTCTTGATGACGTGGATGCCCCGGAGGTACTCGAGCAGCGAGCGGTTCATCCGGCTCTGGAGCTCGTCCCACTGCAGATTCGCCTTGCCGACATCTCGCATGGCGACCGACATCGCCAGAATGGCGAGTGGCGCCATCACGATGCTGGCGAGGGCCATGCGCCAATCGACCCACAGGAGGGCAATGGCCGTCGCGAGCGGGACGACGAGCGCGGTGACCGCATCCGGGAGGTAATGAGCGACGAACCCTTCGATCTGGTTCACGTCGTCCATCAGCGTCTTCTTCAGCTCCCCGGCGCCACGACGGCTGAAGAACGAGAGCGGAACGGCGCCGAGCTTCTTCGCGAGCCGCAGGCGCAGCTCATGAAGGAGGCGGAACGCCGCGACGTGCGCCAGCATGTGCGCGGCGGAGACGAGGATGTAGCGCAACGCGAGCGCACCCGCGGCGAGGAGGGCGAGCGAGCGAACCGCGGCGAGGTCCGGCGGCGCTGCGTAGATCGAGGTCGCCATGCGCGCGACGACGAAGAACGGCACCAGCGCGAGGGCTGCTGCCAACGTCGACGAGAGTGCGGCTCCGGCGACGAACAGTGCTTGTGGCCCGAGGAGCGCCTTGAGGCCCGCGAGCGAGCGTTCCTCGGCCTTGGAGGCGGGGAGGTCGGTACTCATGCCCGCCTCCCTTCATGGATGGTGATGCGAATGGCTCGCGGGGTGTTCCAGGGGTTCGACCCGGCTGTCACTGCCGGGCCAGCCGACATGCGGTGCGGAGGGCGTTCACTCGGTTCCATGGGGCCGAGGAAACGCCAGGGCAGGCACCGGGGATTGTATATTTTTACCCGTGGACCGAGACGTGGTCGGTGCCCGCGACACGCTTCGCGAGATATTCGCGCGGGCTCGAGCCGGAGAGTGACCGGAACTCGCGAAGGAAGTGGGCCTGGTCGAAGTAGCCGTGCTCGGCGGCCAACGCGGCGCCACGCAAGGAGCCCTGCTCGAGGTCGCGTAGCACCGCTCGAAACCGTCGGACACGCCAGAATGTCTTCGGACTCAAGCCGACTTCTTCGCGAAACAAGGCCAGGAGGCGCTTCGGAGAGAGCCCCGTCCGGCGATTGACTTCAGCGACCGACGTGAGGTCGGGTTCCTCGAACGCGTCCAGAGACGCACGCAGCGCGGGACTCAGCTCGAAGGAGTGGCGCAGTCGGTGCAGGAGGTGCTCTTCCAGCAGCTGCACTCGCCCGAGCGGGGAGGGCGTCTCCATCAGCCGTTCGTGCAGCGCGCGTGCCGACGCGCCCCATAGCGCATCCAGCGCCAGGGTCTGCTCCGCGAGGGCATTGGCGGGCACGCCGAAGAAGGGGTGCGCGCCACCGGGCTTGAATTCGACGCCGACCGTCGGACCCGGTGGGGGGCCGATGATCAGCGGGGTGCTTCGCGCGCCGCACAAGATGGCACCGGAGACGTCGGCGGCCTCGGTCGTGTGCTCGCCGGAGTAGATGCGCGTCGGGGTCTCATAGAGAGGGACGACGAGGGACTGCGCGCCCGACGGCAGCACACGTTCGCGCGGTGCCTGCGCGACGTAGTCGCCGGACACCCAGAAGGAGTCCACGAACTTGTCGAGCGGCGGCTTCGGGCGGTAGAGCGCGTGGGGCATGGCGCGTGGTGGCTGCTCTTGCAGATGAGAATGAACCCTGCGCATGGCCGGATGATGCGAGCAATCCGCATGATGCTCAAGGCCCGCGGATGGGCCCGCCCCCACTGACCGGCACAGGCTTCGCGTGTGCGGTCGACCATCGAGCTCTTCGGGCTGCCGTGGGGCATCCTCTTCTCCGGGCCCGGGGGCTGGTTCGAGCTGTTCCTGGGTGGCTGGCTCATCGCCAAGGGGTTCCGGACGGTCACTCCTTCCGTCGCGGCGTAGCCGGCTTGCCGCGCGTGGCGATGCGCTTCCGGATGCGGCTCAGCGACTCGGGCTTCACGCCGATGTAGCTGGCCAGCTGGTACTGGGGAATCCGCTGGAGGATGTCCGGCCGTGTCTTCGAGAGCTTGAGGTAGCGCTGCTCCGGGGTATCGGTGAGATGGGAAGCGAGCCGCTCCTGCTGTTCCGCCAGGACCTTCTGCATCGCCATCCGGGAGATGCTCTCGAAGCGAGGGAAGCGTCGGTACAGCTCCCCCTCGCGTTGCTCGGTGCCCACCACCACCGTGGTGTCTTCCGCGCAGACCAGGAAGTGATCCGCCGGGGTCTGGGTCATCATGCTGTGAATCGAGAGGACCCATTCGTTCTCCGTGAAGAACCCGTTGCTCCGCTCTTCACCGTCGACGACGTAGTACTGGCGGACGCAGCCCTGGAGGACGAAGTACGCCTCGGTGCAGACCTGGCCCGCCATGAGCAGGTGAGTGCCCTTCGGACAGGTCTTCACCACCATGCTGTCCAGGATGGCCTGGGCTTCCTCGTCGGACAGAGGAGCGATGCGGCGGAAGTAGTCGATGAGCTTGTGTTTCATGAGAACACTGCGCGACCGGAGGGAACCCCATCAGCTGCTCGTGAAAGTCGTTCCGCTGGAACGTTACCTCGCACGGCGGCACGATGGGGGCGGTATCGCTCCAGAGTTCCTGCCGCAGAAGGCGCAACTTCTTGAGCTTGCTGGGCCTCCCAGGTTGCCCGACGGGCTTCGAACGCGCAGACGTGGGCTGCGCAGCACGGGGGGTGAGCGTCATTGGCGACACCGCCTGACGGCAATCCGTGGCATGTCAGGGTTGCCAGTCCACAACGGTATATGCCTCTGGCGCGGATGCGCCGCCCATCTCGAGGCGGTGTGAGGTCCGCGCACAGGGGAATGCATGACTCGCAGAACTTCGATGCAGCTCGGGGGCGCGCTCGCGCTGCTCGGTGGATGGGTACTGGGTTGTGGTGAGGGGGCGGACGGAATCGAGCAGGGGACCATGGGCAGCGTGTCGCGGAAGGCCTCGCTGCTGGCGCCGGGGACGCCCGAGCTGGTCCGTGACGTGCGGACCACCGCTCCCACGCTGACGGCAAGCTTCTACTTCTCCGGCGAGCTGGATGGAGCGCTCTACTTCCTCGGGAACGACGGCTCCTCGGGTGAAGAGCTGTGGAAGACGGACGGGACGGCGGCGGGCACGGTGCTGGTGAAGGACGTCTGCCCGGGCGCGAACTCCGCGACGATCAACTCCTTCACCCCCATCAATGGGGTGCTGGTCTTCTCCGCCAACGACTGCACCCACGGTCAGGAGTTGTGGAAGACGGATGGGACCGCGGCGGGCACGGTGCTGCTGCGGGACATCCGGCCGGGGCTCGACAGCAGCACTCCGTCGGCGCTCGTTCCCTTCAACGGGGCCCTCTATTTCGTCGCGGACGACGGCTCCACGGGGCGTGAGCTGTGGAAGACGGATGGGACGGTTGCGGGCACTGTTCGCGTCGCCGACGTTCCGTACGGTCCCGGCACCGCGTCTCCGGACAACCTCACCGTCGCGGGCTCCTATCTCTTCTTCACCGGCCAGGATGGGTCCGGGCGTGAGCTGTGGAGGACGGATGGCACCGCCGCGGGCACCCTCCGGGTCCGTGACATCCAGGCTGGTGCGACGGGGTCCACCCCGCAGTACCTGCGGGCGATGAACGGCATCCTCTACTTCTCTGCGGACGCGGGCCTCAGCTCGAGCGGGCGCGAGCTGTGGCGCAGCGACGGGACGAGCGCGGGCACGTACCTGGTGCGGAACATCGAGTCCGGTCAGTACAGCTCGTCGCCGGAGAACCTGGTGGTGATGAACGGACTGCTCTACTTCTCCGCATACGACAGCACCGGTAACCGGGAGCTGTGGCGGAGCGACGGCTCGGAGTCCGGCACGGTGCGGGTCGCGGACATCGTGTCCGGTCAGAATGGCTCCTCCCCGTCGGCGCTCACCGTGGCCGGTAGCGTGCTGTACTTCACCGCGACGGGCGACACGGGCGGCCGGGAGCTGTGGAAGAGCGACGGCACGGCCGCTGGCACCGTGCGGGTGAAGGACATCTTCCCGGGCTCCAGCAGCTCCAGCATCAGCTACCCCACGGGTGTCGGGAACACGGTGTACTTCACCGCGACGGACGGCGTGTCGGGCAAGGAGCTGTGGAAGTCGGACGGCACCGAGGCGGGCACGGTCCTGGTGAAGGACATCTACGTGGGCAGCGGCGCCGGCAATCCCATCAACACCGTCTACGCCCTGGGCTCCCTGTATTTCGCGGCGACCCACGACGGGTCGTCCCGCCGGCTGTGGAAGAGCGATGGGACGGAGGCGGGCACGGTGGCCGTGAGCACCGGCGCCTCGGGCTCGGCCCCCGAGTCCCTCACAGGCATGAATGGAGCGGTGTACTTCACCGCGGATGACGGCGTGAACGGCCGCGAGCTGTGGAAGAGCGACGGCACCTCCACGGGCACGGTGCTCGTCAAGGACGTCCAGGCAGGAGCGCCGGGCAGTCATCCGGAATCCGTCATCCGCCTGGGCAACACGCTCTATTTCGCCGCGAACGATCATTCCAATGGTCGTGAGCTGTGGATGAGCGATGGGACCTCGGCCGGCACGGTCCTCGTGAGGGACATCTGGAGTTCCTTCAGCGGCAGCTTCCCCGGGGGCCTCACGGCGGTGGGGAGCTTCGTCTACTTCTCCGCGGGTGAAAGTCAGTACGGCCGGGAGCTGTGGCGCACGGACGGGACGAGCTCGGGAACGGTGCGCGTGAAGGACATCGCGTATCTCACGGCGTCCTCGCATCCGCAGGAGCTGAAGTCCATCGGCGGGCTGCTCTACTGCGCCGCTGAAACCCCGAGCTTCGGCTCCGAGCTGTGGCGCTCGGATGGGACGAGCTCGGGCACCTTCCAGGTGAAGGATATCGGGGCGGGCGCCTCGGCCTCCGCGCCGCGCGAGGTGACGAGCCTGGGCGGGGTGCTGTACTTCTCCGCGCAGGACTCGGTGGCGGGGCGCGAGCTGTGGAAGAGCGATGGCACCCTCGCGGGCACGGTGCTTGTGGCGGACCTGCGCGCGGGCGTGGCGAGCTCCTCCCCGGAGACGCTCATCGCCGTGGGCTCGGCGCTGTTCTTCATCGCGGATGACGGCGTGAGCGGCCGCGAGCTGTGGAAGACGGATGGCACCGCCGCCGGCACCGTGCAGGTGGCGGACCTGTGGCCGGGGGCGGGGAGCGCCTCGCCGAAGGGGCTCACCGTGCTGAACGGCGTCCTCTACTTCACGGCGGAGGACGGCGTGAGCGGTCGCGAGCTGTGGAAGACGGATGGCACCGCCGCCGGCACCGTCCGCGTGGTGGACCTCCATGCTGGAGCCGCGTCCGGGGTGGGGGCGGTGTCGATGTTGGCCCTGGAGGCGGAGGGGCTGCTGCTGTTCACCGGCTCGGATGGGGTGAGCGGCACGGAGCTGTGGGTGACGGATGGCACGGAGTCCGGCACCTGGCGCGTGGGCGACGTCGCGCCGGGGGCATCCTCCTCCTTCCCGCGCTCCCTGGTGCGTGAGGGGGACACCGTCTTCTTCACTGCGGAGGACGGCATGAGCGGGCGGGAGCTGTGGCGCCTGCCGCTGGTGACCATCGCCAGCCCGTAGGCGGGAAGGCGTCTCGGGGCGGCTGACGTTCGTTCAGCGTCAGCCGCCCCAGGCGTGTGCCCCAAGGGGGCTCAAGCGGCCTGTCCACCGACCGGGAGCATCGCTCGGGCGGCCCCGTCAGCGGCCCTCCTCGGCCCCTCTGCACCCTCCCTCCTCTTCAACAGGGCCCCCATCCCTCTTATGCGCGGGCTACCTGCGCCGCGTGCGCGCCACCGTGAAGGCGCTCGTCGACCTCGTCGAGACCCCGCCCGCATCTTCGAGGTGGGCCTGCGCGCCGCCACCTGCCAGGAGCACCACGAGCTGGCCCTGCGCGCGTGCAAGGAGGTCGGCGTCATGCGCACCAGCAACGTGGAGGGTGCGCGCAAGCTGGGGATGATTCCCGTGGGCACCATGAGCCATGAGCACGTGCAGCGCTACGGCTCGGACGATGCCGCCTTCCGCGCGATGCGCGAGCGCCGGCCCAGCCGCTCCAGCTACCTGCTGGGCACCTTCGACACGCTCACCTCCGGCATCCCCGCCGCCTTCCAGCTCATCCGCGAGGACCCGGGCTCGCAGGACTCCATCCGCTTCGACTCGGGCAACAAGAAGCTGCAGTACCTCTACGCCGTGACGCGCGCGCGCGACATGGGCATCCGCCCCGTCAACATCCTCGAGGACGGCCTGGACGCCCAGGCCACCCGTGAGTTCGAACCAGCGCCGCATCGCCGCCTTCGGCATCGACGTGCAGGTGGCCTTCTGGCCACCGGTCGGTACGTGCTCACCATCTGGCCCTTCCATGCCCTGCTGGGAGGCCTCAGCCACGCGCTGGTGCCCGCCGTCTACGAGGCCAGCCTCTTCCACGCCCTGGTCCGTGACACGCTCACCTGGTTCGAGCTCAAGGGCGAGCACCCCCTCACCGAG
The DNA here is from genome assembly GCF_024198175.1 of Pyxidicoccus xibeiensis. NCBI lineage: Bacteria > Pseudomonadati > Myxococcota > Myxococcia > Myxococcales > Myxococcaceae > Pyxidicoccus > Pyxidicoccus xibeiensis. The sequence continues at coordinate 720,624 of NZ_JAJVKV010000002.1, forward strand.
AACTACTCCGTCCTGTCTCCCGAGGTGACGGAGGTGAAGGGGCAGAAGGTGGGTGAGTTCAACACGCGCCTCTTCGACCACCTGATGTCCTTCGACCGGGTGTACGTCTTCGGGCAGGCCAAGCCCACTGCGTCCTGTCCACGCTCCAGTACCCGCGGCAGCACATCGAGCGGACGGACCGCTCGAAGATGGGGCGCGTCTTCATCCTGGAAGACGCCATGAGCCCCGTGCCGGCGCCGCCGTTGGATCCGCTGCCTCCCGCCCTGGACTTCCCCCGCGTGGCGGACGCCGCCCTCCAGGACTTCCGCGCGGCGGGCATGCGCGGGGTGCGGACCACGGACCCGCTCGACCTCTGCTGCCTCCCTCCCGGCCTGGGAGTGCGTTCGCGTTGCCCCCCATGTGGTAGAATTCCGCCGCCGTTCCCGGCCGCCGGTGGAGTCCTATTGCCGACGAAAGGGGAGTCATGTCGCGAAGCAGTGAGCCCGCGTTCTCCGTGCAGGTCGGTGCCTTCGGCCCCGACGAGCTGAGTGTGTCCGGGGTGTCCGGCACGGAGGGCGTCAGCCGGCTGTACGACTTCCGGGTCGACTTCTTCACGAAGGACGGCGAGCCGCTGGCGGTGGCGGACCTCGTGTGGAAGGACGCGCTGGTGACGCTGTCGGTGCGCGACGGCGACGCGCGCTACGTGCACGGCCAGGTGCGCGAGGTAGAGGCGCTGGGCTTGAAGACGGGCCGGCGCCGCTACCGGGCCCATGTGGTGCCCAAGCTGTGGCGGCTGTCCCAGGTGCACAAGAGTCGCATCTTCCAGGGCAGGAGCGTGCCCGACATCCTCAAGGCGGTGCTGGGCGAGGGTGGGGTGGAGGTGCGGCTGGCGCTCTCCGGCAGCTACGCGCCGCGCGAGTACTGCGTGCAGTACCGCGAGAGTGACTTCGCCTTCGTCAGCCGGCTGATGGAGTGGGAGGGCATCTTCTACTTCTTCGAGCACACCGACTCGGGCCACACGCTGGTGCTGGGCGACAAGCCCAGCGCGCACGCGCCGCTGCCTCAGGGCGGGATGCTGCCGTTGCGCCCGCACTTGGGCAAGGAGGCGGTGGACGGCGAGTTCGTCTACGCACTGGAGGTGGTGCACCGGCTGAGGCCGGGCGCGGTGCACCTGAAGGACTTCGACTTCGAGAAGCCCGCGGTGGACATCTCCGGCAAGGGCAAGGCGCCCGAGGGCGTGGCGGCGCTGGAGATTTATGACTACCCGGCCGGCTACGTGGCGCCAGGGGTGGGTAGGTCGGCGGCGAGCGTGCGCGCGGAGGCGGTGGGCGTGGGCGGGCGGACGCTGTCGGGCGAGGCGATTGCGCCCCGGCTGACGCCCGGCTTCCTGCTGGAGTTGGACGCACCGGAGGACGGCACCTTCGCGGGCGAGTACCTCATCACCGAGGTGGTGCACTCGGGCGTGCAGCCGGACGTGAGTGGCGGCAGCGAGTCGTTGCAGGGGCTCTACCGCAACCAGTTCCGCCTCTTGCCCAAGGCGGTGCCCTTCCGGCCGCGCCGGCTGACGCCGCTGCCGCAGATTGCTGGCCCGCAGACGGCCACGGTGACGGGCCCGGCGGGCGAGGAAATCCACACCGACTCGCACGGCCGCATCAAGGTGCAGTTCCACTGGGACCGCGAGGGCAAGAACGACGAGAAGTCGTCGTGCTGGGTGCGCGTGGGCCAGCCGTGGGGCGGGCCGGCGTGGGGTGACGTGTGGCTCCCGCGCATCGGCCAGGAAGTCATCGTCCGCTTCCTGGAGGGAGACCCGGACCGGCCGCTGGTGGCGGGCGCCGTCTACAACGGCACCAACACCACCCCATACGGGCTGCCGGACGAGAAGACGAAGTCCACGCGCAAGAGCGCCTCCAGCCTGGGCAGCAATGGCTTCAACGAGGTGCGGATTGAAGACTCCGCGGGCGCCGAGGAGGTATTCACCCACGCGCAGAAGGACGAGGACCTGCTCACCGAGAACGACAAGGACCAGCAGGTGGGCGGCTACGAAGACCTGCTGGTGAAGAAGGACCGCAAGCGCACGGTGGAGGGGAACCAGCAATTGCACGTCGAGCTGGACGACGTGGGCGTGGTGGAGGGCAACCAGTCGCTGCTCGTCCAGAAGAACCGGGACAGCGTCACGGGGGGGAGCCACGACGAGTCCGTCGAAGGCAACCAGGCCATGACGGTAGGCAAGGGGCTCACGGCGCTGGTGGCCCAGGGCACGATGGAGAGCGTGGGGGCGGCAAAGGCCACCACCATTGGCGGTGCCTACAGCGTCAACGTGGCCCTGGCCTTCAACGAGGCCACGGGCGGAGTGCGAACGACGGAGATTGGCGCGGCGCATACGGAGTATGTCGTGGGCAGTCGCCAGGAAGTCGTCGCCAAGGACAAGCAGGCGAAGACCTCGGGCGAACAGCAACTGGAGGTGAAGGGGCAGGTCTCCCTGGTGGTGGGCAAGGACATGTCGGACACCGTCGGCGGCAAGTCCCAGTTGCTCGTGACGGAGCCGATTGGCTGGTTGGCCAAGACCTTCGGACTGAAGGCAGACAAGTTATTGCTGGCCGTGAATGGCAAGCAGATCCTGACCATCGACAAGTCAGGCAACGTCAAGTTTTCAGCCAATACCTTCACCCTGGAAGGGTCCGACATCAAGGTCAAGGGCGCCAAGGTCAAGAAGGAGTCAGGCGCAAGCGCTCCGTCCGCTCAGGTCGAAACGTTGCGGATTGCCGCAGTGGAGGGGACGCCGTTCGTCGAGAAGTGCGAGAAGAACCCGCCGGGCCAGGGGGCCTAGAATGTCCCGGGAGCTGCGGTCAGAGGGAGAAGGTGCCACCGGAGTGGAGCATGCCCTCAAGATGATGCGGGCGGAAGCCGAGCCGCTCTTCGCGGTGCTCGATGCGGCCCGGGAGCGCCGGGTTCTGAAGCTTCTTCAGGGGGCGGGGGAGCAATATGAGTCTCTCTACGAGGGCCCGGAGAGCAAGGAACTGGCGGAGGTGGCACCCTACCTGGTGCGCCTGCCCGGTGACTCGGAGCTGCTAGCGCAGCTCGTACACCGGGGGTGGGGAAAGAGCTGGGGCCTCTTCCTCACCTCACGACTGCCGTTCAAGGAGACGCGGCGGCACCTGCGCAAGTTCCTCATGGTGCAGGACGCAACCACGAAAAGGCAGCTCTACTTCCGGTTCTATGATCCGCGCGTCCTCCGGATGTTTCTCCCAACGTGTTCGGTGGAGCAACGGACCGAGTTCCTGGGGGCCCTGGAGACCGTCCTCGTGGAGGGAGAGAAGGGCGAGGTGCTGCGGTTCAAGGCGCCGAGGTGAGGAGCGTCTGTCGCCGCTGCATGACGATGACCTTGGCGGTCGGGTCCGGGGCAAGCGCCACGCAACGCCGGCCGACCTCCGCGAAACCCAGTGCACGGTAGAAGGCGATGGCCCCTGGACTCGCTTCCCGGACCCAGGCCTCCTGGGGAGGCGGTTTCGTACCGTTGCAGGAGGGATGGGCGAGAAGCGCCTTGCCAAGCCCCGTTCGCTGGAACCTGGGGCGGATGTACAGCGCCAGGATGAAGTCGATACTCCGCACGCGTCTCGTAACCAGGACGCCCGCGGGCTCGGCATCGACGAGGGCCAGCAGGGGCATCTCGCCGGCTTTCGGCAGGAGGAACGTCAGCGCTTCGTCCTCGAGCAGCTTGTACATCGACTCGAGCAGCCCAAGTCCCGCGTAGCACTGGGCCCAGGTTTCACGCAGGACCTGGCGGACCCCCTCAAAATCCGAGGCGTCGAATTCCCGGATTGAGGTCTGACGGCTCACTTCCAATAGAAGCCACGCGTCTGCAGTTCTTCGTAGTAGTTGTCGAGCCAAGCCTGAATGAGCCCTGCTGGCTCCTCTTCCCGGCAGAGCATTGTCACGAGCTTCCGGGTCAGGTCCAGGGCGGGCGCTGACATATCTGTCGAGATGACCAGGCCCGGGTACGCCGTGCTGCCCGTCGAGTCGCGGATGGTGTCCAGCCACAAATCAAAAGGCAGGAAATATTCGTTGGGCAGCTCTGGAGTCCCAGAAGGATAGAGGGGACGCTCGTCTTCGTTGGTCCGCAGGTGGATGCGTAAGGCCCGGTTGCGCTTCGCATTGGCGACAACCAGGATGGGCACGCCATCCCGCTCCGCAGGGAACAGCGGCTCCCAGTCCTGGGCCTGGTCAGGCGTGTCGAGGCAGTCTCGGAAGAACTCGACCCAGAACATCTCCAGCAGAAGGAACTCCAGGTCGTTCTGCTGGAAGGCCTGGAAGGGAAAGGACGGATGCTTCCGCAGTTGCTCGAGGTTCATGGCTCCTCAAGTGACGAAGTTGTTGGAGGGCCCGTAGGAGTCGATATCGAAGCGGATGCCCCCTCTTACGCCCGTGACTTCAAAAGACTTCTGTCCCCGGAAGCCACCGCTGGAAGGGCAGCCCGACAGCCACCTCAGTGCCTTGGCGAAGGCTTCTGCTCTCACCCGTTGCTGGGTATTGGTCAGGAGCGCATAGGTGGAATGGGCATTGGCCGCGCCGGTCAACGCCGGAATGGGTACGGAGAGCGTGATGGGCGGTGAGCCAATGGTCGAGGCCGAGGTGCCCCCGACGTCCGTCCCTTGCGCATGCGTCCTGACCGTCCACTGCCGGCAGGGGATGCAATCAGCGGGTCGGGCCGTAGTCCTGTCATTCGTCCGGGACCGTTCCGCGGGCTTGGAGTTGCTCATGACGATGGCGCCACCCACCACCACCGTGCCCACGGCAAGGGCTGCATACGCCACCCACCCGGGAGGGCCGCCGGCCAGGAGAGGTACGCCGAGTGCGAGAGTCCCCACGTCAGGTGCCTCCGCGCATCGCGTTGATGGCGAAAAATGACAGAATCAGATGACGCGCCTTCGCGTAGGGATGCATAAGGCGGTTGTTCAGAATGTAGGCGAATGATTGATTCGTAAAGACATCTGCGTTGATGATGAATCGGATGTAGCAGATGTTCAGGATCTGGTCCTCATCATGAATGCCTTGCGCGTAGCACTTGCTGATGGTGTCCAGGAGGGTGCCGTGAGCCTGGTCCTTGTCGTAGGCGCTCATGAGGTCTGGTGCCTGGGCTCGGAGTTCCGGCTGGAGGGTGTCGGCGAGCTTCATGGCGCGCCGGGCCTCCATCTGGCTGGCCATCATGGCCCGCTGGCTCGGACTCAGAGTCAGCATGGTCGCCTCCGGCAGGTGCTGAGCTTGGGTTCCATGAGGATGCTTCCTGAAATGCGCCTGGAGTTTGATGCGGCCGACTGAAATACAGTTGCCGTATGACTGTACTGACAGGGAGAGTAGAGGGTCAACGTGGGCTGGGATAGGAGAGGCTGCAGCCCTCGATCTCCACCGGCCGGGAGCATCTCAAGGTTCGGCGCACCATCTGGCAGGGCGTGACGGGGCTGCCAAAGGGTGGACGGGAAAGAACGGTGGACCTGCCGGGCTCGGCGGTGGACGCGCTCAAGGGGCACCGCCACCTGCGCAGCCCTTACGTGTTCTGCCGGGAGGACGGCCAGCCGCTCACCGCTGGGATGACGGAGCATCGGCTAGAGGGGGCACTGAGCCGCGCTGGCATCACGCGCGAGCAGGGGTCCATCACCTGGCACGACCTCCGCCACACCTACGGCAGCCACCTCGCAATGAGGGGTGTCCCGCTCAAGGTCATCCAGGAGTTGCTTCGAGCCGGTGGGATGTGATGCCTACGCCCGCAGCGACACCACCGTGACGCCGTCACCACCTTCGTGGCTCTCACCGGGGCGGTACATGCGGATGTACGGCGACGCGGAGAGATAGTCACGGATGGCCTGCTTCAGCGCCCCCGTGCCGTGGCCGTGGATGATGAGCGCGGCCTCCTCGCCGCTGCGCATCCCACCGTCCAGGAAGGTCTCCACCTCCTTGAGCGCGTCGTCCGCGCGCATGCCGCGCACGTCGCACCGGAAGTGGGTCGCCTCCACCTCCGAGGGCGCCGCCGAGGCCGCGCGCTTCAGCGCTGCCTCCTGCTTCTGCCGCTCCGGGAACTTCGCCTGCTGCGGCTTGCGCGTGCGCGAGCCCGACAGCTCCGTCGTGGGCACCCGCATCTTCAGCGCCCCGCCCGCCGATACCACCGCGTGCGAGTCCGCCAACTCCAGGATCTCCACGTCCCGGCCCAGCCCGGAGTGGTGCACCCAGGCACCCACCTTGAGGTTGGCCGGCCCCGGCGCTTCCACCTGGAACAGCTCCGCCTTCGCCGCCAGCGCCCGCTTCTGCGCGTCCTCGGCCCGCTGCTGCAACTGCAGCCGCGCCTCCGACAGCGCCTTCTCGTTCTGCTCGGACCGCAGCTTCGCCAGCAGCTCACGCACCTCGGCCGCGGCGTGCTCGCTGGCCGCGTGCACGTCCTCGTTGAACTGCATCATCCGCGCGCGGCGCTCGCGCTCGAACTGCTGCTTCTGCTTCTCGAGGTCCGCCCGCAGCGTCTCCGCTTCCTTCGCCGCCGCCCGGGCCTTCTCCAGCTCCTCGCCCAGCTTGCGGCGCTCGTCCTCGGCCGCCGCCAGCGCCTTCGTCAGCGGGCCGCCGGCATTGAGCGACAGCTCCCGCGCGCGCTCGCAGACCGCCTGTGGCAGGCCCACCCGGGCCGCCATCTCGATCGCGGAGGACTGACCCGACGCGCCCATCTGCAGCCGGTACGTGGGCGCCATCCGCTTCGAGTCGAAGCCCACCCGCGCGTTGAGGAAGCGCGGGTCCATGTGCGCCAGGGCCTTGAGCTCCTCCAGGTGCGTGGTGACCAGCACCACCACACCCTTGGACATCAGGTCCTCCAGCACCGCGATGGCGATGGCCGCGCCCTCGCGCGGGTCGGTGTCCGCGGCAATCTCGTCGATGAGCACCAGCGAGCCCGCGCCGGCCGCCGCGATGATGTCCCGCAGCATGACGACGTGCGCGCTGAACGTGGACAGGCCCTGCGCCAGGTCCTGCGCGTCACCCACGGTGGAGTGCACCGAGCGGTACAGCGGCATCCGCGAGCCCGGGGCGACCGGAATCGGCAGGCCGGCGCGAAGCATCAGTGAGCAGAGGCCCACGCCCGTCAGCGTCACCGTCTTGCCGCCCGCGTTGGGGCCGGACACCACGAGCGCCCGGGCGTCTCCCGTGAGCGTCACGTCGTTGGCCACCACCTCCATGTCCCGGAGCACCAGGCGCGGGTGGCGCAGCATCCGCAGCTCCAGGTCCGTCACCCCGGCGAACTCGGGCGTGCTGGCGTCCAGGTCCGCGGAGAGGATGGCGATGGACTCCGCCTCGTCCAGCTCCGCCACCGCCGACAGGCCCTCCAGGAGGCGGTCCGACTCGCCGCCGAGCAGGTTGCTCAGCTCCTGGAGCACCTTCCGCTCCTCCTCCGTGACCACCGACTGGGCAATGGCCAGGTCGTTGCCCAGGCCCACCATGGCCTGCGGCTCCATGAAGAGCGTCTGCCCCGTCTGGCTGGCGTTGTGGACGATGCCGTCCACCTCGGAGCGGAAGTTGGACACCACCGGCACCACGTACCGCCCGTTGCGCAGGGTGTAGTAGTTCTCCCGCAGCTTGGGCAGGAAGCTCTCGTCGTGGAGCAGCTCGTCCAGCCGCGACTTGATGCGCCGGTGCAGGCCACGCGCCCGCTCGCGGGCCTCGCGCAGCTCCGGGCTGGCCCTGTCTGAAATCTCACCGTCCGGCTCGAAACACTGGTCGATGCGGCGGGCCATCGACTCCAGCGAGGGCAGCCGGCGGGCAATCTCCATCAGCCGGGGGACCCGCTCACGCCGCTCGTCCAGCGCTTCCCGGGTCCGGGCGAAGGCGAAGAGGAGCTGCGCCGCGTCGATGAGCTGGCGGGGCTCCAGCATGCCGCCCTTGGCCGCGTGGCCGATGGCGATGCGCAGGTCCACCACGCCGCCGAGCGGCAGGGAGAACTGCTCCTGGGCGAGGGAGCGGGCCTCGGCGACCAGCGCGAACGCCTCCGCTACCTGCTCCGGGGTGTCGAGGAACGGGCGGGCAAGCACCCGTTCCCTTCCGGGCTCGGTCCGGCAGCGCTGGGTCAGCGCGCGTAGCACTTCCGAGAAGCCGAGGTCTTCCAGCGTCCTTTGAGATATCTGCACGGTCATGGGTTTCATGCGCGGCCGTTCGGCCGTCAAGAGGATCTGTTGAGGAGCGCGGCTCGGACCTATTATCGGCCGCGCATGAAGGCGTTCTTCGTGGCGGCCATGATGCTCGCGGGCGCGACTGACGCGGCGGAGCCGTCCACCCTGACGGCGCCCCCCGTGTCCGCCGCCGCGCCGACGTCCCTCCCGGACGCCCTGGCCCTGGAGGCCGCCGGCGACGATGCCGGCGCGCTCGCGGCCGTGGAGGCCCTGGTCCGCTCCCGGCCATCCTGGGAGCTGCCCCGCCTGGAGGCGGCCCGCCTCCTGTTGAAGATGGGCGGAGCCCTGGAGCAGGCCGAGGCCCACCTGGACGTCGTGTCCAGCATGGCCCCCACCAACCCCCGGGCCTGGTACCTGCGGGGCCTGCTCTGGGAGGAGCGGGGCGACACCCTCCAGGCCGTCCGGGCATATGAACAAGCGGTCCAGCACCGCAACTCCTACGAGGACGCCCGATTCCGGCTCGGCGGCCTGTGGGCCACCCTGGGGGACTGGCTCAAGTCGGAGCTGCACTACCGCTACCTCGCCCGTGCGAAGCCGGAGTGGGTGCAGGTGCGCCTGCAGCTGGCCGAGGTGCTGGAGAAGCAGGAGCGTCAGCTGGACGCGGAGAACGAGCTGCTGGCCGCGAGGAGCGTCCAGCCGGACAGCCCCCTGGTGCTCCGACGGCTGGCCGACTTCTACGAGCGCACGGGCCGGCCGCAGCTGGCCCAGAAGATCCGCAAGTCGATGGAGCCGGCGCCGAAGCGGCGCATGCGTGACCTCAAGCCTTCACGCCGCTGACAGCGGGCGGGCATCCACCTGGTCGTGGCGATTGCACCCCGGGCGGTGGCACGTACACTGCGCCCGCTTTGAAGACCGCCAACCTCGCCATCGTCTTCACCGACATCAAGGGCTTCACGGAGCGGACCAGCCGGCAGACGCTGGAGGAGAACCAGCGCCTGCTGCAGGTCCACAACGCCCTGCTGGCGCCCCTCTTCAAGGCGTTTGGCGGCCGCATCATCAAGTCCATCGGCGACGCCTTCCTCGTCACCTTCGAGTCGCCCACCCAGGCGGTGCTCAGCGGCATCGCCATCCAGGACCGGCTGTGGCACCACAACCGCAACACCCCCGAGGAGGAGCAGCTCCACGTGCGGGTGGCCATCAACGTGGGCGAGGTGCGGCTGGAGGCCAACGACGTCTTCGGTGAGCCCGTCAACATCGCCGCCCGCGTGGAGGGGCTCGCCGAGGCCGGCGAGGTGTACTTCACCGAGGCCGTCTATCTGGCGATGAACAAGGCGGAGGTGCCCTCGAAGGAGGTGGGCGCCTTCGAGCTGAAGGGCATCCCCGGGAAGATTCGCGTCTTCCACGTGCCCCGCGCGCCGTACCGCGTGGAGGCGCCCTCGGCCGCCGCCATCGCCGTGGCGCCGGGCACCGAGACGATGCCGCCCTTCGGAAACCTGGCCCTGTCCCGCGTCCCCGAGTCGTCGCTGGGGCCGCCGGTGGACCTGTCCGCCCTCGGCCAGCGCGCGGCGGCGGGGGCCTCGGTGCTGGGGCAGCGGGCGGCGGCCGGCGCTTCGGTGCTGGGCCAGCGCGCGGCGGCGGGAGCTTCCGCGCTGGGGCAGCAGGCGCGGTCGGCGGGCGGTTCCTTGTTCTCGAGGCTGAAGGAAGGGCTGCCCCCGGACCTGGGCGCGCGCGTGCTGACGCGGGTCCGCGAGCGCCGGCGCGTCGTCGTGGGGCTGGGCCTGGCCGTGATGGTGGCGGGCGTGGCCGTGGTCGCCTTCAGCGGAGGCGCGGCGATGCGGGCCATCCAGGCGGTGGAGGACGCCCCGGATGGGGAGCGGCACCAGCGGGCCCGGGAGGCGAGGGCGCTCATCCAGCAGGAGAAGGACCCGGGCCGCAACCAGTACCTCCAGGGCCGGCTGGCGGAGGCGACGGGGAACACGGGGAGCGCGCTGGACCACTACGCCCGCGCGGTGAAGGCGGACAATGGCGACGCCGAGGACCGCATCATCGACCTGCTGGAGCACCCGAAGTGTGGGGTCCGCGTCGCGGCGGTGGCCACCGTCGCGCGGCTGAAGCTGGAGAGCGCGGTGGGGGAGCTGGAGGACCTCGCCGAGGACGGCGGTCCGGACGACGAGTCGGGCGACGGGATGCTCAGCTTCATGAAGTGCAATTCGAAGAAGGTCGCGGACGACGCGCTCAAGAAGTTCAAGGACTGAGGAAGGACACGCCGTGACGAAGGTGAAGACGGGACTGGACGTTTGGGTGGAGCAGGGCTTCTCCGCGCTGAAGGGGAAGCGCGTGGGCGCCATCGTCAACCCCACCAGCGTGGACTCGCGCTTCCACCACCTGGCGGACCTGCTGGCTGGCTCCGCCGGGGGCGCGAAGCTGGCGGCGCTCTTCGGGCCGGAGCACGGCGTGCGCGGCGAGGCGCAGTACATGGTCGCCGTGGGCGAGGCCCGCGACAGGCGCACCGGCGTGCCCGTGCACAGCCTCTACGGCTCCACCTTCGAGTCGCTGTCCCCCCGCCAGGAGTGGCTGCAGGGGCTGGACGCGCTCGTCTTCGACATCCAGGACGTGGGCAGCCGGTACTACACCTACGTCTACACCATGGCGCTGGCCATGAAGGCCGCGGCCAAGGCGCGCGTGCCCTTCTACGTGCTGGACCGGCCCAACCCCCTCAATGGCGTGGCGATGGAGGGCAACCTGGTGGGAGAGGGTTTTCGCTCCTTCGTCGGGCTCTACGCGCTGCCCAACCGCCACGGCATGACGGCGGGGGAGCTGGCCCGGCTCTTCAATACCCAGGAGGGCTTCGGCTGCGAGCTGACGGTGGTGCCGTGTGAGGGCTGGCGCCGTGGCCAGTTCTGGTCGGAGACGGGGCTGCCCTTCATCTCGCCGTCGCCCAACATGCCCACGCCGGACACCGCGCTGGTGTACCCGGGCATGTGCCTGGGGGAGGGGACCAACGTCTCCGAGGGCCGTGGCACCTGCCGCCCGTTCGAGCAGTTCGGCGCGCCGTGGGTGGACACGGACGCGCTGCTGGCGCGGCTGGCCAAGGAGGACCTGCCGGGCGTGGCCTTCCGCGCGGTGGGCTTCACCCCGACGTTCGACAAGTACCAGGGCGAGTCCTGCAACGGCGCCTTCATCCACGTGACGGACCGGCAGGCCTTCCTGCCGCTGCGCACGGGCATCGCCATCTTCCAGGCGCTGCACGACATCGGTCCGGGGAAGTTCGGCTGGCGCGCGGACGCGTACGAGTTCGTCGAGGACGTGCCCGCGTTCGACCTGCTGTGCGGCACGGACCAGGTGCGCCGCGGCATCGAGGCGGGGTGGCCTTTGGACCGGCTGGTGGAGGGGTTCTCCGCCCAGTCCGAGGCCTTCGCGAAGCAAAGGGCCTCCTACCTGCTGTACGCTTGAGCGGGGGGACCACTTCCACGTGATTGGTGTCTTTTCCGATAGCCACGGCGACCTCCAGGCCTTCGACGCGGCCTATGAGCTGCTGCGCTCCCGGGGCGCGCGCCGCTTCGTCTTCACGGGGGCGCGCTACACGGACCTGGACGAGTGGGTGCTCTGGCGGCGGCAGAAGAGCCGGGGCGGGCGCGAGTACTCGGACGCGGACTTCCTGGCGGACGTGTCGAGCTGGCTGGGCACGCAGGACGCGCTGCCGCGCACCCCGGCCCGGGAGGCCGTGCCCGCGGACGTGGCGTCGGAGAACGACCGGCGGCTGGTGATGGAGCGCTTCGTGCGCGTGCCGGAGCGCGAGTCGCTCCAGTACCGGGACCCCTCCATCAACAACAAGGCGATGGACCTGGTGGGCGACACGCTCTGCTGCGTCGTGCACGACAAGAACGATTTGACGCGGGATGACCTGCTGAACGCGGCGGTGTTCATCCACGGGAAGGAGCCGGAGCCGAAGGTGGTGCAGATTGGCCCGCGCTACTTCCTCACGCCGGGACGGCTGGCAGGCGCGGCCGAGCAGACGTGCGCGCTGCTGGAGAAGGTGGGGCACGATTTGCGCTTCTCCGCGCTGCGGCTGGACGGGCACGTGGTGCTGGAGCCGCAGCTGATTGTGTTGGAGAAGAAGTCCTCGAAGCTGACCCTGAAGTGACGGGAGGCCAGACTTGCAGGTCGCGCTCCTCGGAGGCTCGTTCAACCCTCCCCACGTGGGACACCTGATGGCCGCCACGTACGTGCACGCCACCCAGGGCGTGGACGAGGTGTGGCTGATGCCGTCCTGGCAGCACCCGTTCGGCAAGCAGATGGAGGCCTTCGAGCATCGCGTGGCGATGTGCGAGGCGCTCTGCGCGGAGTCGTCGGGCTGGCTGAAGACGAGCCTGATTGAGCGCGAGCCGGGGCTCACCGGGCGGACGGTGGACACGCTGTCGCTGCTGGTGAAGCGCTACCCGGAGGTCCGCTGGTCGCTCATCATCGGCAGCGACATCCTCAAGGACCTGCCGCACTGGAAGGACTTCGACCGCATCCGGGAGATGGCGCGCGTGCTGGTGCTCTACCGCGCGGGCTACCCGGCGCCGGACACGATTGGACCTCCGCTGTCGGAGGTGTCTTCCACGCTGGTGAGAGACCTGCTCGCCAAGGGCGTGGAGCCCTCGGAGCTGGTGCCTTCGGGGGCCATTGCCTACGCGCGGGCGCGCGGGCTGTACGGGCTGGGGACGCGCCGCTAGAGGCCGAAGCCGAACAGGTGCAGGTCTCCCAGGCCCCGGTCGAAGCGGTACGCGTACTGGTAGAAGAGGGACACCGGCACCGTCTGCCCGAAGGTGAGGCGCAGCGCCGCCGAGCCTCCCACCGCCCCGTGGTTGTCCCGGTTGTCCGTGCGCGCCACCGAGCCGAAGCCCTCCATCTCGAAGTCGCTCACGAAGAGTGATGGGAGAATCCAGAGCGTGGACGCCCAGCCGTAGTCGATGGGCACCCGGTAGCGGTACGTGGCGGAGCCGATGAGCGCAGTGCGCGCCCGCGTCGTCCGGTCCTCGTAGCCTCGCAGGTACTCGCTGAAGGCGATGCCCGGCTGGAGCTCCAGCGGCAGCCTCGACGTCTCCGTCGAGTCGCGGCTGCTGTACCAGAGCTGACCCGCGCTGATGCCGCCCACCTCCAGCAGGCCGGACGGGGCACCCGGGAGGAAGCGGCCCACCGCCGTGAGCTGGAGGTTGTCGTTGCCCGTGAAGGGCAGGCCGCCCGCGAAGGCGTCCAGGCCCAGGCGCACGTCGCCCATCGTCGAGTCACGCCGGAAGGCGCCCGGGTACACACCTCCGGCCACCGTCAGCCCCAGCCCCCGCTGCGTGCCGCCGTAAGACGTGGACTCTCCCGCGAAGTACGAGACGGACACCTCCGGGCCAATCAGCTGCGTTTGGAGACCGGGGAAGCGGTCCGTCGCGTCGTACTCGCGCCGCAGCGCCAGCAGCCCGATGGTCACCGGCGTCGTCCAGAAGGTGCGCGTGCCGAACAGCGTGGCCTGCAGGTCCGTGCGCTCGTTCTCCCGGACGCGCGCCACGGAGGCCTGTACGTACCAGGGCGCGAGCTGCGCGTTGCCGTACGCCACCGACACGCTCGGCTCGTCCTCCTCCGAGTTCAGCGAGAGGAGCAGCGAGTACCCGTGGAAGCCGAGCCGGTCCTGCCCCGACAGCGCCAGGCCTCCGCTGTACAGCGTCCGGTCGGTCTCGACCTCGTCCGCTGCCACCAGGAGGTAGGGCAGGCGGAACTCGGGGATGAAGAAGCCCTCCAGGGTGGAGTAGGGCTCGTCCTCGAGAATGTTCAGCTCCGCGCCCGGGTCCGGAGGCGGCGCGCCCACGGGCGCATCCAGGGCCGCGAGTGCCAGGGGCGTATCGGTGCTGGTGGGCGGCGCTTCCTGCGTGGGCGTGAGAGCGGCGGGGCTGTCCGGTGGCGGTGCGGTCTCCTCGGGTGCCCCGGGCTGCGAGGCCGTACCCGGGAACTCGGAGAACTCCTGGGGCGCCCCGGCGTCGGGCTGGTGGAATGGAAGTTCCGTTCCGGAGGGCGGGGCCTCCGGCGCGGCGCCGGCTTCCTGGAATGGACGTTCCGTTCCGGAGGTCGGGGCCGGAGGGGACGACACCCCGGCCACCAGCGGGGGCGCTGTGGGGGGCGCCGGCGGGGTGCTCCCAACTGGTGGCGCTTCCGCCTGCTGCTCCCGGGCTTCGGCGACTGGCTTCACCGGTGCACGGTCCAGGGTGAACACCGTCCCCGCGCGATTGAGGAACGCCACCTCATCCTTGCCGAGCGGGCTCACGTCCAGCGCCAGGTGCGGCACATCCGTGATGCGGACCACGTCCCGCGTGGCCACCGTCATCACGTGGGCCTGCAGCCGGCCATCGTGCTCGCGCAGGAACACGAGGCGCTCATCGTCCAGCCAGCGCGGCGAGTAGTTGAAGAGCCCGTCCTGCGTCAGCCAGCGCAGGTGCCCATCCGCCTCGCGCAGCACCAGGTCCCAGCCGTCCTTCCCGGCGAAGGGGAACACCACCCGCGCGCCATCCGGAGCGACGGCCGGCGGCCCCACGGGCGCGCTCGCCTCGAAGTGCGTCAGCGCCTCGCGCCGTCCCGTCTCCAGCTCCAGCCGCACCACGTTGGCCGTGTCACCCTCGAGGCTCACGAACACGTACGCCGAGCCATCCGGCGTCACGCTCCCGCCCAGCCCCTTCAGACCATCCCACGTCCGCACCACGTCGCCCGTGCGCGCATCCACCTTCCACACCCGTGCCTCGTAGCCTCCCTCCGCGTCGAGGTCCGCCATCAACAGGAAGAGCCATGCGCCGTCCGCCGTGAAGGACATGCCGCTCACCAGTGACGGGGACCCCAGCACCCAGCTCCGCCCGGGAAGCAGGTTCACCAGGGGCCGCTCGAAGCGCACGCGCCCGTCCGGCTCGCGCACCGTGAGGCGCGAGTAGTCCTCACGCCCCACGCTCACCAGCGCCGTGGCACCGCTCCCCGTATGCGACGCCAGCCGCGAGAAGTAGCCCGCGTCCGCCAACCAGACCTGCTGCGACGCCGGCCGCTGGCGCGCCACGAGGCCCTTGCGCAGCTCGCGCGTGTATTCGTCGAACAGCGAGCCGATGTCCTTCCCGTAGACGCGCTTGAACCGCAGCGTCACCGCGAGCGGCGGGACGATGGAGTCGCCCTGGTCGTCCACGAGCCGCCACAGCCGCTTCTCGCCGTACTTCGCGGCCAGGTACTCCACGAAGTGCATGCCCGTGATGTAGTTGCCGCCGAACGGGTCCAGCGCCCGGTGCTCCGACGAGAGGTAGCCCGGATTCAACCGGCCCCCGCGGGCCTCCACCACCGACGCGTACCAGCCCCGCCACACCGGACTGTGCGGGCGCCCGGTGTCCTTGCCGAAGCGGCCCTCGTAGTACGTGGCGAGTCCCTCCAGGAACCACGACTCCGTGAAGGAGTTGGGCTGGAACAGGCCTCCCGTCACCAGGTTGAGGAAGCCCCAGAGGCCGTCCGTCTGCTGGAGCTGCACGTAGTGCACGGCCTCGTGGCAGGCCACGTCGCCGATGTCCACCTCGCCCAGGCCGAACAGGTGGAACAGCTCCAGCGACACGTTCACCGGCATCACCATCTGCTGCGGCGTGCTGGCGTAGTCCGGCACCACGTACGCGTTGTTGAAGTCAGAGCTCGTCAGGTAGACGAGCACCCGGGCCCTCGGCTTCTGGTCCCAGGTGTGCCCGCGCAGCCGGGCCACGCAGCCCTCCAGCCGTGACGCCATCCGCAGCGCCGGGCCTCTCAGGTGCGCCGGGTAGTAGAGCTCCAGCGACTCCGTCGTCAGCTTGCGCATCTCGTCCCGCGCGAAGGACGCCTGGATGTTCTGCGGGAAACGAGGTGTGACGAAGGCACACCCCACGGTTGTCAGCAGGAGAAAGGAGGCCAGGGCATGCCAGGGAGGCAGCCGGCGGGGGGCGGGCATGGGAGGCATCCTATACGGGCACAAATCGTAGCCACGACCGCGTTTTTCACGGTATTGGGGGGCGCGTCGCCTCCCTTTCGATCCTGGATTCCTCCATGTCCGAACCCGCCCCTCAGGGCCATCCCGTTCCCCAGCACGTCCACCAGGCGCAGCTCCAGGTCGCCGCCGCGCTCGAGAAGTCCGAGGGAAAGCCCCTCGACCTGCTCAAGGCGCCGTGGCAGGAGGTGGAGAAGGCCGTCATCAAGCTGCTGGGCGGCCCGTTCCAGGTGAACAAGCCGGAGCACCAGACGCTGGCGCTCGGCCTGGCCGGGGCCTTCGCCCTGCGCCTCATCCAGGAGCACCAGGCGTTCTGGTTCCCCAACCGGGACTCGCCCGAGGGCGCGACGCTGGGCTTCCCCGACGCCATCATCATGCTGTCGCCATTCGGCGCGGTGATGGACTCGCTGGGGCAGGGCAAGCTGGCGCGGCTGGACGACCTGGCCGCGGACATCCGCCGCTCGCTGGGGCAGGTGCGCCTGGGCGTCAACCCCGCGCAGCCCCTGAGCGGTCAGGCGCCGAAGCTGTCGCCCCTGGACTACCAGCGCCTGTTCGACCCGGGCTTCCTCCAGTTCGTCGTCCTGGACCCCGCCAAGGCGAAGACGGCCCTGGAGACGAAGCCGGACGTGCTGGCCCGTGACGTGCGCAACGCGCTGGGCCGCACCCAGCCGCCGCTGCCGCAGGAGGCGCGCCAGCAGTTCGACGGGCAGATCGTCCAGTCCCTCCAGCGCCTCGACGCGACCAAGTCGCTCATCGACCAGGCCGAGCGCGCCCCGCGCCTGGCCGAGCTGATGGCCCACCTCCAGGGCACCGTGGGCGGCACGGGCTCGGCGCCCGAGGACTTCTGGCACGAGATCGTCCTGCCGCTGCTCTTCATCGGCAACCCGCCGAGCTTCCCGCCGCTGGACGAGGAAGAGGTGGAGATGTTCAAGCAGGGCGCGGACCCGCTGCCCCTCTTCGTGGACGTGGTGCCGCACGCGCACCAGGCTCCGGACGAGGGCCTGCTGGGCGCCTTCGAGATGAGCGACATCGGCCTGGTGCACCCCGGGTTCAGCAAGGTGGGCGCGCTGCGGCTCATCCGCATCAACTCCGCCCGCATCAAGCCGCTGCTGGAGAAGTTCGACCCCGCGGCGACGGCGGACACCATCAAGCGCTTCGGCGAGTACGTGGCGAAGGCCGCCGGCAAGCCGGCCGGTGACTCGCCCCAGGGCAAGGAGATGCTCCAGGCCGCGCTCACGCTGCTCACCGACCTGAAGCGTTCGGTGACCCAGGTCCAGGGCGAGCTGTGCCTGCGCCGCCTCACCGAGGCGGAGGCCGCGTCCGAGCAGGCCCTGGCCGTGGTGCGCAAGGCGCTCCAGGGCTCGCCGCTCATCCTCACGACCTGAGCACGCGTTTCGGAGCCACTGCTCACGACCCCGAGCAGCAGTGGCTCCGGCGAAGGCTTCCGCTCACGACCTGAGCAGCAGCCGTTCCAGCGCGGCGCGTGACTCGGGGCTGAGCCGTTCTCCGGCCAGCCGCAGCGCGCGCCGCGACAGCAACCGGTAGAGCGGGGCGACGTCCTCCGGGAGCGCCCCCAGGTGTGCCGCCACCACGCCCGCGTCCCCCCGGACGATGGGACCGGTGAGCCCGCCCGAAGGTCCCCGGGCCTCCAGCCCCCGCAGCGCCGAGCGCATCAGCGGCAGCAGGGCCGCCAGCGCCGCGTCGGGGGAGATGCCCGCCACTCCCAGCGCGGCCACCGCCGCGTCCGCCAGCGCCACCAGCCCGCCCGCGCTCATCACCGCGCCCGCGTGGTAGGCCGCGCGGTGCGCCTCGGGCACGTCGATGACGCTCAGCCCCACGTCCGCGGCCATGCGGCGCAGCACGTCCCGCAGCGCGCGGGAGCGGGTGCTCACCGCCGCCGTGTGTCCGACGAGCGAGTCCCGGGGTGAAGACACCGCGCAGAGCGGATGGAAGGAGCCCCGGGCACGGCCCTTCTGCTCCGGGCCCAGCGCGTCGAGCGACAGCGCGCCCGCGGTGTGGACCAGCGCGGCCGTGCGGGGGAGGGTGGCGGACAGCTCCGTGGCCACCGACGGCACCGCCGCGTCCGGGACGCAGAGGATGACGACGCGCGCGCGCCGCAGGTCCGCCGGGGTGGCGTGCTTCAGTCCCAGGGCCTTGGCCCGCTGCCGTCCCTCGGCTCCGCGTGAGTGGAGAGACACCGGCCACCGCTTCGCGCGCAGGGCGAGCCCGAGCGCTCCACCGAGCCGGCCCGCTCCCACGATGACGACGGGCGGGCGCCGGGCGGAGCGGGCGGCAGTCCGGCGCTTTGATTCCACAGGAGCTGTCCAGCCTTCATCCACGATGGGCTGGGACGGACTCCGCGCGGAGCGAGCGGCGGTCGGGCGCTTCGCTTGCCCCGGAGCTGTCTGGCCCTTGCCCGCGCTGCCCGCAGCCGGATGCTGCGCTGAGTTGGCCGCGGGGCGTTTCGCTCCGCCTGGAGCTGGCTGGACACTGCCCGTGGTGACCACGGGCGGACGCCGGGCGGCGCGGCTCATCGCTCCCGCTGGAACTGGAGCTGACCGGCCTGGACCTCGATGCGCACCCTGTCTCCGGTGGCGAACTCACCGGCGAGGATGCGCTCCGCCAGCGGGGCCTCCACCAGCCGCTGCACCATCTGCCGCATGGGCCGCGCGCCGAGCTGCGGGTCGAACCCACCGGACTTCAGCAGGTGGCCCACCACGTCCTCGCCCGCGACGTACTGGATGCCGCGCTCCGTCGCCAGCCGCTTGCTGCTCTGCTCCAGCAGCAGAGTGGCGATGCGCGCCACCTCCACCTCTTCCAGCGGGCGGAAGGGGAGCCGCTCGTCGATGCGGTTCCACAGCTCCGGCGGCAGCGCCTTGCGCGCGACGGAGGACGCCTGGTCCATGGCGCTCGCCGGGCCCGCAGCGTCCGCGCCGAAGCCCACCGGCCGGCCCGTGCGGGAGAACGCCTCCGCGCCCAGGTTGGTCGTCATCACGATGACCGTGTTGGAGAAGTCGATGTGCCGGCCCTTGCCGTCCGTCAGCCGCCCCTCCTCCAGCACCTGGAGCAGCAGCATCTGCACCTCTCGGTGCGCCTTCTCGATTTCGTCCAGCACGACGACGGAGGACGGCCGGCGGCGCACCGGCTCCGTGAGCTGGCCGCCCTCGCCGAAGCCCACGTAGCCCGCGGGCGAGCCGATGAGGCGCGACACGCCATGCGCCTCGGCCATCTCGCTCATGTCCAGCCGCACCAGCGCGTCCCGGTTGCCGAACAGTACCTCCGCCAGCGCCCGCGCCATCTCCGTCTTGCCCACGCCCGTGGGGCCCAGGAAGAGGAAGCTGCCCATGGGCCGCCGCGACGCGAAGCCCGCGTAGTTGCGCCGGATGACCCGCGCAATCCGCGCCACCGCGTCCGTGTGGCCGATGACGCGCTCGGACAGGTCCTGCTCCAGCCGGAGCAGGCGCGCCGAGTCGTTCATCAACAGCCGCTCCTCGGGCACGCCCGCCAGCTTCGCCACCACCCGCGCCACGTCCGCCGCCTCCACCACCTCGCGGCCCTCGCGGTGGCACCGGCTGCCCGCCAGGTCCACCACGGAGATGGCCTTGTCCGGCATGAACCGGTCCGTCACGTAGCGGCTGGCCAGCGACGCGGCTGCCTCCAGCGCCTCCGGCAGGTAGCGCAGCGCGTGGTGCTCCTCGTAGCGGCCGATGATGCCCTGGAGGATTTCCACCGTCTCCGGCACCGACGGCTCGTTCACCACCACCGCCGTGAAGCGCCGCTCCAGCGCCGGGTCCGCGCTGATGAACTTGCGGTACTCGTCGTGCGTGGTGGCGCCGATGCAGGGGAACTCGCCCCGCGCCATGGCCGTCTTCAGCTCGTTGGCCGCGTCCTGCGGGCCCTCGCCCGTGGAGCCCGCGCCCACCAGGGTGTGGATTTCGTCGATGAAGACCACCACCCGGCCTTCGGCGCGGCGGACCTCTTCCTTCAGCGCATTGAGCTTCTCGGAGAACGAGCCCCGCAGCTGCGTGCCGGCCACCAGCGAGGCCATGTCCAGCTCCACCAGCACCTTCTCCGCCAGCGTGCCGCGCAGGCCCAGCAGCCGCTGCGCCACGCCCTCCACCACCGCCGTCTTGCCCACCCCGGGCTCACCCAGCAGGCAGGGGTTGTTGGTGCGGCGCTTGCCCAGGATGTCGATGACCTCCTCGACCTCCCGCGCGCGGCCCACCACCGGGTCCAGCTTCCCGTCGCGGGCCGCCTCGCTGAGGTTGCGGCCCAGCGAGGTGAGCAGCGGGTACACCTTGGGGTCCAGCACCACCGACACGCCACGCGCCGGGGCCTGAGCCTGGGAAAGAGGAGACGCCGGAGCCGGCGGCACCACCGGGCGCGAGGCTGGAGTGGACAGCGGCAGCGGTGCCGGCGGCACCGCCCGGGCCATGGGCGGGGCGGGCGGCGCGACGGGCACGTCGTCCAGGGCCTCCGGCTCATCCACGTCGATGAGGTCCCGGGGCGACAGCGCCGGCGTGGGACGCGACGGGCGCGAGGGCAGGGGAGCGGGAGGCGCGCCGGGCATGGAGCGCGGCATGCTCACCGCCACCGTGGAGGCGGGCAGGGGCGAGGGCGGGGCGCCCACGGGGCGGCTCACCGGGGGGCGGGAGCCCAGCGCGTGCGCGCGGCCCGTCTGGAGGAAGCGCGGCATCCGCCCACTGGTGAAGTAGGCCATGGCCGTCGTCCGCAGCGTCGCCAGGTCCTGGCCGGCCTGGAGGAGCAGCTCGTGCGCCGCGCAGCGCACCCGCGTCACCGCGATGAGCAGGTGCAGGCAGTCCGCCTCCCCGGAGCCGAGGCTGGTGGCAATCTCCCGGGCCTTCTCGCGCAGCTCCCGCACCAGCCCGTCCGGCTCGGCCGGGGCCGACGTCAGCAGCTGGAGGAGGCCGTCCTCGTCCACGCCCCGCTCCTTGAGGAGGAGCTGGGCCCGGTTCTCCACCGTGAAGAGGGCCAGCAGCACATGCGCCGAGGTGACCTTCTGGACCACGCTCTTCGCGATGTCATTCGCCTCGTGGAGGACCTGCGCGAGATCCGTGCTATCGACCATTCGAGCTCCGGCAAGCGGGCAGGCGAGCGGAATACACCCTCCCCGGGCCTCCAGCAAAATTTCCGCTACAGGTCGCTACAGGTACCCTGAAACACTGGGGTACAACGCAGACCGCCAGCGGAATTCGGTTGGCTGCCTGCCTGTTCTGCGCCTCTATTCGGCTGGCCAGGCAATTGCCTGAGGGCGAGCGTCGTACATCGCTCCGAGACACCCACTCTATGACCTCTCTCGTCCAACCGGCTCGTGTCTTCGTCGACCCCTTCGAGGGGACCCGTGCCGCCGTCGAGGCCCGCCGCTGGGTTTGGCCTCTTTTGATTCTCGCTCTGTGTGTGTCCGCCTCCGGGACACTCTATTCCCTCCGCTGGGACGCCGCGCCCGACGTCATCCGTGAGCTCCAGGCCACCGGGGAGATGAACGGCCTGTCCGAGGCCGACCTCACCGACAAGATCCAGACCGCCTCCCGCAAGGCGCTGGTGGGTGGCATCGCCAAGGGCGTCTTCGTGATGCCGTTGATGGCGCTGCTGCTGGCCTGCGTGCTGTGGGTGGTGAGCTGGCTGTTCGACCGGCCCTCCCCCTTCGAGCGGCTGCTGTCGGCGGCGGCCCTGGCGCTGCTGCCCATCGCCCTGTACCACCTCATCTTCACCGTCTGCGCCGCGGCACAGCACACGCTCACCTCCGCGCGCGCCCTGCAGCTGGTGCCGTCCCACCTGGGCGTGGTGCTCCAGGGGCTGAGCCCGAAGATGGTGCGGGTGGCCACGGCGGTGGACTTCTTCAACCTCTGGAGCGTCGTGCTGTTGGGCCTGGGCTTCTCCGCCGCCACCGGCATGAGCCGGGGCCGTGCGGTGCTGCTGACGGTGGTGATGTACGCCATGTACGCCGGCGTGGTGATGATCGGCCTGCCGGGCATGGGAGGTGGACGATGAGCGCCTTCCTCGTCGCCGCCCTGCTGGCCGCGGCTCCCGCCCAGGCCGGCTCCACCCCCGCGACGCCCCCGGTGGATGCCCCGCGCAAAAGCGCGGCGGAGTCCACCCCGCTGGAGCAGGCCGGGCAGCCGCCTCCCTCGTCGGTGGTGGAGGCCACCGTCCCCGTCACCCTGGCCGAGGTCCGCACGCAGGGGCGCCAGAACAACAACGCGCTCCAGGCCCTGCTGGACGTCGACGTGGCCGAAGAGGACGTGCGCATCTCCCGCTCGCGGGTGCTGCCGCAGCTGTCGCTTGGCGCCAGCGCGGGCAAGATCTGGGAGGGCCGCAACAGGCGCAACCTGCCCACGCCGGACCCGGACAACCCCGGCGTCTCCCGCACCGTCGAGCGGGAGATCCCGTCCAGCGACGTGGAGAACTACGACCTGGGCCTGACGCTGACGCAGGTCCTCTACGACAGGGCCCTCTTCAAGCAGCTCGAGCAGAGCGGCGTGCTGCGCGACACGGAGAAGTTCCAGGCCCAGGAGGAGGCGGACACCTCCGAGCTGGAGGCCATCCGCCGCTTCTTCGTCCTCTTCCGCACCCAGGCCACGCTCCAGGTGCTGGACGCCACGGTGAAGCGCAGCGAGGAGCAGCTCGAGCGCGCCCGCGCCCTCTTCCAGGCGGGCCGCGTGGGCAAGAACGAGGAGATCTCCGCGCTCGTCAACCTGGGCAACGACCGCATCACCTTCACGGAGACGCTCGCCCAGCTCGTCTCGGACCAGACGCAGCTGGCCGTCTGGCTGGCCCGCCCCGGCACCGAGCCGCTGCTGGCCACCGACCCTGGCGTCCTCACGCAGGAGCCGTCCCCCGCGCCCGCCATGGACACCGCGCTCTCCCAGGCGCGCGAGCGCCGGCCGCTGCTGCGCGCGTTCGAGGCGCAGGTGCGCTCCGCGGAGCTGCAGCGTGCCATCGCCCGTGCGGAGTACATCCCCCGCCTGAGTGCGCAGGGACGCTACTCGCGCTCCGGCCCTTCCGCGGAGCTGGTCTTCACCGAGCCGCGCCTCCAGAACAACTTCAGCGCGGGCGTCAACCTGAGCTGGGACCTCTTCAACGGCCTGGCCACGGGCGCCCAGACGCGGCGCGCGGAGGCCGGCATCCGCCGCGCGCAGCTGCTGCTGGCGCAGACGGGGCGGGAGATTGAAGCCGAGGTCCGCTTCGCGCACCGCTCGCTGGTAGCCCAGCTGGAGGCCGCTCGCCTGGCCGCCGACAACCGCGAGGCCGCCGTCCAGGGGCTCCGGCTGGCAGAGGAGCGCTTCCGCGCCGGAGCCGGTTCCACCCTGGAGGTCAGGGACGCGCAGCTCAGCCTGACGCGCGCCGAGCTCAGCTTGCTGGAAAACAGGATTGATGTCGAAATCGCCCGCTTCACATTGACGCGGGCCATGGGCGCCCTGAGCCCAGGAGAGTCGAAATGAAGTGGTGGAAGGGTGCGATTGCCGGTGTCCTGTTGCTGGGTGCGGCAGCCATCACCGTCAACGGACTGAAGGAGCGGCCGCCGCCGTCCCTGGAGGTCCAGGTCTCGAAGGCCCGCAAGGGCACCATCACCCGGACCATCACCGGCGCGGGCAAGGTGCAGGCCGCGACGACGGTGAAGATCTCCTCCAGCCTCTCCGGCGACCTGGTGGAGCTGCTCGTGAAGGACGGCGAGCCCGTCAAGAAGGGCCAGGTGCTGGGCCGCATCGACAAGCGCCTGTACGAGGCCGCGATGAAGCAGGCCATGGCGTCGCAGAACGCGTCGCGCGCGGACACCCAGGTGGCCGAGGTGGAGTCGACGCGCTCCGCGCAGGAGCTTGCGCGCGTGGAGGAGCTGTCGAAGAAGGGCCTGGCGTCGGCGGCCGAGGTGGAGCAGGCGCGCGCGGCGAAGAACACGGCGGATGCGCGGGTGGCGTCGGCGAAGCAGATGCTGGCGCGCAACGTGGCCTTCGTGGACCAGGCGCAGACGGACCTCGCGAAGACGACGCTGCAGTCGCCCATCGACGGCAACGTCATCGAGCTGTCGCGTGAGGTGGGTGAGCGCGTGCGTGGCTCGGACCTCTCCGAGGACGTGGTGATGACCATCGCCGCGCTGTCCGCCATGGAGGTGAAGTTCGAGGTGGGTGAGCACGAGGTGGTGCACCTCAAGCCGGGCCAGCCTGCCGAGGTGACGTTGGATGCGCTGGAGGGGCAGACCTTCCAGGGCTCGGTGGTGGAGATTGCCCAGAAGGCGCTCATCAAGAACCCGGGCACGGAGGCGGAGGTGACGAGCTTCCCCGTCACGGTGGCGCTGGACACCCGGCCCCCGGGCGTGCTCCCCGGCATGAGCGCCGAGGTGCGCATCTCCGCGGAGACGCGCAACGACGTGGTGCTGGTCCCCATCCAGGCGGTGACGGTGCGCTCGGAGCGCACGCTGCCGGACTTCAAGCCGGCGGTGGAGGGCGGCGGGCTGACGGCCAAGCGCACCGAGTCGCTGGCCAAGGTGGTCTTCGTGGTGGACGCCAACAACAAGGCGCAGGTGCGCCGGGTGCAGACGGGCATCGCCTCCGACACGGAGCTGGAGATTGTCAGCGGCCTGAGCGACGGGGACCGCGTGGTGGAGGGCCCCTACCGGACGCTGTCGAAGGAGCTGAGCGACGGCACCATCGTGCGCGAGCCCGAGCAGGGCCCGGGCGGCCCCGGTGGCATGAAGGGTGGGCAGAAGTCGTGAGTCACGGAAGCGGCGCGGGGCAGCTCATCCAGGTCGAGAACATCACCCGCGTCTTCCACGTGGGCGGCGAGGAGGTGCGCGCGCTGCGTGGCGTCTCGTTCGGCATCAGCCGGGGCGAGTGGGTGGCCATCATCGGCCAGTCCGGCTCCGGCAAGAGCACGATGATGAACGTGCTGGGCTGCCTGGACACGCCCAGCAGCGGCCGCTACATGCTGAACGGCAAGGACGTGTCGCGGATGACCGACGACGAGCTGGCCGTCATCCGCAACGTGGAGATCGGCTTCATCTTCCAGACCTTCCAGCTGCTGCCGCGCGAGACGGCGTTGGCCAACGTGGAGCTGCCGCTGGTGTACCGCGGGCTGCCGGCGCGTGAGCGCCGGGAGCGGGCCAAGGCGGCGCTCGACAAGGTCCAGCTCACGCACCGCATGCACCACCGGCCCAACGAGCTGTCCGGCGGTCAGCGCCAGCGCGTGGCCATTGCCCGGGCGCTGGTGTCCGAGCCGTCCATGCTGCTGGCGGACGAGCCCACGGGCAACCTGGACTCGGCCACGGGCGAGGAGATCGTCCGGCTGTTCGAGCAGCTCCACCAGGCGGGCCACACGCTGGTGCTCGTGACGCACGAGCCCAAGCTGGCGGCGCGCTGCCCCCGGGCCATCCGCCTGAGCGACGGTGAAATCGTCGCGGACGGCTCCGGCCGCGAGGTGGCGCTGGGCACGGCCGCCTCGGTGCTGGCGGCGGGGGGCACATGAAGGTCCCGTCGGCCGTTCGAGTCGACGTGCTGGAGGGCGCGCGCATCGCCCTCTTTTCGTTGCGGGCCAACCGGATGCGCACGGTGCTGACGACGCTGGGCATCGGCATCGGCGTGGCCACGCTGCTGGCCATCGTCGGCATCATCCAGGGCCTCAACACGTCCTTCCACAAGCAGCTGTCCACCTTCGGCGCCAACACGCTCTACGTGTCCAAGTGGCCGTGGATCGTCAAGGGCGACTGGTGGATGTACCGCGGCCGGAAGAACTTCACGCTGGACCAGGTGCAGCGCCTGCGCAACCTGGCGCCCTTCCTGACGGCCATCTCCCCGTCGGTGCAGCGCGTGGCGGACGTGGCCCACGGCAGCGAGCAGATGTCGACGGTGCGCATCCAGGGCGTCACCCACGAGTACCTCAACATCTCCGGCTACGAGGTGACGGGCGGCCGCTTCCTCACGGAGGCGGACGACGAGGTGACGCGGCCGGTGGCGGTGATTGGCGCGGACGTGGCGGATGCGCTGTTCCCCGGCATGAGCCCGGTGGGGCGCACCATCCGCATCGACAACCGCTCCTTCCAGGTGGTGGGCACGCTGAGCCGCAAGGGGAAGATCGTCAACGAGAGCCTGGACCTCGTGGTCTTCATCCCCTTCAAGACGTTCTTCTCGAGCTTCGGCAAGGGCCGCAGCTTCGAGATAGCGATGGCGGTGGCGGACGCCTCGCAGGTGCGGCGGGCGGAGGACCAGCTGGTGGGCATCATCCGGCGCATCCGCTCCACGCCGCCGGACCAGCCGGACGACTTCAACATCAACAAGCCGGACGCCATGGCGCAGACCTACGAGCAGCTCACCGGCGCGCTCTATGGCGTGGCCGTGGGCGTGGGGCTCATCACCCTGCTGGTGGGCGGCATCGGCATCATGAACATCATGCTGGTGTCGGTGCGCGAGCGGACCCGCGAGATTGGCGTGCGGCGCGCGCTGGGGGCGCGCAAGCGCACCATCGTCTTCCAGTTCCTCATGGAGGCCGCGAGCGTGTCCGGTGTGGGAGGCCTGCTGGGAACGGTGGTGGGACTGGGCACGGCGAAGGTCGTCTCCCTCATCACCCCGCTGGCGGCGGACGTGCAGCTCACCACCGTCTTCGGCGGGGTGGGCTTCGCCGCGCTGGTGGGCCTGCTGTTCGGCATCTGGCCGGCGGCGCGAGCGGCGAACCTGGACCCGGTGGAAGCACTCCGCTACGAGTGACGCGATGCGAGCGATTCTGGACAACCTGCGGCTGGCGCTGGGGACCTTCCTGGGCAACCCCCTGCGCTCGCTGCTGACGCTGCTGGGCATCGTCATCGGCGTGGCGACGGTCATCACCATGATGGGGCTCATCGAGGGCCTGCGCATCAAGGTGAACACCGACCTGGGGCGCATGGGCGCGAACACCTTCCAGGTGACGAAGTGGCCCGCGGGCGGCTTTGGCCGCATCAACTGGGCGAAGTACGCCAAGCGCAAGGACATCGAGATGGACGACGTGCGCGCCATCGAGGAGTCCTGCCCGTCGGTGGGCGCGGTGGTGCCCACGGACGACGAGGGCGGCCAGAAGGTGGCGACGGCGAGCCAGGAGACGCGGCCGTCGGTGCGCGTGCTGGGCACGCCGCCGAACTACCCGACGACGAGCGGCGTCACCCTGCAGTCCGGGCGCTTCTTCAACGAGGTGGAGGGGCTGGACGGCCGGCAGGTGGTGGTGCTGGGGACGGACGTGGCGGACCTGCTGTTTCCCGGCATGGACCCCGTGGGCCACGAGGTGCGCATCAAGGGGCGGCCGTTCCGCGTGATTGGCCTGCTGCAGCGGCGCGGGAGCATGCTGGGCATGTTCAGCATGGACAACCAGGTGATGATTCCCCTGCGCGTCTTCCAGCAGCTCTACGGCAAGACGCGCTCGCTGGACGTCGACGTGCAGGCGAAGGGCCCGGGCCTGTTCCAGAAGGCGCAGGACGAGGTGGCCACGCTGCTGCGCCGGCGGCGGGACGTGCCGGCGAACATGCCCAGCGACTTCGAGATGCACACCAACGAGTCGGTGACGGCGTCGCTCAACCAGCTCACCGACGTCATCACCATCGCCGGCATCGGCGTGTGCCTGCTGTCGCTGGTGGTGGGCGGCATCGGCATCCTGAACATCATGCTGGTGTCGGTGATGGAGCGGACGAAGGAGATTGGCGTGCGCAAGGCGCTGGGCGCGAAGCGGCGGCGCATCCTGGGGCAGTTCGCCACGGAGGCGGTGCTGCTGGCGCTGTTCGGTGGCGCGCTGGGCGTGGGCCTGGGCTACGGCCTGGTGTTCCTGGTGGACTGGGTGCTGCGCCTGCCCACGCACGTGCCGACCTGGGCGGTGGGGCTCGCCCTGGCGATGAGCTGCGGGGTAGGGCTGCTGTTTGGCATCTACCCGGCCGCGCGCGCGGCAAAGCTGGACCCTGTCGAGGCGATGCGCGCGGACTAGGAAGACGTCGCATCCATCACTGGCAGTAGTACGTGGGCGCCAGCGCCAGGACGCGCTGCTCGGCGACCGGTGAGAGCGCCCGTACGCGGGAGAGGAAGAGCGGGGCCTTCATCCCCATCCCGATGAAGGTCCACACGTACGAGCGCTCCTGCGCCGCGTGGATTTCGCTCCGCTCCTGCGCGCTGAAGGTCCGCCCCACGGCCTTCTCCAGCGTCTGGAGGTCCAGCTCCAGCTGCGCGACGAGCGTGCCCCGCAGCGCCGTCAGGAGCTCGGCGTACTCCGTCATGGCCTGCTCCAGCGCTTCCGGATGCTGGGCGAGCACCTTCTGCGCCTCCAGGAAGTCCATGCGCGCGTGCTGGGCCTCCTCCATCCAGTGGTGCTTGAGCAGGTTGGAGAACAGCGGGTCCAACGCCTCCTCGTCGTTGCCGCGGATGGTCTCCACATAGTGCTGCTGGGTCATCAGCTCCATGTGGAGGTTGAAGATGAGCACCGCCAGGGGCGACTTGGACATGATGGCGCGGGCCACCTGGACGTGGTTGTCCAGCAGGGCCGGCTGCAGCTTGAACCCGTCCGCGAACAGGGCGGTGTAGCGGGCGAAGAGCTGCTGGTGCTTCAGCTCCTCCTCCGTGAAGCGGAGGAGCGCGCGCATGTGCACCGGGTTCCCATGGAGCTCGAGGCCGGCCCGCTGGGTCATCAGGGCGACGACGTACTCCTCCAGGAACAGGAAGAGGTGCGCGTAGCTGTTCGTGCGGATGTGGTTGAGCTTCAGCTTCTCGTCCGCGCTCAGGCAGCGGATGCCTTCCGCGCCGATGAGCGCGTCCGAGAGGATGCGCCGGCTGAAATCGATGACGGTGTTCTTCGGCAGCAGGTCATCCACCCGCCAGGAAACGCGCTCCGAGCTCTGGATGCACGATTGGTACTCCGCGTCTTGATTGAGCATGCACCAGGGAAACAAGGTTTTCCCTGGTGCGTCAAGGCGCGCCCGGCGCACATCGCCAAGGGACAACAATCGCTATCGGGTGACTGGACTCCGTCAGAGTGCCGGCGTCACTCCTCCCGCAGGACGGTGAGGCCCGCGTCGGTGAGGACGTAGAGCATGGCGGGCGCCACCGTGGGGTCGTAGACGAGCTGGAGCACGTGCTCGCCCTTCACCTCGGACACGGCGGAGAGCGTCTGCCCGTCGTCCTCGATGCGCCACAGGCCGGCGTCCTCCGTGCCCACGTAGACTTCGCCACCGTCGGTGGCCGCGAGCGCCGTCACGTTGTCGGAGGGGAGGGTGGTGACGCGGGTGTAGTTCGCGCTGGAGCGGTCCTTCACGTCCATGCGCCACAGGCCGAAGTCGCGGCTGCCCACCCAGGTGACGCCCTGGCGCGTGCGCGCAATGGCCCGCCAGTAGTCGAAGGCCTCCAGGCTGTTGAGCTGGGCGTTGTGGCCCTTGTAGGTCCAGGGCACCGGGCCGTCCCAGGTGCGCTCCCGGTCGAAGTCCTCCAGCACGCCGTTGGGCTGGAGGATGCCCACCATCCAGTCGTTGGCGACGAGCACCTCGCCGTCCGGCCCGATGCCGAGGCCCCAGTTGAAGCCTGCCTGGAGCGAGTCGCCATTCGCGTACCACGCCGCGTGGCGGTGGCTGTTGTAGGTGAGGCCCCGGATGAGCGTCACGCCGTGGTTGGTTCCGATATAGACATCCCCCCGGTCCCTGCCGCGCATCACCCGCTGGCACGTGAGGACGGAGCGGTCCTCGTCGTAGTGGAAGTCATTGGTGTTGCGGATGCCGAGCTGTTGCTTGCCGCCCGACACGCCGACGCTGCGCCACAGGTGCTCCTCCAGCTCCACCTGTCCGTCGCCCCCCAGGCGGACCACGTCCAGGTCGCCCTTCTGGTACTCGTCGAAGCGGGCCTGCGTGTGGTGGGGCTCGCCGGGCGCGGGCACGTAGGCGTGGGGCTTGTCCGGCACCTCCCGCTGCAGCTCGTACGTGTGGTAGCCCACGTACGCGCGGCCCGCCTCGCCGCCGCAGATGACGGTGGAGCCGAGAGCCTTCTTGTCGCGCCCGAAGCCGCCCGCCGCCTGGCCCACGCCCCGCGTCCACGTGGGCGCCGAGTCTCCGGGCCGCAGCACGCCAATCTCGTCGCCCCGGAGCAGCCAGACGTTGTGGGCCTCGTCGACGCCCACGCTGCGCACTCCAGCGCCAAGGCCATACGCCGCCGACCAGTCCTTCACCGCGTCGGTGGGCCAGGGCCCGGGGCCGTCCGGCTTGCCCGTGCCGTCCCCTTCGTCGTTGGACGACTCACTGCATCCGCCCAGCAGTACCGCCACGGCGACGACCGCCGCCCAGCTCCTCCCACCCCGCATCCGCCCTCCCAGCTGTCTGCCCGTTCTTCAGCAATCCGCATGCCCGAAGGGAGAGGGAAAAGAAGTTCCCAGCGGGGCGCGAATCGGGGAACGCGGGGACCTTCGGGGACGAGATGTTTGCTGGATGAAGGGCAGTTTCCTCGCCCTTCACGGACAGGGCGTACGGTGGTGCCATGAGCGTGCGCGTGCCTTCGCTCCCGTGTCGCGCGCGCCGTGCCTTGTAGCGCGCGCCGCTACACTTCCGGGCCGTTTGTAACATCCCGTGCTACTCGCGAGCGGTGTGCGCGCCCGTGTTGACTCGGAGACGCGCGGCCGCCCCCGTGGCCCATGCACTGCACTGTCCTCCGGGGTTGCACACCCCTGAGGAGTCAACCATGGCGCAGTGGTCATCAAGGAAGTTCCTTGGCTTGACGTGGTCTGGAGTCGTCGCCGCTTCCCTGCTGGTGGGCTGTGGTGGCGACGTTTCCACGGAGCCGTCCGTACCGATGCAGGAGCAGCAGCAGCAGGCCAACACGGAGCCCACCGGCCTGCCCGAAATCCGCCTCGACTCGCTCGAGGCCATTCCCCTCGACAGCACCCTCACCAACAAGACGCGCAGCCTCGTCCGGGCAA
Source organism: Pyxidicoccus xibeiensis (assembly GCF_024198175.1). Taxonomy (NCBI): domain Bacteria; kingdom Pseudomonadati; phylum Myxococcota; class Myxococcia; order Myxococcales; family Myxococcaceae; genus Pyxidicoccus; species Pyxidicoccus xibeiensis. The sequence continues at coordinate 751,653 of NZ_JAJVKV010000002.1, forward strand.
AGCTCGCCCAGGGCCAGGCGCAGTTCCACCGGGAGATTCCCGTGGTGGACGACTCGGGCCTCCAGGTCATCCTGCGGGACACCGGCACCAACGGCGACGAGACGGCGGGAGACCAGGTCTTCTCCGCCTTCGCGAGCGTCGACTTCGTGTCCCACCAGGCCACGCAGGACCGCATCGTCGAGTTCCAGCAGCAGAATCCCCAGGAGCAGCTCACCTTCGCCACGTTCGACAACCGCGAGCTCGTCTCGGAGCGCGCGGTGACGGCCCTGTCCCGGGACGTCTTCCGGCCCGGCATCCCCATTCCGCTGTTCCCCGTGGGAATCACCAAGGCCGTCAAGCCGGCCCACTCGCTCGTCATCAACGCCCCGAGCGTCGTCAATGACCCGACGCGCACGTATGACCCGTGCACGAACACGGGCAACCCGAATGGCGTGTGGACGTTCAACCATCTGATGACGCAGATGGCGAACACGCCGATGACCGGCATCTCTCCTTCGGCCTTCACCGAGCAGTGGCTGCGCGAGTGGCTCACCCCCCAGAACATCAACTCCTGGACCGTCGCGCCGCGCTCGGCCATGAGCACGAAGGTCCTCGGCCCGTGGCCGCGGATTGGCAGCCAGCTGGACATGACGAAGTCGCCGTTCAAGCTGGTGGCCATCGTCAACCGGCTGGACCTGGGCAAGGGCACGGGCCCGGCGGGCTACGGCGGCTCCGGCGCGGGTGAGCTGCGCTTCGTCTTCGCCGTCGTCGACAAGAGCAGCGGTGGGTGCAACATGCGCAGCTTCATGGTCATCCACGAGTACGGCGTGCCCAAGAGGCCGTGCCCCGAGGTGAAGACCTGGGCGCAGCAGTGGCTGGCGCTGTCGGGCATGGCCCTGGGAAGCGCGACCTACAACGCCGCGCTGCAGAACCTCACGCAGCAGGTGGTGATGGCCAACGCGGCGCCCGCGAAGCCCAACGGCAGCGCCATCAACCAGGTCCGCAGCAACGAGGACATGCTCGACCCGCGCTGGGAGCTGCGCGAGTTCCGGCTGGGGCTCGCGCCGACGCCGTCCCTGCTGTCGGAGACTACGACGGTGCTGACGCCGCTCGACTACCACAACAACACCGCCCTGCTGGCCAACTTCATCAACGCCAACACGCCGGCCATCCTCGCCAACAGCTACAGCGTCCCGCTCACCTATGCGTCCCAGCCCTTCCTCGGCTCCAACCCGTGGATGCTGTCGCCGGCGACGTTCTGGCAGGCCCCGGGCGTGACCAACAACAACGCGCGGCACAAGTTCTCGCTGAATACCTGCAGTGGCTGCCACGCGGACGAGACGGACACCTATTTCATGCACATCAACCCGAGCGGCGGGCTCTCCAACTTCCTCGCCGCGAGCTTCCCCGGCCCCTTCACCGTGGCCGACCCGGTGAGCGGCGTGCCGCGCAACTACTACGAGATGCGTGACCGCGCGCAGCACCTGTACTCCGTGGCGCACCAGTCCTGCATCTTCCGCCGGTTCGACATCGCCCTGCGGTCGCCGCACTGATGTAGAGGGGGGGGAGGTCCGGCGCCCTCCGTGCCGTCCGGCGGGGGGCGCCCGACGCTCCTGCACGAATTCCGCACAATCTTTCCTCATGAAGCGCACAGGGGGGCCATCCGGGTTGCACACCGGGCCGCCATCCTGCGCTCATGAATGCTCCACCCCTTCCTCCCCGTTCCCCGCGGGCGCCTGACGGGGCCCTCCGCCGGGCCCTGCGGTGGCTCGTCGCGCACCACGTCTTCGGCAGCCTGTTCATCGTCGTCTTCGCCACGGCCGTCATCGCCGGGCAGGTGGCGGACCGGACGGACTTCGCCAACTCGGAGCTGGCCGCGGGGGTGGAGGACCGCTGGGGCGCACCCGTCACGCAGCCCGCGCCGTCGCTGCGCTACGTGAACAGCGGCACCATCTTCACCGAGCTCAAGCCGCTGCCCTTCGACCAGCAGCACGTCCAGGTGAAGGCGCAGATGAACTACCGCAAGCGGGGCCTGCGGTACTTCTCCGGCTTCGACTTCATGCTCGATGCCGAGTACGCGGTGGTCAACCGTGAGAGCAACGACATCGACGTGGCGTTCATCTTCCCCATCGAGATGGACAAGTCGCAGGTGCTCCTGTCGGACCTCCAGTTCGTGGTGGACGGCCAGGAGTCCAGCCTGGACCTGGGCGAGTCCGGCAACCGGCTGGTGTGGACGGGCCGCATCGCGAAGGGCTCCACGGCCCGCTTCGCCATCCGCTACCGCGCGCGCGGCCTCGACTCCTTCGTCTACCGCCTGGACCCGGCGCTGCCGGCCCGCGACGTCAGCCTCCACGTCGCCGTGGAGGGAGGGGAGAACTACGACTACCCGGCCGGCGTGCTGGCCGCGTCGTCCGTCACGCCGGAGCGCGACAGGGTGACGCTGGACTGGGCCTTCAAGTCGCTCGAGTCCGGGGTGAACCTGGGCGTCATCCTGCCGTCGGAGAAGACCTTCGACGTCATGGTGTCCACCATGGCCAGCCGCGCGTGGGTGCCCTTCCTGGCCCTGCTGGCGCTGCTGTCCGCGCTCAGCCTGCGCCACCGCCGCCCCATGGCCGTCCACGAGGCCTATCTGCTCGCGGCCGTCTACGGCTTCTTCTTCGTGCTGCTCTCATACCTGGCCGCCTTCATGAACTTCTATGCGGCCTACGCCATCTCCGCGGCGGGCCTGGGCGCCGCGACGGTGGCCTATGCGCGGTGGCTCTTCCCGAAGGAGCGCGCCGCCGTGCTCGCCGGCCTCTGGGGCGCCACGCTGGTGGTGCCCACCGGCGCCGTCATCCTGGAGGGCTACACCGGCCTCATCTACACGCTGGAGATCCTCGCCGCGCTGCTCGGGCTGATGGTGCTCTCCACCCGCGCCGGTGTGCGCGCCTTCCTCTCCGACTTGTCGCAGCCCGGCGAGCCGCCTCGCGCCGCCGCCGTCGCCACCCCTGTCACCCCGGAAGCGAGCTGAACCGCCATGTCCACCCTCTCCCTCGTCGTCGGACTCCTGCTGACCACGGCCGACGCTCAGGCCTCCACGCCTGGCGGCACGGCCACCGTGCCCCTGGACCAGCTCATCCCGCTGTACGCGCAGCGCGAGGCCCCCAAGCCCGCGCCCCCGCCCACGGAGGCGCTGGTGAAGAGCCAGCTCAAGGGGCGCCTGTCGTCGGAGGCCCTCCTGGTGGACGGGCACTTCGACGTGGAGGTGCTCGCGGACGGGCGGTGGACGCAGGTGCGCCTGCTCCAGCTGGACGCGGACACCTATCCCAGCGAGCTGCCCACGCTGGAGGACGCCACGGTGGGCGTGGTGGACGGGTACCTCTGCCTCCTCACCCGGAAGGCGGGCCGGTATGCGTTCGACGTGAGCCTGTCCGTGCGCTCGCCGGGCGCGGGCCCCGAGCGCCGCGCGCAGCTGCGCTTCGGCCCCCAGGTCTCCCCGGTGCCGCTGGCGCTGGAGGCGGACACGTCCGTCTTCACGCTGATGGAGCCGCTGCCCGCGTCCGCGAGCGAGGCGTATGCCGTGTACCCGGTGCAGGGCAGCCTGCGCGTCGGCTGGCGCGCGGCGGTGGCGCAGGGGGCCCAGAAGCCGCAGGTGCGCCCGCCGCTGGAGCCGCGCATCACCGAGGCCCACGCCTCCTGGGTGTCCACGCTGGAGGGGCGCGCCACCCTGCGCGTGAGCTACTCGCTGAGCCTGGACCGCGAGCAGCCGCTGGAGCTGGAGCTGCCCGAGGGCCACCGCCTGGAGCGCGTCACCCTCAACGCCATCCCCGTGCCGGTGGAGGCGCAGGAGGGTGTGCTGAAGCTCAAGGCCGCTCCCGCGAGGCTGGGCGAGACGGGAGGCACGCTGGAGGTGGTGCTGGCGCGAGAGCTGGGCGTCTTCCACCTCTCTGGCCGGCTGAAGCTGGCGCTGCCTCGCGTGTCCTGGCCCGTGGCGGAGCTGCGCGCCCGCGCGCACTTCCCGGCGGTGTTCAACTACCGCCGCGAGGGCGGCAGCCTGGAGCAGGTGGAGGCCGCTACCGTGGCGGAGGCGGCCTCGTCCGGGCTGCCCGGCAAGGAGCTGAGCTTCCGCCAGTACCTGGTGGCGGCCTCCGCGCCCACGCTGGAGCTGGGGTACTCGGTGGACATCTCCAACAGCTACTTCCGCTGAAGCCCGTCCGCGGGCGCGGCCACCACGGCGAAGGCCGCGCCGCGGGTGGAGGCCTCACCCGGGGGTAACAGTTCCAACCCCGCCCCAAACGCGCGCAGCATGGACTGGGAGATGGTCAACCCCAGGCCGGTGCCTCCCCGCTCGCGCGCGGTGGTGAAGAAGGCGTCGAAGATGCGTGCGCGGTTGGCCTCGGAGATGCCGCGCCCGTCGTCGCGCACCACCACGCGCACCGGGCCCGCGCCGTCCGCCTCCACCGCCAGGTCCACGCGCACGCTGTCTCCGCCGTGCTGGCGGGCGTTGGTGACGAGCTGCCACAGCACGTCGTCCAGCACCTCCGCGGGCAGCGACAGCGCGAGCCCCGCCGGTACCGGCGCCACCTGGACGTCCGCCAGGCCCTCGGCGCGGGCGCGGGCCGCGAGCCCGTCCAGCAGCGGGGCCAGCTCCACCCGCGCGGGCGTGGCCGTCATCGAGTCCGCGCGGGCCAGCTCCAGCAGGCGCTGCACCAGCCGCGTCAGGCGCCGCGCGTCCGCGTCGACGTTGGCGAGGAAGCGCGAGCGCTGCTCCGGCGACATGACGTCCGCGCTGTCACGCAAGAGCTCCACCGCGCCCTGGATGGAGGCCAGCGGCGTCTTGAACTCGTGCGACACGTTGGCGGCGAACGAGCGGATGTACTGGTTCCTGTCCCGGAGCGCCGTGGCCATGCCCGCCAGCGCCTCGGACAGCTCGGCCAGCTCCGCCACCACGGGGCGCGGCACCGGCTCGAAGCCCGAGGGGGCGCTCGCGGCGATGGCCCGCGTCTGCTTCACCAGCGCCCGCACCGGCCGGCCCACCAGCGCGGCCGCGGCGAGCGACATCAGCGCCACCGCGCCCAGCAGCACCAGGCCCGTGGCGGTGAGGTTCCACCGGTCCGCGTAGACGGCCTTGGCGAAGGTCATCGGCGTGCGCGCCAGCACCACCGCGCCCCAGACGCGGTCCCCCTGCAGCACGGGCAGGGCCACCGAGACGCGCACGCCCGTGTCGCGGCTGAGGGAGGCCAGCGGCGTGTCCTCCGGCTCGGCATAGCGGCGGCGCAGCACGCTGTTGGGCTCGCCGCGCAGTGCCTTCCGCACCTCCACGCGCTCCAGCAGCGTGACGCCGAGCAGCTCCGGGCTGCTGCTGGCGACCACGACGCCCTCGGTGTCCACCACGCGGATGCCGGCGAGGGTTGCGGCCCGCACCTGCTCGAGCAGGGGATTCAGCCGCGCGCCGGCCTCCCACGCCAGGGGCTCCGCGGGCACCCGCGAGGGGGCGGGCGCGGCATCCGGAGGCAGCGCGGTGTCCGACGCCTTCAGCGAGGGGAGGATGGGCCTCAGCCGCTCGTCGATGGGGATGCTGAAGGGCCAGGGCGCGGTGCGCTCCCGGCCGTAGTCGCGCGAGCCCACCGTCTCGCGCAGCCGCTCGCGGAAGATTTCGGCCACCACCGCGCCTTGGGCAATCAGCTCCGACTCCGTCTGCCGGATGAGCTGGTCGTCGTAGACGCGCACGAAGGACAGGCCCGCCAGCGTGAGCACGAAGCCGGCCAGGCCCACGGCGGCGAAGACCATCCACAGGCGCGGGCGCGCGCGGAGGCTAGGGGAGGGCGAGCCGATAGCCGAGGCCATGCACCGTCTCGATGACTTCTCCGCCCGCGGCGGCGAACTTCTGGCGCACCCGGCGCACGTGACTGTCGATGGTGCGGTCGCTCACCACCACGTCGTCATAGACGCGCGTCATCAGCTCGTCGCGCGTGAAGACCTTGCCCGGCACGCGCAAGAGCGTGGCGAGCAGCTGGAACTCCGTGACGGTGAGCACCACCTCCTGCTCGTTCCACCACGCGCGCCAGCGCTCCGCGTCCATGCGCAGCGGGCCCCGGTCTTGGAGTCGCTGCGGGGGCGCGCTGACGTCCGGAGGCGAGGCGGGGCGGGCACGGCGCAGCACCGCCTTCACGCGGGCCACCAGCTCGCGCGGGCTGAAGGGCTTGGTGAGGTAGTCGTCGCCTCCCAGCTCCAGACCGAGGATGCGGTCCACCTCGTCGTCGCGCGAGGAGAGGAAGACGATGGGCAGCTCGTGCTTGCGGCGGACCTCGCGGCACACGGCGAGCCCGTCCAGCTCCGGCATCATGATGTCCAGGACGATGAGCGCGGGCACCGCGCGCTCCACCCGCGCCAGGGCCGCCCGGCCGTCCGAGGCCTCCTCTACGTGGAAGCCGCCCTGCTCCAGCGCGAAGCGGACGATTTCTCGCAGGTGGGGATCATCATCGACGACCAGGACGGTGGGGCGTTCGGCCACGGGCTCCGCTCTCGGGAGGGACGCGGCGAGTCTATGCGATCTGGGGCCCGCATCGCCCCGGCTCCGAGCTGGAGGATGGGGCCCTGGTCCTGGAGGGAGCCTTCGGTGACCGCTCCCCGCGGGAGCTGCTCACGCAGGTGGACACTTCGAAGCTCCTGCTCCTGGACCGGGGGTTCCACTGGATCAACGAGCGCCCGCTCAACACGTGCAGCGGGCGGAAGGGGCGGGGGCCCCGGAGGGCGCCCCGCCTGCGTCTACCAACGCCGCGACCGCCGGCGGGGACGAGGAATCATCACCGCCGCGGCGAGCAGCAGAATGACTGGAATGAACACGAGCATCGTCTGAGCCATCACCGTCGCCCTCCTTTCAAGAAGTCGCGCACTATGGCGCCCCCCTCTGACGTACTGACCGGGGCATTCCTGAAAAGACGGTCAAACGGGACTGTGACATCCGTGGAGGCAATGTGCGCCGCGCTCCTCCTGACGGGATGGGTCGGCGAAGCTGACGGCGGAGGCGGCATGCCAGCAGTACGCGGCAGCCGGGCCCCCATTGCAGGGGCTCAAGGGGCAGGGCGCCTCGCTCAGAGCAGCTCGCGGGTAATCACCTCGGAGCGCTCGGAGTCGTTCCAGGTGACCTTCCGGGTCTCCCGGCCGTTGAAGTACATGGCCTCCCGGTCGCTGATGAGCTTGCGGATGGTGACGCGGGAGAGGAACTGGCTCTCGTCCACGCCGTGGGTCAGCTCGTAGCGGGGGACGTTCGTGGGCACCTCGCCCAGGCGGACGCGAATCTCGCCGACGGTGTCCACGTAGTCCGCCAGGCACTGCAGCTGGTTCAGCGCCCGCCGCATCACCTTGTCGGTGCGCTTGCTGATGACGCGGTCCCAGAACAGATAGCCGGCGCCCAGCGTGGCCGCGCTGGTGAAGAACATGACGAAGACGAGCGCGGGGTCCAGGTAGCGGTTGTGCGTCAGGCCCTTGTCGACCGCGGCCTCGGTGAGGATGTCCTTCATCGCCTCCACCGCCGTGCGGTGCGCCAGCTGCGTCCACTCGCGCGCGTCCTTCACCGCGCCCAGCAGCAGCCAGCTGAAGCCCAGGTGCAGCGCGATGAGCGAGCTGCGCGCCTTGTCCCGCTCCATGCCCAGCGCGTCCGTGAAGCTGCCTCGCGCGGACTTGAGCAGCTCCACCTGCTCCTCCCGCGTGCGGTGGGGCTTCATCGCCGCTTCCAGGTGGATGCGGCCCGCGTTGAAGGGCCCTTCCTGGAGCTGCCGCACGTCCCGGTGGAGCTGACGGAGCAGCGTCAGCTGCTCCTCCTGGGTTCCCAGGAGCGCCTCCAGCAGCATCGCCGCGGCCGGAGCCTCCAGCCTGCCACTCGACTGTCTGGGCACTGCGAGGACGAGATCATCCCACCTGGCCATGTGCGGCCTCCGCGGAGCTGTGACAGCCGTGGCACCCGACAGCCCCCGCTCGCGAGTCTGCCACAAGGCGCGTGGCGGCGAAGTCAGCGGCCCGCCTCATGCCGGAGGTGCCGGCTCCCAGGCCGCGAGGAACCTCAGTGCGTTCATCCCCGGCATAAAAAAATACCCTCCTCCCCGCATGCTCACGAAGCGCTGGAGATCCGCCACACACTGACGCACGGGTTGCTGGGGGATGACGAGCCTTCCCCCGCCGTCTCCCGAGAGTGGGTCTTCCGCGCCCTCCATCCCCCCGAGCTGGTCGAAGTGAATCCAACTTCGCTGGATGAACTCGAATTGCCGGCTGAGGCTGGTGTTGAAGGCGAGGAACAGCAGCCCCTGGCCGCTGTCATCCCAGTAGCTGAAGCCACGCCGGAGCAGGCGGTGCCGCCGCGTCACCTCCAGCGAGGTCGTCTTCTTCGGAGGCTGGGCGTCGCGTGGGTTGCACCGCCGCGCGTGCGCCGTCACCGGGCAGCCGAGGCCGCGAGGATCATCCCGCGCATACCGGAAGCCGTTGTCGATGCCCCGCGGGGTGCGCTCCGTCACGTGGGGCGGCTTCGCCTTCTCGGCGCGGAACAGGAAGGGGAGGAGGCGGCGCAGCGGGCCGTGCTTCCTCGCCACCAGCGGCGCGCCATTGCGCCAGCGGCCCACCAGCTTCGCGGCCACCCACTCGCGCTGGTCCTCGGGCCGGCCCTCCGGTGCGAGCGAGGCATTCGCGCTCAGGAAGTCCTCGAACTCGCGCACGTGCTGCTCCAGCTTGCGCACGACCAGGTAGCTCCCGTTGCGGCCCAGCTCCCGCCAGCCCTCGCGGCCCGGAGTCGGCGGCAGCGCGTTCGCCGCGTCCAGCCGCTCCGGCACGCAGGGGGACAGGGGATACTCGCCGTACTCGTTGAGGTGGCCGAGGATGAACTCCCCGCGCTTCACCGGCCGGTCATAGTCGCGCGGGTGCCCGGCCGGGTCCTCGAAGCCCTCCAGGCGCGGCTGCGACAGGCCGTCCAGGAAGCCGAAGTGGTCCCGGTAGTAGCCATGGGGGTCTCCCTCCCGGTGCCTGCGCGAGCCGCGCTGCAGATGAACCTCCCGCAGGCCCTGCTGCGCCGCGCGGGCGCGGTAGTCGTGGAGCAGCGCCTCCATGCGGCGCGCGTCCCACGCGTAGAGCAGGAGCAGCACGTGCAGGTCGTCCTCGAAGCGCGTCCCGCCGAGCTGCCACGTCTCCGGGGCATTGGCGTCCACGTCGCGCAGGTGCTCCCGCGCGCGGCGTGCCATGCCTTCGCGCAGCTCGAGCGGGAAGGTGGCGAGCACCTCTTCGGGAAGTCCGAGGGTGGCGAGGCCCCGGGGCGTCAGCGCGACGTTGACGCGCGAGTATTCATGGCCGAGCTCGCGCCGCCTGCGCTGGTGCTCCACCGGGTCCGCCGTGGTGATGGCCCCCCGGGCCAGCTCGCCGAGCCACTGCCGGCACAGGGGCGCGTCGTCGATGCGCAGGAAGACGAGCGCGAGCTCCGTCAGCTCCCGGTAGCCGTGCAGCAGCAGCCCCTGGACGTCCTTCAGGTCGAGCTCAGGCGGCGCCTGGTGCGTGGGCGGAGTACGGCGGGAAGGCAGGTCGGTCGAGTACACGGGGCTTCCTCCAGGTCCGCAGGCCGGCGGCCAGCGCGGACAGCGAGTGGTGGAGCAGGGCCGGCAGCCTGAGCAGCGCGCGGCCCGGGACGAAGGCGCCATGGGACAGGAACGTGGCGAGGGCCCGGCGCGCGGGCCAGTCCCGTAGCGGCCGGTCGATGCGCTCGCGCGCGAGCAGCTCCCGCAGCCGGAGCGCGTCGTGCAGCAGGACGACGGAGTGACGCTGGCGCGGGCCTCCGTCCAGGGCCGCGCTGTACCAGACCTGCGTGGGGACTTCGTGCCCGCGCAGCCACGCCTTGAAGGGCTCCACGGGCAGGCCCTTCTTCCAGCCCCCCCACCAGGCCCGCGTGGGGACGAAGCCGCGCGTCTTCTGGGGGAACCCCTCCGTGCGCCGCCAGATGAGCTCCAGGAAGTCGCGCACGTCTTTGTGGTCCACGAACGAGTCGATGTACGCCTCCCAGCTGTCGTCGTAGTTGCTGAAGAAGAGGAGGTGGTGCCCGCCGCGCGCATCCCCGTGCAGCAGCCAGCGCGCGCAGTGGATGGTCCGGATGTGGTTGAGCCCCACCACGTAGCGGCGCAGCCGCAGGTTCACGCTCGGCAGGGCGAGCTTCGTCAGCCACACCGCGGCCCGGCCTCCGGTGATGCGGGCCACGTGCACCATCGGGTGCTGCACCATCGCGTCGTGCGGAGGCGGCGGGCTCCGGCGGGACGTCAGCTCCGGAGCGCAGGGGCCCCACACCTTCGCCGGGGGCTTCGGACCGAACAGGGCCAGCCACAGCCTCAGCCCCTGGATGGCCGGGATGGTCCACAGGTAGCGGTAGAACGGGTACCTCAGCGAGGCGGTGGCCGCATCGCTCCGGGCCGAGGCCAGCCGCTGCGTCCACTGCGCGTCGGCCACGGTGGACGAGACGCTGAGCGCCACGTCGCGCAGCTCACGGTGCAGGTGCGGCAGCGCGTCGGCCTGCCCGCGCCAGGGCGTCTCCTTCAGCAGGGGGGCGCGGACATCCAGGTGCTCGTTCACCGCGCGAAGCACGTCCACGGCCTCGCGGAGCTCGTCGGGGGACTCGAAGCGATAGGCGAAGTCCACGTGCCGCGCGGTGGCGCTCACGCAGTGCTGGAGCAGCCAGTCCTCCACCTCGGCCGGCGCCGCCAGCCCCTGCTCCGGGTAGCCCGGGCAGGTCCGGTACAGGTCATCGAACACGCTGGCGGCCCGCGCTCCCTGCTCGCGCAGCTCCAGCAGCCAGGAGACGAAGTGGTGCAGGAAGCTCCGGTCCAGCTGGACCGCGTCTGCCCTGGCGCCGACGTCCACCTGAGCGACGTTGAAGTCCGCGCCGAAGACGAGGCGGAGGTCGCGGTCGCCCTCCGCTGCCTCCGGCGCGGTCAGGTCGATGATGGCCCAGCGTGCGAAGTGGAGCCCGGGCACGCCCGCGAAGAGCGACGTGCGGAGCGCCGAGGCCTCCGCCAGCCGTGCTTCCAGGGTGCGGAGCGCGTCGGGACGGATGCGGGTGATGACAGTCGTGGTGCCATGGTGCATGGACATCCCCCCTGCGCTTCGAGCTTCACCGGAAGCGGCCCGTGGCACTCCCTGATGTGGCGTCGGCACGGGCGCGAGAGAACAAGCACGGCGTCAGGGGCTGCGCCTGCTCGCACCTCCCCGGGGGCTGGGAAGCAGACAGGTGCCGCGATACCGGTCCCGGACCGGCGGGTGGGGCAAGCCCATGCACCCGGGAGAACCGCCAGGGCAGGCCCCGGGCGTCTCCTTGTGGTGCACGAGGTCCGTTCCTAACCTGAACCTGGAAGCCTGGCGGGCGCGTGCCGTGGTGGGGGAATCGGCGATGCCAGAACGGACCGGTGACGGGCAGAGACCGGAAGGCCCCACGCCAGCGCGGGAGCCGGACTGGGAGTCGTTCGGCCTGGAGGAGTTCCGCGAGGACCTGGAGGACTTCGAGGACACCTTCCTCAAGCAGGTGGCGCGCTCCTCCGTGCCGCCCCGCCTGCCCGTGCCGGGCATGTGGCTGGGAGACCGGGACGGGCGCCGCTACGAGGTGCTCGAGGAGCTGGGGGGCGGCGCCATGGGCCAGGTGTTCCGCGCCCAGGACACCGTGCTGCAGCGGAAGGTGGCGCTGAAGTTCCTCGTCCCGCACGAGTCGCTCGCCGAGGCGCCGATGATTGCGCTGCTGCGGCAGGAGGGGCGCGCGATTGCCCAGCTCGACCACGAGCACATCGTCCGCATCTTCAACGTGGACGTCTGGAGCAGCGCGCCGGGAGAGCCCCCGGTTCCCTTCCTCGTCATGGAGTGCCTGGAGGGCGAGTCCCTGTCCGCGCTCCTCCGGCGGAGCCGGCCGGGTCCGCGCCGCGCCATGGAGATCCTGGACGCGGTGGCCGCGGGGCTGGCGCACGCGCACGAGCGCCACATCGTCCACCGCGACCTGAAGCCCAGCAACGTCTTCATCACCCGCAGGGGCGTGGTGAAGATCCTCGACTTCGGCCTCGCCTGGCTCGCCGCCGCCAGCGCGCCGCCCGACGTGGCGCTGTCCACCGCGGGCACGCCGCCGTACATGGCGCCGGAGCAGTGGCGCGGCGAGGCCCAGGACGCGCGCACCGACCTGTGGGCCGCCGGCATCCTGCTCTTCGAGATGCTCACCGGCGAGCCGCCCTATCAGGGCACGCCCGAGGAGATTCGCGCCCGCGTCACCTCCGCCGACCCGGCCCCGTCGGTGAGGGAGCGTGTCCCCACGCTGCCCGAGATGGTGGACCGGTTGCTGGGCTCGCTGCTGGCCAAGTCTCCGGGAGACCGCATCGGCTCGGCGGTGGAGCTGCGCGAGCGGCTGCAGCAGGTGGAGGAGGGGCTGGCGCCCCGGAGGCAGCCCACCGGCAGTGTGGCCCCGCAGCGGCGGCAGGTGACGCTGCTCGCCTGCCGGCTGGCGGACGTGGCGGGACTGGCCACGCGGCTGGACGCGGAGGACGTGGGCGAGCTGGAGGCCGCGTTCCACCGGAGCTGCTCGGAGGTCATCCATGAGCACGGGGGCTCCGTCGTCCTGTGCGTGGGGGAGGAGGTGCTCGGCTGCTTCGGACATCCGGTGACGCACGAGGATGACTCGGAGCGCGCGGTGAACGCGGGGCTGCGCCTGGCCTCGGCCGTGGCGCCTGCGCTCCAGGAGTCGCTGATGCTGCCACCGGGCCGCGAGCTGGCCCTGAAGGTGGGCATCCACACGGACATGGTGGTGCTGGACGACACGTCCATCCAGGGGGAGGCCCCGCGCATGGCCACGTGGCTCGCCCGGCAGGCGGAGCCCGGCACCGTGTGCGTGAGCGGCTCCACGCACATGCTGATTCGCGGCGCCTTCGTGACGCAGGCCATGGCGCCCATGCGCTTCACCGGCCTGTCCGGCGTGCGCGACGTGTCCGTGCACCAGCTGCTGCGCCCGCGCCGCACCGCGAGCCGGTTCGACCGCTCGCTCGTGGCGCGTCCGCTGACGCCGCTGGTGGGACGGCGCTCGGAGCTCCAGCGACTGATGGGCTGGTGGGAGGAGGCGAGGAGCGGGCACGGCGTGTGCGGCCTGGTCACCGGAGAGGCGGGCATGGGCAAGTCACGGCTGCTGCGCGAGGTGCGCGAGCGCGTGTCCCCCTTCACCGCCATCCGCCTGCGCTGCCAGTGCTGGCCCCAGTCGAGCACCAGCGCCTTCGCGCCCATCATCGAGCTGCTGCGGCACCTGCTCCAACTGGACGTGGAGGGCACGCCCACGCAGCACCGCGCGAAGCTGGAGGCGGGGCTGGGTGCGCTCGGGATGGGCCAACAGCGCACGTGGGTGCTGTCCGGGCTGGTGGGCCTGTCCGGGGACTCGGGCGCGGTGCACCTGCGCTACACACCGGACCGGCTGAAGCAGGAGACGCTGGAGGCGCTGACGGCCCTGCTGATGAAGCTGGCCGAGGAGCGGCCGGTGCTCGCGGAGATGGAGGATCTGCACTGGGCGGACCCGTCCACGCTGCAACTGCTCACCGTGTTGCTGGAGAAGCTGCCCCGGATGCGCGCCTGCCTGCTGCTCACCGCGCGCGCCGACTTCCGGCCGCCCTGGCACGCGAGCGCCGACGTCCGCCAGCTGAAGCTGGAGCGGCTGCCGGTCGCCCTCGCCGGGGAGCTGGTCCGCAAGGCCGCGGGGCGCGAGTCGCTGCCAACGACGCTGGTGGCGCACCTGGTGGCCAAGACGGACGGCGTGCCCCTGTTCGCGGAGGAGCTGACGCGCACCGTGCTGGAGCGCCCCTCCGACGAGGAGATGGACCCGGGCGCGTGGACGTCGCCGGTGCCGCTGTCGCTGCGGGAGCTGCTCCTCACGCGGCTGGACAGGCTCCCCGCGCCCCAGAAAGAGCTGGCCCAGCTGTGCGCGGTGGTGGGGCGCAGCTTCCCGCACGCGCTGCTGGCCTCGCTGTCCGGCCGGAGCGAGACGGCCCTCAGGAAGGACCTGGCCGGGCTCGTCGCGGAGGGGCTGCTCCAGCCGGAGGAGGCCGCGGAGCCGCGCTTCGGCTTCCGGCACGCGCTCATCCAGGACGCGGCGTCGGACTCGCTGCCCCGGCTGCTGCGGCGCCAGTACCACCGGCGCATCGCCCGGGTGCTGGCGGAGCAGTTCCCCGAGGTGACGGAGGCCCAGCCGGACCTGCTCGCCTGGCACTACACCGAGTCGGGGCAGGTGGAGGCGGCGCTCCGGTGGTGGGCGCGCGCGGGGGAGCTGGCCAGCCTGCGCTCGGCCAACATGGAAGCCCTCAGCCACCTGCGGCAGGCGCTGGAGCTGCTGCTCACGCTGCCGCCCTCGCGCGAGCGCTCCGGACAGGAGCTGAAGCTGCTCATCTCCCTGCAGTGGTCGCTGATGCAGGTGCAGGGGTACCACTCTCCGGAGGGCGAGGAGGTGTACGCCCGGGTGCGGGCGCTGCTGCGCGAGCTGGAGGAGGACCTGCCCCGGCTGGAGCCCGCCTACTGGGTGCCCTTCGCGTACGCCTTCGCGCGGGCGCGGTGGGACGAGGCACACGAGATGGCGGAGCGGCTGGTGAGGCTGGGCCGCCAGCACAGCCAGCGCGACCTGCTGGCGCTGGGCTACCGGATGATGGCCGCCGACTTCTTCACCTGGGGCAACGTCCCCACCGCGCTGGAGCACGTGGAGCTGGCGCTCGCGTTCTCCGACTTCGGGCTGGAGCAGCACCAGGTGCTGGCGGTGAAGCACGGGGTGAATCCCCGCGTGGCGGCCCTGGCGTATGCGGCGATGCTGTTCGCGGTGGTGGACGCGCCGGAGCGCTCGCGTGAGCACGGACGGCTGGCGCTGCGGCTGGCCATGGACATCGGCCACCCCAACACGACGGGCTTCGCGCTGCTCTACGTGGCGCTGGCGGGCCAGCTGCGGCGCGAGCCTCGCGAGGTGCTGGAGCTGTGCGACCGCAACATCGCGCTGTCCAGGGACCACCACCTGCGGCTGTGGCTGGGCTGGGCCGCGCTGCTGCGCGCCTGGGCCCAGGCCATGCTGGGCAGCGAGCGCGAGGGCCTGGCCCGGATGCAGGCGGCGATGGCGCAGTGGCGCCGGGCCGGCTTCAACGCGGGGCTGCCGCACGACCTGGGCATGCTGGCGGAAATCCACCTGCTGCTGGGCCAGTCGCACGAGGCCCTGGTGGCGGTGCACGAGGCGTTGATGCTCGCCGAGGAGACCGGCGAGCGCTCCTACGAGGTGGTGCTGCGAGGGTTGGAGGCGGAAGCGCTCCATGGGCTCGGCCGGGAGCGGGAGGCGAGCGAGGCGTATTCGCGGGCGCTGCGACTGGCGGCATCCCAGGGGGCGGTGGGGTACGACCGGCTGGTGCGGGAGCACCGCATCGGCCACCGGTGGGTGGAGCTGCCGGTGACTCCGGGCACGCAGCTGGAGGAACCGGCGCCCGGCGCATGAGCGGGCAGGCGGGACGAGGGGCGGCGTCACAGGATGGGCGGGGTGACTCCGTCCGGCATGCGAGGAGCAGGAGCGTGACGCGATGATGGGTCCGACGGTGGAGACGGACGAGGTCCGGGGAGCTGGTGCGCCCGCATCTCGCGAGCAGGTGGAGGCGCAGCTGCATGGCCACTGTCTGCAAGGTGAGTACAGCGAGGCGGTGGAGCTGGCGATGCGCTCGTACGGGCCGGAGATACGGAGGCTGATGGCCTCCGTGCTCCACCACCCGGAGCTGGCGAAGGACGCCTTCAGCCTCTTCAGTGAGAACCTGGTGAAGGGGTTGCCGGGCTTCCGGTGGGAGAGCTCGTTCCGGACGTGGGCGTACCGGCTGGCGCGCAACGCGTGCTACCACCAGCTCCACACGCCCGCGTCGCGCGAGCAGCCCGTGAGCGAGCCCGCGGCGAACGAGCCGCAGCGGCACCGCACGGACACGCAGCCCTGGCAGCGCACGGCGGTGAAGGAGCGCTTCCGCGCGCTGCGGGAGCGGCTGGAGCCCCACGAGCGGATGCTGCTGATGCTGCGCGTGGACCAGCGCCTGCCGTGGACGGAGATTGCCCGGGTGATGGCGGAGCCGGACGAGTCCGTCACCCGCGACGCGCTGAACCGCCGCGCCACGGCGCTGCGCCAGCAGTTCCAGCGGGTGAAGGCCCGGCTGCGGGCCATCGCCATCGAGCAGGGCGTGATTCCCGCCGACCGGTTGGACGCGTAGTCGCCGCGCGGGGACTACCTCGCCGCGACGCTCCGAAGCAGGGGGCGGGCCTTCTCCAGCAGCGTCAGGAACTCCTCACGCTCGGCATTTCCCTCGGGCGTGGCGGCCCTGGCGATGTCGCGCACCGAGTCGGAGCTCCAGCGCGCTGCGTGGGGGCTGCGACGCAGCAGCTCCGCCGCGCCCATCACCGCCGTCGCGAAGCGCAGGTCGGCGCCTGCCTCCTGGAACGTGCTCGCGAGCGCGCTCGCGGGGAAGCGGTACGCGCGCTCGGTGGCGGACTCGCCGCGCGGCTTCTTGGCGCGCACGCGCACGGTGGCCAGTCCTTCGCCCGCGCCGGGCTTCAGCTCCAGCTCGTACAGGGCGGTGACGGTGTGGCCGGAGCCAATCTCTCCCGCGTCCACCCGGTCGTTCCGGAAGTCGTGGTCCGCGATGTCGCGGTTCTCGTAGCCGACGAGCCGGTAGCGGGCGACCTGCTTCGGGTCGAAGTCCACCTGCAGCTTCACGTCCTGCGCGATGACCTCCAGCGTCCCGCCGAGCTGCTTCACGAAGATGCGCCGCGCGGCATGCAGCGAGTCCACGTAGAAGTGGTTGCCGTTCCCCTGGTCCGCGAGCTGCTCCATCATCGTGTCCTGGTAGTTGCCCATCCCGAAGCCCACGGTGGTGACGGTGATGCCCTCCTTCACGTGGCCGCGGATGGTCTTCAGGATGTCCGAGTGGCTCGTCGCGCCCACGTTGGCGTCGCCGTCCGAGAGGATGATGACCCGCGACAGGGAGCTGCCATCCAGCGCCGTCATCGCCTCCTGGTAGGCCAGCTCGATGCCAGAGGCCATCGCGGTGGAGCCCCCGGCGGACAGGTCCTCGATGGCGGCGTGGATCTGCGCCTTGTGCTCCATGCCCGTGTGGGGCAGCACCCGGCGCACGTTGCCCGCGTACGTGACGAGCGCCACCGTGTCGCCGTCACGCAGCTGGTCCACCAGCATCCGCAGTGCGCGCTTCGCCAGGGGCAGCCGGTCCGGTGACTGCATGGAGCCTGAGACGTCCACGAGGAACGTGAGGTGCGCGGGCTTGCGCTCGGAGATGCTCAGATGGCGGCCCTGCACGCCCACGCGCAGCAGGTGGCGGCCCGGCGTGTACGGAGACGGCGCGGCGTCCAGGTGGACCGCCAGCGGGCCGTTGCTGGCGGAGGGCTCCGGGTACGTGTAGCGGAAGTAGTTGAGGAACTCCTCCACGCGCACGGCTTCACGCGGGGGCAGGACGCCGTCGACCAGCTTGCGCCGCGCCAGCGTGTACGACGCGGTGTCCACGTCCACCGCGAAGGTGGACAGCCGGTCCTCCGAGGCGGAGACGAAGGGATTCACGCCATGGTCCTGGTAGCCCTCGGTGTTGGCCTCGGGCTCTTTCGGAGCGACGTTGCCGCCGAGCGCCGCGGTACCGGAGCCGGAGAGGGTCGTGACGATGCGCTTGCCCGAGACGGCGCCCTTGCCGCCCAGGCTGACGGAGGCGCCGTAGCTCACGGTGCCGCCCCCGCGGCCCTTCGTGCCAAGGCCTCCCATGCCCATGCCGTTGCCCGAGCCCGTGCCGCCTCCGCCCGACGCGGTACCGCGCAGGCCGAGCATGGAGCCGGGGCCGGGGCCGGCCCGGGAGGGGGCTCCCATCTGTCCATCGCCCGTGCCCATCGGGGCGGAGAGCTCAGGGCTCCCGGTGATTTTCATCGCCCGCGTCGCGTCGGGCGCCGCTCTGAGAACGGGCTTCGCGCTGGAGGACGGCGGGCTGGAGGAGGGCGCCACCTTCGCGGCGTCCTTCTGGCTCACCAGCTTCGCCTCGATTCGATGGGTGGAGTCAGCCTGCTCCGCCTCGTCTCGTGAGCTACAGCCCGACACCGTGCTTCCCACCGCGAGCGCGCACACGACTCCCATGACGGCCAGCTGGCTCCGCCTCATGCCCTGCCTCCCTTGTTCGGATTCGCAAGGCACTCCGACAACGGCATGCGGAAACAGGTTCCACGCGGTCAGCACATGGCCCTGTTTCGGGCGTTCCGGCACATCCCAGCGCCGCAACGTCTTGTCGGTGCCGGAGGACGCGGGCGCCTTGCCGTCAGGGGACGCCTGGGGTGGGCCATGTGGCGCCCGCAATCCCACAGGCAGGCACGGCTCCCGTGGCGGTGTCCGCGGAGCGCGTCTAGGTTCATGGGATGACGCAAGCAGACGGCGACACGTGGACGCTGCCCTGGCGAGGGCTGGGGCTGAGCAGCAACCTGAGCACGGCGGACGTGCCTCAGCCCTACCGGCTGCTGGATGAGGTGCCGGGCCTCTTCGACTACGTGGAGTACAGCGCGCCGCTCTCGCTGGACGAGGCCCGCGCGCATGCGTCGCTATTCCCGGAGATGTGGCGCCGCCGAGCGGAGGTGCCGGTCCTCTTCCACCCCGTGCACCTCAACCTCTGGGGCCCGGAGCTGGAGCCGGTGGAGGACCTGAAGGCGCTGGACGCGCATGCGCGCACGGTGGAGAGCCCGTGGGTGGGCAACGACGTGGGCTGGTGGCACGTAGGCGGCCAGCCCTTCCCGGGCTACCTCTACTTCACGCCGCCCTTCAACGAGGCGGGCCTCATCGACTGCGCCGCGCATGCGCTCCACGTGCAGCGGCACCTCTCCGTGCCCCTCGTGCTGGAGAACCCCGCCGTGCTCGCGCGGCGCGGCGAGTGGCACGTGCTGGACTTCATGGCACGGCTGCACGCGCGCACCGGACTGCCGCTGCTGCTGGACCTGGGGCACCTGCTCAGCCACCAGCTCTCCGCCGGCCTGCCGCTGGACGCGGGACTCGACGGCTTCCCGCTGGACAGGGTCATCGAGGTCCACATCGCCGGCGGCGTGGTGACGTCGCGCGGTCCGCGCCGCTTCTACGTGGACGACCACACCCAGCCGGTGCGCGAGGAGCTGTTCCAGCTGCTGGAGTCGCTGCTGCCGCGCTGCCCCTCACTGCGCGCCGTCACCTTCGAGGGGGACGGGCATCCGCCAGAGGTGGCGCTCGTCTCGCTGCGCCGCCTTCGCAAGCTCGTCCCCGCGGGTGAGCGCCCGCCACTGACGCTGCGCGCGCCCCGCGACGTCACCGTGCCGCCGCTGACGGGCGACAGCAAGCCGTGGGAGTTGTTCGACGCGGGCTATGGCGCCGCGCCGCCCACCTCCGTGGAGGACGTGGAGGGAACGCTGGCCGACCTCGACTTCCGCTTGGCCGTAGTGGCGGAGACGTTGGACCGGGACTGGCCGCTCACGCGCCTGCTGCTCGCGGGGACGCGGGACGGGCTGGCGGCCTTCACCGGCTCGCGCGAGTTCCGGGGGCTGTTCGGTGGGGGAGGGCGCTCGCTGGGGCAGGCCTTCGCCGTGTGGGCCATGCGCCGGCTGCGCGAGCAGCCCGACGAGGGCGGCTCCGCGGCGCTGGCGCTGGAGATGCTGCTGCCCACGCTCTTCATGCGGCGGGTGCCCGCGCCAGGGCCCGGGCACGTGGGCCTGGTGGAGGAGGTGAGGCCGGGCTCGCTCCCGGCGGACCTGTCCGAGCTGGTCTTCGCCGCGCGCGCCGTGCGCCGCCATCTCACCGCGCGTGCGTGGGCCTGCGGCACGCTGGAGGTGTCCGGCCTGGAGACGCTGGCCCAGGTGGCGCGCAGGCCGGGCCCCGGGCCCTGGCACTTCGTCGTCCGGCGCCGGGCCGCGGGTCACGAGGTGGTGACGGTGACGCCTGGACTGGCCGAGTGGCTTCGGAAGCTGACCTTCCTGCCCATGCCCGTGGAGCAGGTTCCTCCCGGGTTGCTCGCCGAGGCCCAGGGGCGCGGGCTGATCCGCCGGGGGTGATTCGTCTGGAATCGGACTGGAGCCTTGCGCTGGCCCGCCCGGTAGGGTAGTCCGCGCGACCATGGCGTCCCCCCTCGTCGTCGGCATTGCGGGTGGCACCGCGTCCGGCAAGACCACCGTGGCCCGCAAGGTCCGTGAGGCACTGGCCGACTGTCGCGTGGCCTTCATCGATCAGGACTCGTATTACCGGGACCTGAAGGACCTCCCGCTCGCCGACCGGCGCGAAGTGAACTTCGACCACCCGGACGCGTTCGACACGGAGCTGCTCGTCCAGCACCTGCGCGAGCTGAAGTCCGGCAAGGCCATCCAGAAGCCCGTCTACGACTTCGTCACGTCGTCGCGCCAGCCGCGCACCATGCGGGTGGACCCCGGGGACTTCATCCTCATCGAGGGCATCCTCGTCCTGCACATGAAGGAGGTGCGCGACGAGATGGACGTGAAGATCTACGTGGACGCGGACGACGACCTGCGCATCCTTCGCCGCCTCACCCGCGACATCAAGGACCGCGGCCGCGACTTCGACCACGTGGTGAGCCAGTACCTGCGCCACGTGCGCCCCATGCACATGGGCTTCGTGGAGCCGTCCAAGCACTTCGCGGACATCATCATCCCGCACGGCGGCAACAACGAGATAGCCATCGGCATGCTGGTGGGCGCCCTGCGCGCGAAGCTCTCCGGCACTCCGCCCACCGAGTAGTCCGGTCAGCAGCGCCGCAGGAAGTCGCTGAGCGGCACGTGCAGCCGCTCCGCGTCGTCCAGCAGCGCGCCGTGGTCCCCCGGTCCCGGCAGCTCCAGGAAGCGGGCGCTCACGCCCGCCGCGCTCAGCAGGTGGTACGTGTCCCGCACCCGGTTCACCGGCGCCAGCGCGTCCGTGGCCCCGGCCACCAGCAGCACCCGCGCGCGAATCTGCGAGAAGCAGTCCGCCACGTCGCTGCCCGCGTAGGCCGAGCACAGCATCGCCCAGGACACCGGGTCGAACACGTCGGCGAAGGCGTCCGCCTCCGCCTCCAGCGCCCTCCGTGCCGCCTCGGCGTCCGGCCAGCGCGCGGCCAGGTGCTCGCGCCCGTACAGCAGCTTCTGGAAGTCCAGGCGCAGCCGGCGCATCGTCTTGTGCGGCATGGCGTCAGGCCCGTAGAGGCCCTCACGGAAGTCCGGGTCCGCGCGCAGCAGCTGCCACGCCATGCCCAGCTTCTCGCGCACGCCCTCCGGCAGCGCGCGCGCCGTGCCCAGCGTCACCACGCCGCCCGCCAGCTCCGGGAAGAGCGCGGCCAGCCGCAGCGCCACCTTGCCGCCCAGTCCCACGCCCACCAGCGCGCGCACCCGGGTGAGTCCCAGCGCGCGCAGCGACGCGGACACCCCGCGCGCCATGTCCAGCACGGTGAGGGGCGGAAGGTTGAGGCCCCAGCGCTCACCCGTCGCCGGGTCCACCGAGGCAGGCGACGTGGTCCCGAAGGGACTGCCCAAGAGCCCCGGCACCACCACCGGCATGCTCTCCGGGTCCAGGGCCAGGCCCGCGCCCACCAGGGCCCTTGCCCACCCGGAAGGCTGGTAGGCGCTGTCCTCCTCCGGCCCCAACGCCCGGTGCGAGTGGGACAGGTCGTGCAGCAACACCACCGCTTTGCCGTCGGACGGTTCCCCGTAGGTCTGCCAGGCCACCTGGGGATTGCCCAGCAGCTCCCCCTCCTCCAAGGGAAGCGGCACGGAGAACAGGTGGGTGCCGGTGGCCTGGATCACGGTGGGGAATTTTCATATCACTGCCAGCTCCAACGCACAGGAGCCAGCCTCGTGAAGCGCTACTTCGGAGTCATCGTCATCATCGCGGGCGTGCTGCTGGCCGCCGTCATGAGCTACCGCACCGCCAGCACCAGGGCCCGGGAGGCGCAGCGTGAAGCGGACGCGCAGCGCATCCAGGCGGAGTACCTGGAGCGCGTCGGCTGGATGCGCACCAACCCCAACGACGCGGCCTACCGCGACGAGCTGAAGCCCTTCTTCAAGACGTACTTCCAGCAGGTGGATGACCACCTGACCCAGTTCGCCGGCAACAAGCAGTTCGACGGCTACCTCCAGGAGCTGGAGAAGCGCGCCGAGGCGAGCAAGGACGAGCGCGCCGGAGACAAGAAGGCCTTCTACGAGTACACGCGCAAGACGTTCGACAGCCTGCGCGAGGGCCGCTACAGCCCGGTGTGGACGGCCACGGACAAGGGCATGCGCCTGGACGTGGTGTCCTCCGACGTGGTGATGGTGATGGGCAAGCCGCAGGTGCGGCTGCAGCTGGCGCTCTGGGGCGCGCAGCGCTCGCTCAAGGACGAGGGCAAGGTGCGCAAGATGGTGACCAGCGCCACCTTCGACACGGTGTGGAAGCTCACCGACGCGAAGGGGAAGCTGCTGGGCGAGATGCGCGGCGCCGACCCGTCCATGAAGGTGGACCACCCGGAGCGCTTCGTGGCGCAGTTCCCCCCGCAGATGGTGCTGGGGCACTACGACCTGGACCTGATGCCCAACGAGGTGTCGAAGATGGAGATGACCATCAACGTCTCCTCGCGCTCGGCCTCGGGCGGCGACGCGACGGCCACCTACCTGTGGAAGCTGGACGTGCCCTCCGAGTGGAAGCTGGGCGCCGGCGAGTCCTGGGAGGGCGCCACCCAGGAGGAGCGTCCCGAGGAGGAGATCGACCCGAAGTCGGCGAAGAACGAGTAGCCGTCCGCCGGGGAGGGTGAGCGCGAGAGGCCCCCGCGCTCACTCCACCACGGTGAAGTGTGAAGCGAGCCGGTACGCGGACAGCGTGCCGGCGTCGTCCAGGAAGTAGAGGTTGAGGCGCACGTCCGCCTGGAGCGCGACGAGCCCCACGCCCACCCGGACCTCCGCGAGCACCTGCCCGCCGCGCGGGTCCACTGCCCGGACCCGCTCCCCCGGCACCAGCGTCACGCCCCGCGCGGTGCGGGCCGGCAGCGCGCCGATGAGCGGCTCGCCCGCGGCCCCCACGCGCCAGTCGACGGTCCCCGAGGCGGACACGCGCGCGGCGGCCCCGGAGGCGCTCGTCACCACCACCGCGCGAGGCAGCGGCGCCAGCGCATAGGGCCCCGGCCCCAGGTTCAGGGGGCGCTCCCAGACGCGGCGCCCCTTCGAGTCCAGGCACAGCAACGTGCCTTCGCGCTCGCGCTCTCCGGCGAGGAAGACGCGGTTGCCCACCGGCAGCGGCAGGGAGGGGTGGGTGAGGTCGGGCTCGTGTGTCCACACCGACTCGCCGGTGTGCGCGTCCGCGAGCAGCACCGCCCAGTGCGAGCCCCGCCCCAGCATGGCCAGGAAGCGCCGGCCCCACGGCACCGGCGCGCAGTGGAAGGGCATGGGCGCGCGCATCCGGTAGCGCACCTGGCCGTCCCCCAGGTCCAGGCCATAGAGGTAGCCCGAGTCCGTGCCCACCAGCGCGCGGTGGCCCTGGGTGGACAGCCAGCTGCGCTGCGTGCGGGGCGGCGCCAGGCGCCACACCTCGCGGCCGGTGGCCTCGGCGAAGGCCACCACGGTGCGGTCCTCGGAGAGGGTGAGCAAGAGCCCGTCCTTGCGCAGCAGCAGCGGGCCCAGGGGGATGCCGTCGTGGTCGTGCAGCCAGCGCGCGCCCGCACCCCGGCCGGTGAAGCCGTACACACGCGTCATGTCCGCCGCCACCGCGTGCCCGTCCGCCGACGCCGCCACGCCCAGGGCCGCCGCGCGCTTCCACAGGAGCGCGCCGTCCTTGCGCGAGAAGGCCGACGCGAGCTGCGGCGCGCAGTACACCGGCCCGTGCCGCCCCAGCAGCAGCCGCGCCTCCTCCGCGTCCGCCAGCCCCCGCTTCTCCCACAGCTTGTCGAAGCGCAGCCGGCGCAGCCGCCCGGGCACCTTCAGCGGCTTCGAGGTGCCCCGGCCCGCGCGGGCCTTTCGCTCGCGGGCCGCGCCCTCGGCCTCGGGGGGCTGCACCGCGCCGCGCAGGTGCGACAGGCCCTCGCGGCAGCGCTCCGCCAGCTCCACCAGGTAGGGGTTGCCCACCTGGGCCCGGTCCGCCTCCGCGAAGGCCGCGGCCAGGGCCTCGCCCAGGTGGAAGAGGGCGCCGGCCAGCGTCTTTCCCTCCAGCGGGAAGGGCGTGCCGGTGCGCCCGGGCTTCGCCTTGCCCGCCTTGAGGTCCAGCACCAGCGCCGGCCGCGCGCCCGCGGGGGCCAGCTCGAAGCGCTCCTCGCCCAGCTCCACCGCGCGGGCCAGCTCCACCGCCTGCCGCGACAGCTCCAGCACCGACAGGAAGGGCGGCCCCGGCACGCGCCAGGCCTCGGGCCGGCCCGGCAGCGACAGCCACACCTCCCCGGCGGCCAGCAGCGGCGCCAGCGTCCCGGCCGTGCCCCGCTCCCCCGCGCGGCCCGAGGCGGCGCCCGCGTCTCGCAGTTCGAAGCCGAAGCCGGGGACTTCAGGCGGCTCCACCCGCTTCAGGGAGGCCGGGCCGGGGGTCTCCTCGGGAGGTCGGCCGGGCCGGCGCAGCGCCTTGAGCGGCTCCCCCAGCGCCTGGGCGACCGAGCTGGACAGCCCCCTGGGGCCCACCCGGGTGACGTCCGCGAGGAAGCGCTCTCCGCCCTCGCGCACCGCCTCGGCCAGCTCCTCCACGTCCACGCGCACCGGGGGCCGCAGCAGCCGGGCGGGGCGGGCGAGGCTGGCCACCAGCAGCTCCACCTCCGGGCCCACCCGCCGCAGCACCAGCTCCAGGTGTGCTTCCGGCAACGAAACCTGGGCAAGCCGCCGCCGTCCGCCATAAATGGCAGCAACTGAGCGCACCAGTGAGGGCACCACTTCTGCTAGAGACTCCTCCACGGCCCCGGACAGAAGGTCCACCCCGTCCAATTCCAGTGCGATGGAATCGAGCGGGGAAGCCGCGGGTTCGCGTTTCCAACGCTGTCCGATGCGTATGCGAGTCATCTTCCGCGGGTCATCTTCCGTTCGTTGACAAGCCAGTTTAGCGATGGCTAGCATCCGCCACCCATACGGACCTACATTTTTGTAACCGTTCGGAATTCTTGGGGAATACTCGATGACATTCTACGAGGCCGCGCTCCGAGTGCTGGAGAGCGAAGGACGTCCCCTCCATTTTCTCGAAATCACTGAGAAGTCCATCCAACAGAGCCTGCTCTCCCACGTAGGGAAGACGCCCGAAGTGACGATGTTGTCGCGCCTTGCTGCCATGGCGCGCCGCACGCGGGATCGCAAGGTGATTGTCACGGCGAAGGACACCTTCGCCCTGGTGGACTGGTCGATTCCCGAGGACGTGGAGGCCCTGGCGCAGACGGGCGTGGTGGAGCCGCATCCGGAAGAGGACCTGCCGCCGCTGCGGCCGGCGGAGCGCCACCCTGAACCTCGCACGGACAACGTGCGGGTGGCGGGCCGTGGCAGCGACCGCAAGCGCCGCCGCGACGAGGACGAGGAGCGGGGAGGGCGCCGCAAGCGCTTCCCGCCCCTGCCGGAGGTGGTGTTCGAAATCCTCAGCGAGGCGGAAGTCGCCCTGCGCACCGAGCAGATCATCGAGCGCGCCCGCACGAAGGAGCTGTGCGCCGAGGAGACGACGGTGGAGGCGGTGCTCACCGCGCTGCTGGAGGACAACCAGCGCCGCATCGACGCGGGCCGCCGGCCGCAGTACGCCTTCAACAAGGACTCCGGCGAGGTGTCGCTGGAGCGCGCGGGCGCGCCGAGCGAGGCCCCGCCGCTGGAGCTGCAGGCCGCCTTCGCACAGGCGCTGGGCATCCCCCTGGAGTCCGGACGTCCGCTGCTGGGCAAGCCGGCCGCCGGAGCCGCCGCCGAGCCGCTGGCGGACGCCACGCTGCTCACCACGCTGCGCACGACGCTCAAGGACGCGCGCCGGGCCGTGGCGCGCGGGCTGCGCAAGCGCCTGGGCGAGCTGGACGTGGGCACGTTCGAGAAGTCCGTGGTGAAGATGATGCACGGGCTGGGCTTCCGCGAGCTGAAGGTGGCCAAGCGTTCCAAGGAAGGCCCCCTGCTCACCGCGCGCAAGCGCGAGGGCAGCGTGGAGCTGCGCTACGCGGTGCGCATGCTGAAGGGCGCGCCGGCCATCGACCGCAAGAGCGTGCAGGAGCTGCGGCGCGACCTGGGCCACTACTCCGCGCAGGTGGGCCTGCTGGTGAGCGCCGGGGACGTGCGCGGCGACGCGCGCACCGAGGCTCAGGCCAACGGCTCGCTGGTGATGCTCTGGTGCGGCGACGCGCTGGGCGAGAAGTTCCTCGAGGCAGAGACGGCCGTCACCGTCACCCGCGTGGAGCTGTACGAGGTCGACGAGAAGTTCTTCGAGGCCGCGAAGCTGGATGCCGAGGAGGCCCAGAAGCGCCGCGAGGAGCGCCAGCGCGAGAAGCAGGCGCGGGGCGAGGGGGAGGAGTCCGCCGAGGGCACCCCGGCCGCCGCCACCGAGCGTGAGCGCCCGCGCGAGAAGCGCCGCCGCGAGCGCGAGGCCCGGGAGGCTCGCGAGAGCGAGGAGACGACCGAGGAGGGGGCCGAGGACGCGGAGACCCCGTCCGCCGGCCCCGCCGAGGCCCGGGCGAGCGCACCCGCCGCCGCGCCTTCCGCGCCTGCCCAGCAGGCGGGCGAGGACGAGGAGGGCGAGGACGACGACGAGGGTGAGGACGACGACCTCGAGGCCGCCAGCGCCTTCGTGGCCGGCGCCCCCCGTCCCGAAGGGGCCGCTGGCGAGGGTGGTGCCGAGGCCGCCGCGGGTGACCGCAAGCGCCGCCGCCGCCGTCGTCGGGGCCGCCGCGGCCGTGGCAACCGTGAGGCGGGTGCCGCCGCGCCGGGAGCTTCTCCCAACGGGGAGGCGGGGACCGCCGCTCCGGGTGGAGAGGCTGCCGCTCCGACGGGTGAGGCCACCGCCGCGCCTGCCACGGGGGAGGGTGGAGCTTCTTCTGAAGCCGTGCCCTCCACGGCCTCCGACGCCGCTGGAGCCACCGAGGCCACCGCCGCTCCCGCCACGGAGCCTGGCGCCGAGCCCGCTATCGAGCCCGCCATCGAGCCTCCCCAGGCCACCGCGCCGGTCGATGCCCCTCCTCCCGTGGAGGAGCCCGCCACGCCTGCCCCCACCGAGCCCGTCCAGGCCGGCGAGTCGCAGGAGGTGCGAGAGGCCCGGGAGCGTCGGGAGACGCCTCCGCCCGCCCCGGGCTCGTCCGAAGGGGGCGAGGGCTGACACGGCCTTCCAGGAGGGGAGGGAATGGCCGGCGCGCTCGCGTCCCAGGTGTTAACCTGGAGGGGCGATGAAGCCGGCCCTGGTGCTCGCCTCCTGCGTCGTCCTGCTCGGTGCCTGTCGTTCGCAGGCGCCGCGCTACCCGGTAGCGCCGGTGGAGGTCTCCGGCGCCACCCTGCGGGACAACGCCCTGCTGGGCCTCGCCCCGGAAGGGGTCGCCGAGCTGTTCACGGAGGCGCTCAAGGCCTCCGGCCGCTTCGAGTCGAAGGCGGAGAAGCCGCCTCGCGAGGCCCCCCGCCCCTGGCGCCTGACGCTGGACGTGCCCTTCACCCGTGAGGTGCTGAAGGACGGCGACCCGCGCAGCTTCGCCGAGGTGGGCGCCAACCTGGAGCTGGAGCGCTTCGGCGGGGACCTTCCCCAGCACTATGAAGTCGTGGGCCTGGGCGAGGCGCCGGTGCTGGAGGACACGCCCGCCGGGCGGCAGGCCGCCATGCGCGCGGCGCTGCAGAATGTGCTGCGCCAGGTGACGGACTCCGCGGTGCTGCAGCTCGCCGCGCTGGAGCGCACCGACGAGGCGCTCGTGCAGGACCTGCGGGCCGACGACTCGCGCATCCGCGAATTCGCACTGCGCACCCTGGCCGAGCGCCAGCACCCCGCCGCCGCGCCGCTGCTCATCGAGCGACTGAAGGAAGCCACCGACGCCGACGGCGTGCGGAAGACCATGGGCGCGCTGGTGGAGATGAAGGCGCGTGTCGCCGTGCCCGTGCTCATCGACCTGGCGCGGGGCCGCGACGTCGGCTTCGTGCAGGAAATCGTCTTCGCCGTGGGCGAGATTGGCGGCCCGGAGGCGGAGGCGTACCTCTATACGGTGGCGCAGGGACACGACGCGCCCGCCGTCCAGGCCGCGGCACAGCAGGCGCTGGACACCCTCTACGCATCACGCAGGCCCCCAACCGCGGAGGCGCGTGGCCCGGACCACGCGGACTGACATCGAGATGAAGCGTTCATTCGGCGTGGGCGGGGTGGCCGTGCTGGCCGCCCTGGTGCTGGGCAGTGGCTGCTCGAAGAATGTGGAGCCGGCCCCCGTGACACGGACTCCCAACGACGTGTCCGAGTACTACCCGCTCGCGGTGGGCAACCGCTGGAAGTACCGCATCAACGGCGCCGAGGACAAAACCGTCACCGTGGAGATCCTCCGCGAGGAGAACGGCTACTTCCACGACAGCGGGAAGGGGCAGCTCGCGGTGGACGGCTACGGCCTGAGGGACGCCAAGCGCTACCTGCTGCGCGGGCCCGTCCAGGAGGGGCATGCGTGGACGAACGTGGTGTCCGTGTCGTCCACGGAGCGCTACCGCATCCTCAAGGCCGGGGTGCCCTGCGAGGCCCCCGCGGGCACCTTCCAGAACTGCGTCCAGGTGGAGGCGCGCAACCGCATCGACGCGGATGCCACGCTGGTCAACACCCAGACCTTCGCCTCCGGCGTGGGCATCGTCCGCATCGAGGTGGACGTGGAGGCCAAGGGCCAGCGCATCCCCCAGGCCCGGCTGGAGCTGACGGAATGGAAGCTCCGTTCCACCGGCGGCGCCGGGCAGGGTGGCGAGGCCCCTCCGGCCGGTTGAAAGCCCGGCCGCCCCTCCGTACCCTGGAGGTCTCAGCCGAGGTGTTGCCATGCCCGTCGAGTCGACCGAGCAGACGCAGGAGGAGCTCATCCTGGGCTTCCTCTCCGAGAGTGGCAGCGACTACACCTCCGGAGAGGCCCTCTCCGGAAAGCTGGGCCTGTCCCGTGCGGCCCTGTGGAAGCGCATGGAAGCGCTGCGCACCCAGGGCTACCGCATCGAGGCGGTGCCGTCCCGGGGCTACCGCCTGGTGAGCGTCCCGGACCGGCTCACCTCGCTGGAAGTGTCCCCGCTGCTCTCCACCCGTGAGCTGGGGCGTGCCATCCACCACCACGACTCGGTGGGCTCCACCAACGAGGTGGCCTTCCGGCTGGCCCAGGACGGCGCCGAGCACGGCGAGGTGGTGGTGGCCGAGCAGCAGACGGCCGGCAAGGGGCGCCGGGGCCGCGTCTGGGTGTCCCCGCCGGGCCTCAACCTGTACTTCTCCGCCATCCTCCGCCCGGAGCTGCCGCCGCAGCGCGCCCCGGAGCTGACGCTGGTGGCCGCCGTGGCGCTGGCGGAGACGCTGCGCGACTGGGGCACCGACGCCGCCATCAAGTGGCCCAACGACGTCCACCTCGACGGGCTCAAGGTGGCAGGCATCCTCACCGAGCTGTCGGCCGAGCCCGAGCGCGTCCACTTCGTCGTGGTCGGCGTGGGCGTCAACCTCAACTCGCGGACCGAGCACTTCCCCGAGGAGCTGCGGTCCATGGCCACCTCGCTGTCCCTGGCCACCGGCAAGCCCGTGCCCCGGGCGCGCTTCGCCGCCGCCCTCTGGACGCGGCTGGAGGAGTGGCTCGACAGGTACCTGGAGGACGGCTTCGACGCGGTGCGTGCACGCTGGAAGGCCCTGTCCTCCACGCTGGGGCAGGACGTGCTGGTGCGCACGGACCGGCAGGAGCTGCGAGGCGTGGCCGAGGACATCGACCCCTCCGGGGCGCTGCTGGTGCGGACGGTGGGGGGCTCGCTCGAGCGGGTGCTCGCGGGGGACGTGGAGCAGCTCCGGCCCCGGAAGCCGCGCGCCGGGTAGGAGCGGGGTGTGAAGCCCGTGGACGCGGTCTTCGCGCTAGAGTGCGCGGCGTGATGCTCCTGGCCATCGACGTTGGCAATACCAACACCGTCCTTGGGGTGTTCGAGGGCAAGCGCCTGCTGGACCACTGGCGCGTGGAGACGAGCACCCGACGCACCTCGGACGAGTACGGCATCCTGGTGCGCCAGCTCTTCGTCCACAGCGGCGTGGACGCGGCGAAGGTGTCCGCGGTGGTGGTGTCCAGCGTGGTGCCGCCGCTCCAGTTCAACCTGGAGAAGATGAGCGAGCGCTACTTCCGCACGCGCCCCATGTTCGTCGGGCCGGGCGTGAAGACGGGCATGCCCATCCTCTACGACAACCCGCGCGAGGTGGGCGCCGACCGCATCGTCAACGCGGTGTCCGCCTACGAGAAGCACCACTCGGGCGTCATCGTCGTGGACTTCGGCACCGCGACGACGTTCGACGCCGTCTCGCCGAAGGGCGAGTACCTGGGGGGCGCCATCTGCCCCGGCATCAACATCGCCATGGAGGCCCTGTTCCAGAATGCCTCCAAGCTGCCGCGCGTGGAGTTCGCGCGGCCCCCGCACGTCGTCGGCCGCAACACGGTGCACTCCATCCAGTCCGGCCTCGTCTACGGCTACGTGGGACTGGTGGACGGCATCTGCGACCGCATGCGCGCGGACCTGGGTTTCCCGGTGCGCGTCGTCGCCACCGGAGGACTGGCCGCGCTCGTCGCGAGCGAGTCCAGGGCCATCCACGAGGTGGACGAGTTCCTCACGCTCGAGGGCCTGAGAATCATCTACGGAAGGAATCACGCATCATGACCACCGCCGCCCCCAACAACGTCCCGGCGCCGCCTCCCGGCTGCCCCTTCAACGCGGAGTTCCTGCCGCCCAACCTGCGCAAGCACGTGGACCCGGCCGCGCCGGTGCCGCTGCGGATGATGGCGGCCAAGTCGCTGGTGCCGCTCAGCCCGTCCGACATGCTCGGCGCGCTGTTCATGCTCACCTTCGACCCGGACGCGGCGGTGCGCGAGACGGCGGCGAAGACGGCCGCGGGCCTTCCGGACAAGATTCTCGGCTCCGCCGTGCGCGACGAGGAGGTGCAGCCACCCGTGCTGGGCTTCTTCCTGGGCCTGCTCAAGGGCAAGGAGGCCTACGCGGAGATGCTGGTCCTCAACGCCAGCACCCCGGACGAGGCCGTCGCGGACGTCGCGAAGGACTGCAGCGGGAAGCTGGCGGAGACCATCGGTCAGAACCAGCTCCGCCTGCTGCGCCACGAGGAGATCCTCCGCAACCTGTGCGCCAACCCCAACGTCCCGGTGACGCTGACCGACAGCGTCTGCGACTTCGCGGTGCGCAGCGGGCTCATCATGGCGGACGTGCCGCAGATGCAGACGGCGCGCGTGCGCGTCTTCGGCCCGCAGGCCGCGGCGGCTCCGCCGGACCCGGGCCCCACCGCCGAGCAGGTCCTCCAGGAGTTCCAGGAGGCCGCGGAGGAGGGCGCCGCGCCGATGGAGGAGGGCAAGCGCCTGACGCTCTCCCAGCGCATCATGAAGATGTCCATCGCGGAGAAGATCAAGCTGGCCACGCTGGGCAACAAGGAGGCCCGTGGCGCGCTCATCCGCGAGACGAACAAGCTGGTGGCGGTGGCCGTCATCCGCAGCCCGCGCATCACCGACGGCGAGGTGCTGTCCTGCGCGGCCAACAAGGCGATGATGGATGACGTGCTGCGCGTCATCTACAACAACCGCGAGTGGACGAAGAACCAGAAGGTGAAGCTCGCGCTGGTGAAGAACCCCAAGGTGCCGCTCACCGTCACCATGCGGTTCCTCAACACGTTCCGCGACGCCGAGCTGAAGGACCTCAGCCGCGACAAGAACGTGCCCGCCGCCGTGCAGTCCTTCGCGAAGAAGCTGCACGAGAAGAAGACCGCCCCGAAGAAGCAGGAGTAGCGGCGGGGGGAGTGCCCCGGGCTCCCGCCTCAGGCGGCCCGGGGCGGGGTGTGACTCAGGCCGCGGCCTCGTCCGCGTCGTCCACCACGGCGGAGGCGGGCTCGTCGAGCAGCTGCTGGGCGATGGCGATGGCCTTCTTCGTCTTCTCGCGCAGCTTCTCGTCGTTCTTGATGCGCGCGTAGAGCTTCGTCACGCGCTCCTCGTTCCGGACGGCCGCGGCCTCCAGCTCGCCAATGCGCTTGCGCAGCTCGTCGGCCTCGTCGGCCGCGCGGGTGCTCTGCTCGGACAGCTCCGTCTGGGCCTGCTCGAGCTGGGCGCGCAGCGCCTCGGCGTCGCGCTGGGCGGAGTCCACCTGGGCGCGCAGCGCCTCGGCCTCCTCCTGGGCGGCCTGCACGTCCGCCTCGAGCTGACCGGTACGGCCACGCAGCTCCTCCAGCTCCGCGCTGTACGCCTGCGCCTGGGACTGGTGCTGGTCCAGCTCCGCCTGGAGCGCGGACAGCTGCGCGGTGGCGCCGCGCGCCTCCTCCTTGGCGGTGGCGAGCTGCTGGTCCACGCGCTTGCGCTCCGCGGCCAGCGTGTCCGCCTTGGACGTCAGCGTCTTGATCTGCGCGTCGCGGCGGGCAATCTCGGACTCGGCCGTGCTGGACTTCTGCTCCAGCTCCAGGTGCTGGTCCTTGAGCTCGACGATCTCCTGGTCCTTCTGGTTCAGCTCCGTCTTGAGGCGGAGGATCTCCTTGTCCCGCTTGTTGACGGCGTCACGCAGGGCGAAGGTGTCCTTGTCGTTCTTCCCGGTCGCCGCGCGTGCCGTCTCCAGCTCGGTGGCCTTGCTCTCCAGCTCGGCCTCCAGCTCGCGCACGCGGTCGTCGGCCTGGCTGGCCACGCCGCGCGAGTCCTCCAGCGACGCCTGCAGCTCGGCCACCTTCGCGCGCAGGTTGCGCAGCTCGGCGGCATCCGCGGCGGACGTGACAGGGGCCGCGGGGGCCGTCGCCGGCGCCGTGGTGCGCGCGGGCGGCATGACGGCGCGGGGCGGCGTGACGGCGCGGGGCGCGGGCTCCGGGGCCTTCACGGGCTCCAGAGGCTTCACCGGCTCCGGAGGCTTCACCGGCGCGGGGGCGGGCATGAAGCCCACCACCGTCTTCTCCGAGTCATCCAGCGAGTCCAGCGCGTCGTCCGCGTCCGTGCCCAGCGAGTCCAGCGAGGCGAAGTCCTCCTCGACGCCCTCCACCACCGCGTCGGGCGGAGCGACGACGGGCTCCTCCTCGATGGCGGGCTCGCTCTCCGGCGCGGACATGTCGCTGAAGGCGGCGTCGAGGTCCAGCTCCTCGCCCTGCACCGCGGCCTCCTCGCCGGTGTCGACGGAGATCTCCTCACCGAAGTCCGCCGTCATCGGCTCGTCGCCGAGCGCGTCCAGCGTGAGGCTCTCGTCCACCACGTCCTCGGTGGCGGATAACTCCGGGAAGCCGATGAGCGCGCCCACGCGCTCCACCAGCAGCGCGGCATCCACCGGCTTGGCGACGTACTCGTCCGCGTGCGCCTTCAGCTTGCGGTGCTGCGCGAAGCCGTCCGGGTTGCCGATGATGACGATGGGGACGTTCTTGAGGTCGTCGTCCTTCTTCAGCTTGCCGCAGATGAGGTACCCGTTCTGCCCGGCGGACAGGTCCACCGCGAGCACCACGAGGTCCGGCCGGTCGCGACGGATCTGCTCCACGCTGCCCTTGCCGTCGGTGGTCTCGTCCACCGTGAAGCCCCGGCCCTCGAGGGCCTGGCGCAGGGAGGCGGAGAGGGCGGTGTCGCTTTCGACGATCAGGATTTTCTTCGACATGGAGGGACGGCCCGTCCTGGAAGTGCGGTGCGCGCGGGTGCGCCACACAGGCGGCGGCGCGCAAGGGAAAATACGCT
Organism: Pyxidicoccus xibeiensis; assembly: GCF_024198175.1. Lineage (NCBI taxonomy): Bacteria > Pseudomonadati > Myxococcota > Myxococcia > Myxococcales > Myxococcaceae > Pyxidicoccus > Pyxidicoccus xibeiensis. The sequence goes on from NZ_JAJVKV010000002.1 coordinate 785,426, forward strand.
GTCGAGGCTATCGGCCATGCACGGGACCGTCAATGTTCGGACCGGACGGAATCCCGGCTGCCCGGCGGGCGGGCAGGCGTCAGGCAGCAGACGTTTCTCGACGTCGCGGAGGGCGGCGCTACCGGGAGTAGGTCGCCGGTGCGACGGAGAAGGGGCGGCTCTGCTGCGGGCGTGAGGCGGGCGGATGCGAGAAGAGCGGCTCCTCGGTCTCCACCGGCGGCTGCTTCTGGGCGAGCGTCGCGCCGCTGTCGCGCGCGGCGAGCATCCGGCGGATGTCGTCCTCGTCCATGTCCGTCACCATCTCGTAGACGATTTCGTCCTTCGCGTCCCGCCAGGTGACGACGTTGAAGCCCTCGGTGGGCGCCACCTCCACCGCCTCCAGCGGCTGGACGCTGGGCCCCGGCTCTCCGTCGGGGAGCACGAAGACGCCGAGGCGGCGGCCCGGCTCTCCCTCGTGCCGCGGCAGCGTCTCGTAGCTGATGTACGCGACCTCCCGGCCATTGAGGATGGACAGGCGCCCGCCCAGGGGCTTGGCGTTGGGCAGCTGGGGCAGGGTGACGCGGCGGTCCACCTTGCTCTGCACCCACTCGGCCATCTGCTCGGGGGAGCTGTCCTTCGCGTCGAAGTCGAAGGGCATCCCGACAATCTTGCTGTGGTGCTTCACCACCTCGCGCCGCGCGGAGCGCTCGCGCTGCTCGGACTGGTACGCCACCCAGCCGCCGCCCACCGTCACCACCACCAGGGCCATGGCCCCCGCGCGCAGCCACACGCCGTACTGGGCGCGGCGCTGCTCGCGGTGGAGCCCCATCTGGATGCCGGCGCGCAGGGACGCGGGAGCCCGCATCCCCTGCACGGAGTGGCGCGCGGCACGCCGCAGCGCCTGCTGCATGTGCCTCTCCTCCTCGACGCGGCGCTGACAGTCAGCGCACCCGGAGAGGTGGGTTTCGAGATCCATCCGCTCCTCGGGCTGGAATTCACCGTCGAGGTACGGATAGAGCAGCCGATCGAGTTCCTGGCAGGTCATGTGGGCGCGGGAGGAACCTGTTTCTACCCCGTCTTCTTCCTGCGTCGATACTCTTCGAGGTCTGCGGGGGCAGGGACGGGGTCACCATCATGCCGGAAAACACCCTGGCCCTGCGCATAGTCCCGAAGGTTCTTCTGCAGCAACTTCCGGCCACGGAACAGTCGGCTCATCACCGTGCCCACGGGGCACTCGAGAATCTCGGCGATCTCCTTGTAGGAGAACTCCTGCAGGTCCGCGAGGATGACCACCAGCCGGAAGTCGATGGGCAGCGAGTCGATGGCCCGCAGCACGTCGTCCGACAGGAGCCGGTCGAAGAAGTACTGCTCCGGGTTGGCCGCGAAGTCCGTCGCGTCCCGGCTCACGAAGCGCTCATGCACCGCCTCGCGCTCCACGCCCTCCACCACCGTGCGCTCCTTCACCTTGCGGCGGTAGCGGTTGATGAAGGTGTTCGTGAGGATCTTGAAGAGCCAGGCCTTGATGTTGGTGCCCCGCTCGAACTTGTCGAAGAAGCGGTAGGCCCGCATGCAGGTGTCCTGCACGAGGTCCTCCGCGTCGCGCTCATTCTTCGTCAGCCGCAGGGCCGCGGAATAGAGCGGGTCCAGGTGGGCCAGCGCCAGCTCTTCGAATTCCTGCTTCGTTCGGTTGGGTTGCCTGAAGTCCAACATGTCCCGCCTTCCAAGGGCCCGAAACAATTGGGGAATGAGTTGTCGCCTGCCCATCAATGTATGCACGGGAACAGAAGCAGCAACAGCACCATCCCAACATCACCCGTCCGCACGCCCGCTTCGGGAACACCAGACGCCGGCCGGAAGAACTTATTCCCCAGGATAGATAACGAAGGGGGAGGCCGGATGTCGCCATCCGAACCTCCCCCGCCGGGTGCTGCCTGGATGCCTGCCTGGTGGGCCTACTTGCGGCCGGCGAGCGCGTCCGTCAGCGGCACGTACTCGTAGCCCATGTCCTTGGCGACGGCCTCGTAGGTGATGTGGCCGTTGTAGGTGTTGATGGCACGGGCAAGGGCCTTGTCCGACTTGATGGCCTCCACCAGGCCCATGTCGGCGATCTTCCGCGCGTAGGGGCGGGTGGTGTTGGTGAGGGCGTAGGTGGACGTCTGGGGCACCGCGCCGGGCATGTTGGCCACGCAGTAGTGGACCACGCCGTGGACGACGAAGGTCGGGTTGTCGTGGGTGGTGGGCTTGCAGGTCTCGATGCAGCCGCCCTGGTCCACCGCGACGTCGACGACGACGGAGCCGGGGCTCATCTCGGCGATGAGGGCCTCGGAGACGAGCTTGGGGGCCTTGCCACCGGGGATGAGCACGCCGCCGACCACGAGGTCCGACTCACGCACGGACTTGGCGATGCTCTCCGTGTCCGACGCCAGCACGCTGGTGCGGCCGAGGAACACGTCGTCCAGGTAGGTGAGGCGCTCCAGGTTGACGTCGAGGATGGTGACCTCGGCGCCCATGCCCACCGCCACCTTGGCGGCGCACAGACCGACGACGCCACCGCCGATGACCGTCACGCGGCCGCGGCGCACGCCGGGCACGCCGCCCAGGAGGATGCCCTTGCCACCGTGGGCCTTCTCCAGGCACGCGGCGCCCACCTGGATGGCCATCTTTCCGGCCACCTCGGACATGGGCTTGAGCAGGGGCAGGCTGCCGTCGTCGAGCTGCAGCGTCTCGTACGCGACGGCCGTCGCCTTCTTCTTGATGAGCGTCTTGGTCAGCTCGGGGTCCACGCCCGCCAGGTGGAAGTACGTGTAGATGATCTGGCCGGGCTGCATGCGCTCGTACTCGGGCGCGATGGGCTCCTTGACCTTGACGACCATCTCCGCGCGCTTCCAGACCTCGTCCGCGGTGGCGATGATCTGCGCGCCAACGCGCTGGTACTCGGAGTCGGGGATGCCGGAGCCGATGCCAGCGTTCGTCTCGACCAGCACCGTGTGGCCCGCGCTCGTGAGCGCGCGCACGCCCGCGGGGACCATGCCGACGCGGTACTCACGGGTTTTGATCTCTTTGGGAACTCCGACGATCACGACTGCCTCCAGGGGGAACGTCCCGCTCTGGGACGTAAAAAGCGCGCGGACCCTATCCAAAACCCCGGGGGAATCAAGGCGCCGCTGGAAGCCCCGCGCATGCCTCCGGTGAGACGGACTGGGCCTCGCAAATGACGCGTGGCGTTGGACGCAATGCGGCTCAAGGGGCGCGGTTCGGCGTCGAAGAGAAGCGGGGTGGATGGTAGTTAACGGGGCATGACGTCCGCGCCGAAGCTGCTGTTCGCCGACCCCAAGGGCAAGGTGATGGAGCACCCGTACCTGCTCGCCACGCTGCGCAGTGGCGAGGAGCTCGTTCCTCCCCAGGACAAGCCCATCCCCCTGCCGTCGGCCGGGCGCCTGGTGCACCTGCCCGGCCGGCTGCCGGTGGGGCTCCACCCGGAGACGGGCGAGCTGGAGCTGGTGCGGGAGATGAAGGTGGGCGGCAAGACGTTCGTCCCCAACGCGGTGGGCGCGCTGCTGCCGCCGGGGTACACGCGGACGTTCCTGCCCGGCGAGGTGAAGGGGAACGGGCCGGTGCTGCCGCAGTGGGCGTACACCGCCGCGGCGTGGGTGGGCGAGGGGCCGGTGGCCTGGGCCATCCACACGGACCGGCGCTCGCACTGGGACCCGGAGCGCTACTCCACGCCGGAGATGAAGGCGCTGGTGCAGCAGCACATGGAGCGCTTCCCGGACAACCGCGTGCTGAAGCAGCTGAAGACGTGCGCGCTCATCTACCGGTGCTTCACGTCGCAGAACACGTTCTACCTGCGGGACGAGGCCGCCATCCCCGCGTCCGTCATGTGCAACGCGCGCTGCGTGGGCTGCATCTCCGACCAGCCCGCGGACGGCCCGCCCGCCTCGCACGAGCGCATGGACGACGGGCCCACCGGCGAGGAGATGGGGCAGATTGGCCTGTACCACCTGCAGCACGCGCCGGGCCGCACCATGGTCAGCTTCGGGCAGGGCTGCGAGGGCGAGCCGCTCACGCGCTGGAAGCAGATTGCCGAGGCCATCCGCTACATGCGCGCGCACACGAAGCACGGCTCCATCAACATCAACACCAACGCCAGCCTCACGCGCGGCCTGGAGGCCCTCTTCGACGCGGGGCTGGACGCCATCCGCGTGTCCCTCAACTCGGCGGTGAAGGACCTCTACGAGGCCTACTACAAGCCGGTGAAGTACGGCTGGGAGGACGTGGAGGCGTCCATTGCCCTCGCGCGTGAGCGCGGCGCGTACCTGGCGCTCAACCTGCTGCTGTTCCCCGGCGTCACGGACCGCGAGGGCGAGGTGAAGGCCCTGGAGCGGCTGGTGAAGAAGTACCGCGTGGACCAGGTGCAGACGCGCTCGCTGTGCATCGACCCCATCCAGTACCTGGAGGTGGCGCGCGACAGGGGCGCCGGAGGAGAGCCGGTGGGCATCCGCACGCTGCTGCAGCGGCTGAAGGCCGCGCGGCCGGGGCTCGTCATCGGCAACTTCGCGCGCGGCCTGGACGAGCGGGAGAACGCGGCGGGGCGCCCGTAGCCACAGGGCCGGGCGCCCGGACGCGGAAGGCTACTCGTTGCTGGGGGGCAGCAGCTCCTTGGCGACCATGTTCCCCATCACCGCGTCCTTGGGGATGTAGCCGTCGGCGCCCGCCTCGCGGCAGATGCGCTGGAGCTCCTCGACGTTCTCCCCGGAGCACAGCAGCACCTTGATGCCCTTGAAGAGGCTGTTGCTCTTGATGAAGCGGCAGAACTGCTCGCCATTCACGTTGGGCATGCGCACGTCCAGCAGCACCAGGTCCGGACGCGTCTGCTTCTTGAGGATGATCTTCGTGGCCTTGTCCGCGGTGTCGGCCACGTGCACCTCGAAGCCCTTGGACACGAGGTCCGCTTCGATGATGCGGGCCGTCATCTCGCTGTCGTCCACGATGAGGATGCGCGGCTTGCGCCCGCCCGCGGTGGCCGGGGCCTTGGGAAGGCCGGTGGTCGCCGCCGGGGCCTGGGGCGCCGCAGGAGCCGCGGGCGCCGCCGCCGGGGCGGGCACGGCCGTGGGGATGCCCAGGGCAGGGGGGCCAATCAGACCCATGACCCCGCCCAGCACCGCCTCCAGCCCTCCGCTCTTGAGGATGTAGCCGTCCGCGCCGGAGGCCCGGGTCTTGGCGTCCAGCTCGGCCTCGGGGATGTCGGAGTACAGCACCAGCTTGGAGGTGACCTTCTTCTGCCTCCGGAGATACTCGACGACATCGTCGCCAAACATCTCCGGCATGTTCACGTCCATGAGGATGAGCGCGAACGGCCCCTCGGTGAGCTTCTGGTCGAGGCTGGCCAGGTCCTGCGCGCCGCTCGCCTGGTAGCCAGCGGCGGTCAGTGCCCGTACGGTGAGCTCCACCAGCATCGGGCTGTCGTCAATGACCAGTACGCGCGACATCGTCCTCCTCAAAGGAATCCCGCTAACCCTACACCTTTGAACCAGCGCGGACCATCGAAACGGCGACCGAGCGGCCGTGCTATCGCGTCCACTTGACCGGTTTTCGTCCCCTCCGGATACTTTGCCGCCTTGATCACGACCCCGACACCCCTCCAGCGGGCCCTCCGGATGGCCCCGGACCGCGCCCTGGCCGCGCAGGCCCGACCGGAGCAGGAGTTCTTCTGCTTCCGGGTGGGCGAGCTGCGTCTCGGTGTTCCCAGCGAGAACGTGCTCGAAGTTCTTCGTGCCGGCCTGCTCACCCCCCTGCCGAGGACCCCCTCCTTCATCATGGGGGTGACGGGCCACCGCGGCGAGGTGCTCCCCGTCGTCGACCTGCTTCGCTTCCTCTCCAAGGGAGAGGCCCGCATCGGCCCGCGCACCCGCCTGTTCGTTGGCATCACCGGCAGCTATGTGGCCGGCGTGGTGGCGGACACGGTGCTGGGCCTGCGCCGCATCCCTGTTTCAGAGATCCTCCCTCCGCCGCTGGGCGGTGACGCCGCCGCAGAGCACCTGCTGGGCGTGGTGCAGGGCGGCGGCAGCCAGGACTCCATCAACCTCATCAACTTCTCCAAGCTGCTGCAGACGGCCCGGCAGCGCGCGGTGGCTCGATGAAAGACGAGTCCGACGCCGCGCAGGAACAGGAGGAGGTGGACATCCTGTTCTTCGACATCGGCGACTCCCTGTACGGCACGGATGCCTCGCAGGTGGTGCGCATCGACCGCTCATTGCCCGAGGACATCACGCTGCCCGAGCTGGGACTGCCACACCGCGGCCACCGCGCCATCGTCTTCGACACCCCGGAGGGCGAGGGCCACCTCAAGGTGGATGCCGTCCACGCCGTCCGCACCATCCCTCTGTCCTCGCTGCGCCGGATGCCCCCCACGGCCGGCGCGGCCCCGTATGCCGTCGGCGTGTGCCTCGAAGAGGCGCGCACCGTGTTGCTCATCGACCTGGTCGAAACCGCCAGGACCCAAGGAACTCAAGGAAGGCACTGACCGCAATGTCCCTGGACACCCCCGAAAACAAGTCTACGTCCAAGGCTCGCGCCGCCCGGAAGGCCCCCGCCTCCAAGGCTGGTGCCGCCTCCAACAAGGCCAGCGCCGCCCCGGCACCGAACCCGGCCCAGTACAAGGCCTTCACCGACACGCTGCTGACGGTGCTGTCCGGCAACCTCCAGGCCCGCGTCCCCAAGGAGCTGGCCGGGCCCGGTGGCGAGGAGATGGCCCACCTGCTGAACCAGGTGCTGGACAACCTCGCCGCGTCCGAGCACCGCAAGCAGGTGTCGGCGCAGGAAATCGACCAGGCTCTCGACTCGCTCATCGGCCTGGTGCGCGAGGGTGACCTGTCCCGGTGGAACACCAGCACCGAAGACCCCCAGCTCGGGCCCCTGCTCGAGGGCTTCGGCAAGGTCATCGAGACGCTGCGCACCTTCGTGCGGGAGATCAACGAGGCGGCCCTGCGGCTGTCCTCGTCCGCCAACCAGGTGCTCGCGGCGTCCACGCAGCACGAGACGTCCTCCACGGAGCAGGCGGCGGCCATCCACGAGACGACCGCCACCATGGAGGAGCTGAAGCACGCGTCCGCGCAGATTGCCGAGAACGCGGGCAGCGTGGCGCGCGTGGCGGAGGAGACGCTCGGCGCGGCGCGCGCGGGCCGGGGCGCCATTGGCGAGTTCATCCAGGCCATGCAGCAGATCCGCAGCGACGGCGTCGCGGTGGCGGACTCCATCGCCAAGCTGTCCAAGCGCGTCGAGCGCATCGGCACCGTGGTGGAGGTCATCGACGAGATTGCCGACCGCTCGGACCTGCTGGCGCTGAACGCGGCGCTGGAAGGCAGCCGCGCGGGTGAGGCCGGCAAGGGCTTCTCCATCGTCGCGGCGGAGATGCGGCGCCTGGCGGAGAACGTCCTGGACTCCACCAAGGAGATCAAGAACCTCATCACGGAGATTCGCGAGGCGACGGCCGCGGCGGCCGGCGCGGCGGAGGCCTCCAAGGCGGCGACCGAGTCCGGCGAGAAGCTGGGCGCGGTGGCGGCGCAGGCCGTCGAGGGCATCCTCGCCGGCGTGCAGGAGACCAGCGACGCGGCGCGCGTCATCAACCTCGCCACGCAGCAGCAGCGCACGGCGACGGAGCAGGTGGTGGCGTCCATGGCGGAGATCGAGGACGTGACGCGCCAGACGACGCAGGCGTCGAAGCAGGCGACCGGCGCGGCGTCGGAGCTCACGCAGCTCGCGGGCCGACTCGCAGAGCTCATCAAGCGCTTCAAGGCCGACTAGCGCTTCCTGGAAAGGGAGGGGCGAACGCCGGCCATGGACACCGAGGCTCTCAAGAAATCCCTCCTGAAGAAGTTCCAGGAGGTCACCGCCGACCGTCTCCAGAAGATTCAGCTGGGGGTGTTGGACCTGGAGAAGGAGACCGCGGACCAGGCCGCGGAGGACGTCGCGCGCGAGCTGCACACGATGAAGGGAGAGGCCCGCATGCTGGGCCTGCCCGTCATCGGTCAGCTGGCGCACGCCGCCGAGGACGTCCTGCGCGCCGAGCGCGAGGGAAGGACGGCCACCGAGATTGCCACCGACGTCCTGCTCAGGGCGTGTGATGTCCTCTCGGATTTGAACGAGGACCTGGAGGGCGCCAACACCGGCACTCCCGCCAGCGAGGACATGGTCAAGGCCCTCGCGGAGGTCTCCGGCCAGGCGCCGCCCTCCATCGGGCCCAAGCCGAAGCCCGCGGCGCCTGTTGCCCGGGCTCCGGTCGCCGCGCCCGCGGTCCCGGCACCTGCTGCTCCCGTGGCGGCGGCCCCGGCCCCCGCGCCGAAGGCCCCCGAGGCTCCTGCGCAGGCGGCGGCCCAGGCCCATGCGCCGGGCCGCGAGGACGACGCTCCCGGCGCGGCGGCGAAGTCCGCCATCGCGGACCGGAGCATCCGCGTCAACGTGGAGGTGCTCGACTCACTGGGCCTGCTGGCCGGTGACCTGCTCGTGGAGAGCGCCCGCGGCCGGCTGCGCAGCTCGGAGACGGAGGCGCTGTTCGAGCGCTTCAGCCGCCTGGGTGACCGCTTCCTGCGGCTGGCGGAGCAGGTGGAGATTCCCGCGCAGGTGCGCGTCGCGCTGGACCGCGTGGAGAGCGACCTGCACATGCTGCGCGACGATGCGTTCCGCTTCGTGCGGCGCAACGACGACGGCATCAACACGCTGCACGGCAACCTCGCCAAGATGGCGGACCACGTGGCCGAGGCCCGGCTGGTGCCGCTGGCCACCGTGTTCGACGCCTTCCCCCGCGCGGTGCGCGAGATGTCCCGCACGCAGGGCAAGGAAGTGGACCTGGTCATCGAGAACGCCGACATCGGCGTGGACCGGTCCATGCTGGCCGACGTGCGTGATGCGCTGGTGCACCTCTTGCGCAACTCGGTGGACCACGGCGTGGAGTCCGCGGACACGCGCCAGCAGCTGGGCAAGCCCGCCACCGGGCGCATCCGCATCCGGGTGCGCGTGGACGGCGACATGCTCCACATCGAGGTGGAGGACGACGGCCGCGGCATCGACCCGGAGCGGCTGCGCCAGGTGGCCGTGAGCAAGCGCCTCATCACCCAGGTGCAGGCCGCCGCGCTGTCCGAGCGCGAGGCCATCGAGCTCATCTTCCGCCCCGGCTTCTCCACCCGCGACCAGGTCAGCGAGCTGTCCGGCCGCGGCGTGGGCATGGACGTGGTGAAGCGGAAGGTGGAGCAGCTGGGCGGCTCGGTGGGCGTCATCAGCCGCATCGGCCGTGGCACCACCATCACCCTGCGGCTGCCCCAGTCGCTGGCCCTGATGAAGGTGCTGCTGGTGCGCCTGGGCGACGACGTCTACGGCATGCCCGCCGCGGACGTGGAGGCCGTCATGCGCGTCAAGCCGGATGACCGGCTGGAGATCTTCGGCACGCTGGCCGTCCGGCACCGTGGCAAGCCCACGGCGCTGGTGGCGCTGGGGCCGCTCCTGGGCCTCAATGGCGGCAACCGCTTCGACAAGCCGCCCGCGGTGGTGGTGCGTCACGGTGAGGACCACGCGGCCCTGGTGGTGGACGGCTTCGTGGACGAGCGCGAGGTGGCCGTGAAGCCCTGCGGCGGCGAGTTCCTCAAGGGCGCGCCCTTCATCGCCGGCACCGCCGCGCTGGAGGACGGCCGCATCGCCGTGCTGCTGCACGTGCCGGACATCATGGCGGAAGTGCGCCGCATGGCGCGCCCCGTCACCCAGGCCCCGGCGGCCCGCCGCCTGCGGGTGCTGCTGGTGGACGACTCTCCCATCGCCCGCGCCACGGAAGGCGCGCTCGTCAAGGCGCTGGGCCACTCGCTCGAGGAGGCGCAGGACGGCGAGGAGGCATACGCGAAGGTGCAGAACAACACGTACGACCTCATCCTCACCGACGTGCAGATGCCGAAGATGGACGGGTTCTCGCTGGCGCGGCGGCTCAAGTCGACGCCCTCGGTGGCCCGCATCCCGGTCATCATCCTGTCCTCGCTCGCCTCACCCGAGGACAAGCGGCGCGGCCTGGACGCGGGGGCGGACGCCTACCTCGTCAAGGGCGAGCTGGGCGTGGAGGTCCTCGCGCAGGCCATCGATCGGCTGACCTGAGGAGCCACGCTTGGGCGGCGCCGCTTCAGCGGGAATGGCATTCCGGGTGCTCATGGTGGGCAAGGGGCTGCGTGCGCTCGCCGCGCGCGGCCTCTTCGACGGCGAGTCCCTGGTGCCCGTGGGGCCGGCGGAGGTGGACTTCGCCAACGCCCTGGTGGCCGTGCAGCGCCACTTCCCGGACGTGCTGCTGGTGGACCTGAGCGCCCGCGAGTCGCTGGACGCGATTGAGCAGGTCATGGTGGAGCGCCCGGTGCCGGTGCTGGCGCTGCACCCGGGCGTGCTCTCCGGGCAGGACGCCTTCCAGGCGGTGGCGCTGGGGGCGCTGGACGTGGTGGAGCGCCCGGCGTCTCCGGGGGCGGACTTCTGGCCGCACGTGGCCCGCAAGCTGGTGATGCTGGCGCAGGTGAAGGCGGTGCGGCAGGTGCACACCCGGCCGGGGCAGCGGACGCCCCGGGAGGACGCTCCGCCGCCGCCGTTCCCCCTGGTGGCCATCGCCGCGTCGCTGGGCGGGCCCAAGGCCGTGGCGCAGGTGCTGCGGACGATTCCCCGGGGTTTTCCCGCGCCCATCGCCTACTGCCAGCACATCAGCGAGGGCTTCACCGAGGGCCTGGCGCACTGGCTGGCGATGGAGACGGCGCTGCGGGTGAAGGAGGCGGAGGACGGGGTGGTGATGGAGCGCGGGACGGTGTACATCGCACCGTCTGGCAGTCACCTGTTGGTCCGACCGGAGGGCAGGCTGGAGCTGGACTCCGGGCCCGCGCTGCGCGGTTTCAGGCCTTCGTGTGACATGCTGCTCACTTCCGCGGGCGAGGCCTTCGGCTCGCGCTGCATCGGGGTCATCCTGACGGGTATGGGGCGCGACGGCGCGCGAGGGTTGAAGGAGATTCGTGAGCGGGGTGGTCGCACCATCGCTCAGGACGAGGCGACGTCCGTCGTCTGGGGCATGCCCCGCGAGGCGGTGCAGCTGGGCGCCGCACAGGAGGTACTGGCGCTGGACCGGATTGGCCCCATGCTCGTGCAGTGGGTGGACGCGTGCTGACCGCGAGCAAGAAGGTGCTCGAGCAGCTCGCCGCGCTCCTCCTGGAGCGCGCGGGCCTCAAGATTACGCCCGACGGCTTCCACAGCCTCCGGCTGGCGCTGTCCACGCGCATGCCCGTGCTGGGCGTGGAGGAGCCGGAGAAGTACATCCAGCGCCTGACGGGGCCGGGCGGCGAGGAGGAGCTGCGCTCGCTGCTGCCGCTGGTGACGGTGGGGCACACGGAGTTCTTCCGGGACGCCAAGCAGTTCCGCGCCCTGGAGAAGAGCGTGCTGCCGGAGCTGGTGACGCGCTCGCGGCGGGAGATGCGCAAGGTGAGCGTCTGGTCCGCGGGCTGCGCCACGGGTGAGGAGCCCTACAGCGTGGCCATGGTGCTGGCGGAGCTGGGCGCGCTGTCCATGGAAGTGGACCTGCTGGCCACAGACCTGAACCTGGCCGCGGTGGACGCCGCGCGGCAGGGGCGCTTCACGTCGCGCCGCTGCATCAGCATCGGTCAGGAGCGGCTGCGGCGCTTCTTCCGCCCCGTGGAGGACGGCTACGAGGCGCTGCCCGCGCTGCGCGACTACATCCGCTTCGACGGGCAGAACCTGGCGGCCCCCGTCTTCGACAAGGTGGGCCTGTCCACGCTGGACCTCATCCTCTGCCGCAACGTCATCATCTACTTCGACCTGCCCACCATCCGCGGGCTGATGGACCGCTTCCTCGCCGCGCTGCGGCCGGGCGGGCTGCTGTTCCTGGGCTACTCGGAGAGCCTCTTCAAGGTCTATGACCGCTTCGAGATGATCGAGGTGGACGGCGCCTTCGTGTACCGCCGTCCGCTGAGCGACAAGGCCCACCGCGCGCCCCCGCTGCGCATCACCCCGTACCCGGGTGAGCCGGAGCTGCCCGAGCGCAAGGAGACTCCCGAGTCCTTCGCCGCGGACCTCCGCCGGCGCATCCAGAACCAGGCCGAGGCCGCGGCCGCCGCTGGCGCCCAGGGCGCGCGAGGGCAGGGGACGCCCGCGGGTGCCGGCCCCACCGCGAAGCGGCCCGCGCACGCTCCGGGCACGGGGCCTTCGGCGGCGGTGCCTCCCCGGGCGCAGGGGCCGGCTCCGCGTCCGGGGGACTCGGCGCGGCCGCGCATCACCCAGGAGCTACCGGCGGTGGGGCCCCAGGACTCCGCGCGCCCGCGCATCACCCAGGAGATACCGCTGCCCCAGGTGGCGCCCCCGCGCACCACCACGGGCGAAGTCCCGGTGACGACGTGGCCCAAGCTGCTGCCGCCCGCGGAGCGGCTGGCCGTGGCCGTGCGGAAGATGACCCAGGGCGACTTCCCCGCCGCCATCGCCGGCGTGCAGCGCCTGCTGGTGGACGAGCCGAGTGACCTGGACGCCCTGCTCACGCTGGGCAACCTCTTCTCGCTCACCGGCCGTATCCCCGAGGCGCGCGAAGCCTTCGCGCAGGCCATCCAGCGCGAGCCGCTGTGCGTGGAGGCGCGCATCTTCGGCGGCGTGGCGGCGCTGCAGGCGGGGAACCTCAAGGAGGCGCGCTCGGAGCTGAGCAAGGCGCTGTTCCTGGAGCCCACGCTGGCCATCGGCCACTACCTGCTGGCCCAGGTGCATGAGCGCTCGCAGGAGCCGGACGCGGCACGGCGGTGCTATCGCAATGCCATCGCCCAGCTGCGCTTCCCGCAGCGGCCCCTGGCCGGGCACTACCCGGAGATGCCTGACTCGGCGGACGCCATCTCCCGCGCGGCGCGCTACGCCCTGGCCGCGCTGGAGGAGCAGCCCCTGCGTTGAGGCAGGGGCCGCGGCTGCGAAGCCCTCAGGCCAGGTTGCCCTTCACCTGGTCCAGGCTCTTCTTCGGGTCCAGCACCGAGGCGAACTTGTCCTGCAGGTAGGACTTGGCCTTGCCGCGCAGCAGGAGCCCGGGGTCGGTGCCCTCGCCCTGCACCTGGTTGTCGGTGATGACGAAGGACGCATCCATCTGGATGCCCATCACCTTCCCGGCAATCTTCGCGCCGTCGCCCTGCCAGTCCGACTTCACGCCGTACTTGTTGCTCCAGTACTGGAGCAGCTGCTCGACGCGCTTCTTGACCTCCTCCTTCGGGAGGGAGTGGGGGATATCGAACTTCATCATGCCCATGGCCCGGCTCCTGATGTCGGTGACCCGTCCGTGGCTTTAGTGACCCCGGCGCGGGAATGGAACCGCCGTCTCACTTTTGGAGGCGCGGATGTCAACAGGCTTGCTCACCGGGCGGGCACGCTCCGGACGCGCTTGAGCTTCACCGGCGGGTCCCCGGGGCGGCCCCAGCGGGCCATGTAGGGCGCCAGGTCGTACTTCTCCGCGGTGCGCGGCGAGCTCATGGGCCGCACCTTCCCCAGCACCTTCCGCTCCTGGAAGGGCCTGTCATGCAGCCCCAGCACCCACATGAAGTTGGCGACGCTGGCCGGGTCCCTGCCGTCCACCGCGTACTTGTCGTTGAGCAGGGCAATGCGGCGCAGGCCCTCCTCGGGGGTGCTGCTCCACTCCAGGAGCTTCTTGCCCCAGAGCATTCGCAGGTAGTTGTGGATGCGGCCGCGTGCCAGCAGCTCGCGCTGGGCGGCGTTCCACAGCCCGTCACCGGTGCAGGCCGTCTCCAGCTCCTCCAGCGTGTAGAGGTGGTCGCGGGCGTCCTGCTGGTGCGTGGACAGCGTGTTGCGCGCCCAGGCGGGCAGGGACTCCACGGTGAGCTGCCGGGGCCCCGGCGTGTGGAAGCAGTAGTTGAAGGCCAGCTCGCGGCGCACGAGCAGCTCCTCGAGGAAGCTGCGCACGGCGGGGTGGTCCGTGCCGGCCGCGCGGATGACGGCGCTCGCGGCCTCTCCCGCGAAGAGGTTGCCCCAGTGGAGGAACGGGGACAGGCCGGACTGGTGCGCGCGGCCCGGGTCGCTCCGCTCGGTGTCGTAGCCCTCCAGCTTCGCGCGGATGAAGGCCTGGAGCGCCGCGAGCCCCGCCTTGCGCCCGCCTCGCTCGCCGATGGGGGCCACCGAGTGGTCGATGTCGAAGGTGTGCAGCGCGTCACGGGCCGCGCGCGCATCCGAGGGCTCGAAGCCGGGCTCCAGCTTGAGGCCGCCGGCGGACTTCACCGGGCGGGCGGGGAGGGTGCGGCCCAGGTACTCCGGCCACAGCTTCCGCAGCTTGGGGCGCAGGGTGTACGCCCCGGCCTGCACGGTGGGGATGCGCTGCATGGGCACCACGCATGACGCATCCACGGCGAACAGCGGCACGTCCAGCGCCTTCGCGGCGCCGCGCAGGTGGCCGGGGATGATGTACGTGGGGAAGAAGTCCGACACGACGGCGGCGGCGCGGCGGCCCAGCTCCGCCAGCCGGGGGCGGTGCTCGCGGGCGCTTCGCGGCAGCTCCAGCCAGTAGGGCAGGCCCTTCGCGGCACAGGCGCCCGTCAGGTCGACCATTCCATCCAGGGCCCAGGCGTGGAAGCGGTCCGAGGCGAAGGGGTAGTCGGGACGGAGGGCCTGGTAGACGACCACGGGCAGGCCCAGGTGGTTGCCCAGGGCGATGGCCGCGTCCAGCGCGTGGTTCTCCTCCAGGCGATGGTTGACCATGCACCAATAGAGGACGAACTCGCGGCGTCCGGAGGGAAGGGGAACGTCCTTCACCACCTGGACACGCGCGGAGTCGACCCCAAGCTCGGACCACGAGAACCCGACGGGCATCTTGTTTCACGGATGCGCGAGCCCGCTGCGCGTCGCGGAGGAAAAGTGCACGCCTGTGAACGGACCGGAAGCGGAGGAAGGCGCGCAAAAACCGGCGCAGCGGCGCTGGTTGTGGTCTTCTCCCCGCCCGGCTGGACCCAAGGAGTTGTCTGCGTGCCACATCCGAGAACCTGGAGCTGCGTCTCCGTCGCCGTCCTCGCCGTCGCGCTCGTCATCCCGGCCATCGCTGGTGCACAGGCGCCCTCTCAGTACCCCGCCCCCCAGCAGCCGACGTATGCGCAGCCACCCGCGCAGCAGGGGTACGTGCAGCCGCAGGAGCCCGCGCCGGCTCCCGCGCCCGCGTCCCCTCCCCAGGGGCAGGTGCCGCAGCAGCCGGCGGATCCGAACTACCCGCCGCCGCAGCAGCAGCCGTCCTATCCGCCTCCGCAGAATGCGTACCCGCCGCCGCAGCAGCCCGCGGATCCGAGCTACCCGCCGCAGAACGCATATCCGCCGCCGCAGCAGCCGGCGGATCCGAACTACCCGCCGCCGCAGCAGCAGCCGTCCTATCCGCCGCCGCAGAACGCGTATCCGCCGCCGCAGCAGCCCGCGGATCCGAGCTCCCCGCCCACGTCGGCACAGCAGCCTCCGACGTCGCAGGACCCCTCGGGAAGGGACACGCCCCGGCTTCCGCCGGATCCGGGCTCGCTGGTGACCGAGCCGCAGGCTCCGCTGACGCCCGAGGGCAGGGCGGACGCGGAGAAGGCCACGGCCTCCGCCGTGCCTCCGGGTGAGGACACCGGGGTGCTGCTGGATGGCCGGCCCCGGCAGGGCCCGTTCCTGTCCGGCCCGGGCAGCATGACCTTCATCGTGCACCACACGACACTGGGAGCCATGGGCGGCTTCTTCACCCAGGCCTTCGCCAACGACTTCAACTTCGACCAGAGCTCGCGCGAGGCGATGCTGGCGGGCACGCTCATCGGCGCGGGCCTGGGCTTCGGCGCCGCCGCGTGGTGGCAGTTCAACAACTGGGTGGACCGGCCCATGGCCTCGTTTGGCATCGCCAACTCGATGGTGGGCGGCATGTTCATGGCGGGCTTCATGGACCTGTTCACCCAGGACGCGGGCGTGCTGACCTGGTCCGCCTTCCTGGGCGCGGAGCTGGGCGCGTGGCTCACGGCGGGGCTCGGCGGCGGGCAGCTGCCGCTCAACGACGGCCTGCTGATTTCGTCGGGCGCGGGCTGGGGCATGGCGTATGCCGCGCTGCTGATGGCCATCATCCACTTCTCGGGCACGGACGTGTCGGGCAAGACGTGGCGCGACACGCTGCTGCTGGCCCCGGGCATCGGCGCGGGTGCGCTGGCGCTGGCGACCATGCGGTACAACCCGACACCCTCACAGATTCTCCGCGCGGACATCTTCGGCGCGGGTGTGGGCGCGGCGGTGCTGCTCATCTCCGGCCTGGTGCTGGGTGGGTTCGACCAGTCCACCCCCTACGTGCTGTCGTTCCTCGGCTCGGCGGGCGCCATCACCACGGTGAGCCTGCTGTGGGAGGAGAGCGTGGACCGTTCGGCGCTGAAGCTGCCCGGCCGCTCGTCGAAGGCGCGGCCGTACAAGAACGTCTGGTGGTAGACGGGCTGTAGGGCAACCGGGCGTGCGCCATGGCACAGCGGGGCAGGAAGCATCACCTTCCCCCCGACATGGCGCGCGTTCATCCCTTCACGGCCCTCTTGGCCTCGCTGGGGCAGCGGCTGGAGCCCAGCGACTACGTGCCGCGGAGCAACGCGGTGCCTCAGCCTTCCCATGTGCGGCCCCTGCTGGAGGCCGCCAACCCCACGGCGGAGCTACGGCGCCTGCGGGAGTCGGGCGCGCTCCTGCGGGACGCGCGGCCGGCGCTGTACCTGGTGGAGCTGCACAGCCCCGCCGGGAAGCTGGGCGGGCCGCCGGTGCGCTTCCTGTTGTGTTCCCTCAACGCGGACGCGGGCACGCCGCTGGAGCATGACCCGTACCGCCCCCGGGCCTGGGAGGCGGAGCCGGCCGTCACGCTCACCGCGGACGACCATGGCGTCCTGCGGGGCCTGCTGGCGGAGGCCTCCGAGCGGGCCGTCACGGTGTGGCAGGGGCAGTACGACAGGCACCTGGTGGCGTTGAAGCGCATCGAGCCGTCGCCGGTGTCCAAGCGCCTGCAGGCCGTGCTGGACGAGGCGCCCATGCGGCCGCTGTCAGCGCTGGACGAGGCGGGCCCCACGCTGGCGGCGATTGTCCCGCTGTCGGACCCGGGCCTGGAGCTGCAGCCCATCCACCGCGCGCTCAAGGGAGTGGAGACGTTCAAGGAGGAGACCTTCCTCACGCTGGTGACGGCATATGCGCGCGTGTACGAGCTGGACGAGCCGCTCGACACGCCGCGAGGAATGGCCGCCGCGCGCGAGCGCCTGGCGACGCTCATCACCGGACACCATGCGGTGCTGCTGGTGCTGCCGGAGGGGCGGGGCCGCATCCTGCGCTTCCGGCAGGGACTGGACCTGGCGCACCTGAAGGGGGCGCCCCGGAATCCGACGCTGCGCAGCCTGGACCTCGCGCTGCTGAACGCGCTGGTGCTGCGCACGGTGCTGGGCATCAAGGACCCGGAAGCGCCGGGGCACCCGCAGGTCTTCCCGGTACAGGGGCTGGAGGCGCTGGTGAACGGGGTGCAGGGGGGGACCTTCCAGGCGGGCTTTGCCCTCAACCCTCCGCCTGTGTGGGAGGTGAGGGCGGTGATGGAGGCGCAGGCCACACTGCCGCCGAGGACACTCCGGGTGGAGCCACTTCCACCGGCGGGCCTTCTGTTCCTGGATCGTGAAGCCTAACTTCACTCCGTGAGGGTCCTGACACGAACCCTGCCGGATTGGCCCCGGCGCGTGCGGCTCGAGCTCCAGCCGGGGCCCGGGGAGACCCTCGATGCGATTTGTGGCGGGGAGGTCCAGGTGCTGCAGCGGCGCCTGGGCTACCGCTTCACGTTGGACCCGGTGCTGCTGGCGCACTTCGCGGTGTACGAGGGTGGGGCGCTCCGGGGCCGGCTGATGGACCTGGGGACGGGGTGCGGCATCATCCCGCTGGTGCTCGCGCGGAGGCTGGGCCGCAAGGACATCACCGCGCTGGAGCTGCAGCCGCGGCTGTTCTCGCTGGCGGAGCGCAACGTCTACCTGAACCGGTGCGAGCGGGAGGTGTCGCTGGTGCAGGGGGACCTGCGCCGGGTGGAGGAGCAGTTTCCCGCGGGCAGCTTCGCGCACGTGCTGAGCAATCCGCCGTACCGCTCGCGGGCCTCTGGGCGGACGAGTCTGTCCCTGGAGAAGGCGATTGCCCGGCACGAGGTGACGTGTGAGCTGCCGGACGTGGCACGCGCGGCGGAGCACCTGCTGGTGTCACGCGGGTCGCTGTGCGTGGTGTATCCGGCTTCGCGCTTCAGCGACTTGGTGGCCGTGCTGCGCTCGCATGGGCTGGAGCCGCGCACCGTGCGCTGGGTGCACCCGCGTGGAGACCGGCCCGCGAAGCTGGTGCTGCTCCACGCGGTGAAGGGGGGCAGGGCCGACCTGATGGTGCTGCCCCCACTCGTGCTGCATGCGGACGACGAGCACGCGTTCACCGAGGAAGTGCGCGCGATGATCGGGTGAGCAGCGCTTCGCGCCTGATGCGTCCGTTCACCGGCAAGGCGCGTGCGATGAGCGGGCGAGGCGCCGCCGTCTTCATGAGCGGGCTGGGGGATGGAGACGTGGCGGGGCAGCCGGCTGGAGCAGCACCGTACCCACTCGCCCCAAATCCGAGATAGAGCAGCTGACGACGTGCTCCCTCGCGGTGTCCCCCAGGAGGAACTGGCTGACTGCCAGGCAGACGGCGACAGGTCCACTCGCGGCGCCCGTTTCTCCCAGGGACTCGCACGGCAGCAGGACCTGGAATCGGCTCAGGTCCAGGTGCTCGGAGAGCAGTACCTGGGCATGTCCCCACACCTGGGCCTTCCACTCTTCACCGTTCAGGTCGAGCAGCATCGTTCCACGGAAGGACTGCTCCCGCTGGGGCTTTGGAATCAGACTCAGCACTGCATCAGCGAGCGCCCGCCCAAGGATGGGAGGACGCGGTCGATTTCCGGTGATGGCGGCTCCCAGTGTGGCGGCTACGACCTGGCCCCCAATCAGCGCTCCGCGTGTTCGGGCCGCGACCTCCGATTCCAAGAGGAGGCAGGCGCCGACCTCTCCAGGAATGGTTCCTGTTTGGCGGGTGGGTGTCTTCAGGCGCCTGTGCTGGGCAAGCCAGTCCAGCGATAGGGCATCCACATATGAGTCCGCGCCGAGGACGACGACGCGGTCCAGGCGCCGCGCGGACACCTCTTTTTCAGCAAGCTGGAGGGCCTCCACCAGACCGCAGTGGCCGCTGGCGAGCGCCCACACCTGGTCGAGAGGCATTGGGAGCTTGAGCAGCCGCACCAGGGGCCAAGCGAAGTGCTCCAACATCGCGTTCGGCACCCTATCGAGAGAAAACAGGAATCGTTCCTCGTCGATGAGCGGCCCCAGGGTGATGATGCCTGTGCGACGCCAGAACGCCACGTCGGAGACTGGTGGCAGCCCCGAGGAGTGCGCCAGGTCCTCGAAGCTACCTGTTGCGAGCCGGACCCAGGCGCCTGCCTGGAAGAAACCCTCCGCATAGGCTCTTACCGGGTAGCCCACGACGGGCGTTGCTTCGCCCTCCCCATCATCGACCACGAGGCCGTCCAGCGGCCACGGGCGCACGATGCCGGCGCGCATTGCCGCGGTGCTTCCGACCACCCCGTACCCCAATGCACTGACCATCCCCAATCCCGTCACGCAGAGTCTCATTCGAATCCAAGCCTCAGCCGAGCTCGTAATACGAGCGGAGTTGCCTCCATGCGTCAGGGGATGGAGCACGGGCTCTGTTCACACGGCGGGCGATGGATGGCGCCAGCAGGTAGTGCTCGGCCAAGGCGAGCCCGGTCTGTTCGGCGAGGCGCAGCAGCGCCAGTAGTTCAATCCAGATCCTGGCGGTGGTGGTCACATCATCCGGGGACAGCCGTTCGTTCGCGAGCTTTTTGCGGATGTCTCGGTCCCGTTCCTCCACCAGCCGTGTCAGCGCGACATCAAACGGCTTTTGTTCAGCGGAAAGGAGGGCACGACACAGGTCCAGTCTGGAATCCTCCGCACCTTGAAGGACCTGCTCGTATCGCGCGAGCAGAGCCTCGAGCGACTCCCTGGAAGTGTCGGCGGCGAAGCGCTTCATCAGGAAGGCGACGTAGAGAAAGTCCTCTTCGTACTCCTCCCCGGCGTTCCAGGTCTGTCGTGAGTGGTGTGCAATGCCCTTCGCCGCTGGGAGATCATCGCAGGCGATGGCATCGAAGAATGGCTCGGACCTGCTGGTCAACTTCGCCCTGTCGTCCGCCCCCTCCAGGAAGTAGAGAAACGCACGAGCGCTCTTTGAGAGGTTCTCGAAGTAGTCATCCGGAAGTCCGGTCGAGAAGAGGCGGGCCACGCCAATCCGGCGGTAGAGAGTACAGAACCCACGCATCTGGTCGTGGGTCACCTTCCTGGAGAGGACCACGGGCAAAGCTTCTTGCAGGGAGATGCCGCAGGACTTCTCAATCAGGAATAGCGGGGTACCATACATGGGTGGATTCGCTCGCGCGCTAAGCGGACTGCTCGAGCTTCGTGAGATACACGTTGGTGGGCTCGAGTTGGCGGAGCGCATCCACGAGCCGGTGGCTGAGCACGTAGACATGCGGGTCTTCCTTGACGCGGAAGATGTCGGGTGCCGCCCGTAGCTTCTCCGGAGAGAGGACGAGCTTCTCCACCGCGACGACCTCGTCGTCGTCGTAGATGATTTCACTCTGCTTCAGGTCGAGGCAGTCGAACGAGCCCAGCGGGTTGATGATGAAGTAGTCGGTTCTGGCCACACGCTTCTTGTGGTCATGGAGTGTGAAAGGCAGGCACTCCATGGGCACTCCCGTGCGCTCGATGACCTCCTTCATACGCCGCTCCACCACCAGCATGTTGGTGACGGTGGCGATCAACGAGGGCATCTTGATACCGGGAGACTCGTCGCTCATGTACCATTTCGCGTCCGGCGGGTACTTGTCGCCCATCGCTATGCCGGTTGACATGCGGTACCTCAGCATGTTGGTGCCCAGGGGCTCCCGGTAGAGGACGCAATAGCTGGGATCAACGGCGGGGCTCGTATTGATCTGGAAGTAGTCCATGGGTTCCTGGGCCTGCCTCAGTTGCGCAGCGCGCTGGAGCTGAGCGGGGGCATGTCGGAGATGGCGGAGCCGGGACTCTTCGTCCCGAACTTGATGATCTCGGCGTAGCAGTGCTTCGACAGGACTTCCAAGCGCTTCTTCGACAGCTTGACGATGGGCCAGGCCTTGCAGTTCTCCGGGCGCTCCCGGTCAACTGCGGCCCTGAACGAGTCGATGATGGCTTCCAGCCGGGTCCTGACGTTCTGGTTGTAGGCCCCGTGGTTGAAATACTTCGAGCCAATCTCGATGCGGATGAATTCCTCGTCACGGATGAGGTGGCGGGGAAGCTCCATCACCCGCGCGACCTCCTGGTCCATGGGCAGGAGGATGATGTTGATGTGGTGGTTGACGTTGTACTCCGCACGCAGCAGTCCGACTCGTACGAGCTCGCGGCAGTCCAGGTCATCGATGTCGTCGATGGTCCCGTTGAAGGTGCCCTTGGGAATCATGTGGTGCGCGTTGTTCCAGTAGGGCCACGTCCACTTGGTGAAGTTCGCGCCAGGAGGAATGGTGTTGCCCGCCGCGTCCTTCATGTCGGCGCGGGTCGGCCCGAAGACCTGCCAGTCACCGGGCTGGGGGAGCGAGATGTACGGGCCGTATTGCAGGTTGGAGTTGGCATGCTTTGCCGGGTTGTAGGACGTGGGGATGGAGCCCTGCGGGAGCGCGGGGTCCTTCGCTCGGTACTCCCGCTCCTGCTGCTGCTTCAGTACGGGCACCTTGTTGTAGACAGCACGCCGGTTGCGCCGGGACTCCCGCACCACCTGCCAGCGGTACGTGCAACTGCACGCGTCGCTATAGCTGGTGGAGTGGCCCGTCAGGCATGCACCGCCTTCTTCGGCGCCGTTGATCTGCTTGTGCAGCACCTGCTCCGCGGGACTGGCTAGATGCTCCGGATTCTTGGGCATGGCGCGTACCTCCTGGGGCTGCCGTGGCTACACATCGTCCTTGCAAGCGAGGCAGTAGCAACCACCAGAGCTCTTGCCCATGGCGATGACAGGCGGCTGGATGAGCGGGAAGGGGGGCGTGTTCTTGTCGTTGTGGAGCATCAGGTCCATGGCCCGCGCGACGTTCTTGCCCTCCACCTTCACGTCGAACGAGTAGTTGACGAACTCCGCCTCCCCCTTGGTCTTGCCGGACACGACACCGCCACCGGCGGTTCCTGCCTCGTCTCCCGTGCTGGTGCTGAAGTTGGAGTCCTTGACGCAGAGGGGATTGCCTTCCACGTCCACAGTCTTGCTGCCCTTGGCCGTATCCGCCGAACGCGCGATGTTGGGGTATGGAATGGGTACCGGTCCGGCGGGGCTCGGCGTCTTGCAGACATCCGGAGCGGCGACTGTCGTGCCGTTGGACTTCTGGTGGACGACCGACATTTTGTTGACGCCTACGCTCGTGCTCATCGGTTTTCTCCGGCAGGGTGGACCGTTCTCAGCGGCGCGCTCCCCGTAGTTGCTCGTACTGGATATGGCTGAAGTCCCGTGGCTCGACCTGCTGCCGGCCCCGGCTGGTGATGGCAAGCGCCAGGGCGAGGATGGGCCTGCGCCGCATCGGCCCATCCGTGAGCGCCGCCACCAACCGCTCCTGGGTGCGAGGCTGCCCGCCCAGATGGCGCGTGCCTGGGTGGAGCCCCTTCTGCATCTGGTGCCACCAAGCGGCGACCGCTGCCGGCTCAGGGATGGGGAGCTTCCTGTCCGGATCGGGCTGGAGGTCGGCATCCAGCGCTTCGTCGGCCGGTTCGTCGGCTTCGTCTCGCGGCTTCGTCAGCGGTCCTTCGAGGACCAGCCCCGTGATGGCGCAGAACGCCTCCGCCGCCACTGCGGCGAGGGGAGCCTTCTGCATCCACGCCAGGCAGGCCTGCGCCGCGGCCACCCTGCCGGTGAAGCCAAGTGCCCAGAGCGCCTCGCGTCTGAGCGCTGGAATCTCCAGCAGCGCCAGGAGCGCCTCGACATCGTGCGCGTCACCCCGGCAGGCAAGGGCCGCACGAGCGAGGTCACCCGCCGCGCCTGGCTGTTCGAGCCGTTGCTGGCAGGCCTTCCATGCTGCCCTGTCATCCAGGATGAGCCCCAGGGGGATGGCGGCCACCTGCTCCCGGGTATCGGACGACGTGAGAGCTTGCTGAAGCAGCCCTGGCGGCACCTCCTGGGGCCAGAAGTGTGCAATGCGGAGGGCTGCGGCTCGCACCTCCACGCTGGGGTCGGTCAGCAGTTGCTGAAAAGGAACGGCAGGGTGGGTTCGACGGAAGCCCAGGATTTCGAGCACGTTGGCTCGCAGGGCAGCGTCTGAGGCTGCGAGCAGGGGAGCGAGCGCGCGAGAAAGGCCGGGGCGTTCACTGAGCTCCAGGGGCTGTTGAAGGATTGCTCGAAGCGGCGCGCCACCCTCCACGAAGTGTCGCAGGACGAGGTCGACGTCCGCGCCTTCTCCTTCGCGCAGGAGGCAGAAGCTCGCGACGCGGAGGCGCTCTTCGTCGCCTTCTTCGAACGCGGGCTTCAGCAGGAGGTCGGCAACCCGCTTCCCCCCGAACACGATGGCGTCGAGATGGGCACGTAGTCGTTGTTCCGGGCCTTCTGCCACGTCTGCCAGGGTGTGGACAGGAGAGGAGAGCGCAGACTGCCAGTGGGTCCAGAGGAAGCAGGCCTCAGCGACATGCTCTTCCAGCACGTCCCAGCGAAGACTTCGGTCCGCCCGCGACAGCACTGCTCGCCCCCGATTTTCGCGCGCCAGAGACGGCCGCAGGGGAATTCCGACGGCTACCGGCGTTACCGCACGAAGTTATCCCGGGCCAACTGGAGAAGATAGGGCCTCACCGTCTGCGCGGGGCCGCCTCACGTCTCAGGCCGGGGCGCGAAGTCCTGTCCGAGACGACTACGGCACCGACGCGTCCGCGGCCTGCCGCTCCTCCTTGCAGAACGCCAGCCGCTCCTTGAGCGCCTCGAGCGGCACCGCCATCTCCAGCCTGAACGACTCACCATCCGGCTGCACCTTGGCGAAGTCGAGCAGCTGCGCCACGTCCTTCTCGCCCTCCGCCTGCGCCTTCAGGCGCGCCAGGGACAGCGCGGCGCCCAGGGACTTGCCCAGGTCCGTCACCTTTTCCGCGTCCGAGCCGCGCACCTCCGCGACCAGCGCCACGTCCGAGCTCGCGTCCACGTGCAGCTCCACGTTCTGCGCGACGTCCCGCAGCCGCTGCGCCAGCTCCGCCTGTTCCGGCGGCAACAGCTTCGCGATCATCTCCACGGGCAGCACACCGTACATCTCGCCGTAGGTGCTGCCCTCAGGAATCACTGGCGGCTCGTCCGGCCCGCGCCCCTCCACCCGGTCGATGGCCGCCCTCACTCCATCGGTCGACCCGCCGAACATCACGAGCTGGTTGTTCCAGATGCCCACCGCGTTGCGCCCCTGCCGCATCTCGGTGCCGCCATCCGCGAGCCTTGCCATCCTCTGCCCCGGCTCGTAGACCCGCGAGCCCTCGTCGCCATAGTTCGTCGACTGGGTGTCGCCCATCAGGTCCCCGAATTTCGCGTTCTCGAAGTTCCCCGACAGCATGACCCCGTCATCCGTGATGACCAGCCGGTCCAGGTCCTTCAGCGGGTCCACGCCGCTTCTCGAGCGGAACTCTTCCAGCTCCTTCCCGCCGTCCCGCATCAGGCAGTCCAGCAGCAGCTCGCCAATGGGCGAGTGCCGCAGCGCATTCGCCTCGATGACCACCGCCGTCTTTCCCTGACCCCGAGGCAGCGCCGCCAGGAGGGGATCTCGAGGACGCTGCCGCTCCTGGGCCACCGTGCCCGCATCCGGCGCGGCCGGCATCACCCACGTCTTGCGCCGCTCGGCACGCTCGCGCTCCGGCGTCCGCATCCGCCGGGGGAACTCCACCTTCGGAGCCTCCGGGGTCGGCTCGTCGCCCTGGCCGGTGAACATCAGCACCGCGGCCAGCACGAACAGCAGTCCCGCCACCCCGAGCCACACCCGACGCCGTTGACGGTTTTCCACGTCAGTAGTCCTTTCCCTCGAAGCGCCAGAACCCCACGGCCAGCGCCCCGAATCCGAACACCATCACGCCCAGCAGCAGCATGCCCAGTGACTTCACTTCCAGCGGCATCGACGCGGAGATGTTCCCCGCCGCCGTCGCCAGCGAGGACAGCCTCGGCAGCACCAGCGTCACCGCCTCGAAGGCGCTCCGGCTGACGCCGTCCTCGAAGAAGAGGGCCACGTCCTTCCGGTGCCCGGCGATGATGCCGCCCACCAGGAACAGGCCGCCGGAGGCCGCGCACAGCGCCGCGCTGCGCACCAGCGTCGCCGTGGTCAGCATCACCGCGTACACCGCCGCGAAGCCCACACACGCCATCAGCCCGGCGATGAGCGGCCCCGCCGTCCAGTACCCCGCCTTCACCCCGAAGATGAGCACCAGCCCCGTGGTGCCATACAGCGTCCCGCCCACCGCCAGCGTCATCACCCCCAGGAACGTCCCGGCCAGCAGGTGCCAGCGCTGGATTGGCAGCGCGAGCAGGTGCTCGATGCGCCCCGGCGACAGCAGCGACGGCGCGAAGTCCGAGCACGCCACGATGCCGAAGAGGATGCCCCCGTAGAACACGATGTACGCCGCCGCCATGTACACGGGCCGCAGCGCCACGTCGACGGAGCGGATGCTCGCGCGAATCTCCTCGCCGAACAGCCGTGACGCCGCCAGCGCCCCGTCCACCACCTCGATGCGCAGGCTCAGCGCCACCACCGCCAGCACCAGGGTGATTCCCACCATGAAGGCCAGGATGAACTTTCGCGCCACTGCCTCACGCAGCACGTACCCCGCGATTCCGAACACCGGGCTCACGCCGCCACCCCCGCCGAACCGGACACCGCCGTCCCCGAGCCATTCGCCGCCACCGCCTCCGGCGGCCGCGCCACCGTCCCCAGCAGCACCGACTCCAGGTCCGTCCCGTCGCGCCGCAGCTCCACCAGCAGCGCCCCGGCCGCGCGAGCCCTGTCCAACGCCGCGTTGAGCGCCGGCGGGTCCTCCGCCTCCACGTGGTACATGCCGTCCGTGCTCCCCCGGGCGAAGCCCGCCGACACCAGCGCCCCCGAGTCCACCCCGGGCGCGAAGCGCACCATCCACCGGGCCCCGCCGCGCGCCAGGTCCTCCAGCCGGCCCTCGCGCAGCACGCGCCCGTCCGCCAGGATCGCCACCCGGTCACACACCCGCTCCGTCTCCGCCAGCAGGTGCGAGTTGAGGAACAGCGTCGTTCCCCGCTGCACCTCCTCCAGGAGAATCCGCCGCACCTCCAGCCGCCCCATGGGGTCGATGCCGTCCGTGGGCTCGTCCAGAATCAGCAGGGAAGGGGAGCCCACCAGCGCCGCCGCCAGCCCCAGCCGCTGCCGCATGCCCTTGGAGTAGCCGCCAATCTTCCGGCCCACCGCGTCCGCCAGGCCCACCCGCTCCAAGAGGCGCAGGTTCCCCGCGGGGTCCGCCTTCAGCCCCTTCAGCCGCGTCACCGTCCCCAGGAACGCCGTCGGCAACCAGGAGCCCGGCAGGTGCAAGCGCTCCGGCAGGTAGCCGATGCGCGCGCGGATGCGCGGGTCCTCGGGCGAGCCTCCCAGCACGCGCACCGTGCCCTCCGTGGGCTGGACGATGCCGAGGATGCTCTTGATGAACGTCGTCTTGCCCGCGCCGTTGGGGCCGATGAGCCCGAACGCGCTGCCCTGCGGCACCGTCAGGTCCATGCCCCGCAGGGCATCCGTCCCCACTTTCCGGAACGGACGCCGGTACGTCTTCCGCAGGCCCTTCACCTCGATGGCTGGCAGTCGCTCTGTCACGGTTGCGACTGTAGACGACCGGAGCGGCCGGCGATTGCCTCACCCGGTTCGATACAGGGCAGCCAGCCGGGGGAGCGCGCGTTCCACCCTCCGTGCCACCGGTTTCGCGCACCTGGGAAACCCGTTTCGCACTCCTTTCGTCCCTGCCGCGCCGCGACACCCCGTCCTTCCGCGTGCTTGTACTCCTTGGGGCTCCAAGGCCCGTCACATGCATCCCGAGCCCGGCTCATTCCGCGTACAGGAGGAATCCCCCATGACGTCCGAAATCCGCCTCGACCCGCAGCTCCAGGAGGCCCGCCGTGAGCTGGAGGCCGCTGAACAGGGGCTGGCCGCAGGGACGGAGGCGGCGCGCGTGCGCTACGCCCGCGCCCTGCACGAGGCGGACCTCGCGGAGCGCCGCGCCGAGCGCCGGGCCCGGGAGAACATGCGGCACCAGCGCAGCTGGCGGCTCGTCGCAGGCTGAGCGGCCGGCCAGGCGTACGGAATCGATGATTGCCGGACGCCGCCGGTTTATACCGGTGACGCCATGGCCTATCCCGTCCACCGCCCCCGCCGCCTCCGCCGTACCGCCGCCCTGCGAGACATGGTGCGCGAGACGCGCCTCGAGCCGGGTGACTTCATCTACCCCCTCTTCGTCGTGGAAGGCCGGGACGTGCGCCGTCCCATCGCCTCCATGCCGGGCGTCTTCAACCTGTCGCTCGAGCACGCCGTGGCCGAGGCCCGGCTGGCGAAGTCCCTGGGCGTGCCCTCCGTCCTCCTCTTCGGAATCCCGAACCACAAGGACGCGCGCGGCACCCAGGGCTATGCGCAGGACGGCATCGTCCAGCGCGCCATCCGCGAAATCAAAGCCGCCGAGCCGGACCTGCAGGTCATCGCCGACGTGTGCCTCTGCGAGTACACCGACCATGGCCACTGCGGCATCCTGGAGGAGGGCCACGTCCTCAACGACGACACGCTGCCGCTGCTCGCGCAGATGGCCGTCACCTGCGCCCAGGCCGGCGCGGACATCATCGCCCCGTCGGACATGATGGACGGGCGCATCGCCGCCATCCGCCGCTCGCTGGACGAGGTCCGCCTCACCGACATCCCCATTCTGTCCTACGCGGCCAAGTACGCCTCCGGCTTCTACGGCCCCTTCCGCGAGGCGGCCCAGAGCGCGCCGAAGTCCGGCGACCGCCGCGGCTACCAGATGGACCCGGGCAACGTGCGCGAGGCCCTCAAGGAGACGGCCCTGGACGTGGAGGAGGGCGCGGACATGATCATGGTGAAGCCCGCGCTGGCCTACCTGGACGTCATCCGCGCCGTGCGCGAGCGCTTCGAGCTGCCCGTGGTCGCCTACAACGTCTCCGGCGAGTACTCCATGCTCAAGGCCGCCGGGCAGAACGGGTGGATCGACTACGAGCGCGTGATGCTGGAGACGCTCACCTCCATCAAGCGCGCCGGCTCCGACCTCATCATCAGCTACCACGCCCTGGAAGCCGCGAAGCTCCTGTAGACAACAGCCAGACGCACGTCGCGCGGCTTGCTGCTTGATCCGCGCGCCGCGTTGCGTCCAAATGAGTCGCGCACGATGCCCACCAAGAAGAAGCGGCCTGCACGCAAGTCCGAGAAGCCCCCGCCCCAACGCCAGCGCGGGACGGGGAAGCGCCCTGGCGCCAGGCACGCTCCCGTCATCCGCGCCCCAGGTCCGTTGCAGTACAAAGTGGTGGAGCTTTCCACGGTGGACGAGGGCGCCCTGGAGCGCACGCTCAACGAGTGGACGTCGAAGGGCTGGAACCTGGACGGCGTGCAGTTCGCCATGCGTGAGTCCTCCAAGCGGCCGGCCATGGCCTTCGTCTTCTTCACCCGCGAGGGCAGCCCCGCCGAGCCTGACGTGGACGCCGCGCGAAACCGGCTGCTGCGCATGTCGGAGACGGGCAGCCCCACCGCGGCGCTCGCCGCCGGCCAGACGCAGGAGCACGCCGCGTGGGCGGCGCCCATGGTGCATCCACTGAGCGCGCACGAGCGCCTGGCCCGGCTGGCGGGCCTCGACGAGCCCGAGCCACACGAGGAGGGTCTCACCTTGGAGCCCGAGGAGTGAGCGCCGAGCGCGGTCCCGCGGTCATGGCGGCCAGTCGCAGCGGAGGGCGGGTGCTGCGCATCGTCGCGGGCGAGGCCGAGCCCGGCTCGCCCTACCCGAAGGCGTCGCTCTTCCTGCGCCTGGGCGCCCGCGTCGTCGACGTGGGGGTGGCCTGGGGCCTGTACGTCGTGTGCGGCGCAGCGGGCGGCGTGGTGGCGCTGCTGTTCCTGCTGCTGGCCGACGGGATGATTCAAGGCCAGAGCGTGGGCAAGCGCATCTTCGGCGTGAAGGTGATGCACCTGCCCACGCAGTCGGCGGCGCGCCACCGCGACAGCACGCTTCGCAATGCGCCGCTCGCGCTCATCGTCCTGCTGGGAATGATGCCGGAGCCGCTGGGCCTGGTGGCCGCGGGCGCCGGGCTGCTCGTCATCGGCGGGGTGGAGGCGTGGCGCGTGGTGAGGGATCCGCTCGGCTGGCGGCTCGGTGATACCTGGGCGCAGACGCAGGTGGTGGACGGGAAGGTTGTCGCGGGCGCAACCGTTGCAGCCCGCACGCCCGTGGCGCATCAGCGCGCCCCGGGAAGAATCATGTCCGCGGCGAAGGTGCGCCGTGGTCGCTCGCTGAAGAAGAGAAGGGAGCCGCCGTGCGCATCGCGCTGACCCACAATCTCAGGCTGTCCGATTCAGAAGAAGAAGCGGAGTTCGACACCCAGGAGACGGTCAACGCACTGGCCGCGGCGATTGAGCGGCTCGGCCACCGGCTGGAGCGCTTCGAGGTGAGCGGTCCCGCCTCGCGCACCGTGGCGCGGCTGGAGGCCTACAGCCCCGACCTCATCTTCAACACCGCCGAGGGGCGCCGCGGCCGCTTCCGCGAGGCCTTCTACCCGGCCCTCTTCGACGAGCTCGGCTTCCCGTACACGGGCTCGGACGCGTACGCGCTGGCGGTGACGCTGGACAAGCAGCTCACCAAGCTGGTCCTCACCAAGCAGGGCATCCGCACCCCGGGCTGGCAGTACGTGGAGAAGCTCAGCGAGCTGACCGCGGAGAACCTGCGCTTCCCCGTCATCGTGAAGCCCAACTTCGAAGGCTCCTCCAAGGGCATCACCCAGGACTCCATCGCGGAGACGCTGGACGAGGTGCGCGCCAAGGTGGCCTCGGCGCTGGAGAAGTACCCGGCCGGCGTGCTGGTGGAGGAGTTCATCGCCGGGCGCGACCTCACGGTGCCCTTCCTCGCGGCGGTGGACAACGACTACGACGGCGTGCTCACGCCGGTGGAGTACGTGGTGGACCCGGCCGTCACGGCGGGCCGCAAGTACGCCATCTACGACTACGAGCTGAAGACGAAGAAGGAGAACGCCGTCAGCGTGCGCGCCCCGGCGCAGATTCCGGCCCGTACGGCGGAGGACGTGCGGAAGATGGCGCAGAAGATCTTCTCCGCGCTCGACTGCCGCGACCTGGGCCGCATCGACTTCCGGCTCAGCGACGCGGGCGTGCCGTACTTCCTGGAGATCAACGCGCTGCCCAGCCTGGAGCCGGGCGCGGGCATCTACGCCTCCGCGGAGCTGGACGGGCTGCACCTGGACGGGGTCATCAACTCCATCATCCAGAGCGCGGCGAAGCGCTACAAAATCAAGGATGGCAAGCGCCAGGGCAAGCCGGCGCGCAAGACGGGCCCGCTGCGCGTGGGCTTCACCTACAACGTCAAGCGCGTGAAGCCCATGGCCAGCGCCGAGGCGGTGGAGGACAGCGAGGCCGAGTACGACTCGCCCAACACGCTGCAGGCCATCCGCGAGGCCATTGCGTCCTGGGGCCACGAGGTCATCGACCTGGAGGCCACCGCGGAGCTGCCCACCGTGCTGTCCAGCACGCCGCTCGACATCGTCTTCAACATCGCCGAGGGCTTCAAGGGCCGCAACCGCGAGAGCCAGGTCCCGGCCATGCTGGAGCTGCTGGACATCCCGTACACGGGCTCGGACCCGGCGACGCTGTCCATTGCCCTGGACAAGGCGCTGGCGAAGAAGATCGTCCGGCAGGCCGGCATCCTCACGCCCAACTTCCAGCTGATGGCCACGGGCAAGGAGCGGCTCAACAAGGAGTTCACCTCCTTCCCGCTCATCGTGAAGCCGGTGGCGGAGGGCAGCTCCAAGGGCGTCGTCACCAAGAGCGTCTGCCACAGCGAGGCGGAGCTGCGCGAGGTGGTGCGCGAGATTGCCAGCAAGTACCAGCAGCCCGCGCTCATCGAGGAGTACATCGGCGGGCGTGAGTTCACCGTGGGCCTGCTGGGCGAGCGCCGCCCGCGCGTGCTGCCGCCGATGGAGATCGTCTTCCTCGACAAGGCGGAGAAGAACCCCGTCTACAGCTTCCAGCACAAGCTCGACTGGACGGACCGCATCCGCTACGACGCGCCGGCCAAGCTGGAGCCCTCGCTGCTGGAGAAGCTGCGGACCGCGGCGCGCAACTCGTTCATGGCGCTGGGCTGCCGCGACGTGGCCCGCATCGACTTCCGCATGGACGACAAGGGCCGCATCTACTTCATCGAGTGCAACCCGCTGCCGGGCCTGACGCCGGGCTGGAGCGACCTGGTGCTCATCGCCCAGGGCGCGGGCATGGACTACCGCGGCCTCATCGGCGAAATCATGGCCCCCGCCATCCGCCGCTACAAGGAGCGCGAGGCGCGCCGCGCGGCCACGGAGCACCCGTCCGCGGTGCTGCGCAAGGGGCTGCCGCTCGAGGAGCAGGGCGCTGCCGCAGCCGCGCAGCCCGCGTCCGCTCCGGCGGCCCAGGGCTCCGGCAATGGCAACGGCACGTCGTCCCCGGACGCACCGCCGCGCGCGGAAGCGAAGGCCTGAGCTTCACCGGAGCGACCTGACGCCCCGCCTCGTGCTCGCCTCCCTGGCGGCCGGGACGGGGCGTCGCCGTTTCGCCGGCCCGGACTCCGGACGGGCGGGCCCGCGCGCGAAGACACCCTGACAGGCCGCGCGCGGAGTGGTTGACGGTGGGGGTTGGTCGGTTAGTGTCCGCCCTCTATGGTGAACATCCCCGAGGAAAAAGGGCCTCGCGTCCGTGCACGGGAGCTGGGCCTGCCGCTGGGGCGCTTCAAGCCCGGAAAGTTCAACGCCATCACCGACGTCGAGGGCGTCCTCGTCGGGCACAGCACGCTCATCCAGGGTGAGGGCCCGCTGCGGCCCGGCCATGGCCCGGTGCGCACCGGTGTCACCGCCATCCTCCCCAACAACGGCAACATCTTCATGGAGCGCATGACGGGAGGCGGCTTCGTGCTCAACGGCGCGGGCGAGGTCTCCGGCATGACGCAGCTCATGGAGTGGGGCCTCATCGAGACGCCCATCCTCCTCACCAACACCATGGCGGTGGGCGCGGTGTCGGACGGCGTGGCGCGCCACCTGGTGGAGCGCTACCCCGGCATCGGCGGGGAGCACGACGTCATCATCCCCGTGGTGGGCGAGTGCGACGACTCGTGGCTCAACGACATCTCCGGCCGGCACGTGCGCGAGGAGCACGTCTACGAGGCCATCCGCAACGCCGCCAGCGGCCCGGTGGCCGAGGGCAACGTGGGCGGCGGCACCGGCATGGTGACGTGCGACTTCAAGGGCGGTATCGGCACGTCGTCGCGCAAGCTGCCGGAGGTGCTGGGCGGCTACACGCTGGGCGTGCTGGTGATGTCCAACTTCGGGAAGATGCACAACCTGCGCGTGGGCGGCCTGCCCGTGGGCGAGGTGCTGGCGGAGAAGTTCAAGGGCGCGCCCAAGCGCGGCCAGACGTACGGCTCCATCATCGCGGTGGTGGCCACCGACGCGCCGCTCCTGAGCCACCAGATCAACCGCATCTGCAAGCGGGTGGCGCTGGGCATCGGCCGGGTGGGCAGCTACGCGGCGCACGGCTCGGGCGAAATCGTCGTCGGCTTCTCCACGGCGAACATCATCCCCAGGCGCACGCAGAAGATGGTCTACAAGCTGAAGCTGCTGCTGGACCAGCGCCTGGACCCCCTCTACGAGGCGGTGATGGAGGCCACCGAGGAGGCCATCCTCAACGCCATGTGCATGGCCACCTCCATGCGTGGGGCCAACGACAACTTCTGCCCGGCGCTCCCGCTGGACGAGGTCCGCCGCTTCCTGGACGCGTGCAAGCCCATCTTCGCCTCGGTGAAGAAGCGGCCCCAGCAGAGCAGCGCTCCCGCGTCACGCGAGCGGCCGAGCGACGAGGACCGGGAGGGGGAGGTGACGGTGTCCTCGGCCAGACCTACCCAGGTCCGAGGGGCGGAGGGCATCCCGTACCCCACCCGGCCTGCCCCGGAAGAGGCTCCTGGAGCCCCTCCGGCAGCCCCCCCGGAGGGTTCCTCTTCCGGGAGCCCATCGGGTTCTGATAGTTAAGCCCACCTTTTCACGTCTCCCTATCGGAGCACAGGAGTCAACGATGGCCCGCAGCAAGAGCAAGCACCGCCGCGTGCAGATGAAGATCAAGCAGGCCTGGAAGAAGCGCGCGAAGAAGCAGAAGGCCGAGGCGAAGGCCGCCGACGCGAAGAAGAAGTAGCCCGTCCCGGCCTCGTGCGACCCGTGGCCATCACTCCCGGGTCGCCGAGAACGGGCTGACGACGTTGCAGCGCTGGGGGCCGGAAGGCCCTGTGCGCGAGAAGGTGCCGGTGTAGGTCCCCGCAAGCTGGGCCGTTCCGCCATCCGCCACGGAGGGCGTGTAGCGACCGGCCAGGCTCAGCGTGTCCGTGCGGCCCCCATCCGTACCGCCCGCGAGGGTGCCCGCCAGGCTGAAGGTGCCCTGGCCGGAGACGGAGCCCGTCAGGGACACCCCCTCCAGCGTGCCGGTGAGCCGGTCGCCCGTGCGGGCGATGTTCAGCGGCTTGTCGCGGGGCAGGGCCACGCCCAGTGTGGCGCAGTCGCCGCCCACGCCCGCGTCTCCGGCGAACCCCATCCGATAGCGGCCCTCCAGGGGCGGACAGTCGGTACACGGTGTGGCGCCGTCGCCACAACCCGGGCTGGTGAGGGTGAGTACGGCCGTCATCACGGCGGCGCCCGCGAGCGCCAAACGTCCAGAAGTCATTGCAGGGTACCTCTCCGAAGGGGAACCCGGACTTCCCGGATGGAAGCGCGGTTCCTAGGTTGGGGTCGGCTGGTGGGTGTGGGCTCGCGGGGCGGGTGGGGTGGGGCGGTGGGTGATTCGCGGCGGTGGTCGAACTTCGTATTCGCCGGGCTCTTCGCCCTGGCGTTGATTCTCTTCTCCAGGATTCTGCTGCCGTTCCTCATGCCGGTGCTGCTGGGTGGCTTCCTGGTGGTGCTGTTCATGCCGGTGCAGGACTACCTGTGCCAGAAGTTCCGGGGCCGCAAGTCCCTGTGCGCGGGGTTGTCCACCCTCACGGTGTTCCTCCTCATCCTGGCGCCGCTGGCGCTGGTGGGGTGGATGGTGGCGCGTGAGGTGCTCCAGTTCGTGGGCCAGGCGCAGGACCTGCTGGAGCAGGTGGACCTGCGGCACCAGTTCGCGTCCAGCCTGCCCCGGGGCTTCAGCCGCTACATCCGGTTGGATCCGGAGAGCGCGGAGACGGAGCGGGCGCTGATGGCGGCCGTGACGGGCGGCGCGGCGCTGCTCAAGGACCTGGTGGGCGCGGGCACCGAGCTGGTCATCAACATGTTCATGATGACCGTGGCCATGTACTACTTCTTCCTCGACGGGCGCCGGCTCGTGGGCGAGGTGATGCGGCTCATCCCCCTGGACAAGCGCTACTTCGAGGCCTTCTCGCGCGAGTTCACCGACGTCGCCTACGCGATTGTCTACGGCAACACCGTCACGGCCCTCATCCAGGGCGCGGTGGGCTTCCTGGGGCTGCTCCTCGCCGGTGTGCCGCATGCGGGCGTGTGGGGCGCGGCCATGGTGCTGGTGGCGCTGGTGCCCGTGGGCGGCACGGCGCTGGTGTGGGGCCCCATCGGCGTGGTGCTCATCGCCGCGAACAAGGTGACGGAGGGCGTGTTCCTGCTGTCCTGGGGCACCTTCCTGGTGAGCAGCATCGACAACTTCATCCGCCCCAAGCTGTGCGGCTCGCGCATGGCGCTGCACCCGCTGCTCGTCTTCCTGTCGATGTTCGGCGGGCTGGCGGTGTTCGGGATGATGGGGCTGCTGGTGGGCCCGCTCATCGCGTCCATCTTCATGGCGATGGTGCGCATCTACCGCCGTGACTTCCTGGGCATCGGTCGCGCGGAGCACCTGGCGGCTACGCAGGCGCATGCGGCGGCGGACTCGTCGCCCTCCCATGTGCCGGAGTCGTCCGGTCTGCCCGTGGGCCACGCGCAGCTCGGCGCCCCTGCGACGCTGAACGCCTGAGGGGCCGGGCGCCGAACCTGGACTTCGCCTGCGGGGTGGGTGAACCTCGCAGGCGAATGATGAACACCGGACACGCGATGGTCCGCGGGGGCATGTGCCTTGCCCTGGCGGTGGTGCTGGCCTCTCCGTCGGCGCTGGCCGCCGCGAATGGGCAAGAGGTGGCGCTCGCCATCGCCTCGTCGGTGCCCGCGCCGCGCAATTCACCCGCGCCGGACGTCGTCCCCGCCGAGCTGCCACCGCAGGTGGCTCAGGCGCCCTCTGAGCCGGAGGCCCCGTTCCTGGAGGTGAAGCTGGACACGGGCTCGGGTGGAACGGTGGGCCCCGAGCCGGAGCGTCCGCCGCTGGCGCGGCTGTTCCTCGGCGGCACGACGACGTGGCGCCGGTATTGCGCGCGCCCCGGGGTGAAGTCGTGTGGCGAGTACGACCGGAAGCCGCCGGAGCAGCAGCTCGGTGACACGGTGGACTACACGTCCTCTGCGCCGTACCTGGGCGTGTCCGCGGAGCTGGAACTGCTGCCGCTGGCGCGCCACACCTCGGCGCTGCGCGGGCTGGGCCTGGGGCTGGGCTACCGGCGAGGGTACGCGTCCACCGACGTGACGCTGGTGGGGGACGCGGGCCAGTCGGTGACGCGCGAGGTGGTGGCCACCGACTCGGTGCTCACCGCACAGGCGCTGTACCGCTACTTCTTCGGGCTGGGCGAGTCCCGGCAACTGCTGGGCTACGCGGGGCTGCGCGCCGGGCTGCTCACGCGCGCCTTCCACGTGGACGAGTCCGCGGACAGCCCGCTCCAGGGCACGCACCG
The DNA here is from genome assembly GCF_024198175.1 of Pyxidicoccus xibeiensis. Classification (NCBI taxonomy): domain Bacteria; kingdom Pseudomonadati; phylum Myxococcota; class Myxococcia; order Myxococcales; family Myxococcaceae; genus Pyxidicoccus; species Pyxidicoccus xibeiensis. The sequence goes on from NZ_JAJVKV010000002.1 coordinate 821,521, forward strand.
GCTGTTCCCCGCGGTGGGCCTGGAGGTGTCCGTGCCGCTGCTGCGCTCGGTGCGCCTGGAGGGCGCGGGGCAGGTCTTCATCGGTCCGAAGCCGGGGCAGGGCTTCGACGACGAGGGCGGCGCGCTGGACCTGGAGGTCAGCGAGTACGGCGCGTCGGTGTCCAGCTTCGGCTGGGAGGCGGAGCTGGGCGTGGCCGGCGAGGTCTGGGGGCCCTTCGGCTATTCGGTCCGCTTCCGGCTGTCCCGCTACCAGGACACCTTCTCCGGTGCCGGCACGAGGCAGGGGTGGAGCGCTGGCGGCGTCGCGGAGGAGACCTACTCCAGCCTCCACTGGGGCCTGACCGCCTCGTACTGAGGACCGGGCGCGGCGTGAAAAGCGGGTAAACCGCAAAATCGTATTTCCCAATTATCCATGAATTAGTCTAGGGATCCTCCTGAAAGGGAGGACCCCCATGCACTCCGTCCGTCGTCCGTCTCATGGCGCCTTCGTGCGCGCCCTCGTCCCGGTTGTCGTGCTGCTGCTCACCGCCTGCGGAGAGGGCGTGCTGGAAGAGGATGACTTTGGGTCCTCGAGCTCGGCGCTGGCGGGCGGTCCTTCGTCGACGGCGTTCCGGGCCGCGCTCGCGAAGCGCTGGGCGCCCATCCACTACCAGGACGTGGACGTGACGGGCTCGCACAGCCTGTCGGGCCGGTCGGACTACCTCACCCGCGTGGACTTCGACGGGGACTGGAGCGGGACGAACAACTGGGAGAACACCGCGTCGCGGCCGTTGACGGCGCATGCGTACCACTCGCTGGTGGAGACGAGCACGCACTGGTACCTCGTCTACACGTTCTTCCACCCGCGCGACTGGTCCGACAACATCTTCGACTCGGAGCACGAGAACGACGGCGAGGGTGTGATGCTCGTCGTGGAGCGCAACGGCACGGAGTACGGCGCGCTCATCGGCGCGGTGACGGTGGCGCACAAGGACTTCTTCTCCTTCGTGCCGGATGGCAGCCCTGTTGGCTCGGGCTCGGAGAACCTGGACGGGAAGCTGTCGATGGCGCTCTTCGAGGGCGTGCAGCACCCCATCACCGCGCAGGAGGCGAAGGGCCACGGGCTCAAGGCGTGGCCGGCCTACGACATCGTCGGCGACGGCGTGAAGTACTTCCCGTCGCTGAGCACCGCGGAGGAGCCCTCGTCTCCGTCGGACTCCGACGTGCGCTACAAGCTCGTGGACATCTACGGCTCGGAGGGACTGTGGCCGCGCCGGAGCCTCACCACGCTCTTCGCGTCGGAGGGCACGTTCCGGGGAGACACCAGCGGAGGGTGTGGCCTGGTGGCGGGGCAGTGCGGGACGAACTCGGCGAACGCGCCCTGGGGCTGGGATGACCAGAACGACGGGCCCATCCTGCGCGGCGAGCTGGCCACGGACCCGGCGAAGCTCGCGGCGTACTACTTCAGCCCGTCTTCACGCTTCTCGACGACGTACACGTTCAATCCGTTCAAGGGCATCGGAGGCGACCCGAACCTGCCCTGAGGACTGGCGCACGGTGCGCGTTCCGGGCCTAGAGTACGGCCATGAGCGCGCACTGGACGTCCGAGGAGCTGAGACGGAAGTGGAAGGCGGCGAACGCGGAGCCGGCGGAGGACTCCCGCCGGATCGACGCACACCGCGACGTGGCGGATGAGTGTCCCGCCTTCGTCCCCAACCTCCTGTCCCTGAGCCGGGCCCTGTTGACGGGCCTGGACACTGCGGGCGATCCCGACGCCCGGCTCGCGGAGGCGGAGTACTCGCTCCGCACCGCGGTCGACGTCTCCGCCGGAGCACCGGAGCCGCTCCTCGAGCTCGGCCGCTTCCTGGCCACGGTCCGCAAGGAACCCACCGAGGCGGAGGGCGCGTTCGCCTCCGCCGCCAGCGCGGCGCTGTCGCTGCTGGAGGAGGCGTGGGCGGGCTGGATTGCTGCGCTCGGGGAGCAGGGCAAGGTGGATGCCGCGCTGGAGGTGGCCGACCAGGCCCGGCGCATCCTCCCGGACTCCGCCGCCATCAGCAGGGCGGTGGAGTCCGCTCAGCGCGGCACGGCACGCTGAGGTCCGCTCACTCTCCGCGCAGCGTCACCGCCGGGTCCACCCGCATGGCCCGGCGCGCGGGGATGAGGCATGCGAGCAGCGCCACGGCGAGCAGCAGCGCCGTCACCGCGCCGAACGTCAGCGGGTCATGCGGTGCCACGCCGTAGAGGATGCTGCCCATGACCCGTGACAGCCCGAGCGCTCCGACCGCGCCCATCGCGACGCCAGCGCCGGCCAGGGCCATGCCGCTCTTGAGCACCAGGCGCAGCACGTCCGCCGGCTGCGCCCCGAGCGCCAGCCTCACACCCAGCTCCCGCTGCCGCTGGCTCACCGTGTACGCCAGCACGCCGTAGATGCCCACCGCCGCCAGGGCCAGCCCGAGCACCGCGAACAGGCCCAGCATCATGGCCAGCAGCCGGGGACGCGTCACCGCCTCCGCCGTCACCTGCTCCAGCGTGGTGATGCGGCTGATGGTCTGGCTGGGGTCCACGGACCAGATGGCCTGCCGCGCGGAGGCGGCCAGGGGTAGCAGCGCACCCTGGCCACGCACCACCAGGTTCATGGCACCCCGGGGAGACTGCTGGAGGTGCAGGTAGGCCAGCGGCGGCACCGGCTCGGCCAGCCCGGCCTGCCGCACGTCACCCACCATGCCGACGATGGTGAGCTCCGTGGTTCCAAGCTTGATGCTCTTCCCCACCACGTCCTCGCCCGGGAAGAAGCGCCGGGCGAAGGTCTGGTTCACCACCAGCACCAGGGGCGTGTCCTGCGTGTCCGTGGGCTCGTGGACCCGGCCGCCCAGCAGCGGAATGCCCAACGTGCGGAAGTAATCGGTGCTCACGTGCATCATCGACATGTGCGGCGGGTTGGCCTCGTCCTCGGGATGGTCCGGACGACTGAAGCCCAGGTCCTCGCCCACGTTCTCCAGCGGCAGGGTCTTCACCATGGCCGCGGACTCGACGCCCGGCAGGGCGCGGACCTGCTCCAGCACCTCGGCCAGGTACTCCCGGAGCCGCTCCCGCTTCGGGGGCGGGACGGAGAAGCTCACCACCGCGGCGCCCTCCGCGCGGAAGCCCGGGTCTTCCGACAGCATGCTCGCGAGGCTGCGCGTGGCCAGGCCCGCGCCCGTGGCCAGCACCACCGCGATGGCCACCTCGGCGACGACCAGCAGGCCGCGCAGCCGCGCCCCTCGACCGCCCACCGTGCCGCGCCCGCCCGCCTTGAGCACGGCCTCCAACTGCGTGGTGCTCGCGCGTAGGGCGGGGAGCAGCCCGAAGAGCAGCCCCGTGAGCACCGTGGCCGCCGCCGCGAAGGCCAGCACCTCGCCGTCCACCTGCACCTCGCGCAGCCGGGGGAGCTGCTTCAGGGACAGGCCCACCAGCGCCTCCGTGCCCCAGACCGCCAGCGCCACGCCGAGCCCCCCGCCGAGGCCCGCGAGCACCAGGCTCTCGGTGAGCAGCTGGCGCACCAGCCGTCCCGGTCCCGCGCCCAGCGCCGCGCGCACCGCCAGCTCCCTGTCCCGCAGGGTGGCCCGGGCGAGCTGCAGGTTGGCGACGTTGGCGCAGGCGATGAGCAGCAGGAAGCCCACTGCGCCCAGCACCACGAGCAGGGCCGTGCGCACGTCGCCGGTGATGGCCTCGTGCAGGGGCAGGACGGTGATGGCGCCGTACTGGGCGTTGCTCTCCGGGTAGGCCTCGGCGAGCTGCCGGGCGATTCCGCCCAGCTCCAGCCGCGCCGCCTCCACCGTGACGCCGGGCTTCAGGCGGCCCACCGCGTTGAGGAAGCGATTGAAGCGGGTGCGCGGGATGCTGCGCTCGTTGATGCGCGACAGCGGCAGCCACACGTCCATCTTCTCGGAGGGGAAGGTGAAGGAGGGCGGCATGACGCCCACCACCGTGTGGGGCTCGCCGTCCAGCGTGAGGGTGCGTCCCACCAGTGACGGGTCCGCGCCGAACCTCCGCGTCCACGCCTCGTGGCTCACCACCACCACGGCATCGTGGCCGGCCTGGTGCTCCTCCGACAGCATGGCGCGGCCGAGCTGCGGCGCCATCCCGAGCGTCGAGAAGAAGCCGTCCGTCACGTAGGTGGCCGACAGCTCCTCCGGATCCCCGAGGCCGCTCAGGTCCACGCCCGACATGTTCTCGACGTGCCACCACGCGCCGATGTCCGAGAACGACTGCTGCCGGGCCTTCCAGTCGTCCAGGTCATTCTGGGAGAGGGAGACGCGGGGCGAGCTCAGCGCGGGGCTCGCCTGCCACAACCGCATCACGCGCTCCGGGGCGGGGAAGGGGAGCGGCTTGAGCAGCACGCCGCGCACCACGCTGAAGAGGGCGGTGGTGGAGCCGATGCCCAGCGCCAGCGTGAGGATGGCCACCAGGGCGAAGGCGGGTGCCTTGCGCAGCGTGCGCAGGGCGTACCGGAGGTCCTGCGCCAGCGCGTCGAGGAACAGGCTTCGCTTCATCTCCGCCGCCCTTTCATGGCCCAGGCGCACGCACTCGGCGCGCACGCGCTCCACGTCGCCGAACTCGCGCTGCGCTGTCTCTCGCGCCTCGGCGGGGGACAGGCCCTCGCGCTGGAGCTTCTCCGCGCGCAGCTCGAGGTGGAACCGCAGCTCGTCATCCACGTCCTGCTCCACCGCGCGCGGGCGCACGGCGAGCTTGAGCAGGCGCTTGAAGCCAGGAGGCAGTCGCATGGGGTGCCTCAGGCGGCCTCGAGGATGCGCGAGACGGCGGCCGCGTAGCGCGTCCACGTCTGGGCCTCGGCGCGCAGGTGGGCGCGGCCGGCGGAGGTGAGCTTGTAGAACTTTGCCCGCCGGTTGTTCTCCGACAGGCCCCACTCCGCCTCCAGCAGGCCGCGCTTCTCCAGCCGGTGGAGTGCCGGGTAGAGCGCGCCTTCCTCCACCTTGAGCACCTGGCCGCTGCGCTCGCCGATGGCCTCCGCCACCGCGTAGCCGTGCAGCGCGCCCCACGACAGGCTCTTCAGGATGAGCACGTCCAGCGTGCCCTGCACCAGCTCCAGCGACGTGTCCGCCATGCGTCCGGCTCTCCCCTCAACGCTTTAGGGGAGAGTCCCCCGCCTTCCCCTAAGGTGTCAAGGGGAGGGCGGCTGGGGGATGAGGACGTAGTACTGCTCGAGCGTGCCCGTCCTGCCCCACCCATTTCGGTCTATGTCGAGGGCATGGCCACTCCGGAGCGTGTGAACGAGCCCTTCCTGGATGCCGTGGCAGTGCTGCGGCGCTGGGGCTTCACCCAGGACACGGAGCCGTTCCTGGGACGATGGAAGGGCCGTCAGCCGTGGGGCATCCCCGGGCCGCTCTACGTCGCCGAAGACGACGCCTGTGGAACGGGGCCCGAGGCGGCTCCGAACAACGTGTACCTCCACGACGCCCAGGGCGAGTTCATCTTCCGCCAGGCCTCCACGGAGTACGAGCTGCGACAGCTCGTCGACGCCGCGGAGCTCAACGTGGTGTCGCAATACGCCTTCGATGGAAACGAGTACTGGACACCTTCCCTCGTGGCTTCGTGGTGGGGGGCCATCCAGCCCGGCTACCAGCAGCTCCGCGAGACGGTCGCCGAGTACGACAAGGCGCTGCGGCGGCTCGGAGGCCGGTCGCGGAGTGAGCTCGATGCCGAGTGGCAGCAGCAGCAGCGGCACGTGCCCACCGTCGCGACGAGGCGATGGCTGGACTACCTGGAGCACGGAGCCGAGGAGTACCTGCTGCGCTACATCGCCTTCCTGGAGACCGGGCGTGTGCCTGCTCTGGATGACAGGGATTGAGGCCCCGCTGTCCCTGGGCCCGCCGAGGCTGCTCCCTTGTGGACGGGCATCCTCCCAGTCGCTGATCCGGGCTAGGGTGGGGCGCACATGAGCACTTCGCCCGCTCCCCTCACGCGTGCCCCCCTCGCCGCGGCCCTCGTTGCATCCGCACTGCTGGCGCAGGAGATCCTCATCGCGCGGCTGCTGTCGGTGACGACGTGGTACTCGCTGGGCTACCTGGCGCTGACGCTGGGGCTGCTGGGGATGAGCGCGGGCGCGCTGGCCGTGCACCTGTGGCCGCGAGGCTTCTCGCCAGAGCGGCTGTCTTCCTCCGTCACCGCGGCGCTGGCCCTGGCCTCGCTGCTGATCTGTGTCGTGACGGCGGCGCTCGTCCATGTGCCCATCGTGCTGGACCTGACGCGCCTGTCCGAGACGCTCGTCAGTCTGCTGCGCCTCTCGGTCGGCATCGCGCTGCCCTTTGCGGCGGAGGGCGCGGCGCTGGCGGCGCTGCTCACCCGCGCGCAGCGGCCCGGGCTCGTCTATGGCGCGGACCTCGCGGGCTCCGCCGCCGGTGCGCTGCTGGCCGCGCCGGCCCTGGCGTACCTCGGTGCCCCGCGCGCGCTCGCAGCCACGGCCCTGCTTCCCCTGCTGGCCATGCTCGCGCTGGCAAGCTCCCGCAGGGGCAGGCTCCAGGCCGGGGTGATGGCGCTGCTGGTCCTCCCGCTCGTGCTCTCTCCGGGGGCGCTGGCGCTGCGCCACTCCAAGGTGCCGCCGCCCGACTCCGGCCCGGCCGCCGCCGAGGGGTGGAACTCCATCTCCCACGTCCGGGCCAGCCGCTTCCACCGCGTCCCGCCCATCTACTGGGCCGCGCTCCAGGACGCGCCCGCCGCGCCCGTGCCCCAGGCGTTCCTGGTCATCGACGGCGAGGCGGGCACCGCGAGCCCCGCCTTCACGCAGCTTCGTCCCGAGCTGGACTACCTGCGCTTCGACCTCACCAGCGCGGCGCACTGGCTGCGTCCCACGGGCGACGTGCTGGTCATCGGCGTTGGCGGAGGGCGCGACGTCGCCACCGCGCTGCTCTACGACCACCCGTCCGTCGTCGGCGTGGAGGTCAACCCGCTCATCCTGGACATGGTGCGCGGCCCGCTGGGGAAGTACTCACCGCTGGCCACACAGCCTGGCGTGGAGCTGCACGCGGAGGACGGGCGCTCGTGGCTGGCCCGGAGCCCGGGGCGCTTCGAGGTCATCATGGCCTCGCTCGTCGACACGTGGGCGTCGACGGGCATGGGCGCGATGACGCTGACGGAGAACTCGCTCTACACGCGCGAGGCGTGGCGGCTCTTCCTGGAGAAGCTCCAGCCGGAGGGCCTGGTCAGCTTCTCGCGCTGGTACGACCCCGAGCGCCCGCTGGAGGTGGCCCGCCTGGTGTCCCTGGCCGCGTCGGCGCTGAGGGACCGGGGCGTGGAGGACCCGTCGCGCCACATGCTGCTCGTGGCGCGCGAGTCGCTGGCCAACCTGCTCGTCAGTCCCTCGCCGCTGCGGCCCGAGGACCTCGCGGTGATGCGCGAGCGTGCGCGCTCGGGAGGCCTGAGCCTGCTGCTGGCGCCCGGCGAGCCTCCCGCTTCGGAATGGCTGGCGGCCGTGGCCCTGGCGAAGGACGACGCGAAGGTGGAGGCGCTGTCCCGGGAGGCGGGCATCGACCTGACGGCGTCCACGGACGACCGGCCCTACTTCTTCCTCCAGGTTCCGCTGTCCGCATGGCTGTCTCCGGGACGCATCCAGTCGCTGCTGGGAGAGGGCGGCGGAGGCATGCTGCGTGGCAACGTGGTCGCGGTGGGCGCGGTGGCGCTCGCGTTCATCACGGCGGCGATACTGGCGGCGCTCTGGATTCTCCCACCGCTGTGGCGGCGCAAGGGCACGCTGGCGCCGCTGTCGCCCGCGGGCCGGTGGATGGTGCCCGCGTGGTTCGCGGCGCTGGGCGCGGGGTTCATGCTCTTCGAGATTGCCACCGCGCAGCGGCTGCACCTGTTGCTCGGGGACCCCACCTGGGCGCTGGCGCTGACGCTCGCACCGCTCACGCTGGCGGCGGGGCTGGGCGCCACGTTGTCCGAGCGCCTGGACCCCACGTCGGGAAAGACCTTGCGGCTGCTGCCGGGGCTGGCCGCGCTGGTCATCGGCCTTTGGGCGCTGGTGCCTCCCGCGGCCATCTCCGCGGTGCTGGCCCGTCCGTTCCTGGAGCGCGCCCTGGTGTGCGTGCTGGTGGCGGGCCTGCCGGGCATCGTGCTCGGGTTCCTCTTCCCGCTGGGGCTGCGTCGGGTGCTGGCGCTGGCTCCTGAAGCTGCCGCGTGGTGCTGGGGCGTCAACGGCGTGATGTCCGTCGTGGGCTCGGGGGCCGCGGTCTTCCTCTCGGTGTCCTCGGGCATCCGCGTGACGCTGGTGTGCGCGGCGGCCGTGTACGGACTGCTGGCCGTGGCGGCGCCGGTGATGGCCCGCCTCGTGCCCCCATCGGTCCCTCGCGAGCAGCCATGAACCGACTGCGCTGGGCCGCCTTCCCCCTGGCGGTGTTCGTCTTCACGCGCGTGGCGCTGCTCGCGTTCACCAGCGTGTCGCTGCGCGTGGACCCGCGGCTCCACTTCGAGGGCCCTGCGTTGCTGGACGTGCCCTCGCTGGGCGGCCTGTGCCGGTGGGACTGCCTGTACTACGCGAACATCGCGCTGCACGGGTACCGCGAGCTGTTCTGGACGAACTTCTTCCCGCTCTTCCCGCTGCTGGGGAAGGGGCTGGCGCTGCTCACGGGCCTGTCCATGCCGCATGCCCTCGTGGTGGTGGCGAACCTCGCGGGGCTGGGCGCGCTGGTGGCGGTGTACCGCGTGTTCCTCGAGCTGGATGGCGAGGAGGTGGCGCGGTCAGCGCTGCTGCTGTTCGCCGCGTTCCCGTTCGCCTTCTTCCAGGCGGCCGGCTACCCCGAGTCCCTCATGGTGCTCACCAGCGCGGGGGCGATGCTGCTCGCGCTGCGCGGGCGGCACGTGGCGGCGGGCGCGGTGCTGGGGCTGGGCGTGCTCGCTCGGCACCTCACGATTGTCGCGGGCCTGTCGCTGCTGGCCGCGCAGGTGCGGGAGCGCGGTGCTGCTCCCCGGCGTTTCTTGTCGAGTCTCGCCGTGCTCGGACTGGCGCTGCCCTTCGTGTTCGTGGGGCTCTACATGCTCTACCTGGGGCAGACGCGCGGAGAGCCTCTCGCGTGGTGGACGCACCGCGAGGAGGGCTGGGGGAAGTTCGCCTGGGCCGGACTGGGAGACCTCGGTCGAGGTGGCGCGCTGCCGCTGGAGGTCCACCTCTACGTGCTGTTCTCACTGGTGCCCGGCGTGGGTGCGGTGCTGCTGCTCCGGCAGGCGCGGTGGCGCGTGCTGGCGCCCTTCGCGCTCGGGCTCATGCTGACCATCTGGACGGTGGGGCTGGCGGGCCTCGGCCGCTACGCGGCGTCATGCTGGCCCGCGTTCCTTCCGCTCGGGGCATGGGCGGCCCGGCGCCCTGGAGTGCTGATGCCCGCTGTGCTCGCGGGCGCGCTCCTCCAGGGGCTGTTCCTGTACCTCTACGCGCATTGGTACAACATCAACTGACGGTGCCGCGTCAGGGGATTCCCGTGTTGTCCACCAGCACCGCGCTGGAGCTGGGCACCGTGACGTTGCCCTCGATGACGGACAGCGGTCCCCGCGTCGGAGACTACGCGCCGAACGGGCAGGTCTTCCGCCTGGAACTCCACGTCCGCGCGTTCGCTGCCTGTGACCACCGACGTGGTGGAGGCCTGGTTGATGACCGGGTTGACCAGCACCACCGCGCTCGTCACCTCACCGAAGCGCCCCGGAGACGGTGGCGGCTCGTCCTCTCCGCAGCCCACCAGGGTGAGCGCCACCAGCACTGCCGCTGACCATCGAGTCATGATGAAACCTCCGGCGGAAGACCGGCAGGGGGCGCCAATGGCCACGGCGTTCAGCTGCCTCCCCCCCGTGGGCCCACGTGCCTACAGCCCTGCAGGCGGACTCCAGCGAGTCGGTGCAGAGGGTGGCGGAAGCTCCCTTCCGCGGGCTCGGCCTGGACTCGCGATGGCCTCGAGCCTAACGCCGGCGGAGCAGCGCCGCGGCCCGGGTCCGCACGTTGGCCATGGGGTCGGAGCGGGCGGCCTCCTCCAGGTACGGCACGGCGGCGTCGCCCAGATCCTCGCGGAGGAAGTCCTGGCAGATGTCGTGGAACCGGTCGCTGACGAGGCAGCGGATGGCGTTCTGGATGACGACGGGCGCGTTCCGGTACGCGGCGTCGTTGCGCAGCGCGGCCCGGTACGACGCCACGCCGTCCACCCAGCGGAGGTTGTCGAAGTTGACGTTGCCTTCCAGGTAGCGGACGTAGGCGCTCTTCGGGTGCCTCGCGGCCAGCTTCTTCAAGGCCGCCAGGGCCGGGTCCCTTCGCTGGGCCTTGATGTGCCCGTGCACCTCCTCGATACCGGGGAGCGCTTCAGGAACGGGCTGCCAGGCGCGCGTGGGCGTCGAGTCCGTCCGGGGCTGCTCCCGCGACTCCCCGCTCGACGAACCCGAGGCGGCCGAGCGCCGCGAGGACGTTGACGCCATCCACCAGGCGAGGCCCGCCCCGAGCAGGATGACGCCTGCCGTGACTCCCACCGTCGCGCGTGAGCGCGCCGTCGCGAGCAACGACGGTTGCCGGGTGGAGACCTTGGACGCGGCCCAGGGCTGCTTCGCGGGGATGACCTCCGTCGGCTCGTTCCGCTTCTCGACCGCCGCCGCCGCCGCGCTGACTTCCCCCGACTGCGTGGGCCGCGAAGGCACTGAAGCGTCGGTACTCCGAGCCGGTGTCGGCGCGTCCTGCACTCCCGCCTTCGCGCTGGAGAGCGCTGGAGCCGCCTCGAGCGCGGCCAGGAACTCCGCCGCGGACTGGAAGCGGTCCGCCGGGGCCTTGGCCAGCGCCTTCACCAGCGTCGCCTCCAGCTCGGCGGAGAAGCCGGCGTCGGGGGCCACGTCGCGCAGCAAGGGCGGGGCCACCTCGCGGTGCATGCGCAGCAGCTCCGCGGTGCCGGACGCCGCGAAGGGCTTCCTGCCGGTGAGCAGCTCGAAGAGCAGCACGCCCGTGGCGTACAGGTCCGTGGGTGGACCCACCGGCTCGCCCTGGATCTGCTCCGGGGCCATGTACGAGGGAGTCCCGAGCATGTTCCCCGAGGTGAGGCCGGACACCTCGTCCCGGAGCCTGGCCAGCCCGAAGTCGAGGATGCGCACCTGCTCCCCCAGGCCGACGGCATGGGTGACGATGATGTTCTCGGGCTTGATGTCCCGGTGGATGATGCCCTGCGCATGAGCGTGGGCGAGACCGGCGAGCACCTGCCGCACGGTGCTCAGCGCCCTGGCCGGCGGCAGCGCTCCGTCGCGCAGCAGGCCACGCAGCGTCTCTCCGGTGACGAAATCCATCACCATGTACGGCGAGTCCTGGTCCACGCCGAAGTCGATGACGGACACGCAGCACGGATGGGTGAGGCGGCTCGTGGCCCGCGCCTCTACATGGAACCGCTTCCGGAAGTCCTCGTCCCGCGCCGCCCAGGCATGGAGGAACTTGATGGCGACCGGCCTGCCCACCTCCAGCCGCTCGCCCCGGTAGATGACGCCCATGCCGCCCGCGGCGAGCCGCTCGATGATGCGGTAGCGCTCCTGCAGCACCGAGCCGATGCGGGGGTCCGAAACGGCAGTGGGCTCATTCATGGGCGCGCACGATAACAAGCCCGCTCCGGGAACGGAGGCTGGGTCCGGCGTGCCTTCACACCTGCTTGCGCGCCACGGACCAGATGAAGCCGTCGTACCAGAAGTGCATCAGGGACACGACGAGGGTGAAGGCCCACAGGCTCTCCAGGTCCGGGTCCAGCAGCTCGGCGCCCACGCCGTAGGCGAACACGGCGCCGAGGAAGAGGGCGAGCGCCAGGGCGCGCCCCCGCAGCCGCAGCCGCTCCCGGAGGCGGTCTCCCTCCATGGCCCACACCAGCGCCAGGTACTGCACGGCGTGGAGCAGGTTCATGATGAAGAACGCCTCACCCCACGTGTTGAAGCCCCACGTGTAGATGGAGCAGGCGCCCGTGGTGACCAGCAGGAACACCTTGTGGAAGGAGGGCGGGTGGCCCTGCCTCGCCAGGCGCACCGAGGCCACGACGTAGAACACGAGGAACGCGCCGCCCACCGCCAGCACGGCCCGCGTCCACAGGCCATGGGTGGCCGTCATGTGGGCCGGCACGGAGGCGAGCCACGGCATGCCCACCGCGTCGAAGCCCTCGAAGCTGCTGAAGTGGTCCAGCATCGTCGCGCCCGCGAGGATGGGGCCCGCGTACAGCAGGTGGTTCAGCCAGAAGTCGAGCCGCCGTCCCATGGCGGGCGGGTTGCCCCGATTGCGGTCGTAGATGCGCGCCAGGCCGAACGTCTGCAGTCCCGAGTGCCACACGTCCCAGAACGTCGCGAGCACGGTGGCGGCCACGGCGATGACGGCGGAGCCACGGATGGCCGCCCACGCCAGCACGGGCACCAGCACGAAGCGCAGCGGGTACAGGCGGAAGATGGCGGGGTTGCCATGGCTGCGGAAGAACACCGCCACCAGGTGCGCATGGATGATGCTCCCCACCATCAGCCCGGCCCGCGTCTTCTCCTGGCCGAAGAAGCGGACGGGGTCGTCGCTGAAGGCCGTGCCCGAGATGGTGATGCCCAGCCCGAGTGCCAGCAGGGGCGGGAGCAGGAAGAAGGCCCAGTCGAAGGCAGGGCCCACGATGTACGGCGAGCGCGCGGGCGCCGGAGGCACCTCACGCACGGCCTCTAACGGGCGCTCCGGCTCAGCGAGGGCTGTCTGGGGCCGGCCCATGTGCCGCCGCCTCCTCTCGCGCCGTGAGCACCACGCGCTCGCCCAGCTCCTCCGCCAGCGCCGCGAGGAAGAGGCTGGCGCCCACCAGCTCCAGCGCCTCCTCCACGTGGTCGATGAGCGCGTACACGAGGTTGTCGTTGCCGTGCTGCTCCGTCCACCACCCCAGCGGCAGCTCCATGAGCAGCGCGCCACCCACGTACAGCACGCCCGCCAGGATGAACTGTCCGCGCCGACGCGACGGGAGCCGCGCGAGGAAGGGGAGGAACGCGAGCCCACCGAGCGCCACGATGATGGCCGCCGGCACCACCCACGTGAAGAACAGCACGCCGCCCAGCGAGAGCAGCCCTCCCAGGTGCTCGTGCAGGCCCACGCTCTCGTCCATCGACAGGTACGCGAATGCGCCCGCCAGCGCCCACCAGTGATGGCGTCCCGGAGCGCGCGCGAGCCAGGCGATGCGTGCAATCGCCGCGAGCAGGAGCGCACAGCCCAGCAGCAGCCCCGAGGCGTACCAGGTGGGCAGGTTCCGCTCGTAGCTGAGGGAGAGGAACGAGACGAGGGGCTCCGGCGTCCGGGCGTCCCGCGTGTAGTACGCGACCTCCACGCCCACGCCCAGGGCGGTCAGCACGCCCGTAGTCGCGAGCAGCCAGCGGCGGAGCATGTGGGGAGAGGGAAGCATCTGGAGACAGGGGTGGAGGTTACTCCGGCGCGCGCATCCTGCTGCGGAGTGTCGCGACGTAGAAATCTTCTGGGGTGGCTGTGCGGGGCTTGCTCCCAGAGCAGCCGGACAGACACTCCGTGTGGGAATCGCGCTCCGGGGTGTGCTCGACACCAGACGCTCGGGGTCCGCTATACCGTGCGTCCCCCAGAAGGAACCCCCATGTCACGAATGAACCTCGCCGGCCTGTCCGCGCTGCTGCTGCTCGCCGCCGCCGGAGTGGCCGAGGCGAAGCAGTGGAAGTACGCGGGCATGCATCCGCGCACGGGGCAGCCCCCGGACGGGCTGTGCCACATCGAGACGACGCACGTGCACACCGCCGCGCCGGTGAATGCCGACGTGCTCTACCGCACGCGAGACAACGTCTACGTCTTCATCGGCGACCCGACGCCCTTCGGCTACGAGGGTCCGAAGCACTCCTACTATGGGCACCACCCCGTGGTGCTCAACGTGCTCATCAACATCGAGGTGGACGTGGACGTGGTGGAGTACTGCTACCACGACGGGCCGCACTACCACGCGTACGAGCCGCCCCCTCGCCATGAGTTCGTGGAGAAGGAGGACGTCTCCTACTACGCGGGCGAGTACCCTGAGGAGTACAGGCAGGAGAGCCCGAAGCTGGTGCGCGTCAACTCGGTGTACCGCACGTGGAACACCCCGCGCCCCGTGGTGAGGGTGGCCCCGCCGCCCGAGTACCGGGGTCCCATCATCCAGGTGGGGCTGAACATCCCGATGCCCAGCGTCGAGGTGCGGGTGGGCACTCCGCCTCCGCCGCCCGAGCGGGAGGTGGTCATCATCCGCGAGGAGCGCGTCGTCCACGAGCACCACGACCACTGCGAGCACCACGTCCACAAGAAGCACAAGAAGCACAAGCACAAGAAGCACAAGGGACGGCACTGAGCATGCGGCGTGCGGCATTCCCGTTGATGGCCCTGCTGGTGGCGGGCTGCTCCAGCGGTGTGGATGAGGTGGTGGCTGCGTGGAAGGCGGCGGGTGAGTCGCCCTCCGCGTTCACCGACGCGGGCGAGAAGCTGCCCGGTGGCAAGTGCCAGGCCGGCAAGGTGAGCGGCCTGGAGGCCACGGTGTGCACCTTCGAGAGCACCGAGAAGGCCCAGCAGGCCGAGGAGGCCGGCTGGAAGCTCGTGGGCAACTCCGTCGGTTCCACGGTCGTCTCCGGCAAGCTGGTGCTCGTCATCGCCGACCCGCGCAAGGAGGACCCCAGCGGGCGGCGCATCAACACGCTGGTGAAGGCGTTCCAGAGCGAGACGCGCTGAGCGCGAGCCGGGCTTTCGCGTCCGAACGTGTTCAGCGCGTGTCCGTTCGTGCGCGCCATCCGCTCCCGACGGCGGCAGGAGTTCCTGCAACCCGTTGGGAGGCAGGAATGAAGGCGCTCGTGTTCGACAGGATTGGTTCGCCGTTGGAGGTGCTTCAGCTGCGCGAGGTCCCGGTTCCCGAAGTGGGAGAGGGACACGTCCTCGTCAGGATGGTCTCCGCTTCAATCAACCCGGGAGACTTCCTCTTCATCCAGAGCCTGTACCCGGAGCCGGCGAAGCCCGTGCTGCCGGGGCAGATTGCCGGCAACCACGGGGCGGGAATCGTCGCCAGGGTGGGGAGGGGCGTCTCGCTGGAGCCGGGAACGCTCGTGGCGTTCAGCCATGTCGATACCTGGGCTGAGTACGTCGTGGTTCCCTCGGAGCGGCTGATTCCGCTGCCTCCGGACTACCCCCTCGAGAAGGCGGCCCAGTTCTTCAATCTCATCTCCGCGTGGGACCTGCTCGAGGAGTCCCGCGTGCAGCCCGGCCAGTGGCTGGCGCTGACGGCTGGGAACTCGACCGTGGCGACGATGCTCCTGCAGCTGGCCAGGGCGCGGGGCGTGAAGGTCGTGTCCCTGGTCAGGCGGGTGCAGCCGCGGCTCGACCTGAAGGCCCTGGGGGCTTCGGAGGTCCTCGAGCTGTCGGGCGGGACACAGGGCGTGGGTCAGCGGCTCCTCGAGCTCACGGGAGGGCAGGGCGTCAGCGGCATCATCGACTGCGTGGGCGGGCCGCTGCTGGGGGAGCTGATCCGCAGCAGCGCCTTCGGCGGGCAGGTCATCGTGTACGGCGGCTACAGCGCGCAGAAGTTCGAGCTGCACAACTTCGACATCCTCATGAAGGGCCTGCGCCTCGGGGCGTACGTGTACCGGTACTTCTTCGAGCCGCCGAAGCCGGAGGACCTGCCGATGCTCCGCAACATCGCGGCGCTGTCCGCGCCCGCGAGCTTCAAGGTCCCCATCGCCGAGGCGCACTCGCTGGAGGACTTCAAGAGCGCGATTGAAGAGAGCGTCCTCCGGCCAGAGGCCGGGAAGCGGTTCTTCAAGGGGTAATGGCTGGCACGGTGGGGAGGGGATGTCCGAAGGTGTGCGGGGAAGCGGTTCTTCAAGGGGTAACGGCGGACGCAGTGCTTCGTTGCCGCGAACGGACCAGGCCTGGCCTTCGGCACGCCCTGATCGTGTTGACATCACCCTGAGCCCGTCTTCTCCTGGCTCTTCATGATCGACCACACAGGCATCGGTGTCGCGGACATGGCCCGCTCCGCCGCCTTCTACGATGCGGCGCTGGGTGCGCTCGGCCTCCGCCGGTCCATGCAGCTTCCTCCGAATGAGGGGACCGATGGCATCGGCTATGGGCTCGACTACCCGGTCTTCTGGATCGACCGCTATCACCCGCATGGCGTGAAGCAGCACACGGCCTTCGCGGCGAAGAGCCGCGCCGAGGTCGACGCCTTCCACGCCGCCGCCCTGAAGGCCGGTGGGACGGACAACGGCCCGCCCGGAATCCGCTCGACTTCCAAGGGCAACCCGCCGGGCTACTACGCCGCCTTCGTGCTCGATCCGGACGGCAACAACATCGAGGCCGTCTTCCGCGAGCGCTGAACGCGCGGGCCAGGGCGTGCGAGTGCTCACTCCCCGAGCCGCAGCTGCTTCGTCACCTCCACCATGCGCTCGCGGATGAAGCGGATGGCCTCGTCATCCTCGACCGCGCCTCGCCAGAGCACCTCCAGCGGCGTGCCTTGCAGCGGAAGGGGGACCGCCGTCGTCCGGAGGTGTGGGCGGAGGGCAAGGATGTCGCGCGCCACGACCAGCGGCACCGTGGCGAGCAGGGCGCTGCCGTCCACGAGGGCCCCGATGCTCTGGAACGTGGGCACCGACACGCGCACCCGGCGCTGCACGCCGAAGTGGTCCTCGACGACGCCCCGCAGGTCCCCGTTGTAGGAGACGATGACGTGCTCGTGCTCCAGGTAGCGCTCCAGCGTGAGGCGCTTGCCGACGCGAGCGTGGCGCGGGTCGTACACGCACGCGAACCCCTTGTTGAACAGCTCCAGGCGCCGCGTGCCCGCGGGCAGCTCGTCCGCCACTGTCACCGCGAGGTCCACGGCCGAGGTGGCCAGCGCCTCCGCCACGGTGCGGAACTGCACCGGGAGCACCACCAGCCGCATCCGCGGCGCCTCCTTCGCGAGGATTCGCAGGAGCGGCGGCAGCAGCCAGGCCTCCGTGACATCCGAGAGGCCGAGCCGCACCGTCCGCTCGCTCGTCTTCGGGTCGAACGTCGCCGGTGACAGCGCGGCGTCGACCAGCGCCCCCAGGTGTGGTCGCGCGGAAGCGAGCAGGCGCTCGCCGCGCGTGGTGAGCGCCAGGCCCCGTCCCGAGCGCACGAACAGCGGCACCCCCACGGTGGTCGCCAGCCGCCGCAGCGCCGCGCTCACCGCCGGCTGCGTGAGGTAGAGGCGGTCCGCCGCCGCCGTCACGCTGCCCGCCTCCGCGACGACCACGAACACACGGAGCAGGTTGAGGTCCAGGTTCCTTCCATAGATGCCATGCATGAGTGAGATACATCCTATTCAATGGATTTCAGGGTGGCGAATGATGAATCTCCTTCCATCACGGAGGGACGACACATGGGCACGCAAGAGACGAAGCAGGCGCAGCGCACGGTGAAGCTGGGTTCCACGGGCCCCGAGGTCTACCCGCTCGGGCTGGGCTGCATGGGCATGTCGGGCATGTACGGAGCGTCGGATGACGCGGAGGGCATCCGCACCATCCAGACGGCCATCGACCGGGGCGTCACGCTCATCGACACCGGGGACTTCTACGGGATGGGCCACAACGAGCTGCTCGTCGGGCGAGCCATCGCCGGCCGGCGGGAGCGCGTCCAGCTCTCCGTGAAGTTCGGCGCGCTGCGCGGGCCGGACAACAGCTGGGGCGGCGTGGACACGCGCCCGGCGGCGGTGAAGAACTTCGCGGCCTACAGCTTGAAGCGGCTGGGGGTGGACGTCATCGACATCTACCGCCCCGCACGGCTGGACCCGGCCGTTCCCATTGAGGACACCATCGGCGCCATCGCCGACCTGGTGAAGGCCGGCTACGTGCGCCACATCGGCCTGTCCGAGGTGGGCGTGGAGACCCTCCGCCGAGCGCACAAGGTGCACCCCATCGTGGACCTGCAGATTGAGTACTCGCTGGCGAGCCGCGGGCCGGAGGCGGACATCTTCCCCGTGCTGAAGGAGCTGGGCATCAGCGCCACGCTCTACGGCGTCCTCTCGCGAGGGCTGCTGTCGGGGAGCAAGCCGAAGGGGCAGGGCGACTTCCGCGCCTACCTGCCACGCTTCACCGGTGCCAACCGCGAGAAGAACGAGGGTGTCGTGGCCGCGCTCCAGCGCTTCGCCCAGGAGCGGCGGATGACGCCGGGGCAGCTCGCGATTGCCTGGGTGCTCGCGAAGCAGCCCGGCTTCGTGCCCGTGGTGGGCTCGAGGACGGTGGCGCAGCTCGAGGATGCGCTGGGCGCGCTGGGCCGCCCGCTGTCGCAGGAGGACCTCGCGGCGCTGGAGTCGCTGGGGTCCATCTCCGGCGAGCGCTACGCGCCGGAGCAGATGCGCCACCTCGACAGCGAGCGCCGGTAGCTCAATGCGCCGGCGGCAATACCAGCCGCTCGGCCAGGTAGTCGTTGAGGAACAGGGGCTGGATGAGCGGCTGGAACCGATCCATCCGGTAGTGCTCGCGAACGAAGGCGGGGTCCATGAAGTTGAGCTTTCCCCAGTGCGCCTTGAACGGAATCCCCTTCGCCAGGAGGCGGTTCCACAGCCCCCTCAGGTGCGTGGAGATGAGCGCCTTCTCCGCGTCCGTCTTGCAGACGTCGGTGAGGTACATGAAGTTGAACTTCACCACGTACTCCAGCCCCTCCCAGTTCCACGCGGACATGGAGTAGCTGTCCGTGCGCGACAGCTCGATTTCGATGGGGAAGTTGGGCCAGCCCGCCTCGCCGAAGTACTGCCTGCACAGCGCGAGGACGGCTTTCAGGTCGCTCGGGTCGAAGCTCCACTCCGCCATCGCCACACGGACAGGCGTCCGCCGGTCCACCGGGAGCATGTTGCGCAGGGGGCCGCGCGCCCGCGTCTCGCCGTAGGTCGCCGCGATGATGCGGTAGGTCAGCCGCATGAAGTCATCCAGGAGCGGTCCCCCCGCGCCACGGGTGAACCTGTCATAGAAGGCGAAGACCGCCTCCAGGATGTTGGCGGCCTGGTCCGCGGGGTAGTCGCCGTCGGGGTCTGCCTTCGCTCGGCGGATGCGCTTCGCCGTCCAGAGCAGGCCGTTCCTCGAGTCCGGTATCCAGTCGATGCGCCAGAAGTCGTACTCGCGGGACGTGCGCTCGAGGTCGCCCAGCACCTCGTCGATGGGGAGCACCTGCTGCCGGGTCTCGAAGAAGGGCTCGTCGATGAGCCGGAAACGGGCGCGCGTCAGGACGCCGATGGCGCCCAGCGAGCCGACGACGGAGAGGAAGGTGGGGTCGTCCCGGGAGACGCGCTTCTCCACGAAGGAGGCGCCGTCCGCGCCGGGTGACAGGTACTCGAGCCACTCGAGCGTATCGTAGAGGGTGACCTGGGGCGTGGCGGGAGCGGTGTTGGTGGAGATGAGGCCCGCCAGCGTCTGCTCATCGGTGCCGCCCGTCGCAGGAAGTGCCCGGCCGTGCCGGCTCAACTCCAGGAGGAAGTCGTGCAGGCGCCAGTTCGCCGACACGGTGACGGCCCGGTGGTCCTCGCTGTACTCCAGCGTCCTGGGCAGGGCGCTCACGTCCAGGATGGCGTCCGACTCACAGATGCGCGAGCAGGAGTGCAGGCTGCCGGGGATGCGGACCCGGCGCTGGGGGAAGCCCCCTCCGAGCAGCGTGGTCAGGAACCGGCCGAGCGAGTCCAGGTCCCTGGGTCTGAAATACAGCGAGGGCTCGAAGGAGACGATGCGGCCCCAGTCCTGGATGGCGGGAATGCCGTGCGCTCCCTCCTCGTGAGGCAGCAATGACAGCATGCGGGCGGGATACCGGGCAGGTGTCGCTACCTGGAGCTCAGAAGGAAGGTCCATGCGCACTCCTCCGCATGGGAGGAGTGGTCAGGACGGACTTGTGACGGCGCCAGGGCCGGGAACGGCCGGCCCTACGCCTTCCTGAGGCCCACGACCTCGCCGTAGCCGCCGGGGATGAAGAAGTCGTGCGTCTCCATGCCCATGATGCGCAGCGCGGTGGTCACCACGTCCGCGGACCTGGGCACGCGCTTCGACGCCTGTCCGTTCTCCTCGATGATGTCCACCGGGACGCCGAGCCCGCGCGGCGTGTACGAGCCCACCTGCCGGTTCCCGGCCACGTTTCCGCCCGCGAAGCTGACCGAGGTGTAGGGGTGGTGGTCATCCGGCAGGGAGTAGGTGCCGTCTCTTCCTCGGGAGGCCCAGCTCCGGCCGAACTCGCTCATCACCAGCACGAGCGTGTCGTCGAGCAGCGTCTTGCCCGGCTTGCCGGGCGCGGGCGAGGCCTTGAGCTCACCCAGGAAGCGCGCGACGCAGTCCATCAGCCCGCGGCCATGCGCGCAGCTGAAGGCATGGCCATGGGCGTTGTGGGTGTCGAAGTCGAGCTGCAGCGAGACGTGCACCGAGGTGCAGAGGTCCGACTTGAGCAGGCGCAGCGCCAGGTCCATCCGCGGGTCGAGCCCCGTGAGATGGAAGTTCGCGAGCCCGAAGGTGTACGTGAACGTCTCGTTGAGGTAGTTCGCCAGGTAAGCGGGGCGGTTCGTCCTCAGCGCGTCGATGCCCTTCGTCCCCTCCAGCACGGACACGACATCCGTCGCCAGCACACGGGAGACGGACGACAGCGAGCCATGCAGGCCCTCGAGGTAGTTGTCCACCTTCGCCGTCGAGCGGTCCATCAGCTGCTGGGCTTGAGACAGCGAGAAGCGCTCCACCGTGGTCGCCTTCAGGTTGCTCCCGGTGGGCCGGCCGCGCGCGTCCAGCTCGGGCGCCTCGGTGCGCGCGTCGAGCCCCGTCCACCAGGCGTTGTCCGCCGGCTTCGCGGAGAGCATCGGCTTGAGCGCTTCGATGGACGGAACGCGGACGGGCGAGGCGTGGGAAGGCAGCCCCATGCCGGAAGGCGCGCCCCGGTCGCCGCTGACGACCACGAACGGCAGCGGCCTGCTCTCGCGGTACTTCTCGAACAGGTGGTTCGCGATGACCGAGTGGACGGCGGGCGCCCGGTAGTCCGCACCTGCCACACCGCACATCGCGGAGATGAACGCGCTGGCGTGGTCGTTGGTGCCCTGGTCGATGCCGTGCAGCACGCTCAGCTGCTCATGCAGCGCGAAGTGCGAGTAGCCGTACATGAGCGGGCTGAAGCCGTTGCGTGCGGCGGGGTCCTGGGGGTTCCAGGACTGCCAGGTGCGCAGCGGCTTGTAGGGGCCGTTCGCGGGCGCGAGGCTCACCACCTTGCTCGCATCGAAGAAGACGGGCTCGCCGCTGTAGCCGGCGGGCGCCGGGACACAGAGTGGGATTTCCGCGTCCTCCATCGGGGTGAAGCAGTACGCCGGCCGGTAGCCTCCCGGGATGTAGAGCACCGCGAGCCGTGAGGGGCCGTCGGTGCCCGCGGCATGTGCGGTGCCCGAGCCGAGGAGCCCCGCCCGTTCGAGGAGCGCGAGCTGCCCCGCTCCGACGGCCCACTTGAGCAGCGTGCGACGAGAGGTGTTCGTCATGGTGTCCTCGGCTCAGTAGGTAATCCACAGCGGGTGGCGGATGAGCGCCGCGCAGACGCCAATCCAGGCGAGGCGCGTGTTCTGCTGCTCGAGCGGGAGATAGACCTGGTCGTACAGCGCCTTCGCCTCCGCCTCCGAGGGCGGCTGCCCGAGCATGCGCAGGTAGAGCGTGGTCAGGTTCTTTCGCACGGCGTCCGGGTTCTTGGTCGAGGTGTCGGCGAGCGTCGCGTGGCGCAGCACCGCGGTGTTGTTACGCTTGTCCACCGCACGCGCGCACCAGGCCTGGGACATCTGGACGAGCACCTGCGCGGCGGAGGGGCCGAAGCCCACGTCCCGCTTGCGGTACAGCAGGGAGTTGCCGCCGCCGAGCGCCTCGAACCGCTCGGGGGTGCGCGAGTCGGAGACGTACTGGCCCGAGATGCCGGGAGACCAGTCACCGGGCCACACGAAGAACTTGCCGCCATTCACGGTGTACGCCGTGTTGCGCCAGTTGGGGTCGCTGGTGCTGACGAAGTCCTCGAGCGTGAGCCCGAGCTGCTCCATCAGGCTCACGACCATCTCCTCGGCGGTCAGCCGGCGGACGTGGAACTCGGCGGGCGACGGCGTCTCCAGCTGCTCGGGCGGAGCCGGCAGGTCCTGAATCCAGGCTTCCACCTGCTCGATGGTCAGCGTGACGCGGCCGCTGGCGACGAGATCATTGTAGTGCTGGCCCGGCGGCATCTGGGCATAGCTGCCAGGGGCGACGCCCTTCAGCATCTGGACCAGCACGCTGTTGCCGGGGTCCCCGCGCTTCACGTACTTCTCGTCGTAGACGAGCCCGGTCTCGAACGCGGAGAGCGAGGCGAAGAAGGGCTTGTTGCCGGTGACGTGGCAGCCCTCGCACGCGGGCGCGAGCGCGAGCCGGATTTCATCGTTCCGGCCCTGGGCCTCGCAGCTCCCACCACCAGCAGACGGGCCCAGGTCCCTGGCGCGGGGCAGGTCGTCATTGAAGCAGCCCGCCAGGGTGAGGGGGAGCAGGCACAGCGCGGCGGCTCTCCACTGCGAACGCAAGGTGCTCATCACAGGCCCCTCCTCAGCTCGGGCTGTTCGAAGAGGTATCGGAGGAACGGCCGGAGCTTGCGGTCCCCGGCGACGAACTCCCTCGCGAGCTTGTCGATGAAGCCCTTCTCGGTGGCCGGGTTGAGCTCCCGGCCGACGAACATCGCGTAGAGCTTGCGCGAGGCGCAGCGGTCGAACTCGCCGGAGCGGACGAGGAGCTTTCCGAACCCGAGCGGCCCCATCGTGCCGTCGCCGTGCTCGCCGAGCAGCGTGTACGACTCGGGCATCGTGTCGAGCAGCACGGCCTCGGGATTGGCCTGGATCTGCTCGGGGGTGACCGGGGTCAGCAGGGTGTTGGGAAGGAACGCGTTCTTCCAGCGAAAGCCCGGCATGTTGCCGATGTGCGGGTACTGCCCGGACAGCCACTCCTTCGTGACGCGGTAGCGGCCCAGGCCCGGGATGAACGGCCACGGGACGTAGTAGCTCGGAGCCGGAGTGAAGTCCCACCGCTTGAAGGAGATGGCCGCGGGGTCCAGCGTCTTGTGGCAGTGCAGGCACGTCCCGCCGGTGGCCGGGTCTACCTCATACGGGGGGAAGTGCACGTCCGCGGGAGGCGGCGCGAAGTTCTGGCAGGCGAAGATCTCCAGGAAGCGCGCGGCCCGGACGCGCTCGC
This sequence comes from Pyxidicoccus xibeiensis, assembly GCF_024198175.1. Lineage (NCBI taxonomy): Bacteria > Pseudomonadati > Myxococcota > Myxococcia > Myxococcales > Myxococcaceae > Pyxidicoccus > Pyxidicoccus xibeiensis. Next base: position 844,684 of record NZ_JAJVKV010000002.1, read on the forward strand.
GCGGGAAGGAGGACATCGCGCCAATCATGGTGAGCACCCCGGCGGCGGGCAGGCCCTTGGGCGCTTCGGTCGTGGTCCGGGGATCGTAGCGGTAGGTGCGGTCCATGCTGCCGGAGCGCACCCGGTCGTTGGTCAGCGCGAGGTGGAAGGGCTCCAGGTCCTCGACCACGAACTCACGCCATGCCTGCGGATCATTCGGCGCCGGGTGCATCGGGTCGCGAGGGGCGCTGTCCGCGTCCGGGCGCCACCACTTTGTATTCGCGTCCAGCGCGTTGCTGCCCATCTGCCGGCCGAAGCGCACGTACAGCGCGCGCAGCCAGTTGGTGCCGACCGTGTAGTTGCCGATGATGAGGTCCGAGAGCGGCCGGTCGTGCCATGCGAGGTGCGCGAACAGGCGCGCAGGCTCCTCGTACGGATGGCGCCGCTGGATGTTGAGGTCGTGAGTGCCGTTGCTGCCCAGGCCGGAGAGTGGCGAGCACCACACCAGGTTCGGTCCGCAGCCGCACCCCGCGGGCAGCCCGGGGTCGTAGTAGCCGCCATTCGCAATGCCGCAGTCGACCGGCTTTCCTCCGGAGTCGACGACCTGGGTGACGTTGGAGCCGGCCTTGCCGAGCACGGAGACCGTGGTTCCCGGCGCCCACCAGGGCTCGACGGTGTGCACCTCGGGCACGGCGGGGTTGCCGTCTGGATCCTGGTTGCTGCACTGCCTGGTCGGGTCCTTCGAGCCGAACTCACTCACGTGGTAGTACGCGCCCGCGTGCGGCGTGTTGCCGGCGCACCTGTGGAGGTGGCCGGACATGTCGCCCTGGTACGCGTCGCCAGCAGCTCCGGTCGTGTACGCGCCCACGGCGATCCACTCGTGCCCGAAGCGCAGCATCCGCTCGTAGAACTTCGGCGAGGCGAGCGCGGCATCGAGCGTCGAGCGCAGGAGCGCTTCGCGGGCTTCAGGCGTGGCCGCGGCCGCCATCGCCTCGTACTGCTCGACGGTCGGCGTCGTCCCCGTGAGCCCGAGCACGATGCGCCGGAGGAGCCGTGTATCACTCATCCGGTCATTCAGCGGCTTGACCGGTGGAGGCGGCTCGGGAGTGCATTGCTGAGCGTGTGCGTCGACTCCGGCGAGGCCGGACATCGCGAGCAGCACGGTCAGCACGGCCGCGCGCTTCGAGTGCAGGTGCCAGTGCATGCCTGCGATGTTAACAGCAATCACAGCACTGATACGCCAGGGGAAATGTCTACCGCGCGGTGAGAATGAGGGGTGGACTCCCCTCTACACCTTGGTGCGTAGAGGGGCGCGCGCTGTCTCCCAGACAGGCCGGAGCGCGGTGGCGACCGCTGTCACCACTTCCGCCAGTGCCTCGGGCCGGCCCTCCGGCTGGCTGCTCCGGTAGCGCGCCCACTTCTCGTTGCTCCACGGGCTCCGGCCGAACTCGCCCGCCATCAGGCGCTCCATCAATTCCAGCGAGTCCCCGCGCGACTGGAACGCCAGCTTCAGCGCGCGTGGCAACAGTGCCGGGTCCAGCGGCGCGTGGCGTGTGAGCAGGTACACGTCGAACAGGTCCTTGGGGCGGAAGCGGCCCTTCCCACGCTCGAACAGGCCGTGCATCTTCCAGCCCAGCAGCGTCTCCGCGCGACATGCGAGCACCCGCGCCGCGCCGCCTTCCCCGACGTCGTACTCCGTCCACTCCGGTCCCGGGTCCATCGGGTCGCCGAAGCCCGTGTCGATGCGCAGCTCGAAGACTTCGTCCACGCCGGGCAGCCGCGTCTCCACGAAGACGCGCACGCCGGGGAACGCCGTCTCCGCCCAGATGACCTCGGACCTCAGCGCCCAGAAGGAGAACCCATCATCGACGTCCACCCCGAGCACGGCGTCCAACCGCCTCACGGTGTCCGCCGCGTCGAAGGGGAACCGGGCCAGGAAGTCCAGGTCCTCCACCGGCCGCGGCACCTGCCCGCTCCACAGGCGCATCATCAGCCCGCCCCGCAGCACGAGCGCTTCCACCTCGGAGGACCGTGCGAGGCGCCGCAGCACGGCGGCCCCCGCGCGCAGTGGCAGCTCATGGGCGCTCACTTCGCACCCTCCAGCCAGCCACGGTCCAACCCGTGGTTCGAGTCGTACACCGTCCACTCCCGCAGCCGCTGGGTCAGCGTCAGCCCCAGTCCCGCCAGGTCCGCCAGCAGCGCCGTGAAGCGCGCGTCCGCGTTCGCCCGGCCCAGGCCGTACACCCGGAGCGTCACGAAGCGCTCGGACGCGCCGTCGTCCCGGACCTTCCGCGCGTTGCGAGACAGGTGCGCGCCATGCCGCTCACACCGCGCCCGCAGCGCCTCCACGTCCGCGCTCTCGGAAGGCAGCAGCGCCTTCACGTGGAACTCGAAGTAGTTCGCCGGCTGCGCCTGTGCCGTCGCGTCGTCCTCGGGCATCTCCCGATTCTTTCCCAGCGCCTCGAGCTTCAGGCGCGTCACGTCGAAGCCCTCGGCCGCCAGTGCGCGCGCCATGGCCTGCACCTCCTCACGTGCCTGCCGGAGCGTCCCGTGGTGGTACGACGCCGTCATCGGCTGGAAGGGCTCCGCGCCCCGGCCCAGCTCGATGAAGATGCACTTCACCGCCGCCGCGTCGCAGAACGCGCGAAACCGCCGCAGGTCCTCCTCGGAGCGCGCGGAGACGGTGATGTGCGCCTCGAAGGCGCCGCCCTGCGATTGGGTCCGCAGCCGGTCCGCCAGCTCCAGGTAGGGCCGGTGCCGCATGTTGAGGAAGAACTTGTTCCTCGGCATCTCCCCGAGCGTGCGCTGGTAGCCGTCCGGCAGCCACGCCCGGTCCCAGCCATGGCCGCCCTCGCCGCGAGGCTCCGGCAGCAGCGTGCCCTCGATGGCGTCCTCGAAGAGGGCCACGCGCTCTGGAGCTCCGTCCTCCGAGTACGCAACCGCCACGCGCGTGCGGCCCCGGCGGCCTCCATGCGCGGCCAGCAGGGCGCGCTCGCCCTGCGCGAGCAGCTGCTTCTTGAAGCGTGCGCCCGTGAGCGCGGGGCCACCCTCCAGCTCCAGCGCCGTCGTCTCCACGAAGCACGGCACGCCGAGCACCCCGTACGCCGCCAACACCTTGCGCTTCGCCAGGGCCGCCAGGTCGATGGGCCCACCCTCGGGCGCCGTCTCCTCCAGCCCCGGCAGCGCGAGCTTCCGCCACTCGACGTCGAGGCCGGCGAGCAGCCGGGCCACCTCGTCGGCCTTGTATTGGTTCCCGGTGACGAAGATCGCGCGAGCCACGGCGGGCCCTCCTACGGCTGCGGCGCCTGGGGGCGCCAGTTCCACACGGCGGCCTGCCCTGTGTTCTCCGGTAGGAGGCTGCCATCCACCTTGTCCGGCCGTACATACTTGGCGAGGAAGTCCACCCTGACAGCGTCGCCCTCCCGCCGCTCCCCCCGCCAGACGGCCCCCTCCACCGGGTCCAGGGCGCCATGGAAGCCGCCCGCCTGGAGCCGCTCCAGCGCCGCCGCGATTCCCAGCGGCCCGCCCTCGTGGAGCACGCCCGACGTCACGAAGCCACCTGCCTCGGCGCGTGCCACCACGGCGGACCATGGCAGCCGCTCACCGTCCCGCATCAGGTCGAAGGCGACGAAGGGCTCGTGGCGCAGTGCGTAGCGGGTGCCATGGGCCAGGGCCAGCCACTCGCCGACGAGCCGCTCTCCGGGCTGGAGCACGGCCAGGAAGCGCTCCGTGTGCGCGGCGACCCAGGCGGCCCAGAGCCGGCGTGACTCGTTGGGTGACTGCGCCGCCAGGCGTCCCTCACGACCCAGGGCCACCACCGAGTCCCCCATGCGGGCAGCGGCCACACACGAGCCATCCAGCTTCTCCAGCACCACCACGTGGTCGCGCGCGTCGCGGACCCGCTCGGTGCAGAGGCGTGCCAGGGCAGGGGAGAGGTGGCGGTCCGCGGGGCCGGTTCGAGAGCCGGGCAGGTGCGGAATGGAGCCATAGGCCTTGCGGCCGAGCGGGCGGAAGTCCGGGATGGGGCCAGGTTGCACCCGCGAAACGGTAGCACCGATGCCGCACCCCTCCCGGACAGGGGCCGTTTTGCAAGCTGCTCCACGTGAAGCGGCGGCTCAGGGGTGTGGCGGTGTCCTGCCGACCTCCCGTGTGGTCTTCCGGTGCCGGGCGATGAGGCTGCGTGCCCATGCCGGCGCCAGCTCCAGCTCTTCCGGGAAGAAGAGGTCCTCGCCCAGCCCCTCGACGCGGACCTGGATGAGCGGGTCCTGCGGGTACTGCGTCGCCGGGTCGTCGAACACCAGGCCCACCACCACGCCCGTCTGCCCGAGGAAGCTCAGGCTGATGGTGCCGTCCGCCGAGCTGCTGACGATCTTCACCGACTCGCCCAGCCGCACCGGCGCGCCTTCCACGTCACTGCAGAGGATGAGCGAGGGGTCCTGGGTCATGGCGCGTAGGAGCGGGGTTTGAGCGACCGGGAGATGACCACCGACACGATGACGACGGTGCCCCACGCGAACAGGTGGTAGCCGGCGACATGCCGCCAGTCCTGCTCGCACGCGAGCTCACCGAGCAGGGCCCCCGTCGTGCCCACGGCGAGCCCGGCCGCCAGGCTCCGCAAGGGCTCGAAGACCGCGCTGCGCAGCGCGACCAGCGCCACCACCAGCGGCACCAGGGCCACCGCGACGTGGCCGGCCGTGCAGACCCAGCCGGGCAGGGTGGGGGTGGACTGGGGCGTCCCGCGCGCGAGCACCAGCACCGTCGCGGTGAGCATCGACAGGGCCACGCCGCCGCGCTGCAGCCAGCGCCCGCGAGGCGACAGCGCGCCCCACGCGCACACCGCGCCCGTGCCCAGCAGCAGCGCCAGCAGATGGGCCCGGCCGAGCAGCGCGGTGCCGGTGACGGCTCCCGTCGCCAGCATCACCGCGGCAATCAGCAGGACCATCCCCCCCGAGGCCGCTATCAGCCACAGGGCCTGCGTGCGCCAGGGGCGGACGGGACGCCGCAGCGCCAGCTCCCCTCGGGCCGCCGCGAGGACGCGCGCCGCGGCGCCACCGTCGGGTGGGGGCTGCTCGGACAGGAGCGAGTCGAGGTCGGGAGGCCGGCTCATCGTGCCTCCTCCAGCGCGCCCAAGAGCTCGCGCAGCTTCTCGTAGCCGCGGTGGGCCCGGAGGCGCGCGGCGCCCGTGCTGATGCCCCGCAGGGCGGCAATCTCCTCGAAGGACCAGCCCTCCACCTTGCTGAGGACGACCGCCTCGCGGTGGTCCGGGTGGAGCTGCTGCAGCGCATCCAGCAGGTGCCGGCGCAGGCTGGGGTCGCTGGCGGTGGGCGGAACCGAGCCTGGCGAGGCCACGTCCTCGTGGGAGGCGTACGCGTCCACGTGGCGCTGGTGGCGCAGGGCGTCCCGCGCGGCGTTCGCGGCGATGGTCATCAGCCACGGCACGAAGCGGGTGCCCGGCTCGTAGCGGCCCCGGGAGCGGATGACGGACAGGAAGGTCGACTGCAACAGGTCCTCCGCGAGCGGGCCGCTGCGCACCATGCGCGCCAGGAAGCCCTGCACCCGCCCCGAGTGCCGGGCGAAGAGGGCCTCGAAGGCGTCATGTGCTCCGTCGCGAAACCGTTCCATGAGTTCTTCGTCCGTCGGACTCCCCATCACCCGTCTCCCGTACGGCCCATCCCCGAAAATGTTTCCGGCCCCGCGAGGTGCCTGGAGGGCGTCGCCAAGCTGGCGGAAACACGAGGGAAGTCAGGAGGCGTTGCCCCGCAGGGCAGGTCGGCGGGCGGGCAGCGGAATGGAACGTCCATTCCGGTCGGCCAGGAGGGGAGGGGAGGGTGGGGCCCGCGGAGCATGGGGCCATGCAAGGCCGCCCGCGGGCCCGGTGGCAAGTCTTCTCAGCCGGGCAGCAGCACCAGTCGTGCAATCTCGGGCGGAGCGCCCACGCGCATCGGCGGCCCCACGAAGCCGCAGCCCCGGCTCACGTAGATGAGCGAGTCCCCCGTCCGGCTCAGCCCCGCGTTGCGGTCGCCCCAGATGACGTCGCCCACGATGTTGCCGGGAAACATCTGCCCGCCATGGGTGTGGCCGGAGACCTGGAGCCCCACTCCGCGCCGGGCCACCTCGTCGAAGTTGGACGGCTGGTGCGCCAGCAGCACCGAGGCCCGGTCCGGGCGCACGTCGCGCAGGGCCGCGTCCAGGTCATAGCCGGGCTCGCCCAGCCGGTGGGCGCTCCAGTCGTCCACGCCCGCCAGGTCGAACGACGCTGGGCCACCGCCGATGGACACCGAGCGGTTGCGCAGCACCTGGATGCCCAGGCCCTCCATGAAGGCCACCCACGCGTCCGCGTCCGAGTAGTAGTCGTGGTTGCCGGTGACGAAGAAGGTGCCGTACCGGGCGCGCAGCCCGCCGAAGCCCGCGACGAACGGCCCCAGCGCGTCCACGGAGCCGTCCACCAGGTCCCCGGTGATGGCGATGAGGTCCGGCTTCAGCGCGTTGGTGCGCGACACCAGCTCGTCCACGAAGCGGCGCTGCAGCACGCCGCCGATGTGGATGTCCGTGAGCTGCACCAGCGTGAAGCCCTCCAGCGCCTTGGGCAGCCGGGGCAGGCGCACGGGGATGTCGCGCACGTCGGGCGGATGGAACGCGCGCCAGCCCCCATACGAGCTCACCGCCGCGCCCGCCATGCCGGCGCCGACGGCGAGGCCTCGGGTGAGCAGGGCCCGGCGCTCCGGGGACGGCGGCTCCGACGGCGGGGCCACGGGCGCCCTGCGCCGCGCCCTCCAGGCCAGCGCTGCCCGCGCCACGTCCACCGCGAGGGTGAAGACGAGCAGGTAGAGGATGAGGCCCATCCAGGCGAGGAAGCCGATGCCGATGAGGCGCGACGCCTCCGACGGGAGGATGGCGCCCAGGGCCCGGGCGCCGATGGCCCCCGCGAAGCCCACCGCGAACAGGACCTGGGCGGCGCGGCGCGGCCCCCGGCGCTCCGTCACGTCACGGACGAGCCGGCGGTAGAGGTAGACGTGCCCGGCCGCGAGCAGCACGAGCACCGGAATGAAGAACAGGAGGAAGCTGAGCCAGCGTGGCATCGAGGCCTCCTGAATAATGGAAGTCGGGCCCACGCGCCCCTGTATTCCAGGGTGGCAGGCGTGGCCCGGCCGCCTGGCCCCTTCCGTGTGGTGCCGGGCCGGGGCAGTCTTCCGTCGCTCGCGAGCCCGACTTCCGGCCCGCACTTCTCCGAGGACGACATGCTCCGCTCCCTGCTGCTCTGTGCCCTCCTGCTCCCCCTGCTCGGCTGTGGAGATGACGCCGGCAATCCTGACTCAGGTGACCCCACCAAGGTGACGTATGCCGAGGCGCTGGGCGTGGACCTGTCCGCGATGACGCGGCTGCCCAGCGGCCTGTACATCCAGGACCTGGGAGACCCGGGCACCGGGGCGGTGGCGCAGCCCAACCGCCGCGTCCAGGTGCACTACACCGGCTGGCTGCCGAGCGGCACGCAGTTCGACAGCAGCCGGGACGAGGCCCCCCTCAGCTTCACCCTGGGCGTCGGCGCGGTCATCAAGGGCTGGGACGAGGGCATCGAGGGCATGAAGGTCGGCGGCTCGCGGCGGCTCGTCATCCCCTCGGAGCTCGGCTATGGCGAGCGCGGCGGCGGGGGCGGGGTGATTCCTCCGCACTCGGTGCTCATCTTCGACACGGAGCTGATGTTCGTGCGGTGAAGTGCCCAGGAGGGTACGGCTTGACGCGCCCTTCGGGCGTCCACGCGCCGACACCCCCTCCAGGGTTTCGCCTCCAGGCCCTGCCGCGGTGGTATAGCCTTGCCCTGTCTTCCGGGGCGCGGGGCCGGGCACCTCCCGGCCCCCGAGCGGTGGTCCAACATCCCGGAATCGGGGGGACGAGCGATGTCAGGGTCCGAGGCGGAGAGGCTCAAGGACGGCGGGCTGGGTGAAGGTGCGTTCCAGGCGCTGCAGGCATTGATGATGCTCGCGGAGCCGGAGCGGGCGGCCCAGCTGTACGAGGAGCTCGGCTCCGCGCAGCGCGAGCGCATCCAGAAGGAGGCCGCGCAGTCCCCGGCGCAGGAGCGGCAGCGGCTGGCGGAGGTGATGCGGCAGGCGCGCGACTTCGCTGGCGCGGCCCGGATGCTGAATGGCTGCGGCGCGGAAGGCCTGGTCGCGGAGCTGTACGTGCAGGGCGGGCAGTACGTGGACGCGGCGGAGGCGTACCTGCGCGCCGGTCAGGCGGAGCGCGCGGCGGCGGCCTTCGAGCGGGGCGGCGCGCTGGAGCGGGCGCTGGAGGTGTACCGGGGCCTGGGCTCGCGCGAGCCGATGGCGCAGTGCCTGGTCCGGCTGGGGCGCCCCTACGAGGCGGCGATGCTCTACCGCGAGCTGGGCCAGTCCCACGCGGAGGTGGAGGCCCTGGGCAGCGTGCCCGCGGGCGACCCCCGGCACCTGGAGTCCGTGCTGCGCATGTGCAAGCTGCTGGACGCCGAGGGCTTCACGCGGCGGGCGCTGGCGCTGCTGGCGGACACGCTGCGCGGCTCGGAGACGGCGCGCGCGGACCCGGCGCTGGCGACGGAGAAGGCGCGGCTGCTGCGCCGCATGGGCATGGACGCGGAGGCCGAGGCGGTCATCGCGCGGCTGCCCGCGAGCGCGGCGGCCCCGGAGGCCAATGGCTATGGCTACCTGAAGGCCATCCCCATCTTCGGCGAGCTGTCACTGGACGACATGAAGGACCTCTACCGCGTGGCCCGGCAGGTGCTCATCCCCGCCGGCGCCGTGCTGCTGGAGAAGGGCGCGCAGGGCGTGGGCCTCTTCGTGCTGCTGGAGGGCACGGTGGAGGTCTACAGCGGCTCGGAGCCCGACGCGCGGCTGCTCAACACGCTGGGGCCCGGTGCGTACCTGGGGGAGATCTCCCTGGTGCAGGACGCGCCCGTCTCCGCGCAGGTGCGCGCGCGCACGGCCGTCCGCGCGCTGCGCATCACCCGCGCCGGCTTCCAGCACTACCTGGACACGCACGAGGCCGCCGCGCTGCGCATCTTCCGCCTCTTCACGCAGAACCTCGCCGCGCGCGTGCGCGCCCTCAGCACCTGAGGGCAGGGTAGCCGCCCACCCGGGAGTCGCGTGACTCGGGTGACCGCGAGCGCGGACCTCTGTCAGATTCCGTGCCCCACCGCCGTCACGCGTGGGTCGCCCCCGCAAGGAAGCGGGGGCAGGACGTCTTGATGGATGGCCAGGCGCCAGGAGGAGGCTCGTCGCACTCTTCCGGGACGGGCCGTAGGGGATTCTCGATGGAGCGCAGCCCTTTGTCGTGGAAGGCCGGCCGAGGGGCCGCGCTGTCCGTCCTGCTCGTGCTGGCGGGCGTGGCCTGTGTGAAGCGGCCGGTGGACTACGAGCGCGAGTACGCGAAGCAGCTCGCCCCGAAGAAGCTGGAGGCGTCCTCCGCGTCCGCCTCCGGCCCGGTGCGCAAGCTGCGCGTCCGCGTGTACGTCGACTCCGACTACCGGGACCAGGTGATGCGCTGGCGCAGCAGCATCGTCAGCCAGCTCCAGCGCGCCAGCGCGGTGGTGCGTGCGCCGCTCGGGGTGGTGTTCGAGCTGGAGTCGACGCACCAGTGGGAGCGGCGCAGCTCGGAGGGCGCGCTCGACGACACGCTGGCGGAGCTGGAGGCGCTCGACCCGGGCGAGGACGTGGACCTCGTCATCGGTCTGGTGTCCCGGCTCAAGGTCTTCAGCACCTCGCAGGACCACCTGGGACTGGCGCGGATGTTCGGCCGGCACTTCGTCCTGCGCGAGATGGGCAACCCGGAGGAGGTGCGCAACATCATGGCCGCGCTCACCCACCTGCCGGCGGAGGAGCGCGAGACGCTGTACCACGAGCGCAAGCTGCACAAGGAGACGTCCGTGCTGCTCCACGAGTGGGCGCACACGCTCGGCGCGTTCCACGTCCAGGACTCCGCCTGGATGATGTACCCGCACTACGCGACGAACCAGGCGGCCTTCCCTCCGCAGACGCTGGAGCTGCTCGCCGTCAGCCTGCGCCACCTGCCCCAGGGCCGTAGGGATGCCGCGGCCCGGAAGGCCTGGGCGCTCGAGCTGAAGGAGAAGCTCGCGTCCATCCAGGGGCCGGACTGGGACGGCCCCGAGAAGCAGGAGGTCATCGCCTGGGCCGAGCGCAACGCCGCGGGTCAGCTGACGCCGGAGCGCGGGCCCGCGCCGCTGCCGCCCGTGGACCGACAGGTGGTCGACGAGGTCCTCGCGCTCGACAGGGAGGGCCGCTTCGAGGTTGCCGCGCAGCGGCTGGAGCCCGTGGCCCGGCGCCATCCGGATCATGAGGAGGTGCAGTCGACGGCGTGCTACCTGGCCGTCCGCACCGCGCCGAAGCTGCCCGCCACGCGCGAGCGCTGTGAGGCCATCGCCACACGCTTCCCCTGGCAGCCCGTTCCGTTGATGTACCTGGCCCGGAGCCAGCTGGAGCAGGGGAACCGGGCCGAGGCACAGGCGTACCTCGTCCAGGTCCGGCAGCGCGCGGAGGCCCATCCCGCGGCGGGCCATGACCTCTGGGCAGACCTGGCCATCCTCTTCAAGGAGGTCGGAGCCCTGACCTGGGCCGAGCAGGTGGCGGCGAAGGCCGCCGGCGTGAAGGAGGCGGGCAAGGTGCTCACCTGGGCCTCGCAGACGCGGCGCTGGGTGGCGCTGCCGGTGGACTCCCAGCAGAGCGGCGTGCCCGTGGAGCGCGAGGGCGAGCTCGTCCGCGCCGCGAAGGAAGTGGAGGCGCAGCTCGACAAGGGCACGGTGGCGAAGGCCCAGGCGAAGCTCCAGTGGCTGTCGCGCGAGTTCCCCAGGGCCGCGGTGGTGCACGTGCTCCAGTGCGAGCTGCACCTGCGCTCGGGCCGCCTGGCGCCGGCGCGCACGTCGTGCCGCAAGGCGGTGGCCGTGCACGACGAAGCCGTCCAGGCGCACTTCATCCTCGGGTGGCTGGCGGTGAATGCGGGCTCGCGCCAGGAGGCACGCACGCACCTGGAGCGCGTCGTCACGCTCGAGCCGCTGCACGCGGAGGCGTGGCGCCTGCTCGCCGAGCAGTACCGCGCGGCCGGGATGCGTGAAGCGCTCGATGCGCTGAAGGGGCGCTACCGCACGCAGTTCGCGCGCGAGCTGCCCCTGGGTTGACAAGCGGGCGCCGGTGCTTTACCTCATGTGCATCATGAGGCCCGTTTCCAACATCGCCCTGCTGAGTGCGCGCATCTGTGCGCCGGCGGCGGACGTGTGCCTCGCCCCCCGTCACGAGGTTCTGCTCGACATTTGAGCAGGCGGACCGGTGTCCTCCGGTTCGCGGGTTGGCTGGTTCCCGCGTTCCGTGAGCTCCGGCTCCGCCATCGCTCTCGCTGTGCCCTCGTGTGTCCTCACGCGTCCCTGAGCGGGCCTGTCGTGCCCCTCCGGCGTGTCGCGCGTGCGTGTGCCTGAGGCACGGCCCGTCTCGCGTCCTTCAACGCAACCAGTGTGTCTTCACACACCACCCGCGGGCCTCGCTGCCCGACGGGAACGGGAGTCCTCTATGTCCCGCAGCACTCGCATCGAGCGGTACCGCAACATCGGCATCATGGCCCACATCGACGCGGGGAAGACGACGCTCACCGAGCGCGTCCTCTTCTTTACCGGTCGCATCCACTCCACGGGAGAGGTGCACACCGGCTCCACGGAGATGGACTGGATGCCCGAGGAGAAGAAGCGCGGCATCACCATCACCTCGGCGGCCACCACGGCGTCCTGGAAGCCCACGCGCGGCAGCGCGGCGGGCGTGCCCCACCGCATCAACATCCTGGACACGCCGGGACACGTGGACTTCACCATCGAAGTCGAGCGCTCTCTGCGCGTGCTGGACGGCGCGGTGGCGGTGTTCGACGCCAGCCAGGGCGTGGAGCCCCAGTCGGAGGCGGTGTGGCGGCAGGCGGACCGGTACCACGTGCCGCGCATCGCCTTCCTCAACAAGATGGACAAGGTGGGCGCGGACTTCGCGATGAGCGTGGCGTCCATCGAAGAGCGGCTCGGCGCCAATCCGGTGGCCGTGCAGCTCCCCCTGGGCGAGGGCATGGACTTCCGTGGCCTCGTGGACGTGGTGCGCATGCAGGCCGTCTTCTTCGAGGGAGAAGAGGGCCGCTACGGCGACGAGCAGCCCGTGCCCGCCGAGGCGCGGGAGGAAGCGGAGCGGCTGCGCCTGCGGCTCATCGAGGCGTGCGCGGACGTGGATGCGACGGTGATGGAGAAGTTCGTGGAAGGGCGGCTGGACGAAGTCACCGCCGAGGACCTGGAGCGCGCGCTGCGCGCGGGCACCCTCGCGCGGACCCTGGTGCCGGTGCTGTGCGGGTCGGCCTTCAAGAAGAAGGGAGTGCAGATGTTGCTGGATGCCGTCGTCAACTACCTGCCCGCGCCGTCGGACCTTCCCGCCGTCGAGGGCTGTGTCCCTGTCACGCTCGAGCGTGTCTCCCGTCCTGCGTCGGACGCGGGCCCGCCCACCGCGCTCGTCTTCAAGCTGATGAGCGACAAGGCGGTGGGAGGCATCGTCTTCCTGCGCGTCTACTCGGGCACGCTTCGCGCGGGCACCGTCCTGATCAATCCGGTCACCGGCCGGCGCGAGCGGGTGGGGCGCCTGATGTTCATGCATGCCAACCGCCGCGAGGAGGTGGCGGAGGTCCATGCGGGAGACATCTGCGCGGCGCTCGGCCTGAAGGGCGTGCGCACGGGCGACACGCTGTGCGACCCGGAGGCTCCGGTGGTGCTGGAGTCGCTGGGAGTCATGGAGCCCGTGGTGCAGCTCGCCGTGGAGGCGCGCTCTCCCGCGGAGCTTCCGAAGCTGGAAGAGGGCCTGCATCGGCTGGCGGCGGAAGACCCGTCGCTGCGAGTGGGCGTGGACCCGGAGAGCGGCCAGGTGCTGCTGTCCGGCATGGGTGAGCTGCACCTGGAGGTCATCGTGTCCCGACTGCTGACGGAGTACGGAGTGGAGGCCCGCGTGGGACAGCCCAAGGTCGCATACCGCGACACGGTCCGGCGCAAGGTGCGCCAGGAGTACCGCCACGTCCGCCAGACGGGCGGGCCCGGACAGTACGCGCACGTGGTGCTGGACGTCGGTCCGGCGCCGCGAGGGGCGGGGCTCGTCTTCGTGGACGACACCCGGGGTGGCAACATTCCCCGGGAGCTGGTCCCCGCCATCGAAAAGGGCGTGGCCGGCGCCATGGAGCGCGGCGTGCGGGACGGCGTCCCGCTGGTGGACGTGGAGGTGCGGCTGGTGGATGGCAGCACGCACGTGAAGGACTCCACGCCCCAGGCGTTCTCCATGGCCGGCTCCCTGGCGCTGCAGGAGGCGGTGCGGAGCGCGGGCCTCCAGGGGCTGGAGCCCGTCATGGACGTGGAGGTGACGACTCCGGAGGAGTACCTGGGCGAGGTGCTCGGGGACCTGTCCGCGCGGCGCGGGCGGGTGCTGGGAATGGAAGCGCGCGGGGTGGTGCGAGTCGTCTCCGCGCGAGTGCCCATGGCCAGCCTCTTCGGCTACGTGACGGGCCTGCGCGGCCGCACGCAGGGACGGGCCCAGGCCAGCATGCGCCTGGGTGCGTACGAGCCGGTGCCCGAGTCGCTCTACGCGGCCCAGGCCGAAGCGCGTGCGTGAGGTGAAGTGACGTGAGGGGCCCCGGGACCGCGACGACGGTTCCGGGGCCCTGCCGGTCGGCTCAGTCCAGCGCCGCGTCGGTGAGGATGTGCCCGTCCTTCACGCGCCGGGGCACCTGCCGGTGACCGCGCGACACCATCCGGCCCAGCTCGAAGGGCAGGCCCAGCTCGCGCTCGAGTCGCGCCGCGCGGTCCACCAGGTCCACGTGCGAGTACGCCTCTGTGTGCGAGAGGCCGACGAGGATGCGGTTGGTGGTGGACGGCACGTCGAGCCGGTGAAGCTGCGGGAAGCTCACCCGCCAGGTGCGGAGCATGGAGGGGAACAGCGGGTTGGACACCGACTCCCAGACGTTGCCCAGCACCGCGCCATCCGCGGTCAGGCGTGCGCGCGCCGCGCCCAGGAACTCCCGCGTCGCCAGGTGCGGGGGGATGTTGTCGGGGCCATACGCGTCCAGGACGATGAGGGAGTACGCCGGGCCGGAGGCCTCGATGAAGCTGCGCCCGTCCGCCACGTGGACGCGGAGGGCGTCGTCCTCCTGGAAGCCGCAGTAGAGCTTCGCCGCCTCCACCACGTCGGGCTCCACGTCGACGACGTCGATGGCGACCTCTGGGAGCACCGCGCGCAGGAACATGGGGATGGCGCCGCCGCCCAGGCCCACCACGAGGATGCGCTCGGGCTCGGGCACGAAGGCGAGCCCCGCCATGGACATCCGCGTGTACGGAATCTCCAGCCGCAGCGGCTCACCGGGCCAGACCACGCTCTGGCGCGCGCCGCCCTGCTCGAAGCGCAGGGTGCGCAGGCCCTCGGGGTCTTCCGTGACGACGACGCGTTGACGCACGAGCCCGTTCCCTACCACGGCGGCATTCCGGGGACCTGTCCTGTCGAGAGAACAGGAGCTGTTCACTCGACAGGACACCTGCGGTGGAGGAGCGGGCCCGCTCCTGCGTAACCCCTGGAATCTACGGGCGCGCCCGGAGTGGCCCCGGGCTTGCTCAAGGAGGGCGGCGTGGGGCCGCGAGGTCCTGCTTCCTCATCAACTCCGAGAACGTCTCATGCGAACACTCCCCCCAGTTCGTCGATTCATCGGCCTGGCCGCCCTCTCCCTGCTGGCCGCGTGCAACGCGGTTCCCGAAGAAGCAGCCGAGGACAACCTCGAGTCCGAGTCCCAGGCGGCGGTCCCCGCCAACTTCCTCTACCGGCAGGGCAAGCAGCTCTACCTAAATGGCGCGCCCTACCAGATGGTGGGCGTCAACGCCTTCTCGCTGACGGGTTGTGGCGCGGTCCCGACCGACGCCCAGCTGGACGCCTTCTTCGCGGGGCAGCGCCCCAACAGCCTCACGCGCACCTGGGCGTTCAGGCCGCAGGGCCTGGCGCGCATCGAGCGGGTGGTCCGCGCGGCCGAGAAGTACAACCAGAAGCTCATCCTCACGCTCGCCGACGGGCGCAGCTACTGCGGCGAGTGGGACGGCTACAACGGCTCGGACGGCAGCGGCAAGCAGCCCTCCTGGTACTCCAGCGGCTACCGGACGAACTACGTCCCCTGGGTGCGCGAGGTCGTCACCCGCTTCCGGGACTCCGCGTCGGTGGGCATGTGGGAAATCATCAACGAGCCCGGTGACGCCAACACCGCCACCATCAAGACCTTCTTCAGCGACATCAGCACCACCATCAAGGGAATCGACCCGAACCACCTCATCAGCTCGGGCTCGTGGGCGCCGTGGGCCTACGACGGCGAGGCGGGCTTCCGGAGCCTGCACGACCTCCCCAACATCGACGTGGGCAGCCTCCACGAGTACGACTACGACTACAACAACGGCAACACCATCGTCTCGCCGCACTTCGGGCCCTCCATCCGCGCGATGAACGCGCTGAACAAGCCGCTCATCATCGGTGAGACCGGCATCAACGCGGCCCCCAGCAACTGCCGGACGAACCCCACCACGCGCCGGGACGCCATGCGCCAGAAGTTCCAGCAGTACCTGGCGGGCGGCGCGGCGGCCGTCTTCGTCTGGAACTGGGGCCCCAATTCCATCACCGCGTGCGAGCACACCTTCGGGCCCAATGACCCCATCGTCCCGATGATTCGCGACTTCCCGCTGGCCAACGTGCCGCCGCCTCCGCCGCCGACGGGCACGGTGCAGCTCAACGACGCCACGGTGGGCAGCGGGCAGTGGCAGTTCCAGTACGTGGGCACGTGGGAGTCGGGCACCGGCGCCGGCAAGTACGAGGAGGACGACCACTACTCCAGCGCGGCGAATGCCTCCTACGCGGTCCTCTTCGACGGCACGCAGGTGCGGCTCTACGGCTCGGCCGCGCCGCACCACGGCATCGCCTCGGTGTCCATCGACAACGGCACGGCGGTGGACGTGGACTTCTATTCCGCCACCCGTCAGGACCAGAAGCTCCTGTGGACCAGCCCCACGCTGGCCGCGGGCACGCACACGCTCCGGGTGACGGTGTCGGGCCGGAAGAACACGGCGTCCTCGGGCTACGTCATCAACGCGGACCGCGTGGACGTGACGCGGCCGGCCCAGGGTGACACGACGGCGCCCACGGTGGGCATCACCCAGCCCACGGGTGGCACCGTGGCGCCGGGCAACGTGGCGGTGCAGGTGTCCGCCACCGACGCTGTCGGCGTGGTGCTGACGGAGCTGTGGGTGGACGGCGTGAAGCTGGGCGAGGACGCGAGCTCGCCCTATGCCTTCACCTGGAACGCCACGGCCGGGCAGCACTCGCTGGTGGCGAAGGCGAGGGACGCGGCGGGCAACTGGGGCACCAGCGCCACGGTCGCCGTGACGGTGGGTGCGACGGCGGTCGACGTGCAGGTCAACGACGCGGTGGTGGGCACCGGGCTGGAGCAGTTCGAGTACACGGGCACGTGGCAGACGGGCACGGGCACCGGCAAGTACCAGCAGGATGACCACTACGCGTCGGCCACGGGCGCCGCGTTCTCGGTGCGCTTCAGCGGCACGCAGGCGCGGCTGTATGGCTCGGCGGCCTCGCACCACGGCATTGCGTCGGTGTCCATCGACGGCGGTGCGGCGGTGGACGTGGACTTCTACGCCTCCACGCGCCAGGACCAGAAGCTGCTGTGGACCAGTCCGCAGCTGAGCGCGGGGCCGCACACGCTCACGGTGACGGTGTCGGGCCGGAAGAACACGGCGTCCTCGGGCTACGTCATCAACGCGGACCGGGTGGACCTGACGGTGTTCCGCTAGTCACGCAGGGTGGACCGTTCCCCGGAGCCGTGCTGCCAGACGGCGGCACGATGCTCCGGGGAGCGCTACCAGCAGCTCTTCTGAGCGGTGGACCGCTGCCCCGGGCCGACAGGCAGGTGAGGTCGGCTCGGGAGGC
Source organism: Pyxidicoccus xibeiensis (assembly GCF_024198175.1). NCBI lineage: Bacteria > Pseudomonadati > Myxococcota > Myxococcia > Myxococcales > Myxococcaceae > Pyxidicoccus > Pyxidicoccus xibeiensis. The sequence goes on from NZ_JAJVKV010000002.1 coordinate 861,666, forward strand.
AGCTACCTGCTGAGCGTGAAGCGCAGTCCGGACACGCCCAGCAGGTGCGTGGTTTCGTAGTCGGAGTCCGATGGGAGCCAGCGTCCGCTCAGCTCGGCGAAGAGGGCGAGCCGCGAGGAGAGGGGGAGGCTGGCTCCCGCCGACACTCCGGCACCGAACAGGCCTGGTTTCGCGAGGGCGTAGCCATCGAGAGAGAGGAAGAGCGTCACCGGTCCCACCAGCTCCGGAGCCTGGACTCCCAGGCGCGCGGAGGCGCCGAACCGCCGACCCGCGGTCGCGTTGAGCTCGCCGTAGAGGTAGCGCCCCGCCAGTCTTCCTCCTGCTTCCAGGCCCACGCCCGACAGCGGGGCCAGGCCCAGCGCGGCCCGCACCTGGGCGCCGAAGGCGAGCCCCGAAGGCGACGGGGCTTCAAGGCTCGTCGGAGGAAGGACGACGCGGACCTGTTCGACCCTGCCCGGGCGCACCGTGACGTCGAGCGTGGTGACTCCCGAGCCCACGTCCAGCGTGTGCGTGCCGATGGGCACGGGGCCCCGCCAGGGTGACTGTCCGAGCGGCTGGCCATCCAGCCGCAGGTCCGCGCCCGCGGGCTCGACGTCGATGACCAGCTCTCCGCGGAGCCGCTCGCGCAGGCTCTCGAAGAGGGTGACCACCGTGGGCTGGACGCGCTCCGGGTCCAGGCGCACGTCCGGGTCGGACTCGAGCGCCTGCGCGAAGGCGGCCTCCATCTGGGTGTACTGGCGCAGCGCCGCGTACACCTCGCCTCGAACCAGGTGCAGCCGTGCTTCGCTGGCTTCTTCCCGCGTCCTTTGCAGCCCTTTGTCCACGTGGGAGAGCGCGGCTTCGAAGTCTCCCTCGGACAGTGCCTGGAGGGCTGCGTCCAGCTCGCGCGGCTCCTCTACAGGCGCACTCGCGGAGAGCAGCAGGGACATCACCAGCAGGGTCGCGCTCATTCGTGAAGCTCGATGCGTACCACCGCTTTCGTGCCCGGGGAAACATCGACGGCACGCTCGACGGGAGCGAAGCCGCCGCGCTCCACGCGCACGGAGTACCGGCCCTCGGGCAGGTCGAGCGACACCGGGGTGGCGCCGTGGTGCTTGCCGTCCACGCTGACGTTGGCCCAGACCGTCCGGCCTGCGTGCACCGTGACGACGCGCAGCTCGCCCCGCCCCTTGCCGGCCTTGGGCTTGGAGTCGCCTTCCGCGGATGCCGCCGAGGGGGCCTCGGTGCGGGTCGAGCCGCGCGGCTGCGCGGACCGCGACACGGCGCGGGCAGGCGACGCGGGCTTCCGCTTCGAAGGCGGCACCTTTGGAGGCGCGGAAGCGGAGGGTGGGCGCCTGGCGTCCGGTGCCGAAGTCGCGGAGGTCGCCGGGGTCGGAGCTGAAGTGGCGGGAGGAGTCGCTACGGAACCTGAAGCCTGAGGCGCGGCTGCCGTCGTCGAAGAGGGCGGAGGACCGCCAGACCCAGCCGCTGCGGGGTGGGCGAATGCAGCCGGAGCCAGAGCCGGAACGACTGCGGACTCCGTCAGGGAGCCCGGAGCCGTCGTCGCTGACGATTCACCCGCGCTCCACGGAACGACCACTCCGAGCACGAGCATCGCGGCGACCGCCACGCCCCCCGCTATCGCCACCGGCATGCGAAGCCCGCGCTTCTCCGGTGCGCGCGGAAGCGGTGCGGAGGCACGCGGCTCCGCGGCCACGCTGACCACGCTGACCACGCTGACCACGGGCCCGGGAGCCGCGGTGCCCGCACGCTCCGCCGTCTCCAGCGCGGTCAGCAACGCGAGCGCGCTCTTGTGGCGCGCCTCCGGGTTCAGCGCCGTGGCCTGCACGAGCACCGAGGCCAGCCGAGCCGGAAGCCACGGTGCCTGCTCACGCAGCGCCCGCACCGCGCCCTCGGGCCCGTCACCGAGGAGCCGGCACGTGCTCGAAGGCGCCAGCCCCGTCAGCGCCTCCAGCAACACCAGGCCGAGCGAGTACAGGTCCGCGCGGCCATCGACGGGCTCTCCTCGCGCCTGCTCCGGCGCCATGTAGCTGGGCGTGCCGAGCCGCACGCCACTGCCCGTGGACTCCGCGCCCCGGTGCTCCCAGAGGATGCCGAAGTCCAGCAGCGTCGCGTGCCCGCCCGGTGACACGAAGATGTTCCCCGGCTTGATGTCGCGGTGGACGCAGCCGCGCCCGTGGATGAACTCCAGCCCCGCGCACAGCTGCCGGGCCAGGGCGAGCACCTCGGGGACGGGCAGGGGGCCGGGCACCGAGCGCAGGTAGCGCGCCAGGGACATTCCCTCCAGGTGCTTCATAACGATGAAGGGCCGCCCCGCCTGCTGGCCGACGGCGTGGATGGGCGTGATGTGCGCGTGCTCCAGCCGCGCCATCGCCCGTGCTTCACGCTCGAAGCGCGCCACGCTCTGCGCGTCCTCGCACAGCGCGTCGTGGAGCAGCTTGATGGCCACGCTCCGCTCGAGCGCGAGATCTCGGGCCCGGTACACCTGCCCCATGCCTCCCGCGCCCAGCAGCTCCTCCAGCCGCCACTTGCCCTCCAGCACGTCGCCGGGCTGCAGCGGGCGCCGCGTCGGCGTGCGAGCGCGCCACCCGGCCTCGCCGGCGTGCTGGGTGATGGCGGTGCACTCCGTACAGGAGGCCCCCGGAAAGGGGATGGGCCCCCCGCAGGAGCCACATGCCGAGGGTTGCTTGTAGGCCGCCATGGACGGCCCTATGTTGCCATACCCCATGGGCGCATCCTCCACCGAACCGTTCTCACCCGGTGCACTGGCGGAGGGGCAGCCTGCCGTGCGCGGCCCGCGCTTCCGCGTCATCGTGGAGACAGGGCCCGATGCGCGGCGGGAGCTTCTCCTCGAAGGCACGCTGCTGGTGGGGACGCAGGTGGAGGGGGGGCTGCGGCTGAGTGACACGACGGTGTCACGCGTCCACCTGGAGCTGCAGGCCCGCCCGGAGGGTGTGCGGGTGCGAGATGTGGGCTCTCGCAACGGCACCTGGTCCCTGGGCGTGCGCATCCACGAAGTCACCGTGGCCAGCGAGGCCCGCTTCACGCTGGGCAAGACGACGCTGCTCGTGCTGCCCGAGCCCGCCGAGGACGGCGAGGCCGCGACGCCCCTCACGTCCTTTGGCCGGGCGCTGGGGCAGAGCGCGGTGATGCAGCGCCTCTTCGGCGTGCTCGAGCGGACGGCGCGCTCCTCGTTCTCCGTGCTGCTGCTGGGAGAGACGGGCACCGGCAAGGAGCTGCTGGCCGAGGCGCTCCACCAGGCCTCGCCCCGGAGCGCCGGCCCGTTCGTCATCGTGGACTGCGGCGCCGTGGTGCCCTCGCTCATCGAGAGCGAGCTGTTCGGCCACGCGAAGGGCGCCTTCACGGGAGCGCACGCCGAGCGCCACGGCCACCTGGTGCAGGCGCACGGCGGCACCGTCTTCCTCGACGAGGTGGGCGAGCTTCCCCTGGAGCTCCAGCCGAAGCTGCTCCGCGTGCTGGAGTCGGGCACGGTGCGCCGGGTGGGGGACAACGCCGCGCGGAGCGTGGACGTGCGCGTGGTGGCCGCCACGCACCGCGACTTGAAGGCGGAGGTGGCCGCGGGGCGCTTCCGCGCGGACCTGTACTACCGGCTCGCGGTGGTGCCGGTGCGGGTGCCCGCGCTGCGCGAGCGCTCGGAGGACATCCCGCTGCTGGCGCGCCACCTCTTCGCGCAGGCCGGTCAGCCGGACTTCCCCCTCACGGAGGAGCTGGTGAAGCGGCTGGTCGGCTACGACTGGCCGGGCAACGTGCGCGAGCTGCGCAACTTCGTGCACCGCGTCCTCGCGGCCGGGGACGTGGAGCTGCCGGACGCCCGGCCCGTGGGCAGCGCGCCCCCCGCCATGTCGGAGGAGCTGAGCGGCCTGACATTCAAGGAGGCCAAGGAGCGGATGGTGGAGGCCTTCACCCGCGAGTACCTCACGGCGCTGCTCGAGAAGTGCGGCAACAACATCTCGGAGGTGGCGCGGACCGCGGGGCTCGCGCGCAGCCACGTCCACGGCCTGCTCAACCGCTACGGACTGAAGGGCGGAGACTGAGGCTCAGCCCTTCGGCTCCGGCGACGTGCGCGCGGTGGGGGTCCGGGCGGTGATGACGTCCGCTGACGAGCCCCCGGGGTTCCAGGGCAGGCGCCCGGAGCCGGGAAGCCAGGGCGCCACCAGCGCGGCCAGCTCGGGCAGGCCCATCACCGGGGCTCCGGCCGTGCGCAGGGCCTGGTCGAGCGCGGTGCGCAGCTCCAGCAGCGAAGGACGGCGCCCGGGCTCCTTGGCGAGCGCCGCCGTCACGCAGCGCCGCAGCACCTCCGGCACCGCGGGACGGAGGACTTCGAGGCCCTCGGGCACCTCCGTCAGCACCGCCTCCAGGGTGCGCGCCGGATGGGGCCGCCGCTGGGGCTGCACGCCCGAGAGCAGCTCGAAGAGCAGCAGCGCCAGGCCATGCACGTCCGTCTGGCCATCCACCGGCTCCTGGCGCAGCTGCTCCGGCGCGGCGTACTCCAGGCGCGCCTTCACGGTGCCGGGCAGGGTCTCCGCCAGCCGTCCCGCCCTGCACGCGATGCCCACGTCGAGCAGCTTCACCGCGCCGGTGTCGGCGACCATCACGTTGCCCGGATGGAGGTCGCGGTGCACGAGCCCCAGCGGCTGTCCCTCCCGGCTTCGCAGCGCATGCAGGTAGCCGAGGGCCTCGGCCACGTGCGAGGCAATGCGCGCGGCCGGAGGCCACGGCAGCGGCCCGTGCCCCGCGGCGCGGCGCGCCTCCAGGAGCTGGGCCAGGGTGAGGCCGTGCACGTACTCGAACACGAGGAACAGCAGGCCGTCCTGCTGGCCGAAGGCGCGCAGGCGCGCGAGAGACGGATGGTTGAGCAGGCTGGCCAGGTGCGCCTCGTCCAGGAACTGCCGCACCCAGGCCTCGTCTCCCGCCACCTCCGGGCGCATCCGCTTGAGCGCCACCAGCCGGTCCGGGCCCTGCGCGCCCTTCACCTCGGCGAGGAACACCTCGGACATGGCACCCAGCGCCAGCCGCTTCAGGAGGACGAAGTCATCGAGGCTCGGCTCTCGCCACATGGCCCCGGACCTTACCAAGGGCGGGTGTCTCACTTTCCCGCTTTCCAGTGTTTCCCCAGGAAGAGGGGCACCGGGAGGCCGTGCGCTGCCCGGACCTGGACGCCAGCCCGAGAAAACGTGTGTCAAGTCATTGATTTCACGGGACTTCAACGCGGGGAGCGGGCAGGGTCCTCCGGCGTTATCAAAGGAATGGGTGGGGTAGCCCCCCTGTTCCACCACGCTCCCAAAGCGGTTCGGCCAATCGGGTCTGACCGCGCACCGCCAGGTGCCCCCGGTAATGAGACCGGCTGGGCACGCTGCGCGGGCCCCCTCACTCTCTGAGGGGGCGGGCTCACCGTTTGCCAGGACGACATGACTTTCGACGAACTCCAGCTGCACGACACCCTCCTGCGCGCCGTCAAGGCGGAGGGCTACACCACGCCGACTCCCATCCAGGAGAAGGCCATCCCGCATGCGCTGGCCGGCAAGGACATCCTCGGCGTGGCGCAGACGGGCACCGGCAAGACGGCCGCCTTCGCGCTGCCCATCCTCCAGCGGCTCTCCGCCAAGGCGCCCGCGGGCGGCGCCCGGCCCGTGCGCTGCCTCGTGCTCACCCCCACCCGCGAGCTGGCGGGGCAGGTCGGTGAGAGCTTCGCCAACTACGGCAAGAATCTCCCCCTGCGCCATGCCGTCATCTTCGGCGGCGTGGGCCAGTCGCCCCAGGTGCAGGCGCTGCGCAGCGGCGTGGACGTGCTCGTGGCCACGCCCGGGCGTCTGCTGGACCTGATGGACCAGGGCTTCGTGTCCCTGCGCTCGCTCGAGGTGTTCGTGCTCGACGAGGCGGACCGCATGCTCGACATGGGCTTCATCCATGACGTGCGCAAGGTCATCAAGGCGCTGCCCCCGAAGCGGCAGACGCTCTTCTTCAGCGCCACGATGCCGCCCGAAATCGTGGACCTGTCGCGCAACATCCTCACCAACCCCATCCGGGTGGAGGTGACGCCCGTCTCCAGCACCGCGGAGACGGTGAGCCAGCAGGTGTACTTCGTGGAGCGCGAGCAGAAGCGCGGCCTGCTGACGCACCTCCTCAAGGAGGGCCGCATCGCCCGCGCGCTCGTCTTCACGCGCACGAAGCACGGCGCCAACCGCGTGGCGAAGCAGCTGGAGGGCGCGGGCGTGCAGGCCGCGGCCATCCACGGCAACAAGAGCCAGAACGCCCGTGAGCGTGCGCTCGACGACTTCCGCGCTGGCTCCCTGCGGGTGCTGGTGGCCACGGACATCGCCGCGCGCGGCATCGACATCGACGGGCTGAGCCACGTCATCAACTACGACCTGCCCAACGTGCCCGAGCAGTACGTGCACCGCATCGGCCGCACCGGCCGCGCGGGCGCCAGCGGCATCGCCGTGTCGTTCTGCGACGGCGAGGAGCGCGCGTACCTGCGCGACATCGAGCGCACCATCCGCCGCAGCGTGCCCGTGGTGGAGGACCACCCGTACCGCGCGGGCAAGACGGGTCCCCGTCCCGCCGACTACACGGCGCCCGCCGAGCCGGACCGCGGCCCTCCGCCTTCGGGCCGGGGTGGCGGCCGTGGCCGGCAGGCCCGGGGCTCGGGTGGTGGTGGCGGTGGTGGTGGGCATCCCTCGGGGCCGTCGCGGCGCCGTGGGAGCTCGGGAGGCGGCAGGGGTGAAGGCCGCTTCGATGGTGGCGGGCGCTCCGGCCAGGGCGGTGGAGGCGGTGGCTCCGGCCGTAGCTCCCAGCCGTCGCGTGGGCCGGCGATGAGCCCCCGTCCGGCGGCCACCGGCACGCAGGCGAAGGGCGCAGACGCCCCGCCGCCGCCTCCGCGCCGTCCGTCGCCGAAGTGGTTCTAGTCGTCACGGCCCTCGGGGCCTGAAGTCGAGACGGGCCCGGCGTGTCGCATGCCGGGCCCGTCGTCTTTTCAGCGCTGAAGGTCTCTTCAGTTGTGCGTCGGGAAGGCCGGGGGCTCGCCGGTGGCGCCGTTGCCGTCGGGCTGGGGCCCGGAGTGCTTCTCCTCGGTCGTGGCCCGGTCGGGCCCCTTGTGACGGATGGGCTCCTCCTCGCCCGCGCCCTGCCGGGTCTCCGGAGTCTTCTCTGGCTGGTTCGGCTTTCGCGTGCTCATCACCGCCTCCGTTCGTGAAAAGGTCTCCGACCAAGATGGGGATGAGTCGGAGGCGTGACAGGGGACAGGCGGCCATCCGTTCACGGGAGGTCCTGCCTGCCTGGAGGGCAGGGGGCCGACTTCACAGGTTGCCCCGACTCCCATAGCGTGGCCCCACATGCCGACCGAGGTCATCGTCCAGTCCACGTTGTTCGAGTCCCTCGTCCGCTTCACCAGGCCCGACACGAAGCTCCGCGCCGCGTACCTCTCGGCGGGGTACGACGTGGACAAGCCCCGCGCGACCTATCCGGCCTCCGTGTACCTGGCCTGCCAGGACGCGGCGGTGCGCCACCTCTTCCCGGGGCGGGAGCGCAAGGAGGCGCTGAGGGAGCTGGGGCGGGAGATGGTGCGCGCCTACTTCGACACGCTGGTGGGCCGGGTGGTGGGCGTGGCGCTGAAGATGGCCGGCCCCGAGCGTGCGATGAAGCGCGTGGGGCTCAGCTTCAGCTCGGTGGTGTCCCCGGTGGACATCCAGACCGAGTCCCTGGGGCCCGCCGACTGGCGCGTCCGCTTCCGCGGCTACCCCTTCCCGGCGGACGCCGCCGCGGGCACCTGCGAGGGAGCCCTGCGCCAGGCCGGCGCCACCGCGCCGCGCGTGGAGTTGGAGCGCTTCGAGCCGCCCAACGGCTTCGACCTGCGCATCCGCTGGTAGCGCGGCGCCTCCCCGGCGGCTGTCCGCCAGGGAGGGCCGGTGCGCTCACGGCGTGGAGGGCGTCCCCATCGCGAGGGGCTCGCCCTCGGTCGGCTGCGTCACGTTGTCGTCGGACGTGCGGTCGATGAGCTTGTTGAGCGGATCGACTCCCACCTGCGCCGGCTTCACGGGCACGGTGAAGGTGACCTCCGACTCGCCCTTGGCCACCTTGCGCTTCTCCAGGAAGACGGCCTCGCCCTTCTCGTCGAGCGCGCCGACGTCCATCCAGTCGCTGAACTCCAGCTCCTGCTGCGCGCCCTTGTCGTCGCTGCGGAACTTCTTCGCCATCACCTTGAGCGTGACGTCCCACGTGCCCTGGGCGTTCTTCCGCACCGTCGCGGACACGGCCCGGTTGTCGTAGAGGGTGATCGTCTCGAAGAGGTCCTCGAGGAGGTACTGGTACTCCGGGGGCGTCTCCTCGCGCAGGAAGCCGATGAGCTCCGCGGAGCCGGTGTAGGGCGGGCCCCGGAAGCGCACCTTCTCCACGTAGCGGCGCAGCGCGCGGTTCACCCGCTCCTCGCCGATGAAGTCCTGGAGCGCGTACATGGCCAGGCTGCCCTTCTGGTAATAGATGTACTGCTGGTTCTCGACGCGTGACAGCGTGGCTTCCTTCTTCCGCTCGACGGCGCGGCCCGCGAGGTAGCGGTCCAGCTCGAACCGGAGGAAGCGCTTCATCTTGTTCGGCCCGTAGCGGTGCTTCATCACCATCAGCGCCGCGTACTGGGACATCGTCTCGGACGTCATGGCCGCGCCCTGCGCCCGGCCGCCGACCACCTGGTGCGCCCACCACTGGTGGGCAATCTCGTGGGCGGTGACGTAGTACGGGAAGTCCACGTCGTCCGGGTGGTCCTGCCGCACCTGGGCGATGAAGCCGAGCGCCTCCGAGTAGGGGATGGTGTTGGGGAAGGACTGGGCGAACGTCGCGTAGCGGGGGAACTCGAGGATGCGGGCCTGGCGGTGCTGGTAGGGGCCGAAGTTCGTGCTGCAGTACTCCAGCGCGTCCTTCATGCCGGCCATCATCCGGTCCAGCGCGAAGGTGTGCGTGGGGTGGTGGTAGATCTCCAGCTTCACGTCTCGCCACGTGTCGCGCATCACCGTGTAGCGCGCGGACAGGACGGAGAAGAAGTTGAGGATGGGCTGGTCCATCTTGTAGCGGAAGTAGCGCCGGCCGTTCTCGGTCCACTCCTTCTCCAGATATCCCGGCGCCACCGCGAGCTGGTCCGGCGACGTGCTCACCGTGGCCTGGAAGCTGATGAAGTCCGAGTCCTGGCGGATGTAGTTCACCTGCATCGCCTTGGGGTCATCGCGGTCCGGATACAGGTGCTCCTTCGGCGCGAGCCCGTACTCCTTGCGGTCACTGTCCTGCTGCAGCTCCGCGTCGTACTGGTAGCCGAGCCTGGGCAGGTTGTCGTTGTTGAAGAACGTGCCGTTGTAGGCGACCGCCTGGCTCGGGCCGCCGTGCTTGAAGCCCCGGGGGCCGAGCTCCAGGTCGAACACGAGGTCGGCCTCGGCGCCCGGGGCCAGGGGCGAGGGCAGCTCGAAGACGTAGGTGCCCAGCTCCTTGTCATGCTGCGCGGGTTGCTCCACGCCGGCCACGGACAGCTTGCGCACCCGCACGTCGGTGTTCATGGAGAGGAGCACCTTCGCGATGGGCTCCTCGAGCTTGTTGCGGAGGCGGTAGGTGCCTCGCGCCTCGGCGCGCTGCTCCTCGGGGAAGATGTCGAAGGCGACGTCCGCCGCGATGATGCGCGGCATGGGCAGGTCGGCGTAGGACTTGTACTCCTTCTCGTAGCGCGCGGTGGCCCGCTCGAGGTCCTTCGCGGTGACGTACGGGTTGAGGACGTGGGTGTTGTAGTAGATGAAGGTGCCCGCCCCGAGGAACAGCAGGAGCGACACCGCGGTGGCCAGCGTCCACGCGGTGGAGCGCCGGGCCCGTGCCGCCGCCAGTCGCTCGCGCCACCGCGTCTCCCGCCCGCGCACGGTGAGCAGGTAGCCCGCGGCGACGAGGATGCCCGCCAGCCCATACCAGTACAGCCGGTGCCAGAGGATGACGGCGGGGAAGTTTCCATAGCCGTTCATGTCCGAGTACGGCGCCGCGGGCTCGGCGGCGTAGCGCAGGAGGTTGTCCTCCACGCCGAGGAAGCCGAGCGCGGCCTGGGAGACGAAGTAGAGCACCATCACCAGGTAGGCCAGGTACTTCTGGTGGATGAGCACCTGGGCGAAGAAGGCCAGCACGGCCAGCAGCACGTCGCGCAGGAAGCCCATGAGGATGAGCTGGGTGAAGTAGAGCGGCCAGTCGATGTCGAAGAAGCCCCGGCCCAGCTGCGACGTCAGCACGGCGAGCGCCACCACGACCTTGAGCGACAGGGCAACCATCAGCAAAGCGCCGAGCTTCGAGGCGTAGCCCACCCAGGTGGGGGCGCGCGTCGCGTCGATGATTTCTCCCAGCCCCGCGTCGCGCTCCTTCCACACCAGCTCGCCCGCGTAGAAGGTGAGGGTGATGAGCACGAAGGGGCGGAACATGCCCGTGGCCACCTCGAGCACCTGCCACGTCACCGGGTAGGTGGGGGTGCCGAAGAGGGTCTTCATGACGAGCGTGCCGAGGATGACGAAGACGAGCCCCGCCACGACGAAGCACCAGTACACCGGCGAGCGGAGGACGTCGCGGAAGGCCAGCCAGCCAGCGTCGAGGGCGGTGCGCAGCCAGCTGCCCGTGGTGGGGGCCGCCGCCACGGTGGGGATGGCGACGGGGGCGCTGGAGGACTCCTCGTGCTCCGCGCTCCGGCCGCCGCGGTGCTCCTCCACGGCCGGGCGGAAGCGGGCCACGGTGAGGGCGAGCAGGGCGGCGCCCACGGCGAGCCACAGCGCGCGGTTGGCCAGCATGACGCCGGAGAGGGGCACCAGGTCCCGGTTGCGCTCGGCCGGCGTCCAGTAGCGCGTCACGTGGTCGAACGTCATGGAGCCGAACGGGTCCAGGATGGCCGCCAGCACGCGGTGCTGCACGTCGGTGATGACCATGCCGAGCAGCAGGTAGCCCAGCACCAGCACCACCATGCCCACGTAGACGGGGGCCATGCGCCGGGTGAGCGCGGCCAGCGCGAAGAACACCGCGCCGACGGCGAACAGCGAGGGCCACACGCCGATGACGTAGGGCCACAGGTACGCCGCCGTCTGGTGCGTGGTGAGCTGGGACGCGTCCACCACCCACACCACGCCCACGCCCAGCAGCATGCCCGGGAGGATGGCGAGCATCAGCAGCGAGCTGAAGAGGAACGCTCCGGCGAAGCGGCCGAGGAGGTACGGCGCCTTCTTCACCTTCTTGGTGAAGATGAGCATCCACGTGCCGTGGTTGAAGTCCTGGCTGGCGGCCTGGCCGAAGACGGCGGCGACCATCAGCAGGCCGAAGAGGGAGATGATGAAGATGAAGTTGAAGAGCAGGTAGGGGCTGTTGGCGAGGACGCGGTCGGCGCCCGAGCCCACGGAGAAGCTCTTGAAGACACCTCCCGCGCCGAGCATCAGGATGAGGCCGGCGCCGGCCAGCACGGCGGCGTAGACCCAGGTGGAGATCATCTTCACCCGGCGCCACAGCTCGAAGGTGATGAGCGCGCTGAACATGGAGAGTCCTCTCACGCCTGCTTCCGGGCCTGGGGCTGTGCCTGGGCCAGGGCGTGGAAGTAGACGTCCTCCAGGTCGGGGCTCGCGGGCTCGAAGCCGGGGGGCGGGCTCTCCGAGTGCACGTGGACGAGCCGCTGGCCGGCCACGCGGCGCACGGCGATGACCTGGAGCTCCTTGGAGAGGGCGTCCAGCTCCTCGGGCTGGTTGACGAAGCGCTTCCACACGCGGTTGCCGAGCGCGTCCACGAGCTTGAGCGGGTGACCGCTGGCCACGACGGTGCCGTGGGCGAGCACGGCCATGTTCTGGCAGAGGTCGGCGACGTCCGAGACGATGTGGGTGGAGAGCAGGACGACGACGTCGGTGCTGATCTCCGCGAGGAGGTTGTGGAAGCGGAAGCGCTCGGCGGGGTCGAGGCCGGCGGTGGGCTCGTCGACGATGAGGAGCTTGGGGTTGCCGAGCAGGGCCTGGGCGATGCCGAAGCGCTGCTTCATGCCGCCGGAGAAGCCTCCGAGCCGGCGGTCGCGGTGGTCCCAGAGGTTGGTCTTCTGGAGCAGCGCCTTCACGGCGTCATGGCGCGGCCGGCGCTGGGCCAGGCCCTTGAGCTGGGCGAGGTGGTCGAGCATGTCCCAGGCCGACACCTTGGGGTACACGCCGAAGTCCTGGGGCAGGTAGCCGAGCACCTCGCGCAGGCGGTCCTTGTCGCGGCGGATGTCGATGCCGTCGAAGGTCATGGTGCCCGAGTCGACGTCCTGCAGCGTGGCGATGCTGCGCATGAGGGTGGACTTGCCGGCGCCATTGGGGCCCAGCAGGCCGAACATGCCCCGGGGGATGGTGAGGGAGACGCCCTGCAGCGCGCGGGTGCCGTTGGGATAGGTCTTCGTGACGCCTTCGAGTCGGAGCTCCATGGTGGGGAGAAGCTAGCCGAACTTCCGGGGCGGGTGCGCGGGGCACGTGCGGCCGGTAGCATGGGGGCATGTCCTCACCGTTCCGGAGCACCGCCGTGGCGCTGGCCGTCGTTCTCAGCGCCTGTGGCGAGGGTGAGCCGGTGATGCTGGAGGCGGTGGCGGCCGACTGCGCGAGCGAGGCGCCGCAGCACCTGGACCGGCTGCCCTCGGGCAGCATGGTGCTGAACGCGTACTTCCTCCAGGAGGAGGCGACGCGCGACGTGCGGCGGGGCCTGCCGGAGTCGGCGGTGGTGGAGGAGGTGCTGGCGAAGGCGGCGGCGCTGGGCGTGCGCGCGGTGCGCACGAACGGGCACAACGACGCGGTGGACAAGGTGGGCGACAGCGCCATCCAGGTGGGGCCGCTGCAGTACGACGAGGTGGCGTTCCAAGGGTTGGACCGGGTGCTCGCGCGGGCGCGGGTGCACGGGGTGCGGCTGGTGCTCACGCTGGGGAACTACTGGGACGCGTACGGCGGTGCGCGACAGTACGTGGCCTGGGCGGGGCTGCCCGGGCCGGTGGAGGGGGACCCGCGGTTCTTCACGGAGCCGGCGGTGGTGGCGCACTACAAGGCGCACGTGGCGCGGGTGCTGAATCGGGTGAACACGGTGGACGGCATCCGCTACGGGGACCATCCGGCGGTGCTGGCGTGGGAGCTGCTGAACGAGCCGCGAGGGTGGGGGCTGGACAGGGAAGGGGCGCGGCTGCGGGCGTGGGTGGATGACGTGGCGCGGGAGGTGAAGGCGCAGGCGCCGGGTCACCTGGTGGGCACGGGGGAGGAGGGCTTCGAGCCGTCGCCGGAGGGCTACGACGCGACGTTCTGGGCGGCGGTGGGGACGCCGATGTTGCGGACGCCGGGCTCGAGCTTCACGCGGAACACGGCGTCGCCGTTCATCGACTTCGCGTCGGTGCACTTCTATCCGGAGGCGTGGGGACTGGATGGTCCGGGGACGGCGATGGCAGGGGCGCGGTGGATTGTCGAGCACGCGGCGATTGCGCGCAGCCTGGGCAAGCCGCTGTTCGTAGGGGAGCTGGGACTGCGGAACGAGGGGAGCCTGGATTTGTCCCAGCGCCGCGCGCTGTACCGTGGCTGGCTGGAGTGTTTGCGCAAGCAGGGCGTGGGTGGCGGGGCGCTGTGGATGTTCGCGAATGACTCACGGCCGGACGCGTGGGACGCGCACACGTTCTACTTCCGTGATGGCACGGTGCCGGAGGACCCGGTGAACCGGTATGCGGATTTGATCATCGAGGCGGCGGGGGCGGTGCGGCCTTGAGTTCGAGTCTCAGGAGCACTGGAGAATCAGCCAGGCCCGCTCGAAGCGGCGCGCAAGCAGGTCTTCGTCTCGGATGAGCAGGTAGATCGTGCCATAGCTGCCCCAGACGAAGCCCATGGCCTCGTCCGTGCCCACCTGCCAGAGCAGGTTCCACCCCTTGGCTCCGGGCCGAAGACGTTCCGCCTCTGGAGTCGATTCCGAGGCGTAGGCGTCGAGCCCATTCGACGCGAGCTGCGCATCGATACGCCCATCTTCCTGCCACCAGTTGGGATGGCCGCGAAGCTGATCAGCCCCCCGGTCCGCCGTGTCGGTTCCCATCAACTGGCGACGGAGTTCGATGATGTCCTCGCCTTGCTCTTCGCTCCAGAAGTCCGGGTCCACGGGGGCGTTGATGTCGGACCAACCTGGCAGGGAAAGGCCCACGGTCGGATGAAGCTGGCGAATCGGGAGGACCGGCCGCTCGGCCTGCATCAGTTCTTCGGGTGGAGAGAGCGGGACGAGCTCGGCTCCCGGTGGGACGTAGATGAGCTTGCAGAATGTCCGGTGAGGAGGTTCGGTACCCCAGGGTTGGTTCTCCACGTCATAGAAGAAAGCCAGAAGCCCTTCCGTGGGGAGCTCGGGCAACATCGCTCCTCGGCAGCCGGCCAGTTCCGCGAAGTCGAGCTGCCCGAGGAAGTGGAGTGGGCCTTCCGGTGAGCGTGGCCACGGTGTTCCGGGTGGCAGGAAGGGCAGGCCACCGTAACGGCAGCCTCGCGGGCCCTGGGGGCCTTCGACTTTGTCGAAGTAGATGCAGGGAACCAGCGAACGCTCCAGAACGGCCCGGTGTGGCGCAAGGGATGCCGGCAGGCTCAGCGGTTGGCTTGGTGGGGGACGTGGAGGAAGAGGCTGAAGGCTCATGGCGTTACTCTGGGTCTAAAGCCCAGGTCCCTTCTTCCCATCGCTTTAGCGCTTGCTGCGCTTCGAACGCGACCAGCCCCTGTCCCAACGCCGCTTCTTCCAGCACTGTTCTGGCCTCGGCAGTTCGGTGCCTTAGCAAGAACGCCGCAGCAGTCGTCCGCACATCTGGATTCGGATGCTTTAGGAGGACAGCAAGAGCATCCCTGCCGGTGTCGCCTCGTGACCGGAGTTCCTTGAACGCCGCGATATATCGGTCTCCATACGTATCTTCGAGTCCAGCTTCGCCTCGAGAAATGGCGTTGGTTTGAGCCGTTACGTTCTCAGCAAACTCTCGGACAAGATCTTCCAATGTCATCGCCATACTCCCTGCTTGATCATTTCAATGGCGAGCACGCCAAAATCACGCTGTGCTGCGTAGGATTGTGTGCTCAGCCACTCGCGCACGGTCAGGTCAGTCGAGCCCGTGATTCGAGGGCGCTTCTTGGAATAGAACGCACTGATGAGGTCATGCAGCGCCTTGTCCAGGGAGATGACGTTCCTGGTGTTGTGTACGGCTTTAGGTCCAAATTGCTGAATATTTCCTTCTGTTTGCTCGACGATGTGGTGCCATTCCTTCCCTTTGCCAGCGCTACCTCTGCCCTTATAGAGGCCGCCGTGCGTCTGCCATTCTCTGTAGCCGGCTGGCGCGCTCCTTCCGCCGCGCGAGCCCCGCGAGGCCATCGCCAGTGCCCCAGGTGCAAGGCCAATTGCCAGGCCATCGGCGACCACGCCCACGGTTTGGACCTCGCCGACTACAGCGTAGGCGACCCGAAGCTGTGATTCGGCGTTCACCGCAGCCTTGGTAGCCCCGGGAAGGGTCGGGAGCCTCGCGCTGAAGGTCGCGGCCGTGCTGCCAATGACCGCCGTCGCCAGCATCGCGAACGCGCGTGCCGCGTTCCTCCCCATCACCTTGCCGAACTGTTCTCCGGCCACGCGTAGTTCATCGAAAGTCACCGCACGGTCCACTGCCTCCATCAATCGCTGGAAGCCAGCGATGAGCGTGTAGAAGGTATCCAGGCCCACATAGCCAATGAGTGCCGCCGTCAATGCTGCCGCTACGCCCTTGGTCGCGGGCTCGGGCACCGTCCACAAGATGGCGTACATGCCCGCCGTCCAGAGTGCCGCCGCCAGCATCGCTTCCGGCTCGGCCATGTCCTTGAACGCTTCCGCCATCTCGTCGAGTACCGCGCCCTTGGCCATCGCCAGCGCCAGCGTGAAGCGGGCATCCCCGGTGACCGAAGGGCTTTCCGTCAGCAACCCCAGACAGTCTCCGTTCCTCCCTGTGCGTGCGCACCAGAGCAGGTAGCGGCGCGTGAGCTCCACGTCCGCCGCCTGCGGGTCGAGCACGGGATGCTCGCCGGGCGTCAGCGGCGTGAGTCGTCGGCTGCGCACATCGAACAGGTACGCACCACTGCGCGCCTCAATCGCGAACAAGCGCAGGGCTGCGGCCTGGGGCCGAGACGAGGGCCGGACCTCGCGGGCCAGCTCCGTCAGCGCCTCCTGGACCTCGTCCTCATCGAGCTCGGCGGGCTCGACCCCCGAAGCAGGGGACACCTGAATCAGCGGCGCGCCTGGTGCATTTTCAAGCCGCACGACCCGCGTCGTCCCGCTACACCCGGCCAGTGCCACCAGCAACAGCGCCATCCACCGTGGAGCCATGCATGCCTCGGTAGCACAACCGAACCTCCGGATACACGAAGGCCCGGAGGGAGTCTCGCTCCCACCGGGCCCGGTGCTTCACGGCTCTGCCGCGCTCGAATCAGTACGCGATGTGCACGTGGTCGCGGTGGCCACCGATGGCGCCAATCGGACGGCCGTTCTTGATGCCGCCCTGCGGGTCGTAGAACAGCTCCGTGGGACGTGTGCCAGCCAGGCGGCGGTAGTACTCCGCCATCTTCGACGGGCTGCCCGCCACGTCGATGGCGCGGCCCTTGTAGTGGTACGAGCCCGGCGCGTGCTTGCCACCCGTGGTGGACGTGATCCTCAGCCCCATCTGCCGGGCCAGGTTCGTCGCGTAGTCCAGCTTCTGCCGGTTGCTGCCGTTCACCGGGAAGCTGCCCGGCGTGCCACCCACGCCGTCCGGCTTGCCATCCCAGAAGTCGTCGTTGCGCGTCTTGAACAGCTTGCTGCCCGTGTTGTTGCCGACGATGCCGTCCGCCGCCAGGCCGTGCGCACGCTGGTAGCGCACCACCGCCGCCTTCGTGTTCGCACCGAAGATGCCGTCCGTACCACCCGGGTTGTAGCCAGCACGAGCCAGGGTCTGCTGAAGCCGCGTCACATCGGAACCGCGCGAACCGACCTTGAGCATTGGGGGGCCTCGTTCTCTCTCTCGCCCGGGGGGTGGGGCGGATTTCTCAGTTCGAGAGAGTTATCGAGGCCTGGGATCGGGAGTTGCGAGTGAAGCCGGTAAAAGCCGTGAGTCCCGCAGCGCCAAACAAATCCAGCGGCCCTGCTCACACGGAGATCAGGCCCTTGCGGATGCCCTCGGTGACGGCCTCCACGCGGTTGGTCACCTCCAGCTTCCGGTAGATGTGCTCGAGGTGGGTCCGGATGGTGGCCTTGCTGAGGCTGAGCAGTCGCGCCGCCTCGCTGTTCGAGACACCCTTGGCGATGAGCTGGAGGATCTCCCGCTCGCGGTCCGACAGCGGCTTGAGCAGTGGCTCCGCCGCCGGGACGAACTGCTCGGGCTGCGGCTCGGGCGCGACGGGCGGGGCGGCGACGGGCTCGGTGGGCACGGGGCCCGCGTCCGGATCTACGCGGAAGTGGCGCAGCAGGCGGCGCGCGAGGTTCGGCTGGATGACCGTGCCGCCCGCGCGCACCTCCTTGATGGCCTCGATGATCTTGTCCACCGGGGCGCCCTTGAGAAGGTAGCCCGAAGCGCCGGCCTTCACCGCCTCCAGCACTTTGTCCTCCTCGTCGAAGATGGTGAAGATGAGGATCTCAATCTTCGGAAAGCGCGCCTTCACCTCGCGCGTCACGTCGATGCCGCTCATGCGCGGCAGCCCCAAATCCAGCAGGAGCACGTCCGGCATCAGCTTCGGCACCTCGTCCATCGCGGCCTCGCCCGACAGCGCGGTGCCGACGATGTCGATGTCCGGGTGGCCCTCGAAGAGGCGGAGCTGGTTCTTGAGGATCTTCGTCTGATCCTCCACCACGAAGACGCGGATGGGCGTTGAGGCGGCGGGCTGCGGGGCGTCCACGGAGGGCTCCGGTCAGGCGGGAAGGCAGGGAAGGGAGAAGGCCACCTGGGCACCCGTGCCCGGCGACGAGTCCACGATGAGCTGGCCGCCGAGCTTCATGGCGCGCTCGCGCATGTTCAAGAGGCCGTAGTGGCCGCGCGGCGTGCGGCTCGGGTCGAAGCCCTTGCCGTCGTCGCGGACGATGAGGTGCACCCGGTCCTCGCTGTAGTCGAGCCGCACGTGCACCGCCTTCGCCTCCGCGTGCTTCACCGCGTTGGACAGGGACTCCTGGAGGATGCGGAACAGCGCCAGCTGCGCGTCCGGCGACAGCTTGCGCTGCAGGCCCGTGCGCTCGAAGCGGATGTCCATCCCGGTGCGATCCCGGAACGTCTTCGCGTAGTCCTCCAGGCCCTGCGCCAGCTCGAAGTCCTCGCGCATCATCCGCAGGTTGCGGCGCAGCTCTTCAATCGACTCCTCCGCGGTGAGCTTCAGCTCGCGGATCTCCGAGCGCAGCCCGTCCTCGCGGGTGAGGTTCAGGATGTACTCGGCCTGGATGATCATCGAGGAGAGCGACGCGCCCAGGCCGTCGTGGATCTCCCGAGCCAGCCGGTTGCGCTCCTCCACCACCGCCAGCTCCTTCAGGTCTCCCTGGAGCGACACCACCTCACGGTGAGCGGTGGCCTCTCGCTCGTTCAGGTACACGAGCACGTAGACGATGATGAAGTTGAGCGCGAGGTACCAGAGCAGCGTCAGCAGCTCCACCGCCGTCACCGAGCGGTTGAGGAGCAGGTCCAGGCGCGTCGTGATCGGCAGCGCCAGCAGCGGCGGCAGGATGGCCAGCGGCTTGGGGTAGAGGATGGAGAAGAGCGTGGTGAACAGCAGCTGGGTGGCCAGCAGCGGGCTCTGCAGACCGCCGCCCACCTGGGGCTTGGCGATGAGCACGACCATGATGCTCAGGTCCAGGCAGAGCGTGGTGTACGTCACCCAGCGGCCGGCCTTCGGGTGGTCGATGACCAGCAGGTTCGCGACGCTGTAGAGCAGCATCGTGAAGTAGCCCACGAAGGCGAACGGGCCGGTGAGGCCGAAGTAGCCGCTCCACGCGGGCACCGCGAGGATGAGCAGGCCCAGCGTGAGGAACATCATCCGCGCGTAGAAGAGCGCACGGGCGCGGGCGACGAAGCGGTCCTGCTCCCAGGAGGCGGTGGCCTGCTCGGCGGACACGCTGTCCGTGAGCTTTCGGCGCTCCAGCACCTCCCGCACGCGGGCGCGCAGGTCGTTGGCTGGTGTCTCCTCGCCCAGCGCGAGATTGGTGTTCATCGGGCAGGCAGCTTAAGGGACCGGCCGGGTGTCCGGGAATCCCGGGGGCGGCCCGCCTCCTTCCATGGTGGGGGAGGAGGCACGCCCGGGGCCCCTGGGGCTCACTTCGTGGGGGCGCTGCCCGCGCAGGCCTCGCGGGCTTCGGGCTTGCGCTTGAAGACGTAGTCCAGCCGGTCCGTCGACTCGCCGGTGCGCTCGTCGAAGAGCGGCGTGCCGCCCGCGTACATGGTGCCTTCGGGATGGCCATACTTGTCGAGCTTCTGGGACTGGAGCCAGCGGTCCACGCAGGCCTCCTGGGCCTCGCGGCTCGCACCGACCGTGCCCTTGCCGGCGGCGCGGGCGCCGGCGTCACCCATGGCGGTGCCCGCGTCCTCCGTGCCGGTGAGGGCGCCACGGTGGGTGCCCGTCTGGGTGCCCTCCGAGGGGACGCCCGCGTCCTTCCCGGCCTCCATGGCATCGCGGGTGTCGGCGGTGGAGGCGGCATCGCCGGGGCCAGCCGTCTCGCCGGTGTTCTTGTGGCAGCCGACCGCGAGGAGGAGGGCGGTGGAAAAGACGAGCACGCCGGGCAGGTTTCTCATATGTCCTGGCAGGTGAGGTCCGCGCGAGGCGGCACGTGTGGGTGGGCGCCTGCGCCCTTCTTCACGGTCGGACGCAGGGGCACGCACCTTATTCGCTTCCGACCCCTTCGCGGAGGGGCAATCCGATGCACGGCCACGACACCGACCACCACCCCCGCATCCCCCACGCCTCGCGCCTCGAAGGCGCCCGGGTGCTGCTGGTGGGCGCGGGAGGCCTGGGCTGTCCGGCGTCGTTGGCCCTGGCCCAGGCCGGTGTCGGCCACCTGACGCTGGCGGACCCGGACCGCGTGGACGTGACGAACCTGCCACGCCAGCTCTGGCACCGCACCCAGGACGTGGGCCGCAACAAGGCCGAGTCCGCGGCGGCGGGCCTGGCGCGCGCCTTCCTCACGCTGAGCACCGAGGCCCTGCCCGAGCGCGTGGACGCCGGCAACGCCGAGGCCCTGTTCCGCGCGCACGATGCCGTCATCGACGCCACGGATGGGGTGGCCACCAAGTTCTTCCTGTCGGACGTCGCGGTGCTGACCGGCGTGCCGCTCGTCTATGGCGGCGTGCTGCGGATGCAGGGACAGGCCATGAGGGTGGACCCTCGCGGGCCGTGCTTGCGCTGCCTGTACGAGGCGCCGCCCCCGCCCGATGCCGTGCCCACGTGCGCGCAGGCGGGAGTGCTCGGCTCGCTCGCGGGGCTGGTGGGCGCGGTGCAGGCGCTGCTCGCGCTGGAGCTGCTGTCCGGGGCCGCGCGACCCGCTCCTGGCGAGGCCACCCTGCACGTGCTGGACGGCGTGTCCCTGCTGGGGCGCCGCGTCCGCGTGGAGCGCGCGCCGGACTGTCCGGGCTGCCAGGTCACCGCCGTTCCGGCCTTCCCGGAGGCCGCGCGCGAGGTCGAGTCATGTCCGAGGTAACGACGGGGCCGGGCGCGACGATTGCCACCCTCGACATCACCCGCGAGGTCTGCCCGATGACCTACGTGCGCACCAAGCTGAAGCTGGAAGCGCTCGAGTCCGGCGCGCTGCTGGAGGTGCTCCTCCGGGGTGCCGAGCCGCTGAAGAACGTGCCACGCAACGCGCGCGAAGAGGGCCACGAGGTCGTGTCCCTGGATGCGCGCCCCGACGGGACGCACCGGCTGGTGCTCCGCAAGCAGGGTAGATAAGCCATGGCGACCATCCGCATCCCCACTCCCATGCGGCCGCTCACGCGCAACCAGACGGAGGTCACCGCCTCCGGCGCCACCGTGCGCGAGGTGCTGAAGGACCTGGACACGCGCTTCCCCGGCATCGGCGCGCGGGTGCTCGACGAGCGCGGGGCCGTGCGCCGCTACGTCAACATCTTCCTCAATGACGAGGACATCCGCGCCCTGGGCGAGCTGGACACGCCCGTGAAGGACGCGGACCGGCTCACCCTCATCCCCGCGATGGCGGGAGGCTGAAGCTCCACCATGGCGCTGCGCGAAGACCAGATCCTCCGCTACTCCCGGCAGATCCTCCTGCGCGACGTGGGTGGCCGGGGCCAGGAGGCCCTGCTGGCAGGCGCGACGCGCGTGGACGCCACCGGGGCCTCGGGCATGACGGCGGCGGCGTACCTCGCGGGCGGTGGCACGCCGGTGTCCGGCACGGGCTCGCTGCCGCTGGGGCCCTGGGCGCCCGGCTTCCTGGTGGCCGCGGACGACGTGGGCCGTCCCGCGGCGGAGGCGCTGTCCCGGGGAGTGCCGGAGCTGAACCCGGACGCGGCCGGCGCCGGGCGGGGCGGGGGGCTGGTGGCGGAGCTGCCCGCGGCCTGGAGCGGCGAGGCCCCCTGGGTGGCCCTTGGCGGCGACGGCATGCGCGCGGCGGTCGTCTTCCGGGGCCCCGACGGGTGCGTGTGGTGCTTCGGTGAGACGGTGCGGCACCTCGTCCAGCCTCCGGATGGAGCCCTGGGCGTGGCGCTGGGGGCGCTGGGCGCCCTCGTGTTCCAGCGGCTGCGGCTGGGCATGGAGCCCGCGCTGGGAGGCCGGTGGCTGCTCGCGCCAGGGGCGGTGGAGCCCCTCGAGCTCCGGCGGTGTGCCCGCTGCGCGGCCAGCACGGAGCTGCTCCAGCCGTGAGCCGCTGGCCCGAGCCCGGCTGGCCGCAGCCCGTGCGCGACGAGGTGACACGGCACCTGGAGGCCGCCTACCCGCACGAGGGCTGCGGGGTGATTCTCCGTGCTGGAGACGCCGGGCCCTGGCGGGTGCGCCCACTGCGCAACGTGTCTCCCCGTCCCCGGACTGCCTACGCCTTCTCACTCGAGGAGTGGCTGGCGGTCTCCACGGAGGCGGACGCACGGGGAGAGCAGGTGGTGTGCGTCTTCCACTCGCATGTGGAGGCACCCCCTACCTTTTCCCGCGAAGATCTCGTACAGGCCGCCCCGGCGGGTGAGCCATTACTGCCCGGAGTTTCCTACCTCATCGGATCCGTACACCAAGGCTGTGTGATCTGGGTGTGTGAGTACGAGTGGACCGGAGGCGATTTCACGTCCCATCAGGGCTGAAAAAGGCATTTCAGAAACGAAAAAGCCCTGTAGGGGCAGGCACTTGGCTGCTCGTCACCCCCACCTGCGGAAAGGTGCGTGTCAATTGTCAAGTGAGGGGGTTTTCGTCTATAACCACGCGCATCTTCTGGATTGCGGCGTCCACACGGAGCTTGCAAAAAGCGCTCCGGACGCAGGGAGTTGAACAGGCTTATGGCCCCCAACACTGGTTTCACCCTCTGGCTGACCGGCATGTCCGGGACCGGGAAGAGCACGACGGCTGCGTACATCGCGGCGCGGTTGCGGCAGGTTGGCCGCAACGTGGAGATCCTCGACGAGGGCGAGCTTGGCGAGGCGCTCTGGGCCGGCCTGAGCGATGCCAAGGAGGACCGCACCACGGTGGTCCGCCGCCTGGGCTTCGTGGCGAACCTCCTGACCCGCAATGGCGTGGCCGCGCTGGTTCCCTGCGTGAGCCCGTACAAGCAGGGCCGCGAGGAGAACCGCCGCGCCATCGGCCGCTACGTCGAGGTGTACGTCGACTGCCCCACCGAGAAGCTCATCGAGCGCGACAGCACCGGCCGGTACAAGAAGGCGCTCAACGGGGAGATCCCCAACTTCATCGGCATCACCGAGCCGTATGAGCCGCCCAACTCGCCGGAGGTCACCATCCACTCCGACGTCGAGTCGGTGGAGGACGGCGCGGCGAAGATCTTCCAGTCGCTCCTGGACCTCGGCTACATGAACACCGAGGAGCTGAAGATCATCACCGGCAAGAAGATGAAGGCCAACCCGCTGCCGGCCAAGGAGGAGCGCGGCTCCGGCTCCGAGAAGGGCGGCAAGGCGGAGAAGGGTGGCAAGGCGGACAAGGGCGCCAAGGCCCGCCGCGGTGACGAGGCCCGTCCTGCCGCGAAGGCTCCCAAGGCGGACAAGGGCGCCAAGGCCCGTCCTGCGACGCGCGCGGCCCGGGTGGCGAAGCCCACGGCCGCCGCCAAGAAGCCGGCGAAGAACAAGGCCCGCTGAGCGCGGGGCCGAGCCGGCCCTCGCTTCCAACCCCTGAAGGGCTCCAGGTTGCCGCGCATCAGGCGTGCAATCCGGGGCCCTTCCGTTTTAGGAGTCCCCCCATGCTGAGCCCCGAGCGGATCCAGGCCCTGTGTGAGTCCTCGCGCCCCAAGCTGGAGGCGATGCGCGCCGCGCTGCGCGCCCACGGCAGCGCGCTGGTGGCGTTCTCTGGCGGAGTGGACTCCACCTTCGTGCTGAAAGTCGCCGTGGAGGAGCTGGGGGAGCGCGCCCTGGCGCTCACCGCGCTGTCCGCGTCGGTGGCGCCCGAGGAGGCCCAGGAGGCGCGCGAGCTGGCGGAGCGCATCGGCGCCCGGCACGTGGTGGTGGGCAGCAACGAGCTGGCCAATCCGCAGTACGCGGCCAACCCCACCAACCGGTGCTACTTCTGCAAGACGGAGCTGTACGACATCTGCGAGGCCCGCCGCGGCGAGCTGGGCCTGGCGGTGGTGCTGGACGGCTTCAACGCGGACGACTTCAAGGACCACCGGCCGGGCCACAAGGCGGCCCAGGAGCACAAGGTGGTGTCGCCGCTGGCGCAGGCGGGGCTGACGAAGGACGAGATTCGCGCGTGGAGCCAGTCGCTGGGGCTGCCCACCTGGGACAAGCCGCAGATGGCGTGCCTGGCGTCGCGCATTCCCTACGGCACGGCGGTGACGCGGGACAGGCTCATCCAGATTGCCTCCGCCGAGTCCGAGCTGCGCAAGCTGGGCTTCCGCCAGTTCCGCGTGCGCTACCACCAGGAGGTGGCGCGGCTGGAGGTGGCGGCCGAGGAGTACGAGCGGTTCCTCTCCGCCGACGTGCGCCAGCAGATCAACCGGGCCTTCCTGGCGCTGGGCTTCAAGTTCGTGTCGCTGGACCTGGAGCCGTTCCGCTCCGGCCGCATGAACGAGGCGGCCGGCGTGGCCCGTCCCGGCACGGGCAAGGCCGAGGGCTTCGCGCTGCCCGTGGTGAGCTGAAGCCGTCTACGGCGAGGAGACGAAGCGGATGCCCCGCTCCCGGGCGAGGGCGTCCCGGGCCGCGTCAGTGGTCGCCGTCCCACGCAGGTCGAGCTCGCGCAGCGACAGCAGCCGGTGGAGCGCCGTCAGTCCCGCATCGGTGACCTTCGTGCGCGTGAGGTACAGTGTCCGCAGGGAGCCCGGCAGGTGGGGGAGCACCGGGTCTCCGAGCTTCGTGCCCGCGAGGCTCAGCCAGGTCAGCTTCGCGAGGTCCTGGAGCGCCTTCGCCTCGCCGTCGCTCAGCCACGTCGCGCCCAGGTCCAGCGTCGTGAGCCGCGCGAGCCCCTGGAGGGCCGGAAGGCCCGAGCCGCTGATGGGCGTGCCCGAGACGTGGATGGCCTCCAGCTCCGGCAGGGCCGCGAGCCGGCCCAGTCCCAGGTCCGTGAGGAGCGTCCGCGCGGCGCGCAGGGATTGGAGATGCGGGAAGGCCTGGAGTGCGGGGACCCACTCGTCGCTGAAGCCGGTCCGGCTCAGGTCCAGGTGACGGAGCGCCGGGCGCGGACCCAGGTGCTTCAGCGCATCCACGCCGATGGGCGTGGCGCCAAGGTCCAGCCGGGAGAGCTGCTGGAGCGGAGCCAGCACCACGAGCGCCGCGTCCTCCACCTGAAGTCCCGACAGCCCGAGGACCTCGAGTACTCCCAGGTCGGAGAGGGACGGGAGGCCGGCGCCCGTGACGGCGGTGCGGGACAGCTCCAGCTCGCGCAGGGACGTGAGACCTTGCAGATGTCGCAGCGCCGCGTTGTCGGTGCGGGTGTCATCGAGGTGGAGGGCTTCCAGGCGGGTGAGTCCCGCGACGTGGCGGAGCCCCGGCCCGCGGACGCGGGTCCTGCTGAGCACCAGGGCCCGCAGGGCCTTCAGGTCCACGAGGTGGGCCAGCCCCACGTCCGTCACCCGGGTGCTGCCCAGGTGGAGGGCTTCCATCGCGCGCAGCTCGGAGACGTGGACGAGGCCCGTGTCCGAGACACTCGTGCGAGCCAGGCCCAGCCACGTCAGGTCCGGCAGGCCGCGCAGCGCGCGCAGCCCCGCGTCCGTCACCCGGGTGCCGCTCACGATGAGCGTCCGCAGCCGGGCCCCGGGGAGGGCCGCGAGCACGGTGTCATCCACCGTCGTGTCGGAGAGGTCCAGCCACTCCAGCTCCGCCTGTGCCGCGAGCAGTGCCTGTGCGCCAGGACTCACGGCGGTGCCCGCGAGTGTGAGCCGGCGCAGCGTGGTGAGGCCGGCCAGGGAAGCCAGGCCCGCGTCGGAGACGGCCGTCTCGCTCAGCTCCAGGACCGCCAGGCGCGCCATGCCCCGGAGGTGCGTGAGCCCTGCGTCGCTCACGCGCGTGCCGTCGAGGTGCAGCGCCTCCAGTCCGGTCGCGCCCGTGAGCGCGGCGAGGTGTGCGTTCCCGAAGTCGGTGCCAGTCACATGGAGCGAGCGGAGGCTCGTGCCCTCCACCAGCATCGAGAGCAGCGCAGGCGCGGGAAGGCCCACGTCCGCGAAGGAGAGCCCGGGAACCCGGTGGTCGCGCAGCACCGCGGCCACGGCGCGCGCGGCGTCCTCCGTCTTCACCGGCTCCAGCGGCTCCGCGTACCACTCACCCTCGGTGGGGGGCTGGGAGCCGGACTCCTGCACCGGCAGCAGGCCCGCCTCGGAAGGCGTCCCATCCGGCAGGCGCCGATACACCCGGAGCAGGGGGCGTGGCGGCTCCACGGCCGGGGCGGGCGGGGGTGGTGGCGGGACGTGGACCGTGGCGCAGCCCGCCACGAGCAACAGCAGCCCCACGCACCACGACAGCCCACTCCTCATGCACGCACCTCTTCACGGTCAGGTGCCGTGAGCCAAGTGCGCTTCCTGGAGGCAGGTCAACGGCAAACTCGCCGCGGACCTGCCTCGAGAGCCCGGGAGCTCAGGGGGGCGCCACCGCGCACAGCCCGCTGTCAGCGCACTCCAGCCCGTGCGCGCAGTCCACGTCCTGGGTGCAGCGCGTTCCCTCCAGGCAGTCCTGGCCCGCGCCGCCGGACATGTTCTCCACCGCGAAGCGCGGGCTCTGAACGCCCTCGACGATGGTCTGGTTGCCGTGCGAGCCGTTCAGGTCGTTGACGAGCTCCACCGTTCTCGAACCTGCCGTGGCCGTGGCGGTGATGTCGAGGTTGGGGGCGCTCAGGACGGCTGTGGCGATGGCCTGGGCCACCTGCGACTCCGTGCTGCTGGTGCCGATGGCGACGCGGATGTGGGCCGGATTGTGGTTGGTTCCCCTGTCGAGCTCGAACACCGTGAAGGAGTTGATGCCGTCGGAGATGAAGAAGACCTCTCCGTCCCGGATTTCCGAACTGGCCACCGCGCGGATGCGGCCCCGGGCGGGGGCCAGCTGGGTGCGCGAGCAGGTGAGGCTGCAGGCGCCGCAGGCATCGGCGTTGCCGTCGTCGCACGCCTCGCCGCCATTCAGCTCGCCGTCGCCGCAGTGTGGCCCGGTGAGCGCCAGCGTGTCCGAGCAGTCCGCCTTGCACAGCATGCAGGTCTGCTGCCCGTAGGGGCACTCTGTCTCCTCGATGCCGTTTCCGTCGTCACAGGCCTCGCTCGGGTGGTTGCGCGAGCCGTCGCCGCAGTAGGCGCCGGAGAGGCTCACTTCGCCGGTGCAGGTGGCGTTGCAACCCGTGCAGCTCCGCGTGCCGTAGTCGCACGAGGTCTCGGTGACGACGTTGCCGTCGTCACACACCTCGACGCTGCTCTTGAAGCCATCGCCGCAGACGGGGCCGGTGAGCTCCAGTTCCTCCATGCAGTCGGACCGGCACAGCGTGCACTCCGCCGTCCCGTAGGGGCACGAGTCCTCCGTCGTCGTGTTGCCGTCGTCGCAGACCTCGTTGCCGTTCCTGATGCGGTCGCCGCAGGTGGGGCCCGTGAGGCTCAGCACGCCGGTGCAGGTGGCGTTGCAGCCCACGCAGCTCTGGGTGCCGTAGTCGCACGTCGTCTCGGTGACGTTGTTGCCGTCGTCACACGCCTCGTTCGGGGCCTGGAAGCCGTCGCCGCAGAAGGGGCCGGTGCGCGGGACCAGCTCGGTACAGGTGGCGTTGCACACCATGCACGTGCGGTCGCCGTACTGGCAGGAGGTCTCGGTGGTGGTGTTGCCGTCGTCGCACACCTCGCTCGGGTGGTTGAGGGAGCCATCACCGCAGTAGCGGCCGGTGAGGTTGAGCGACGCGGTGCAGGTGGCGTCACACGCCTGGCAGTTCCGGGTGCCGTACGCGCACTCCGTCTCCGTCACCTTGTTGCCGTCGTCGCAGCGCTCGCGAGCGTCGTTCTGGCTGCCATCGCCGCAGAAGCGGCCGGCGAGGGGCAGGGGATTGGCGCAGGCGCTGTCACAGAGCGTGCAGCTCTCGGTGCCATACTGGCACTCGGACTCCGTGGCGGTGTTGCCGTCGTCGCACACCTCGCTGGCGTCATTCCGGGCGCCGTCGCCGCAGTAGCGTCCGGTGAGCGTGAGGGCCGTCGCACAGGTCGCGTCGCAGGTGGTGCAGTTGCGGGTGCCGTAGGCGCACTCGGACTCGGTGGCGGTGTTGCCGTCGTCGCAGACCTCGCTGGCGTCGTTCCGGGCGCCGTCACCGCAGTAGCGCCCGGTGAGGGGCAGGGGCGCGGTGCAGGCGGCGTTGCAGCGGGTGCAGGTGCGGGTGCCGTACGGGCACTCGTTCTCAGAGAAGCGGTTGCCGTCGTCGCACGCCTCGAGGTCCGGCCCCTGGGTGTCCACGAAGTTGTCGCC
This sequence comes from Pyxidicoccus xibeiensis, assembly GCF_024198175.1. Classification (NCBI taxonomy): domain Bacteria; kingdom Pseudomonadati; phylum Myxococcota; class Myxococcia; order Myxococcales; family Myxococcaceae; genus Pyxidicoccus; species Pyxidicoccus xibeiensis. Next base: position 889,702 of record NZ_JAJVKV010000002.1, read on the forward strand.
GCAGGTGTTGCGCACGCAGGTGGCCAGGCAGTCGTCCTCCTCGGTGGCGTTGCCGTCGTCGCACTCCTCGCGCGCGGCCGTGTTGCGCCGGCCGTCACCGCAGAAGGCCGGGGTGCAGTCGGAGTCGCAGAAGGAGGACTCGCCGCCGGAGTCGCAGGCCTCGCTGGCGTCCGTGTTGAGCAGGCCGTCTCCGCACAGGGGCGTGGTGCAGTCGGAGTCGCAGGTGCCGGAGTTTCCGCCGGTGTCGCACTGCTCGCCGCGCGCGGGGTTGCGGTAGCGGTCTCCGCAGAAGGCGATGCTGCAGTCGCCGTCGCAGTTGGCGGTGTCCGTCGCGCCCGGGTTGTCACACTGCTCGCTGGCGCTGACGTTCACGAAGCCATCGCCGCAGGCGTGCGCGGTGCAGTTGGCGTTGCACTCCGGGGACTCGCCCGCGGCATCGCACTGCTCCAGGCCGGGGGACTGGCGGTCCGTCACGCCGTCGCCGCAGCGGGGCAGCTTGCAGTTGCGCAGGCAGTTGTCGGTGTCGATGTTGTTGCCGTCGTCGCACTCCTCGTCCAGGTCGCGCACGCCGTTGCCGCAGCCCTCGCCCGAGCGGCAGTCGGAGCTGCAGCCGTCGCCGTCCGCGGAGTTGCCGTCGTCGCACAGTTCGCCGGCGGCGGTGTCCAGGATGGCGTTGCCGCAGGACTCGTCGGAGCGGCAGTCGGAGCTGCAGCCGTCGGCGTTCACGTTGTTGCCGTCGTCGCACTTCTCGCCGCCCGCGACGTCCACGACACCGTTGCCGCAGGACTCCTCGGAGCGGCAGTCACCGCTGCACCCGTCGCCGCTCTCGTTGTTGCCGTCGTCGCACTTCTCGCCCTTCGACGTGTCGACGTAGCGGTTGCCGCAGAACTCGGTGGAGAGGCAGTCCGCGCTGCACCCGTCGCCCGAGCGCGAGTTGCCGTCATCGCACTTCTCGCCGACGGCGCTGTCCACCGTCGCGTTGGCGCACAGCTCGTTGGAGCGGCAGTCCGCGCTGCAGCCGTCCTCGTTCCGGGTGTTGCCGTCGTCGCAGACCTCGCCGGCCGCGACGTCCACGGTGCCGTTGCCGCAGGACTCGTTGGACGCGCAGTCGGCGCTACAGCCGTCGCCCTCGCGGACGTTGCCGTCGTCACAGTCTTCGGCGGCCTGGATGACGCCGTCGCCGCAGGAAGTCCGGATGCAGATGTCCTGGTTCGCGGCGCACTGCTGGCCGGAGGGACAGACGAGCCCGGAGGGGCACGTCACGCTCTCCGGCTGCACGCAGGCGAAGAGCGGCATGGCCAGCGCGAGCAGCAGGAGCAGGGAAGGGGAAGAGAGACGTCGCATGGGGAATCTCAGAAGCGGAACGTCGCGGAGGCGCCACCGCCGCCAGCGCCGAGGTAGGGGGTGACGCTCGCCGTGGACTTCGGAGCCTTCGCGGCCTCGGACGGGTCGACCTGGATGGGCTGGAGCCGGTTGAGGTAGACGAGCACCGCGCCCGTCACCACCGCCGCGCCGCCGACGGCGTACGCGGCGAAGGCCCCTGTCTGCAGGGTGTCTCCCCGGGAACGATGGTCGGCGACGGCCGGCTCCGGCACGCAGCCGCCACAGCTGGCGATGGCGGTGTCGAACTTCTCGAAGTCACTGCGCGCCCCCGAGTGCAGCAGCACGCCGCCGGCCGCGAGCGCCACGCCGGTGCCCACCACCGCCCACGGCTTCCACGCGGACCACTTCCTCCGGTACTGGATGAGGTCGTCCGACGTGAACAGGCGCAGGTCCAGCGACGTCCGCTCGCCCGGGGAGAGGGTGCGGCTCTGGTCCTGCGTGAGGTAGCCCTCGCCGGTGGCGACGAGCGTGTGCGGTCCGGCGCGCACCCACCCCTCGAAGCGGCCCGGGCCCACGAACAGGGGCCGGCCGTCCATCACCACGGACGCGCCCGGCGTCTCGCAGGTGATCTCCAGCCGCGCCAGCTGCTTCTCCACCAGCGTCTTGTACGCGCGGGCGTTCTCCAGCTTCTCCGTGTCCAGGGGCGCCGCGCCGTAGCGCATCGCCGCCTCCAGGTGCTGGTGGACCTCGATGGGCTGGTCCAGGTTCAGCAGCGCCAGCGCCAGGTTGTAGTGGATGGCCGGATGGTCCCAGTGCGTGAGCGCCTGCCGGTACTGCTCCGCCGCCTTCGGGAACAGCGACTCCTTCAGGAGCGTGTTGGCCGTGCGGAACAGGTCGATGGCGAGCTGCTGCCGCTGCTGCGACACGCCGCGTGCCCAGGGGCGCTCGTCACCGGACAGCACCACCGAGGAGGTCCGCTCGGTGGGCTCGGCCTCGGCAGGGGCCGGCGTGGCGACCGTGGCCGGGGAGGGCTCCACGGCCGCTGGCACGTCCACGGGCTCGGCGACCACGGGCTCCACGGCCGCGCCCTTCTTCAGGCGCTTCGTCTTCGTCTTCGTCTTCGCGGTGGCGGACGCCGCGTCGGGAGACGCCGGGGTCTTCACCGGGCGCTTCTTCCCGAGCTTCGGTGCTTTCGGCGCCTTCGGAGCCGGGGACACCTTCGCGGCCTTGCGCATGCGCTTCTTCCCGGTGGCCGTGGTGGGGGACGCGGCGTCTTGCGCGGAGGCGGAGGGCGCCGTCCAGGGCGCCAGCAGCGCGAGCGACAGGACGAGGCCAATCGTGGAGCTCTTCATCAGCATGTGGGGGGCTTTCACTTCAACTCGTCGATGACGGGGCTGCCGAGCTGCGACTGGAGGCGTTGCACGCGGTCCTGCTCGCGGCGCAGCAGGGACTGGAGCTGCTGGGCGGCGCGGATGGCGTCGTCCTGTGCCTGGCGCGCGGCCGTCGCGTTCTTCTCCGCGTACCGCTTCGCGAAGCGGGCCCGGAGCTGGGCCTTGTTGGCGTTCTCCAGCGCGTCCAGCAGCTCGTCGTTCTTTCGCACCAGCTCGTCGTTGGTGACGGCGACCTGGGCGTTGGCGGCCTCGGCGGCTTCCTGTGCCTTCTGCCGCTCCAGCTCCTTGGCCTGGACCTCGGCGAGGCGCGTGCGCGCCACCGTCTCCGCCTCGCGCGCCTCGGACGCGGCGCTCCGGGCGATGATGGCCTGGCGCTCGGCCTCCTGCTGCGCCTGGTGGATGATGACCAGGGCAATCACCGCGGCGATGGCCAGCAGGCCGAGGAAGGCCGTGGAGCCGATGACCAGCGCCTTGCGGCGGCGGGCGGCCTTCTGCTCCTGCGCGAGCACGTGCTCCAGGAAGTCGCGCTGCAGCTGCGGCAGCTCCCCCCGGTAGCGCCGCTGGAACCGCCGCGCCTCCTCCACCACCTCGCCGCGCCACAGCAGGCCGGCGTCGAAGCCCTTCGCCTGCCACTGCCGGGCCGCGTTGCGCAACTGCTCCAGGAAGGCCGAGTCCTCCTGGCCCTCGTCGAGCCAGCGGCGCAGCGTGGGCCAGCTGTGCAGCAGCGACTCGTGCACCAGCTCCACCGTCGCGCCCGTGGCGCCGCCACCCGTCTGCACCACCAGCAGGCGCGCCTGGACGAGGTGGTCGATGAGCCGCTGGATTTCGCCGGTGTCCTTCGCCAGCTCGCGCAGCTCGCCCATGGAGACGATGGCGCGCGTGCGCTCCGGCGTCACCAGGCGCAGGAACACGGCCCGCACCAGCGTGCGCTGCGTGGGGGACAGCTCCTCCAGCACGCTGTCGGCGTGCGTGGCGAGCGCGCCGGCGATGCCGCCCATGGAGTCGTAGCTCTGCTCGGTGAGCAGCTTGCTCGCCGTGTCGCGCTGCTCCCACAGCAGCGTCGCCGCGAACTGGAGCAGCGGCAGCGCGCCCTGCGTCGCGTCCAGGTGCCCGAGCATGTGCTCGACGAGCTGCGGCGTCTCGAAGCGGTACCCGGCCATCTCCGCCGGCTGCACCAGCGCGTCGCGCAGGCCCTCGCGGTTGGGCGGGGACAGGAAGAACAGCCCCTGGCTCAGCTCCGCCATGAAGTGCTCGTCCTCGGGCACCCGGTCCAGGAAGTCGGAGCGGATGGACAGCACGACACGCACCGGAGACGTCGCGTCGTCCGCGAGGCCCGCGAGGCAGGCGGTGAACGCCAGGCGCTCCTGCACGTCCGGCACCTGGGTGTAGAGCTCCTCGAACTGGTCCACGAACAAGAGCAGCTTCCGGCGCGAGCGGCGGGCGCGGCTGCGCAGCACGGTGCCGACATAGCCCGGCTCCTGGGCCAGGCGCTCGACGAGCTGGCGCTGCTCCTGGATGTCGCCCTCCAGCGTGGTGGAGCTGCTCACCAGGGGCGCGACGATGCTGGCCAGCGCGGCCAGGGGCTGGCGGCCGGGGCGGATGACGAGCGACTCCCACGTCTCGCCGGAGCGCTTCAGCACCGGGACGAGGCCGGCGCGCACGAACGAGGACTTGCCCGTGCCGGACGGGCCGACGATGGCCATCAGCGGCCGGTCCTGGATGCGGTTGACCAGCGCCGCGATTTCACGGGAGCGGCCGAAGAAGCGGTCCGCGTCCGACTCCTGGAAGGAGCTGAGGCCCGCGTAGGGGCTCTCGTCGATGCGCAGCTCGCGGGTGTAGCGCCCGGGGAGGAAGGGCTCCAGGGCGCGCAGCAGCGACGCCGCGTCCGGGAAGCGCAGGTCCTTGAGCTTGTAGAGGCAGCGGTCCACGACGGCCGCCAGGTCCGGCGGTACGTCCGGGGCCACGTCGCCCAGGCGCGGCATGGGCTCGTCGAGCTGCGCCGTCACCATGAGCTGCGGGCCGTACAGCGGATCCAACGGGTGCTTCCCGGCCAGCATCCGGAACAGCATGATGCCCACCGCCCAGATGTCCGTGCGGTGGTCGATCTCCACGCCGATGCCCCACTGCTCCGGGGACATGTACGGCATCGTGCCCATGATGGCGCCGGAGCGGGTGAGCTCGCTCCTGTCCTCGGACGCGCCAGGCGCGGCGGCAGGGGAGGGCGCGGCCACGTCGAGGTCCACGTCCACCGTCGAGTCGCCGCCCTGGAGCACCTTGGCGATTCCGAAGTCGAGCACCTTGATGCCGCCCGAGTCGGTGACGATGACGTTGTCGGGCTTGAGGTCGCGGTGGACGATCTTCCGCTCGTGTGCGCACGCCAGGGCCCGGACGACGGGCACCATCAGCTCCACGGCGCGCGTGGGCGGCAGGCGCTGGCTGCCCTTCACCAGCTTGTTGAGCGGCTGGCCCTGGAGGAACTCCAGCACCATGTACGGGCTGCCCTGGAACTCGCCGACCTCGTAGATGATGACGATGTTCTCGTGGCTGCACAGCGCGGTGGCCTGGGCCTCGCGGATGAAGCGCCGCGTGACGTCCGGGTCCGTGGTGTGCAGGAACTTGATGGCCACGCGCCGGCCCAGCCGCGTGTCTCGCGCCAGGAACACCGTCCCCATTCCGCCGCTGCCGAGCTGCCGGATGAGCTCGTAGTGGTGGATGCGTGTGCCCGGCCGGGGCAGGTGGTCCGCGCCCTCCGACGACGTGTCCCCGAAAGACGGATTGGAGGGGCTGCTGTTCCCGGTACCGGGGCCGGAATCCGGAGCGAAGAGGGACTCCACGTCAGCGGCTACGGTGTGCTCATCCACTTCGAAGGCCACGGCTTCCTCGTGCCCTGGGCGCTGCTTCCCGCCGCGGGCCTCCGACCTGGAAGACCCTGATGAAGGGATTGCACGCCGTTTCAGGAATGACGGTATTTTCGTCCTGGGCTGATGTCAGGCTCAAGACGCTCAGCGCCAGTGCTCGCACATACTGTGAGTGTGAGCGGACGAGGGGACCGCCGCTCGGTGGGCATGGGTAGAGGCCGACCCTCTGTCTTCACTCACGGCAAAGAAAAAGCCCGCGACCGGATGGGCCGCGGGCTCGTCATGGCGTTGAGGGAACCCGTCTACCGGACAGAGAGGTTCACGCGCACCGTGCCCTCCGCGCGCCCAAAATTGTCAGGAGTCACCTGCATCAGGCGGAAGGGGGTCTCGAAGTTGACCGGCCGCAAGGAGGGATAACCCTCCGCGTCCAGCCCTCCGGAGGTCACGTCGACCGACTCCAGGCCCAGCTCGTAGTTCTCGCTCTCGCGCGAGTGAAACGCCCAGGGGATGAACATGACCTCCCCGTACTCGAACGCCAGGAGAGAGAAGTTGATGGGTCCTCCCTGTTCAAAGGACGGGGCGAGGCGGTCGTGCAGGAGCTCGGAGTAGGGACCTCCGAACTGGACGGTGATGGGGCCCGTGCGCACTTCGAACCCCCGGGGGCCCCCGACCCTGGTTACCGTCGCCGTATTCCAGCTGATGATGAAGGGCACGCTCCGCCCCGCGAGCTCCCCGAGCGTATTGAAGGGCTCCGGCTGCGGGAGCGGGTCGAAGTCGAACGTGCCGGAGAGCCAGCCCCCCGAGTCCACGGTGAAGCCCACGTCCGCGGTGCCGTTTCCGGGGACCTTGAACAGGAAGCGCACCGTGCGCGTCTCTCCCTCCAACAGGGAGAATGCCATCGGGTTCGGCGACATCAGACTGGCCGGCACCGTCTGTCCGGGCGCTTCAACGCGCTCGATGCGCCACTCTCCCTCGAGCCGGATGGAGTAGGGGCCCGCGGGCAGCGGCACGCTCAAGGTGTCCACCGAGGTGTCGGTGATGTTGAGCGACTGCGTCCCGGTGATGGCAAAGGTCGCCCCCACCAGCCGGTAGCGCTGGCCGTCCGCGCTCGTCGTGGTCAGCGGAAGCTGGATCACTCCCTCGTGGGCCAGGGGCTCCCGCGGCTCCGTCGACGAGGCCCCGCCGCACGCCCACACCAGCAGCGCGAGCGCAATGACACTGCAATTGAACTTCCTCATTGAAACTCCTTGCGAGGCGGCGGACCCTAGGGATGCGGGTTTGTATTGTCAAATGAGAGACAGAGGGGTCGCCTCGGACCCTTCATCCGCGCTCATCGAAGGCTGGTAGAAGTCACCGCCCACCGATGATTCGCGAGCGGTCCATGACGTCTGGAAGGGAGCAAGGCCTGACACGGATGATCCGCGCGGTGCTGCCCGTGATCATGGCGGCCCTGCCCGCGGTCGCCTCCGCCGCCGAGTATGTCGACGGGCCCTACCGCGAGCGCCGCGCCCTGTCGCTGCTCCTCGGGCCGGGGGCATCCTATGCGGAGCTGATCAACCGCTCCGACGAAGACGTGGAGTCCGGCGGGGACGTGCACCTGGACCTCGGGGGCACGCGCACGGTGGGCTACGACGGGGACGAGGTCTTCCTGATGATCCGCGGCAGCCTGCGCGGGCCGGATCTCTCGCTGGTGGGCGGCTACCGGAGCTACTTCGGCCAGGACGCGTGGCAGAGCTTCTTCGACCTGGGCGCGATGATCAGGCCGTTTTCTGGGCCGTGGGTGGGGCCTCGCATAGCTTTGGGCCTGCGGCACACCTTCTCCGAGCGGTTCGCGGTCTTCGGAGGACTCGGCCTCACGCTCGGGTTCGGCTCGGGCCTGCGGGCAGACGCCGAAGTCTTCACCGGGGTGCAGTGGATCTTCCCGGTAGGTTCGCAGCAGTGAATTTGTTGCGATCCGACAGGTCTGTGAGATGGTGTGCGCATCTGTAGGAGGTCGCGCACTTGGACATGAATCCCCGCCTCACCTCAGTGGTCTTCCGGCTCAACCGCGAGAAGCTCGACGCCCTGAAGGAGCTGTCGCGCACCACGCGCATCCGTCAGAGCGAGTACCTGCGAGAGGCCATCTCGGATCTGCTGGCGAAGTACGAAGAGCGGCTCGTCGACTGACGGCCACGACCGGACCCCGCCGCGTGTCACCTATGGAAGGAAGGGTGGCTCCAGCGGCAGCCCCGGGGGATGCAGGCGCTCCCCGGCGGAGAAGGGGTCCACTCCCGGAGGGTAGCGAACCTCCCAGAGAATCAGGCCGTGCGCGGGCGCCTTGAAGCCCTCGATGGCCTCCCCTGACTCCAGCGCCGCCTTCCATTCCGCTTCCGGCAGCAGTCCCGCCGCCACCTTCAGCGCGCTCCCCACCAGGTAGCGCACCTGGTAGCGCGCGAAGCCGTCCCCGCTCAGCCTCGCCTCGTACAGCCCACCGCCCAGCTCATGCAGGGTGGCGGACTCCAGCGTGCGCGGCTTGCGGGGGCTGGACTTCTCATGGAACGCAATGAAGTCCCGCGTGCCCACCGCCGCGCCGAGCAGCTCCTCGAGCCGCTCGGGCGTCACCGGCCTTCCGGCCCCCTGCAGCAGGGGCTCGGCGGGCACGTCCAGCGCGTACGGCGCCCACGCCGCGTCACTCGCGCCCCCCAGCCGCAGCCGGTAGCGGTACGCCTTGCCGCTGGCGCTCCACTGGGCATGGAACGAGCGGGGCACGCGCACGCAGACCAGGCCCAGGCCGGGGGGCAGGCGCTCGGGCAGCCGCCGGGCGAGCGCGTCCGCCGAGTCGCCGGGCTCCAGCCGCACGCTCACCACCTGCATCCGCGCGTGGACGCCCCGGTCCGTGCGCCCCGCCGGCATGATGGTGGCGGGGACCCCTACCGAGGAGAGGGCGCCCTCCAGCGCCTCCTGCACGGTGGGGCCGGCAGGCTGCCGCTGGAAGCCTCGGAAGTTTCCGCCGCGGTACCAGATCCACAGTGCGACAGGAATCCGTCTGGAGGTCGAAGGGAGCACGCCGTTGCGAGTGTGTGGGGGAACGCGGGATACTCGCGCGCGAAATGGCGGCCGGACAAGACTTTGCGGTGGATGTGGAAGGTCATTGGCTCTTCCGACAGGGGGACCTGGTCCTCGGACCGGTGAGCGGCGGGCAGCTCGTGGAGAAGCTCACCACGGGAGAGCTGACGCCGGACACGCCGGTGGCGCTCGCGGGGGAGCGCGACTTCCACCGGCTGGGAGACGTGGAGGCCTTCCGGGTGCACGTGGCCCGGGCGGAGGCCCGCGCGCGGGTGGACGCCGCCGTCGTGGTGGAGCGGGCGAAGTCACGCAAGCGCCTCAAGATTCTCGGCACCGCGGCCGGCGTCGGCGTGCTGGTGCTGGGCTTCTTCGGCCTGCAGCTGGCCCGCAACGTCGCGGTGCACGGCGTCTTCGGAGGCGGCGGGGAGCTCGAGGACGACTTCGGCGGGGAGGAGATCGTCATCCGCGTGGCCCAGGCGCGCCCGGACGACGAGGAGCTCTTCGAGTATCCGACGAACGGGACGAAGCGCCCCGACGCGGTCGCCAGCGGCACGAAGCCCGCCACCGGCACCAGCGGCCCGGGCAGGGTTGCCATGGCGTCCACCACCCGCACCGAGGAGCGGCGCCCGCCGCGTCCCGCGGGCAGCGTGGCCACGGACCCGGACGGCATGCAGGTGGCCCAGTCGTTCGACCAGTCGTCCATCAACAAGGTGGTCTCCGGCAACCGGTCCGCGCTCTCCAGGTGCTTCAGGGAAGAGGCCGAGCGCAGCCCGGGCCTGGCGGCGAAGATTCCGCTGGAGTTCGTCATCGGCAACGACGGCCGGGTCAGCAAGCTCTGGGTGGACAACCCCCAGTTCAAGAAGGGCCCGCTCTACGACTGCCTGCTGGTGGAGCTCCAGAAGTGGCCCTTCCGCCCCTACGAGGGCGAGCGGGCGACGGTCGGCCTGACGTTCAACATCGGCAAGCGGGGGTAGGGCCAGTTTCTTGCCCACCCCCCGGGCATGGCCGATACCTGGGCCATGTCCGCTGCTGCATCCGTTGCCGAGGCCGAAATCGCGAAGAAGGCGCTGAGCGTACCCCCGGGTACCTTCCGGCACACCGTGCTGGTGGCCGCCAAGCGCTTCAAGTCCACCTGGGCCGAGCTGGGCCAGCTGCTCGTCCAGGTCCGGGACGAGGCCAAGTTCGAGGAGTGGGGCTACCCCACCTTCGAGGCCTACTGTCTCAAGGAACTGCACATCAAGAAGCAGACCGCCCTGAAGCTCACGCGCTCGTTCAGCTTCCTGGCCAAGCACGAGCCCGAAGAGGAGCTCAAGGCGCAGGAGTTCCCCGAGAAGGCCCCCGCCTTCGAGGTCATCGAAGTGCTGGCGGACGCCGAGGAGCGGGGTCAACTGTCCCCCACCGAATACAAGTCCCTCCGCGACAGCATCTGGAGCCCGGAAAAGTCCCCGACAGAGCTGAAGAAGGAGTTTTCCGAGCGGTTTCCCCGCCCGGCGCCGGAGCCGCCCCCGGAGAGCGCCCAGGTGCGGAAACTGGCGCAGACCGCTCGGAAGCTCGCCAGTGAGCTGGCGGGGTGCCGTCGGATCCCGAACGCTGTCGCCGAGCGGGCGGCCGCCCTGGCCGAGGACGTCGAGGACATCGCCGCGGGCGTGACGGACGCCTGAACCGCTGTTACTGAACGCTGACCCGCTGCCGGGGCTGTACGCTCGGCAACGGGCCTGTACCGCCGGGCTTCCTGCCCGAGGGGGAGGGCCCTATAGTGGTTCAGGGCCCCATGTAGGTGGGCCTGACGGCTGTTCGAGACGTGGGCAGGCCGTGAGGGTAGGGGAGCGGTGGACGGCGAAGTAGGCTTCGGCTGGGCCGGAGTCGGCGAACTCGGAGGCGGCAGTGAAGAAGGAGCACCACGTCAACCTGTCCTGTTCGTTCTGCGGCAAGTCGCAGCGCGAGGTCCGCAAGCTCATCGCGGGCCCGACTGTCTACATCTGCGACGAATGCATCAAGCTGTGTAACGACATCATCGCGGACGAGAACGAGCGCGAAGAGGGCAAGCCGCAGGTCAGCCTGCCGACGCCAGCCGAAATCAAGGCGTTCCTCGACGACTACGTAATCGGTCAGGACCAGGCGAAGAAGGTCCTCGCGGTGGCGGTGTACAACCACTACAAGCGCATCTACCAGAAGAAGCCGGCCGCACGGCCGCGCCCCGGGGTGAAGGCGCCCGGCGGCGAGGACGTGGAGCTGAGCAAGAGCAACATCCTGCTCATCGGTCCCACGGGAAGCGGCAAGACGCTGCTGGCCCAGTCGCTCGCGCGGTTCCTCAACGTCCCCTTCACCATCGCCGACGCCACCAGCCTCACCGAGGCCGGCTACGTGGGCGAGGACGTGGAGAACATCATCCAGAACCTGCTCCACAACGCCGACTACGACGTGGAGAAGGCGGCGCGCGGCATCGTCTACATCGACGAGATCGACAAGATTGCCCGCAAGGGTGACATGCCGAGCGCCACCCGCGACGTGGGCGGCGAGGGCGTGCAGCAGGCGCTCTTGAAGATCATCGAGGGCACCCGCGCCAACGTCACGCCGCGCGGCGGGAAGAAGTACAACCAGCAGGAGTACGTCCAGGTCGACACGACGAACATCCTCTTCATCTGCGGCGGTGCCTTCCACGGCATCGACGGCGTCATCAAGCGCCGCGTGGGTGAGAAGGGCCTGGGCTTCGGCGCGAAGATCACCCACCGCGAGGAGCGCAGCGTCGGCGAGCTGCTGGCGCTGACGGAGCCGGAGGACCTGATGAAGTTCGGGATGATTCCCGAGTTCATCGGCCGCCTGCCCATGATCGCCACGCTGAACGACCTGAAGGAAGAGGACCTGGTCATCATCCTCTCGCAGCCGAAGAACGCGCTGGTGAAGCAGTACCAGAAGCTCTTCGAGATGGAGAAGGTGAAGCTGACCTTCACCAAGGAGGCGCTGCGCGCCATCGCCCGCGAGGCGATGCGCCGTCACTCCGGAGCGCGCGGCCTGCGCGCCATCCTGGAGGACGCGATGCTGGAGATCATGTACGACGTGCCGTTCCGCGAGGGCGTCAAGGAGTGCAAGATCACCGAGCAGGTGATCACCAAGCACGAGCCGCCCCAGCTGGTGATGGAGAAGGAGAAGAAGACGGCGTAGCGCGCCGCTTCGGCTCCTGAAGCAGGAAGGCCCTTCTTCCCCCGCGTGGGAAGCGGGGCCTTCGCTTTTTCAGGCGGCGGCGCCCGACGAGGCGGAAGGGGCGGCGGGCAGGGTGATGATGAACTCGGCGTACTCGCCGGGCTCGCTCTCCACGCGAATCTCGCCGTGGTGCTCCTGGACGATGTCGTGGCAGAGCGACAGGCCCAGGCCGGTGCCCACGCCGGCGGGCTTGGTGGTGAAGAAGGGGTCGAAGAGCTTCGCGCGGATGTGCTCGGGGATGCCGGAGCCGTTGTCGCGCACGCGCAGCTCCACCTTGTCGCCCTGGCGGCGGGTGCGGACGTGGATTCGCGGGACGAAGCCCGGGGGCGCACCCTGCTGCTTCTGCACGGTGGCGTAGAAGGCGTTCTCGAGGATGTTGATGAACAGGCGGCTGATGTCGCTCGCCACCAGCTCCACGGTGCCCACGCCCGGGTCCAGGTCGGACTCCGTCACCACGCTGGCGCCGCCCGGGCGGCTGCGCAGGCCCTGCGAGGCCAGGTTGAGGCTGTCGCGAATGAGCGCGTTGAGGTCCGCGCGGGAGCGCGTCCCCTCGGAGCGGCGCGAGTGCCGCAGCATCGTCTTGATGATGTCCGACGCGCGCTTGCCATGGGTGTTGATGCGCTGCGAGTTCTGCCGCAGGTCCTCCAGCAGCTCCAGCACGTCCTGCAGGGCCTGGGCATCCAGCCGGCTCGCCAGGGCGCGCAGGGACTCCTCCAGCTCGCGGGCCAGCCGTGAGGACAACTCGGAGAAGTTGTTCACGAAGTTGAGCGGGTTCTGCAGCTCGTGGGCGATGCCGGCGGTGAGCGCGCCCAGGGACGCGAGCTTCTCCTGGGCCACGAGCTGGCGCTGCATCTCCTGGAGGCGGGTGAGGGTGTCCGCCAGCTCCGCGTTCTTGTGCTGGATTTCGGCGGTGCGCTCCTCCACGCGGCGCTCCAGGGTGCGGCTGTAGTCCTCGAGGCTGGCGTAGAGGCCGGCGTTCTCCAGGGAGATGGCGGCCTGGAACGACAGCAGCCGCAGCACCTCCAGCCGCTCGCGGGTGAAGGCCCCGGGCGTGGCGTCGTTCTCCAGGTACAGCACGCCGGTGAGTGACAGCTGCTTCAAGAGCGGGCTGCAGAGCACGGACTTGGGCCGGGCGGCGCGGATGTACGGGTCCTCGGAGAAGGGCTCCTCGGTCGCCGCGTCGTGGAGCAGCACCGTCTCCCCGGTGCGCACCACGTAGTGGATGATGGAGGCAGGCAGCGCGGTGGAGGACTCCACCGGCAACGCCTGCTCCACCACGCCGCTGCCGTCCACCGAGCCCTCGGCCGCAATGAACAGGCCCTCGGGCTTCTTCAGGATGAGGAAGCCGCGCCGCGCACCGGCGTTCTCGATGACCAGCGTCATCAGCTTGCGCAGCAGCTTGTCCAGGACGATTTCGCCCGACAGCGCGCGGGCCGTCTTGAGCACCGACTCCAGGTCCAGGGCCGCCAGTGACGTCCCCGCCACCTCGTCCGTCCGCTGGGCGGCGGCGGGCGCGGAGGGCAGCAGGCGCGGGTGCTCGCGCTCCAGGCGCGCGGCGACGGCGCGGGCGCCCCATCGCAGGAAGGCGGTGCGGGCGTCTTCCAGGTACGCGCGGGCCACGCGCTCGCGGGCCTGGGCCAGGTGGAAGCGGGCCGCGGCCTCACAGGCCACACCCTCGTCGAGCGACAGCTCGTGCTGCCGGGCCAGGCGGATGGCGCGGTCATAGCCGTCCGCCGCGTCGTCCAGGTGGCCGTCCAGGCGGGCGCGCTCCGCGTCCAGCAGCTCCGCGCGGGCGCCGTAGTTCATGGGGGCGATGCGGGCCCAGCCGCGCATGGCCTTGCGGATGGCGTCGATGGAGCGCGACATGCGCAGCCGCTCCAGCGGGCCGCGCGACGGGTGGAGCGCGATGAGGGCCAGGCCCTGGAAGAACTTGTACCAGGGGAAGTAGATCTGCCCGGCGATGAGCTCCGCCTGGGCGTCCACGGCGGAGGCGCTCTCCAGCGCGCCGAGCGCGTCACCGGACAGCCAGCGGCGCAGCGTGCGGAGCACGTCACAGGTGGCGATGCCGTTGGTGTAGCCGAGCTGGCGGTACGGAGCGACCAGCTCCTCCTCGCGTGCGTCCGCGTCCCCGGTGAAGGTCCCGGTGAGCGTGTCGAGCGTGTGGCGGATGTACTCGACGAAGGGCACGTTCTTGTGCCGCTGGGCGGCGAGCGCGTCGCGGTAGCGGTCGATGCGCGGGCCGGCCTCCGCCAGTCCGTCGGTGGCGATGAGCGAGGTGGCGCAGCCGGCGCTCGCGGCATAGCCGAAGTACTCGATGTCGCCCGTCTCCTGGCCCTTCCGGGCGGCGGAGTAGAAGTCGTCGATGCAGGCGGAGAGCGGCTCCTTCCAGTGACGGATGAAGAGGTTGAAGACGAACGTCACCATGGACCGCAGGCTCTCCGCCTGGAAGCGGTCCAGCGTCTTCAGCGCGAGCCGGCCGTAGCGGAAGCCCTCCTCGGGGTTGCCCAGGTGCACGCTGAGCATCAGCCCGTAGCCCACGTACCCGAAGGCGGCCACGCCGGTGGCCCCGTGGCGGATGGTGAGCTGGAGGATGCGCAGCACCACCAACGGGAAGAGCAGCGGCCGGGCCATGAAGGCCACCGAGGACAGCTTCACGAGCAGCCGCAGCGTGGCCAGCAGCAGCGGGTCCGTGCACTCCGGCAGCGAGGCCAGGTCCTCGGGCTTGCGCAGGCCCAGGCGCACCTTCGTCTTCGCCACGGCGGCCAGGACGTGCGGGGGCTTGGGGTTTGCGGGCAGCGGCTGGCCCAGCTTGCGCAACACCTCCAGGCCCAGGTCCACACCGCGCGCGTGCTCGCCGCGGTGCGCGTAGCACTGCAGCCGGACCTCCTGCACCCGGACTTCCTCGGCGCCGTCCGCCGCATGGGCCAGGGCCGCCGCGGCCAGGCGCTCCATCAGGTCGAAGTCCGCCGCGAGGTAGGCCGCCTCCGCCGCCTCCACGTGCAGGTCGAAGGTGAGGCGGCGGTCCTTCTTCCAGCCATCCTCGCCCACCAGCGTCAGTCCGGTGGACAGCAGGCGCAGGGCCGACGCCCACGCGCCGCGCGACTTGCCACTCCGGCCCGCGCGCAGGTCCAGCGCGGCCACGCGGTAGCGCTCGTCCGGGTCCGTCAGCACGGGGAGGGCCAGATGGAAGTGGCTGACGACGTCGACCAGCCCTTCATCCAACCGCTCGGGCGGAGTGTGCCGGAGCAGCAGGCGGCCGATGCGGGCGTGGAGCTGGGGCCGGGCCTCGGCGGGCGTCAGCTCCAGCGCGGCCTGCTGCACGCGGTCGTGGGTGAACTGGTAGGCGCCGCCGGCCTCGGCCTCGGCCTCGGGCTCGCTCAGCGGCGTCACCAGTCCGGCCTGGAGCAGCTCGCCCAGCTGCGCCGCGGCTTCCGCGGGCGGGCGCTCCAGGACGATGGCGAGGCTGCGCAGGTCGAAGCTGTGGCCCAGCGCGGCGGCCACGGGCAGCAGGGCCTGGGCGGTGGGGCTCAGCTCGCGGATGCGGGAGGTGAGCAGCGCCACCACGCCGTCGCTGAAGTCCTGACCGCGCAGGGCGCCCGCATCCCAGCGGAAGCCGCCCCCCTGCGCGTCGAAGCGCACGAGGCCGCGCTCGTAGAATGTCCGCAGCAGCTGCACGGCGAAGAACGGGTTGCCCTCCGTCAGCGAGAGCACCAGCGCCCCCAGCTGCGCGTCCGGCTGTCCGGCCGCGGGCGGGAAGACGTCCGCCACCAGCCGGGCCACGTGCTCGGCGGACAGCGGCTCCAGGGAGACGCGGTGGACGGGCGTGCCGTCCTCCTGCAGGGCGCGGGCGAGTCCCTCCACGGGGTGCTCGGACCACAGCTCCTCCGAGCGGCAGGCCGCCACCACCAGCAGGTGGCCGATGTCGCGGTCGGAGAGGAGCAGCCGCAGCAGCTGGAGGCTGGCGCTGTCGGCCCACTGCAGGTCGTCCAGCACCACCACGAGCGGGTGCTCACGGGTGGCGAGCGCGGCCACCAGCTTGCGCAGCACGAGCTGGAAGCGCAGCTCCGACTCGGCGGGGCCCAGCTCGGGGACGGAGGGCTGCTCACCCAGCACCAGGGCCATGCGTGGCACGGCGTCCACCACGAGCCGGCCCATGCCGCCCACGGCGTCCAGCAGCCGGCGGCGCCACGCGTCCAGGGCCTGCTCCTCCTCGCCGAGGAGGCTGCGCGCCACCTCGCGGAAGGCCTCGAAGATGCCGCTGTAGGGCGTGTCGCGCAGGAGCTGGTCGTACTTGCCGCGGACGAAGAGGCCGTGCCGCGCGGAGACGGAGCGCTTGAGGGTGCCGGTGAGCGCGGACTTGCCCATGCCCGCCGCGCCCGAGACGAGGACGAAGCCGGAGCGGCCGGAGGCGGCGCGCTCGAAGGCCTCCCTCAGTCCGGCCTGCTCCTTCTCGCGGCCGTAGAGGTGCTCGGGGGCGGTGAAGCGCTCGGGGACGTCCTTCGTGCCGAGCGCGAAGGGGGCCACGCTGCCCGTGCCCTCCAGCCCGTCCAGGCAGCGCCGCAGGTCCGCGACCAAGCCGTACGCGCTCTGGTAGCGGTCCTCGGGAGACTTGGCGAGCAGCTTGAGGGCGATGTCCGACAGCGGTGCGGGAAGGCCGGGGACGAGCGAGCCCGGAGGCAGGGGAGGAAGCGCCACGTGCGCGTGGATGAGCCCCAGCGCGTCGGTGTCCGCGAAGGGGCGGCGGCCGGTGAGCAGCTCGTAGAGCACGACGCCCAGGGAGTAGAAGTCGCTGCGCGAGTCCACGCTGCGGTGCGTACGGCCCGTGCCCTCGGGCGACAGGTACTCGAGCGTGCCCTCCAGGCGGTCGGGCGCGACGGGAGCCACCTCCGCGCGGGGGCGGCGGGTGGCCAGCGAGAAGCCGGTGAGCTTCAAGGCCTCGTCGCCGGGGCCCAGCAGCACGCAGCCGGGGTGGAGGTTGCGGTGGACGATGCCCGCCGCGTGGACGGCGCCGAGGACGCGGGCGAGCGCCAGGGTGATGCGGCAGGCGGTGCGAGGCTCCAGCCGACCCTGGGACAGGCGCTGTGCGAGCGTCGCCTCGCCGAAGGACTCCAGCACCAGGGCGAGGCGGCCGGTGCGCGGCTCCACCAGCGCGAGGGGCTGGAGGACGCCGTCGATGCGCAGGTGCTGCGTCAGCTCGAGCTCATGACGGAGGCGCGCGGCGATGGATGGCGGAGAGGAGGGCGCGGGAACCTTGAGGGTGACCGCCGCGCCGTCTTCCTCGCGCGTGGCTCGGAGGAACTGGAAGGGGCCAAAGCCAGCGAACTCCCTGACGATGCGGTAGCCGGCGACTTCAGTCATTGCGTACACCCGTGCGCCAGGGGCGCGCCCCTCATTGCGGAGCGAGGCTAGCCCTGGCCCCCAGGGGTAGCAACAACACCTCCCCCGGGTCGGAAGCGCAGACCCGGCCGGCAGGAGTGGAGCGCGTGGCCCGGGTGTGCGATGGAAGCTGCACGGTGATGAGACCCTCTGGCACGGCAGGTGTGGCAACGCGACACGACGGCAGGCGAGCGCTGGTCATCGGCAGCGGGTTCGGAGGGCTCGCGGCGGCGGTACGGCTGGCGGCGCGAGGCTGGCGCGTCACGGTGCTCGAGCGGAGGGACGGACCAGGCGGGCGGGCGAACGCCTTCCAGCAGGACGGGTTCACCTTCGACGCGGGGCCCACGGTCATCACGTGTCCGCATCTGCTGGAGGAGCTGTGGGCGCTGGCGGGCCAGCGGCTCGCGGACCACGTGGAGCTGCGACCGGTGGAGCCGCTCTACCGCATGCGCTTCCCGGATGGCGCCACGTTCGACTACCACACGGACCGCGAGCAGATGCGGGAGTCCGTGCGGCGGCTGTCGCCCGGGGACGAGACGGGCTTCGACTCGCTGTGCGAGCGCGTGGAGCGGATGTACGAGGCGGGCATCGGTCCGCTGATGAGCGCGCCCGTGCCGGGCCTGCTGAGCCTGGCGCCCTTCACCGCGGCGCTGGTGCGGGATGAGGCGTTCCGGACGATGTACGGGCTGGTGTCCCGGCACGTGCGCGACGAGCGGCTGCGGCAGGCGCTCAGCTTCCACCCGCTGCTCATCGGTGGAAGTCCCTTCACCCCCGCGAGCGCGGTGTACGCGTCCATCCAGTTCGTGGAGCGCAGGTGGGGGGCGTTCTTCCCCGTGGGCGGGACGGGGGCCCTGGTGCGGGGACTGGTGGCGTTGCTGGAGAAGCTGGGCGGCGAGGTCCGGTACGGCAGCGAGGTGACGGAGATCACGCTGGAGGGACGCCGGGCCACGGGTGTCCGGCTGGGTGACGGCACGTGGTTGGCGGCGGATGCGGTGGTGTCGAACGCGGACGCGGCGTGGACGTACCGGTACCTGCTGCCCGGGCACGCGCGGCGGCACTGGACGGACGCGCGCATCCAGAAGGCGCGCTATTCGATGAGCGTGTTCCTCTGGTACTTCGGCACGCGCAAGCAGTACCCGGCGGTGGCGCACCACACGCTGCTGTTCGGCAAGGACTTCCGGGGCATGTTCTCCGGGCTGGAAGGGCAGGGGCAGCCCTCGCAGGAGCCGCTGCTCTACCTGCACCGGCCCACGGCGACGGACGCGGCCCTGGCGCCGCCGGGACACGACGCGTTCTATGTCCTGGCACCGGTGCCCCACCTGGGCGACGGCACGGACTGGCGGGTGCGCGCGGAGCCCTTCCGCCGTGCGCTGGAGGAGCGGCTGGCGGGCTCCGTGCTGCCCGGGCTGAGCGAGGAGCTGGCGACCTCGCGCGTCTTCACGCCGGCGGACTTCCGCGACGACCTCCGGTCCTTCCGGGGCGCGGCGTTCAGCTTCGCGCCCACGCTGATGCAGACCACGTTCCTCCGCGCCCAGGCGCAGAGCGAGGACGTGGAGCGGCTGTACATGGTGGGGGCGGGGACGCACCCCGGAGCAGGCCTGCCCGCGGTGCTGTGCTCGGCGAAGATTGTCGATACGGTGATTGCCCGCGCATGATGCTAGCCCGCAGAACTATCGAACTTACTTTTCTATTCCCATTAATTGCTTGCGCCTCTTGATGGATGTCCTGTTCTCGAATTCAGCCACAAATGCGATTGCGCTGCCTCGGTCGGTCTTTCTTTGTAGCCACATGTCAACGATGGATCTTACAATCTGAGGACTCTCCTTGGCTGCTCCTACGAGAGAGCCAATGAGCACCAGGCTCCATGGGCTGCTGTTTGGAAGGATATTTCCCAGAAGAGTCCCAATTCCTCCCCCGATTGCCATGCTTGCGGTGTGGGTTGCGATTTGGCCAAAGAATTTCCGGTAGGTATTTTTTGATTGGGATTCATACTGCTTAAGATCGACATTTAGCTTGCCGACTATGTACTTGGAGATCTCTAGTCGTGTTTGAGGGCTCCATGGGCTGTCTTTGATCATGGAGGCAATGTTGATGATGTCGCCAGATACATATTTGAGGCGAGCCTCTTCCATTGCGACTCTGTATTTTATGATTTCCGCAGGCGTGCAAAGCGATAGGGCTCCGCTGTCAAACAGCTC
This sequence comes from Pyxidicoccus xibeiensis, assembly GCF_024198175.1. NCBI lineage: Bacteria > Pseudomonadati > Myxococcota > Myxococcia > Myxococcales > Myxococcaceae > Pyxidicoccus > Pyxidicoccus xibeiensis. Next base: position 909,094 of record NZ_JAJVKV010000002.1, read on the forward strand.
ATTGGAGACTGTGAATGCCACCTCTCCCAGTTTGCTCCTGAAGTCGAGTTCTGTTAAGGCATTCGGGTGGTATCTTCTGAGAATATCGAGCCCGTTTTTGTACTGATTGTATTTGTATTCTATTTCTGCGCGATGAGTTGGCTCCAGGAATACTGGTGCGGATTCGAGGCGCTCGGAATTGAATAGGTCTCTGGTTATGGATTTTGAGTCGAATACGGCTGGTGGATCTCGAAAGGTGTGCACTACAATTCCCTTGTCGTCTGGTTCGTCCGCCCGTTTAAGCATGATTGTTTTAATGTTGTTCTCAAGGGCGTAGTCGGTTTGTTTTGTTTTGCTGAGTCTGTTGAATTCCTTGTCGGAGACGTCGTTTGCGACGATTCTGTTTCTAAGTTCGGCTATCTCTTTGGTGTCTTCTGTTTTGTTCGTGTCTGGGTTTTTTATGATTCCTGCCTCCCTGAAGGAGAGTAGTGTTTCCTTTAGGTCTGAGTTGCGGAAACTTTCAAATGTTAGCTCGAATGCTTCGGTTGTGTCTCGGAAGTAGTTGAATTTGTCTGCGTGTATTATTATTTTACCGTCTGGGGCGGTGGTTACGTATTGGGGGTTGTTGAGGAATGACTCGTTAAGGATGCTTGCGTTTGGCGGTGTAATGTAAATATCGTCGAACACTAGGGCGAGGCGCTTGAGCGTGTTTGCCAAGGCGGTTCCGCGGGTGCCCTCGTGGTTGCGGATTGAAAGATTGACCCTGAGTCGTGATTTGTTGGACATGCGGTCACATAAGGGGTGGAAAGTGCGGTACTGAATCCTAGTAGATTTGAGGCCGCGCTGGTTGCTGGGTAATCGTAGACGGGCTGGATAGGTTACCGGCACCCGATGGACTCTAGAGAGCGCTTGTCCTGCTCTGGTAGGTGTGGGCACGCGCCCGGAGCGGGTCTGCCCGCAGTGCTCTGCTCAGCGAAGATCGTCGACACGGTGATCGCCCGCGCCGCCTGAGCGTCCGCTCCCCTCGGCCCCCTGCTCAGCGCCGCTTCGGGAAGTGCGGGTACACGTCCTGCTCGAGCACCTCGCGCAGCTTCGGGAAGTTGAGCGCCCACCTCACGCCCAGCCGCCACGGGGCGAACAGCGCCCTCGGCACACGCGGCAGCAGCGTCTCCGGCCACTCGAGGTAGGTCTTCTCGATCTCCTCGAGGTCGAAGTCCTTCTCCACGTCCACGCGGTAGGGCGCCTGGTTCGGGTCATGCCCGTCCAGCTCCGCCAGCAGCCCCGTGGGCAGGAACGTGGTGTGCAGCGTCATGCCGATGTCGAAGTTCCGGCTCCCCAGCCGGCAGATGGGCCCCTTCGCGATGTCCTGCGAGTCGAAGATCCACACCTCGTCACCCGTGGAGTCCGCGGGCAGGTCCGGCGTCGGGTCCGACACCACCAGCGCCACCACGTAGCCCTTCCAGTGCGACACCGCCGGGAAGCGCGCGCTCGGCACGAACTGCGGCGCGAAGCCGAACCAGCCGGTGGGCAGCACGTAGCCCTCGAAGCGCCCCGAGTGCACGTAGAACTTGAAGAAGCTCGCCGCGCGCCCCTCTTGGATGGGCAGCGAGTCCCTGTCCCCGACAATCGGCTTGTACAGCTGGTACAGCGCCTCGGGGACCATGTCCGCCGTGAAGCCGTCCGAGTTGAAGTAGAGCGCCAGCTCCTCGCGCGGAACCACCTCGTTCACCGGCGTGTGGTTCATTCTGAGGTGCGTCTCCAGCTCGCCATTCACCAGGCCCGCGTTGGAGAACACCGTGAGGCCCCACGTGAAGTCGTCGTGCGAGTACAGGGCCGACTGGATGCGCAGCCGCTTCATGTCGATCTTGTGCACGCCCAGCGAGCTGCGCGTGACCGGCACCGCGGTGGGCATGCCCACCTGCCAGTCCTGCACCCGGTTGCCGTTGATGAGCAGCTCTCCCTCCTCCAGCGAGTGGGACAGGTCCTCGGTGGGCGAGTGCCCCGCGACCAGGGTGATGACGTCGTCCGGGTTCTCGTACACCGCGGCGAAGTGCAGCCCGCCGCCGCCCGACTGGAACCGGTGCGCCATGATGGCCGGCGGGTCCTCCGCGTCCATCGTGCCGGGAGACGGCCGCAGGTCCGCGCGCCGCACCACCCAGAACACCGCCTGCGGATAGGACGGCTCCGCCGTCAGCCACTCCACCAGCCGCTTCGAGCCCGGCAGCCACGGCGCCACCGCCTGGCTGGCGATCTGCCAGAAGTTGATGGGGAAGTTCGAGTCCAGGAGGATGACGTAGTCGCGCGTCGCCGCAATCTGGTGCAGCGACGCCGTCACCACCGGCTTGCCCGTGGCCGCGTCGATGAGCTTCCAGTGGTGCAGCCGGTTCTCCCACGTGTCCCAGCTCACCAGCTGTGTGTAGCCCGCGCCCAGCGGCCACTTCGGCCCGTGGTTGGTGAAGAAGAGGCGCGGCCGCTGCTGGTTCGGTGACTCGGGCGAAATCGGCTGGGCGGGCTCCGGGTCGAACGCCGGGTGCGCGGTGCTCTGCAGCAGCGGGAAGGCCCACGGCGCGGGGATGGCCGTCTTCCACTCGCGCCGGTAGCCCAGCGGCGTGTAGGCCTCCAGCGTCTTCGGGTGGATGGCCCACGGGCGCCCCGCGTCCGTCGTCACCAGCAGCATCTTCTCGCCCTCGACGAGGAAGGGCGCCGTGTTCGGCGTCTCCTGGACGCCGAGCGTGAGCGAGACATCCGCCAGCGTGGTGTCCCGGAACTGGTTGAGGTAGCGCGTCAGGGGGCCGCGCGCCGTGGCGCCCGCGTCCACCGACTGACGTGCGTAGTAGGACGGCGTGCGCATGGTGGCGGAGGTGAACTTCGCCCCGCCCCCGAGGAAGTCGAGCCGCAGCACCAGCCCGTCCGAGGCGAGGGCGGGGGAGCCCGCGTGGACGCTCGGGCCCGCGACGAAGACGTGACCCTGCAGGTCGGGCGGGAGCGCGCCGGCGAGCACCTTCAGGGGCTCGTCCACGTACTCCACCGGGCTGGTGGTCATCGTGTTCCGGGGCATCCCCGGCCGCAGGCCCGGGGGCACGTTCAGCCCGGGATACCCGTGCCCGTCCGGCTGGCGCGGGTCTGCGGGGAGCTCCTCGGGAAGGGCGGGGGCAGCGGGGTTCTTCATGGCGGAGTCTGCTTCACGCATGACGGCTCCTGGGGGCAGGGCGAGGGCACGCCGCGTCGGGGAAGGGGGGCGGCAAGGTATCACGCGTGTCGACAGCGCCGTGTCGGCCGGCCGGCCGTCCGCTCTGGGAGGAAGCGGTGACACCTGTTTCACGCGGTACAACCGGTGTACCGGTGTGAGAAGCTTCCCGGGTCCGCGAGAGCCCCCGCTCTCGCGGCACGGGGCGGACCCCCCCGAGGCCACCACCATGGATGAACACGGCATGTCCGAGCGCCAGACCATTGGCGGCAGGTACGTCCTGGAGCGCAAGCTCGCCGGCGGCGGCATGGGCACCATCTGGGTTGCGCTGGACCCGAAGCTCCAGCGGCGCGTGGCGGTGAAGCTGATGGCGTCGCACGCCGCCCCGGCCCCGCTGTCCCGCCAGCAGTTCGAGTGGGAGGCGCAGGCCATTGCCCGCCTCCAGAACCCGCACGTCATCCAGGTGCATGACTGCGACCTCTCCGGCGACACGCCCTACATCGTGATGGAGCTGCTGGAGGGGGAGGACCTGGAGGCGCTGCTCAACCGCCGGGGCCGCCTGTCGCTGGCCATGGTGGAGCGGCTGCTCACGCAGTCCACGCGCGCGCTGACGGCCGCCCACGCCGCTGGCGTCATCCACCGCGACCTCAAGCCCGCCAACCTCTTCCTCGCGCGCACCGCGAGCGGCGAGCTGGTGAAGGTCCTCGACTTCGGGCTGGCGCTGCTGATGTCCGGTGGCGCGGCGAAGCCCCACCCCGAAGAGGGGATGGCGGGCACGCCCCGCTACATGAGCCCCGAGCAGCTCCGCGGCATCGAGCCCCGGCTGGACCACCGCTGCGACCTGTGGGCCCTGGCCGTCGTCGCGTACCGGGCGCTCACAGGCCAGCACCCGTTCCCCCTGGAGTCCCTGCGGCAGATGCGCCTGGGCAACGCGCCCCCGCCCGCCCCCGCGCCCTCCAGCCTCGTGCCCGAGCTGGGCGCGGAGATGGACGCCTTCTTCGCCCGCGCCCTGGACCCGGACCCCGCGCGGCGCTTCCAGTCCGCGCACGAGCTGGCCTCGGCCTTCACCTCCCGGGTGGAGGCGGGCCGGCCGTCGCGCCCCGCGAAGATCCTCGTCGTCGACGACGAGCCGGACGTCGTGGTGCTGATGGAGCAGAGCTTCCGCAAGCAGATCCGCCGCTCCGTCTACGAGTTCCTCTTCGCGGCCGACGGCGAGGAGGCGCTGGAGCAGCTGCGCCAGCACCCCGACACCCAGGTGGTGCTGTGCGACATCAACATGCCGCGCATGGACGGGCTCACCTTCCTGTCGCGCATCGGTGAAGTCACGTCGCTGACCCGCGTGGTCATCGTCTCCGCGTACGGGGACATGAACAACATCCGCACGGCGATGAACCGGGGCGCGTACGACTTCATCACCAAGCCCATCGACTTCCCGGACCTGGAGGCGACGCTCGTCAAGACGCTGAAGCACGTGCGCGAGCTGCGCAGCACCGTGCGCTCCACGGAGGAGAACGGCCTGCTGCGCATGTTCGTGCCGGGCGGGGTGCTGGAGCGGCTGCCGCCCCTGCTGCAGGGCTCGGACGCGCTGGCGGGGGAGCGGGTGGAGGGCACGGTGGTGTTCATCGACGTGGACGCCTTCACCCCCGTCTTCCACCAGGAGGCGCCCGCGGAGTCGCTGCGCCGGCTCAACGCCAACTTCGAGGCCATCGTCCCGGAGCTGCTGTCCCGGGGTGGCACGGTGGACAAGTTCGTCGGGGACGCGGTGATGACCGTCTTCCGGGGGCCGGGCCACGTGGACCGGGCCATGGAGGCGTGCCTGTCCATCCGGCGGCAGTTGGGGACGCTGGCGGACCGGGGCGGCGAGCACGCCCCATATGCGCACGGCGTCTGCATCGGCCTGGACTCCGGGGACCTGGTCTCCGGCAGCGTCGGCGCCAAGGCGTCCGGCCGGCTGGACTTCACGGTGCTGGGCGACGTGGTGAACACGGCCGCGCGGCTGGCGGCGCTGGCCTCCCGGGGGCAGGTGCTGGTCAGCGCCCGGGCCCGCGAGCGCTCGCGAGAGCCCTTCGAGTACACGCCGCTGGGAGAGCAGCTCGTGCCCGGCGTCGGCACGCCGATGGAGCTGTTCGCGCTGGTGCGCCGCGAGGGCGACAGCCGCGTCGCCCCGGACGAGCCCACGCCCTTCGTGGCGTCCGAGCCCCCCGAGGAGCCCGGGACGCCCGGGCTCGCGGCGCTGCCGTCCCGCTAGCCAGGGCAGGGCGGCGGCCCCGGCTTCGCGGGACTACGTCACGCGCACCGTGGTCTTCATCTCCCGGCCGGTGGCCGGATCCCTCGCGCGCATGGTGAGGATGCCTTCGATGTTCACGTCGAAGGTGATCTCCACCTGCACGGTGCCGGCGCGGGCCTGCTGGATGCCGGAGAACGTGAACTCGCCCAGCAGGTCGTTGCGGGCCACCAGCTCGTTGTCGCCCTGGTAGATGCGCACCGCCAGCTCGGTCTGGTTGTCCACGCTGGTGGTGGCCAGCAGCTGCTTGGCGTTGGGGATGGGTGCGTTGCGCGGGAAGACGACGTGGAACGCGCCGCCGGCCTTCTCCAGGCCGATGGCCATGGGAATCACGTCCAGCAGCTGGATGCGCAGGTTGGTGTCGTCCTGCAGCGAGTGCGCGTAGAGCGCCGCGCCGATGGCCACCGCCTCGTCCGGATGCACGCCCTTGCTGGGCGGCTTGCCGAAGAACTTCGTCAGCCGGTCCTGGACGATGGGCATGCGCGTCTGCCCGCCCACCAGCATCACCTCGTCCACGTCCTTCGTGGACAGCCCGGAGTCCACCAGCACCCGCGCCACCATCTGCAGGGTGCGGTCCACCAACTGGTTGGTGAGCTGCTCCAGCATCTTCCGGGTGAACTTCATCTCGATGTTCAGCGGCTGGCCCTGCGCCGTCATCGTGATGAAGGGGATGTTGAAGGGCACCTCGTCGCGCGCGGACAGGTCAATCTTGGTGCGCTCGGCCAGGTCCTTGATGCGCTGCATCGCCACCGGGTCCGTGGCCAGGTCGATGCCCGTCTTGGCCGCGAAGTCCTTCAGGACGTGGTGGATGATGGCGTTGTCGAAGTCGATGCCGCCCAGGAAGACGTCGCCGCCCGTGGACTTCACCTCGAAGACCCGGTCGCGGATCTCGATGATGGACACGTCGAACGTGCCGCCGCCGAGGTCGTAGATGACGACCTTCTCCTTGAGGTTCTTCCCCACGCCGTACGCCAGCGCCGCGGCGGTGGGCTCGTTGATGATGCGCACCACCTCCAGGTCGATGAGCTTCCCGGCGTCCTTCACCGTCTGGCGCTGCCGGTCGTTGAAGTAGGCCGGGACGGTGACGACCGCCCGCTTGATGGGCATCTTCAGGTAGTTCGACGCGACCTCGCGGATCTTCCCGAGGACCTTGGCGCTGATCTCCTGGAGGGTGAACTCCTTCTTCCCCACGTCCAGGGTGACGTCGTTCTTCTTGCCGGGGCGCATGTTGTACGCCACGACCTTCTTCATCGTGTCCACGACGTCACTGCTGAAGGGCTTCCCCACCAGGCGCTTCGAACCGTAGACGGTGTTGCGCGGGTTGAGCTGCCACTGGCGCTTGGCCTCGTAGCCGATCAGCTCGTTCCCCTTGTCGTCGATGGCGAAGATGGAGGGGATGGTGTACTCGCCCCCCTTGTAGGGGATGAGCTTGACGTTCCCGCTGTCCTCGACGATCGCCGCGCACGAGTTCGTCGTGCCGAGGTCGATGCCGATGATGGGCTCCTTGTGCATCGTGTGTGGACTCCGGGTGGGGGGCGCCGCAGAGAAGCAATGGACCGTACCCCAGCCCGCGCGGGTGCGCGAGTCCGCACACTTCCGGGCCTGCGTCCAGGCCCCCTGCCTCCTCAGGTGGGGGGCTGGGAGGCCCGCCCGCTCCCCCTGGCGGAACCCGGGGGAAGGCCACTGTTCCACTTCCCGGGGAGGGCAGGGGGCCTGGCGGCGCCCCCGGGCTGGCGGGCCCCGAACACAAGCCCTGGGAGGGCCTGGACTTCCGGCGGGCGGGCGGAAGACTTCTCCCACCGTCGCGGTCGTGCGGCCGTCCGGCGCCATGGCTAGATCGAACTGACCCCGTACGAGGAGAGCAGCGTGGACGCGAAGGGCTATCTGCAAGAGGTCGGCTCGCAGGTGAGTGCCGACTTCGTCAAGAACCGGTCGATCCTCTCGTTCGAGGAATACCTCTCGCTCTTCTTCAACGACCCGCGCGCCCAGGCGCGCAACGCGGCCCAGTACCTGCGGGACGTGATGGACCACTTCGGCACGGAGACGGTGACGCACCCCACCGGCACCATCCGGCGGTTCAAGGTCTTCGACGCGCCGGGCTCCGAGCGGGACGGCCGGGTGGCCGGCCAGGAGGAGGTGCAGAACGCCATCTACCGGCTGCTCGGCAACTTCGTGCGCGCCGGCCGCATCAACAAGCTCATCCTCCTGCACGGCCCCAACGGCAGCGCCAAGTCCACGCTCGTCAACGCCCTCAAGGAGGGCATGGAGGCGTACTCCCGGCAGCCCCAGGGGGCGCTCTACCGCATCGCCTGGGTCTTCCCGTCCGAGAAGCTCATCAAGGGCTCCATCGGCTTCGGCGAGCGTGCCCCCGGCCAGGAGGAGGTGACCACCTACGCGCACCTGGAGGCGGAGTCCATCGACCTGCGGATGCCCTGCGAGCTGAGGGACCACCCGCTCTTCGCCGTCCCGCCCGGCGAGCGCCGGAAGCTCCTGGAGTCCGCCCTCAAGAAGAAGGGCCTGGGCACGGGGGACGGGGAGACGGGCGACTTCATCCTCTCCGACTACGTGCGTGACGGCGAGCTGTGCTCCAAGTGCCGCCGCATCTACACCGCGCTGCTCAACTCGTACGGCGGGGACTGGCTCAAGGTCATGCGCCACGTCCAGGTGGAGCGCTTCTACGTGTCGCGCCGCTACCAGGTGGGCACGGTGACGGTGGAGCCGCAGATGAGCGTGGACGCCATGGTCCAGCAGATCACCGCGGACCGCACCCAGCTCAACGTGCCCGCGCCGCTGCACAGCACCGTGCTCTACGAGCCGCACGGCCCCCTGGTCCACGCCAACCGGGGGCTCATCGAGTACGCGGACCTGCTCAAGCGCCCCCTGGAGGCCTTCAAGTACCTGCTGGGCTTCAGCGAGACGGGCGAGGTGCCCCTGGAGCCCTTCGTCCTCCAACTGGACGAGGTGCTCATCGCCTCCGCCAACGAGAAGCACCTGGGCGCCTTCAAGGAGCTGCCGGACTTCGCGTCCTTCAAGGGCCGCATCGAGCTGGTGCGCGTGCCCTACCTGCGCCGCTACCGGACGGAGCAGCAGATCTACGACGCGCAGATAACGTCCACCACCGTGGGCAAGCACGTGGCGCCCCACGCCACCGAGCTGGCCGCCATGTGGGCCGTGCTCACCCGCCTGAAGAAGCCCATTCCGGACCGCTACCCCAACGACGTGAAGGAGCTCATCGACCACGTCACCCCGGTGGAGAAGCTGCACCTTTACGAGGAGGGCGCGCCCCCGGACCGGCTCAGCCTGGCCAACACCAAGGAGCTGCGCAAGCTGCGCGAGGAGCTGTTCACCGAGTCGGACGCGTACCCCAACTACGAGGGCCGCTCCGGCGCCAGCGCGCGCGAAATCAAGACGGCGCTCTTCAACGCCGCGCAGAACCCCGACTACAAGTGCCTCAACGCCCTGGCCGTGCTGGAGGAGCTGGACGCCATCTGCAAGGACAAGAGCGTCTACGAGTTCCTCCTCCAGGAGGTGGTGGACGGCTACCACGACCACGAGGCCTTCGTGCGCGTGGCGGAGGCCGAGTACCTGGACCGCGTGGACTCCGAGGTCCGCGAGTCCATGGGCCTGGTGTCGGAAGGGCAGTACCGCGAGCTGGTGGAGCGCTACATCCAGAGCGTCAGCCACTGGGTGCGCGGGGAGAAGATGCGCAACCGCGTCACCGGTGAGAACGAGAAGCCGGACGAGCACCGGATGGCGGAGCTGGAGGCCATCATCATGCCCAAGGGCGAGGACCCCGCTGAGTTCCGCCGCGGCCTCATCTCGTCCATCGGCGCGCACCGCCTGGACAACCCGGACGCGACGATGGACTACCCGCGCATCTTCCCGGACATGTTCCGGCGGCTGCGAGATCACTACTTCGAGGAGCGCAAGCGGGTGCTGCGCAAGAACAAGGAGAACGTCCTCAAGTACCTCTCCGAGGACCGCGGCCAGCTCACCCCCCGCGAGCAGACGCAGGTGCAGAGCACGCTGAAGACGCTCGCGGAGCGCTACGGCTACTGCGAGTTCTGCGCGAAGGACGCCATCCTGTTCCTGATGAAGAAGCGCTACGGGTGAAGAACGCGGGGCCATGAGCGGGCAGGCGGCCGGGGCCACGCCGGTCGTCTGCTTCCAATGCCGGAGAGGGCCCGGGATGATTCGAGCTGCAAGTGGGTTGCAGCCTCGTAGGTCGTCCCCCTCTACCGGAGAGTCGATGAGCCGCTTCTTCCTGGGCGTCCCCGCCCTGCTCACCCTCGTGTCGTGCGCCAGTGCTCCCTCGCAGCAGGCCTCCAGCGCTCCGGCGCCCCAGGCGGCCCCGGTGGTGGAGCGCGTCCTGGCGGCGGTCGAGGCCGCGCGTCCGTCCCGCAAGGAGATGGTGCGGCGCATCCTCCCGCACAACGTCCGGCTGCAGGTGGCCGAAGCGGGCAAGGCGCGCAGCACCGCGTCCGGCGTCGTGGTGGGCACCGAGCGCGACGAGAAGGGCGGGGTGGTGGCGTGGGTCGTCACCAACGCGCACGCGGTGGAGCTGGGCCACCTGAAGGACCCCGTCCTGCGGGTGATGGTGGACCGGCGGGGCGACGTGCTCGAGCACACCGGCGAGGTGGTGGCGAAGGGCCAGGTGCCGGACCTGGACCTGGCGCTGGTGCGCGTGACGGGCCTGGACCTGCCGGCGGTGGAGCTGGCGGATGACGCCGAGCTGGAGCTGGGCGAGGACGTCGTCGTCGCCGCGTCGCCCTTCGGCCGCGCGCTGTCGCTGTCCGGCGGCATGCTGTCCCAGGTGGAGTGGGACCGCGAGACGAAGCGCCCGAAGATGGTGAAGACGGACGCGCCCATCGGCTATGGCGCGTCCGGCGGCGGCATCTTCAGCCTGGAGACGGGCCGGCTGCTGGCCATCGTCGAGGGCTACCGCACCGCCAAGGTGGACTTCGAGGTGCAGGAACAGAACTACAGCTTCGACGTGCCCATGCCCGGCGAGACGTTCGCCGCGCCCAGCGCCAAGGTGCGCCAGTTCCTCCAGGCCAAGGGCTTCGGCCGGCTCATCCAGCGCCCCGCGGCCACCGAGGGCGGCGTCGCCCAGGCAGCGGGCCGCTAGCCGCCGCGCAGGACCGGAGCCCCGACAGCCGACACCGGCTCCGGCCGAAAGCTCGACAGCGTCCGGGGCCAGGGTACATCCGGCCCCGGAGGTGCGGGATGTCCGGACGTGTTTCGTGGGACCAGTACTTCATGGACATCGCGAAGCAGGTGGCCACGCGGGCCACGTGTGATCGCAAGCATGTGGGCGCCGTCATCGTCCGTGGGCGCACCATCCTGTCCACCGGCTACAACGGCTCCATCCGCGGCCTGCCGCACTGCGACGACGTGGGCCACATGATGGAGAACGGCCACTGCGTGGCCACCGTCCACGCCGAGGCCAATGCCATCATCCAGGCGGCCACCAACGGCGTCAGCATCGACGGGGCGACCATCTACACCACCGCCAGTCCCTGCTGGCCGTGCTTCAAGCTGATCGCCAACGCGGGCCTGGTGCGCATCGTCTTCGGCGAGTTCTACCGGGATCCACGCATCTTCGAGTACGCCGGCCGGCTCAAGCTGGACCTCGTCGGCCTGGGCGAGGCCGCCAGGCCCCCTGCCAGCGGACTGTGACGCGGACCTCCGTCCTGCGCCGGACATCGCGCGGGGCGGAGTGATCGCCACACGCCGGAAAACGTCTGCTGAAGGACACTCGGGAGCTCATTCAAGTGGGCGTCCCTCCACGGGAATTTGCCGCTTCCGGCAAGAATTACCGACCCAGGGTTGACGTTCCGAAAGGGGCTCCCTAACTCTTGGCTCCGGTAAGGGCGGCGGCGTGGCGAGGCGAAAAATTCCCGAGGAGTTACCGTTGGTTAGCTCGACGGCAGTGTCGAATAGCGCTCCCTCCGTGCAGGATGTGACGGATCCCGTGGTGGGCGCGGCCCGCTATGGCGCGGTCCCCACGCTGATGGACAGCCTGCTGCACGACGTGAGGAACCCGCTCAACGCGCTGGCCATCCACCTGGAGGTCCTGTCGGAGAAGCTGAAGGCGGAGACCGGCCAGGTGCCGCCGTCGCAGGAGAAGAACCTCAAGGCCATGCGCGAGCAGATCCAGCGCGTGGACGGCATCCTCCGGCTGTTCTCCGACTTCGTCGTCCACCGCGGCGGTGCGCCGGGCGAGGCCGACCTGTCGGACACCACCACGCGGGCGCTGGGCGTGCTGTCCCACGAGAGCCGCAAGCGCCGGGTCCAGGTGCAGGTGGGCGTGGAGGCCGGGGTGCTGGTGCGGCTCGGGGACACGTCGGAGCTGGGCTTCTTCATCATCCAGGCGCTGCTGCGCGCCTTCCGCAGGGCGGAAGGGGGCGGCTCGGTGCGGGTGATGGTGCGCGCGGACGGCGGGGCGGCGGTGCTGGAGGTGGAGGACTCCGCGGGTGCCACCGCCGAGTCCATGCCGGATGCGGTGGCGGCCCTGGAGCTGCGCTGTGCGCAGCTGGGCGTGGAGCTGCACCTGCGGGGCGGCCACTGCCGCCTGGTCTTCCCCCGGGCCTGAGCGCCGTGCTGGCGGCTCTCGCTCCGGGTTTCGATTTCGCTTCAGACAACTTCGCGTCACGACGCAGTACGGGAGGTCTTCATCTTGGGTAGCGCACGAATCCTGGCCGTGGATGACGAACGCGACACGTGCGAGGCGCTGGCAGAGATGCTCAGCACCTGGGGTCACAAGGTCGAGATCGCATTCGACGGGCACGACGCACTCCGCAAGGCAGGAGAGTTCAGACCGGACGTCGTCCTGTCGGACCTGGCCATGCCGGAGACGGATGGCCTGTGGCTCCTGCGCAACCTGAAGGAGGAGCTGCCGGACTGCCCGGTGGTCTTCCTCACGGGGCGCGGAACCATCGACGCGGCCGTGGAGGCCATCCGCGAGGGAGCCTACGACTTCATCGTCAAGCCGCTGGACACCGCGCGGCTCAAGGTCTGCATCGACCGGGCGCTGGAGAAGAAGGAGACGATGCGCGAGGTGCAGACCTTGCGCAGGCGGCTGAAGCAGCTCGGCTCGTCGGACCTGATCGCCCAGTCGGCGAACATGCGCAAGGTCATCGAGCTGGTGGAGAAGGTGGCCCCGTCGAAGGCCAGCGTGTCCATCAGCGGCGAGTCCGGCACTGGCAAGGAAGTGGTGTCACGCGCGGTGCACAACCTGTCGCTGCGCCGGGACAAGCCCTTCATCGCCATCAACTGCGCGTCCATCCCCCACACGCTCATCGAGTCCGAGCTGTTCGGCCACGAGCGCGGCGCCTTCACCGGCGCGGATCAGCGCCGGCCCGGCGTGTTCGAGATGGCGCACGGCGGCACCCTGTTCCTGGACGAGCTGGGGGAGATTCCCCTGGAGCTGCAGGCCAAGCTGCTGCGCGTCCTGGAAGAGGGGCGGCTGCGCCGGCTGGGCGGCAAGGTGGAGATCGAAGTCGACGTGCGCGTGCTGTGCGCCACCAACCGCGACCTCAAGCAGGAGATCAAGAACGGGCGGTTCCGCGAGGACCTCTACTTCCGCCTCAACGTGTTCCAGATCCACCTGCCGCCCCTGCGCGAGCGGCGCGAGGACGTGCCCATCCTGGTCCAGCACTTCGTGGACAAGTACCGCGGGGATTCCGCCAAGCGTGTGAGCGGGGTTCACCCGGAGGCCATGGAGGTCCTGAAGAACTACGACTGGCCGGGCAACATCCGCGAGCTGCGCAACGCGGTGGAGCGCGCGGTGATCCTCTGCGACGGGGAGCTGATCACCCGCGAGCACCTGCCGCCCGACATGGCGGGCAAGGCCCCGGAGCGCCACACCTTCCGGCTGCCCTTCGGGCTGAGCCTGGACGCGGTGGAGCGGGAGTACATCCTCGGCAGCCTCCAGCGGAACGGGAACAACAAGGCCCGCACGGCCGAGGTGCTCGGGGTGAGCGAGAAGACGCTCTACAACAAGCTCAATCGGTACGCCGCGGAGGCTCGCGCCCAGCAGAACCCCGTCCGGGATGGAGGCCCGCTCGGCGGGCAGGGGAGCGACGGGCCCCTGGGCGCGAACAGCATGGTCGTCCGCTGACCTGACGGGTAGGAAATCCCCTCCGGCTTCCGCATTCCTGGCGGGGCTCGGAGGGGGGGCTGTCAGGGGCTCCCCCCGACCTCGAAACCCCGCGTCAATTCTTGACTTTTGACCTCTGGGCGGGGGATTCTGCGGTAATCTCCCACCCACAGGGAGGGCCCGGCCGCAGAGGTTACGCATCGGGCAACTCCGACGCCTTCTTCTCTGGCTGTCCAGGAGTCTGCATCAGTGCCGCCGGGGGGGCACAAGGAAGGCCACAACCCAATGAGCGACGCGCGAGTTCTCCACTTCTTCGGCGGCAAGGGCGGGGCAGGCAAGACCACGCTCGCGGCAGCGTACGCGTTGCGGTTGTCGGAAGATGCGCCGAAAGAACGGGTGCTGCTCGTCTCGTTGGATCCGGTGCGCTCCCTGTCGGACCTGCTGAAGAAGAAGCTCTCCGCGAAGCCGACGAAGCTGGTGCCGGGCAAGGGCGAGGGTGGCGTGTGGGGCCTGGAGCTGGAGCCGGCCGCGCTGATGAAGCCCTTCCTGGCGGACTACCTGCCCGCGCTGGCGAAGGCCGCGAACAAGGGCCAGCACATCTCCGACGAGGACATGGGCAAGCTGTACCAGCAGGCCGTGCCGGGCCTGGAGGAGCTGGTGGGGCTCTTCCACGTGGTGGGGCTGCTGGAGGGCAAGGACAAGGAGTTCGACCGCATCGTCGTGGACGCGTCGCCGACGAGCCACACGCTGCGGCTGTTCGACCTGCCGGCGGGCCTGCGCAAGTTCCTGGGCTTCGTGAAGGCGGGCGGTGAGAAGCCGGCCACCTCGGGCAAGGGCAAGAAGGCCGCCGAGGCCGCCGCGGAGCCGGGCTTCCTGGAGCAGGTGGGCGCGAAGGCGGAGAAGCTGCTGGCGCTCGTGAAGGACCCGGCGCGCACGGCCTTCCACCTGGTGGCGCTGGCGGAGCCGGTGCCCGAGGCGCAGACGCGCATGCTCTTCACCCAGCTGCGCGAGCGCGGCATCCCGGTGACGGAGATCATCGTCAACCAGGTCGAGGACCGCGACGGCTGCCCGGCGTGCCAGGGCCGCCGGGGGCTGCAGGCGCCGCACGTGCGCAAGTTCCAGGCGCTGGACAAGGCGGTGCCGGTGCACCTGCTGGGCCGGCGCGAGGTGGCGCCCCGCGGGCTGGACGGGCTGGCGCTGTTCGCCAAGGCGTGGGCGGGTGGCAAGGAGACGAAGGCGCTGGAGTTCGCCGCCGCGGAAGGTCCGCCGGCGCTGGTCCGCGCGCCGTCCATGCCTCCCATCGCCGCGCCGCCGCTGCCTCCCACGCGGCTCATCTTCTTCGTGGGCCAGGGCGGGGTTGGCAAGAGCTCCTGTGCCGCCGCGGCCGCGGTGACGCTGACGGAGAAGGAGGGGCCGGTGCTCCTCATCTCCACGGACCCGGCGCACTCGCTGTCGGACGTGCTGCAGAGCCGGCTGACGGACACCGAGACGCAGGTGAAGGGCACCAAGGGCCTGTACGCGCGCGAGCTGGACATGGCCGGCTGGTTCAACGCCCTGCGCAAGCGGGTGAAGGAGAAGGCGGAGAAGGCCTTCGAGGGCGCGCCCAAGGCGGGCAACGACGTGCCGGCGGACCTGGTCTACCTGCGCAACCTGCTGGAGTGCGCGCCCCCGGGCATCGACGAGCTGGCGGCGCTGTCCTGCCTCACGGACGCGCTGGTGCAGGAGCGCTTCAAGCGCATCGTCGTGGACTCGTCGCCGGTGGTGACGTCCGTGCGCGTGGTGGAGCTGGCGGAGACGGCCAAGGCCTGGCTGGGCACGCTGC
Source organism: Pyxidicoccus xibeiensis (assembly GCF_024198175.1). NCBI lineage: Bacteria > Pseudomonadati > Myxococcota > Myxococcia > Myxococcales > Myxococcaceae > Pyxidicoccus > Pyxidicoccus xibeiensis. The sequence goes on from NZ_JAJVKV010000002.1 coordinate 924,467, forward strand.
ACACCGTGCTGAGCAAGCACCGCGCGAAGGGCCTGGGCGAGCTGGCGGACGACATCGCGGCGATGATCAAGCACGTGAAGCGCTTCGAGGACGCGCTGGCCTCTCCCACCGAGGCGCGCTTCGTCGTCGTCACCCGTGGCGAGGAGCTGGCCGCGGCCCGCACCGAGCGGCTGGTGGAGTACCTCAAGGAGAAGAAGCTCCCCGTGGAGCGGGTGCTCGTCAACCGCGTGGGCCCCAAGTCCACCTGCGAGAAGTGCGAGAACCGCCGCAAGCTGGAGCTCAACGCGGCCAAGGCGATTGAAAAGAAGCTGGGCCTGCCCGTCACCATGGCGCCGGCGCTCGGCCGCCACCCGGCCGGCCTGCGCGAGCTGAAGGCGTTCCGCACCGCGTGGTACGCGCTGTCCCCGCCCGCCGCGAAGATCAAGGCGGCCTGAGGTCTGCTTCACCGTGACGGCTGACGCCCCGACAGGGGTGTCGCCTCACGGAGACGTCGGGGGAAAGGGGGCCCGCCGCCACGTACTCCCCACGCCCTGGAAACCACCCCGAACGACTTCCCCCTCCGCCCCCGCCGCGCACCATGACCACTTGCGTCGTGAGCGCCAAGGGCGGCCACCGGCTGCCTACGTGTAAGCGTGCGCGCCCCATCACCCCGAGTGGTGGCGGGACGTCATTGGGGCACCGGGTGTCTCAGGCCTCGCACTCGGACGGTGAGTCGGTGAACGTGCCCAGCTCGGGGAAGGTGAGGGCGCCCTTCTGCGTCAGCGTGCCCGTCAGCGGCGCCCGGCCCTTGAGCCGCAGCTCCACCTTTCGTCCGCGGACCTGGTAGGTGCCGGACGTCTGCTGGGGGCGGGGCACGCCGTCCTCGCCCACCACCTTCGTCCACAGCACCACCCTGTCGGAGGCATGGAAGCGCAGGCCCTGGGTGCTGCCGTAGACGCCCACGCCCGGGCCGAACCAGGACACCGCGCGCAGCAGCAGCGGGACGTCGGCCTCCCGCTCGGGAGTGCGGCCGAGCAGGCGCTGCCAGCCCAGCGTGTCCCGGATGGGGTCCAGGTCCGCGTCCACCTTGGCCCGGGCCAGGCGCCTTGAGTCCAGCTTCACCGCCTGGGTGAGGTGCTCGACGATGACGTCCCGGTGGGCGCTGTACTGGCACACCTGCCCCTTCTTCCGCAGCAGCCCCAAGGTGGCGGCGACGTTGTAGCGGGCGAGGGCATAGTCCGGGGCCTGGCGGGCGGCCTCCTGGAACTTCTCCAGGGCCTCCGGGTAGCTGCCGGCCTGGTACAGGCGGAAGCCCTCGGTGTTCAGCGCCTTCGCGGCAGGGGCGGGCGCGGCGGAGGCCAGGGCCAGGACGAGCAGTGGCAGGGCGGGGAGCATGGACCTTCCGACGGAGGGGATGGCCGGTCGATTCTACGCGGTGCGTAACCTCTTGCGCGTTGAAAGCGGCCATACCGGGATGCTAGTCCCGGCGCATGGCTATCGGTACCACCTATGCGCTCGAGTTCGAGCGTCCCCTCATCGAGCTGGAGAAGAAGATCGATGAGCTCAAGGCCCTGTCCACCGGCGGCTCCGCGGACTTCACGTCCGAGATCTCCAAGCTCGAGAAGAAGGCGAAGAAGCTCCAGACGGAGATCTTCAGCGACCTGACGCGCTGGCAGGTGGTGCAGATGTCTCGCCACCCCAACCGTCCCTACTTCCTCGACTACGTGCAGTTCCTCTTCACCGACTTCGTCGAGCTGTGCGGCGACCGGCACTTCGGCGAGGACCCGTCGATTGTGGGCGGCTTCGCGCGCTTCGACGGCAAGCCGGTGATGGTGATGGGCCACCAGAAGGGGCGCAACACCAAGGAGAACATGGCGCGCAACTTCGGCATGCCGCGCCCGGAGGGCTACCGCAAGGCCCGCCGGCTCATGGAGCTGGCCGAGCGCTTCGAGAAGCCCATCCTCACCTTCGTCGACACGCCGGGCGCGTACCCGGGCATCGGCGCGGAGGAGCGCGGGCAGGCGCAGGCCATCGCCGTCAACCTGGAGGTGATGAGCCGGCTGCGCGTGCCCATCATCTCCACCGTGGTGGGCGAGGGCGGCTCGGGCGGCGCGCTGGCCATCGGCGTGGGCAACCGCGTGCTGATGCTGCAGAACAGCGTCTACTCGGTCATCTCCCCGGAGGGCTGCGCCTCCATCCTCTTCCGCGACGCCACCAAGGCGGACAAGGCGGCGGACGCGATGAAGCTCACGGCCAAGGACCTGCTGGAGATGAAGATCGTCGACGAGGTGGTGCCCGAGCCCGCGGGCGGCGCGCACAGAGACCCGGCGAAGGCGGCCGAGGCGCTGGGCAAGACGCTGCGCAAGCTCCTGGGCCAGCTGGCCGAGCTGTCGCCCGATGAACTCGTGAAGGACCGCTACGACAAGTTCCGCGCCCTCGGCGTGTTCTCCGGTCGCTGAAGCATTACTTCCAGGGCCTTCATGCGACCTCTCGTTCCTCCCTACGTCGAGACCCTCAAGCCGTACGTGCCGGGCAAGCCCATCGAAGAGACCGAGCGGGAGTTCGGCCTCAAGGGCGTCATCAAGCTGGCGTCGAACGAGAACCCGCTCGGGCCCTCGCCGCGCGCGCTGGAGGCCATGCGCGCGGCGTCCAGCGGAGCGCACCTCTACCCGGACGCCACGTCCTTCCACCTGGTGCGCCGGCTGGCCACGCACCTGGGCGTGCGGCCGGAGGAAGTCGTACTCGGCAGCGGCTCCAACGAGCTCATCGAGCTGCTCATCCGGACCTTCACCACGCAGGACGAGGAGATCCTCCTCTGCAAGGGCTCCTTCTCCGCGTACCGCATCTCCGCGCAGGCGCACGGGCGCCCCTTCGTGGAGGTGCCCATGCGCGAGGGGTACCAGTACGACCTGGAGGCCATGGCCCGGGCCGTCACCCCGCGCACGCGGATGGTGTTCCTGGCCAACCCGGACAACCCCACGGGCACGGCCTTCGGGCGCAAGGCGCTGGAGGCGTTCCTGGCCGCGGTGCCGCCCGAGGTGCTGGTGGTCCACGACGAGGCCTACTTCGAGTTCGTGGAGTGGCCCGACTACGCCAGCGCGGTGGAGCTGTTCCGCAAGCACCCCAACCTGGTGGCGCTGCGCACCTTCAGCAAGATTCACGGGCTGGCCGGCGTGCGGCTGGGCTACGGCGTCATGGACGCGAAGCTGGTGTCCTACGTGCAGCGCACGCGCATGCCCTTCAACCTGACGGTGGTGGCGCAGGCGGCGGGGCTGGCCGCGCTGGACGACGCCGAGCACGTGCGGCGCACGCGCGACAACAACCGCGAGGGCCTGCGCTACTACGGAGAGGAGCTGCCGAAGCTGGGCGCCTCGCTCACGCACAGCCACGCCAACTTCGTGTTCGCCGACTTCCGCCGGCCCGCGGTGGAACTGTACGAGCTGCTCTTGCGCAAGGGCGTCATCGTCCGGCCCTTCGCGGGCCAGGGCTTCCCCAACTGCCTGCGCATCTCCGTGGGGACGCCCGCGGAGAACGAGCGGTGCGTGAAGGCCCTGAAGGAGATCCTCACATGAGCGCGCGTCCCTTCATCGTCGCCATCGACGGCCCCGCCGGCGCGGGCAAGTCCTCCGTGTCCAAGCTGCTGGCGCGGCGCATGGGCTTCGCGCTGGTGGACACCGGCGCCATCTACCGCTGCGTGGCGCTGATGGCCACGCGCGAGCGGATTGCCTTCGACGACGACGCGCGCCTGGGCGAGCTGATGGGCCGCGTGCACATCCACTTCCAGGTGGTGGGCGAGGAGAACCACGTGTTCCTCGGCGGGCAGGACGTGTCCGGGGACATCCGCACGCCCGAAATCTCCATGGCCGCGTCGCAGGTGTCCGGCCGCCCGGTGGTGCGCGCGGGGCTCTTGCAGCTGCAGCGGCGGCTGGCCCTGGAGTCCGGGAAGGGCGCCATCCTCGAGGGGCGCGACATCGGCACTGTGGTGTTCCCCGACGCGGACGCCAAGTTCTTCCTGGAGGCCAACCCCGAGGTGCGCGCCCGGCGCCGCTTCGAGGAGCTGTTCCAGAAGGGCGTGGAGAGCACGCTGGAGGAGGTGCTCGCGGACCAGATGAAGCGCGACAAGGACGACTCCGCGCGCGCCGTGGCCCCGCTGAAGGCGGCCGAGGACGCCGTGCGCATCGACTCCAGCGCGAGCCCCCTGTCCGAGGTGGTGCACCGGCTGGAGGCGGAGATCCTCCGCCTCATGGCCGCGCGGAAGTAGCGCGCGTCAGAAGTCCACGCCCTCGACGGAGGGCTCGGGCACCTTCAGCGACAGCCGGAGCGGCGTGCCGGCCTTGCCGTAGAAGGCGTGGTAGAGGAACAGGTCCGCCACCACCTGCTTCACGTAGCCGCGCGTCTCCTTGAACGGAATCGTCTCCACGAAGAGATCCAACGGCAGCGAGCCACGCTCCCGCGCCCACTTCACCGTCGGGCCCGGCCCCGCGTTGTAGGCCGCCGCCGCCAGCACCGGGTGCGAGAAGCGTTGCATCAGCCGCGACAGGTACCAGGCGCCGTAGCGGATGTTGCGCTCCGGGGAGAAGAGGTCCGCGGGCGCGGGCGCCGGTTCTTCCAGTCGCTCGGCAATCGCCGTGGCCGTGGGCGGGATGATCTGCATCAGCCCGCGCGCGTCCGCCGCGCTCATCACCTCCGGCTTGAAGGCACTCTCCCGCCGCATGATGGCCCACACCAGGAAGGGGTCCACCTTGTGCGAGGCCGCCGCCTGCTCCACCGCGTTGGAGTAGGCCTGCGGGTAGAAGGCCGCCAGCGCGTCCGGCTCGCGCGAGCCGAAGGCCCGGCCCCACAGGTGCCGCGCCGCCACCGCGTGCGCGTGGCCGTACTCGCCCAGCTTGAGCAGCGCGTGCGCGAAGGGCAGCGCCTGGTCGGCCGTGCGCAGGCGGGCCGCGTGGGCCTCCACCTCGTCCGCGGCGTCGCGGAACAGGCCCGCGCGCGTCAGCTCCACCGCCAGCTCCAGCTCCGGCGGGCGCGGCAGCTCCAGCTGCTTGGGCGGGCGGGGGAAGTGCGCGGGCGGCGCGCGCCCCAGCTCCTTGAGCCGCTCGGCCGCCATCAGCGCATAGAACGACGCCGGCGCGGTGGTGATGAGCCCCTCGTACGCAGGCGCCACCACGTCCGCCTTCTCGCCGCCCAGCTCGCGGCTGCGCGCCATCCAATAGCGCGCCTGCGGCACCATGCTGCTGCGCGGGAAGGCAGTCACCAGGGCCTCCAGCGCCTCGCGTGCCTTCGCGTACTCCTCCAGCCGCAGGTGCGCCAGGGCGCGGAACCACAGGCCCTCGTCCCGGCGGCGCGAGCGCGGGTAGCGCTCGGTGAAGGCGGTGAGGGACTTCACCGCGTCCGCGAACCGGCCGCCCTGCAGGTCCAACCAGCCCGCGAAGAAGGCGCCCTCGTCACCCGCGGGCTGCGAGGGGTACTTCACGTCCAGCGCCGCCATCAGCACGCGGGCCTTCACGTTGTCGTCGCTCCGCAGCGCCCGGCGCGCCACCACCAGGGCCGCCTCGGCGGCCACGTCCGGCGGGCCCTTCTCCGCGAGGGCCAGGGCCTTCTGCGCGTCCTCCAGCTTCCCCTGCGCGAAGAGGGCCTGCGCGCGCAGCAGCGACACCTTGGGGCGCTGGGCCTTCGTCAGCTTCGTGCCCTCGAGCAGGTCCAGCTCGTCCAGCGCCCGCTGCGGCGCGCCCGCGTCCAGGAAGCCCTCGGCGCGGCGCGTGCGCTCGGCGAAGCCCAGCGTCGCCGCGGGCTTCTTCCCCTCGGTGAGCCACTTCACCGCTTCGTCCGCGTAGGGGTGCGAGGGGAAGCGCAGCGCCACCGCCAGGAGGTCCGCCACCTGGCCGGCGCGGTTGCCCGAGGCGCCACGCGCCAGGCCGCGCTGATAGAGCAGCTCCGGGGTGGGTGTGGCCTTGGCGGCGGCCTCCAGCACCCCGGAGGCCTCCTTCGCCTTGCCGGCCTTCAGCAGTGCCTCACCCAGCCGGGCACGGGCCCGGGCGGCGAGCTCGGCGGGGGCCGGAGGCTGGGCTGCCAGCACCCTGGAAAATTCGCCCGCGGCCCCCGTCGCGTCACCGGCATAGAAGCGCGCCTGCCCCAGGTAGAACGCATGGAAGGGCGCCAGGGGCGCGGGAGCGGGGTGGGCGGACAGCAGCGCCCTCGCCTCGGCCGCCTGCCCGTCGGAGAGCGCCAGGGTGCCCGCCAGCAGCGCTAATCGGCCAGCATCGGGGCACTTCTTCGCCACGCAGGCCTCCAGCTCCGCTCGCGCCAGGCCCGCCGCTTCCGGCTTGTGGAGCCTGACTGCTTCCAGCGTCGCTGGGGACTGCCCCAGGGCCACTCCCGCAACCAGCCCCGCCACCAGCCCTGTCCAACTCATGTGGTCTTCCTTTCCTGACGCGGCTTTGCGGCCTGCCAACGAGACGGGCCAGCCGATCATTCCCCTTGCCTTGGAGGGGGGGTGGTTTGACAGCAGGCTCGACAAGTCCTAGATCCGCGCGGCGTCGGGACGGAACCCATGCTGTTCGGAACCGTCAACATTCGTTGAAAGAGTCCAGACGATTACGTGCTCTTGGGTAGGAAACGTCGGCCCATTGCAACACCTGGAGTGAATCACTAGTTTGCGCGGCCGTAACGCGCCACTCCGGTCCACCCGCTGCGTAGGCGGGTCCGTCGTCCGGTAGCACTGCTCGTTCACAGCGCTCGGGGGGGGAATCAGCTCAGAGGGAGGGCTCCATGAAGCCGTGTCCAGCCGATCTGCCGCAAACCATCAACCCCGAGGCCGGGCCGAAGCGTGCCGGCGTCGAGACGCATCGCAACCTGAACTGCCACCACTATGACAACTGTCTGGACGAGGCCGTCCGGCGGGGTTGGCAGTCTTTCACGTGCATGAAGTGCCCGATGTACCAGCACGTGGCGCCGCCCCAGATGGGGCTCGAGGCCTACGCCACGCAGCGCCGTCCCGTCTGACAGTCCTGAATGTGTCCTGGTCCCGGGGCAGCCCCTGTGTTGGGACAGGGGCGCCACGTCAGTGGACCGCGGCGTAGATGACGGCGACCCAGTACTGCTTCTTGCCGAAGCGACGGGAGTCTCCCCGCACCACGCCCACGCCCACGCGGTTGTGGGTGGCATCCGCGAGGCTGCGCGACTCGGGCAGGGCCGTCGGGTCAGACACGACGAAGAAATCCACCGCCACCGTCCCCGCGTCCGGCAGGGCCTGGAAGGCGCGCTCGTGGAGTGGATTCTCACCGGGCTGCGCCGAGGGCTGGTCCAGCTCCAGCGCCCGCTTCGCGTGGGCCGTTGCCAGCGCTTCCAGCGCCGCGCTGCGCTCCAGGGGCGGCAGCTTGCGCGTGGCGCGCCAGCGGGTGAGCACGTCGTAGGCCTCCTGCCTCGGGTCGTCCGGCTCCTGCGTCGACGGTGACGCGGCGGTGAAGACCTCGGTGAGGATGACCTCGTCCCGCCCGCCGACCTTCTGGAAGGCGACACCCACACCCATGAAGCGGAAGCCCGGGTCCAGCAGGTTGCGGCGGTGGCCGGGGCTGTGCTCGATGCCGAAGTGCGCCGCGAGCGGCCCCGACGCGAGGCCCAGGTTCTCCCCCGCGCGCACATAGCGCGCGTCGGCTGGCAGCCGCTTCGTCAGCGTGGAGCCGTCCGGGGCCACGTGGGCGAAGAAGCCCTCGGCGGACATCTTGTCGCTGTAGGCCTGGGACACGCCCTCCAGCACCGGGTCCGGCGCCAGCGGCTGCAGGCGGTGGGCCTTGCGCAGCGAGTTGATGCGCTCGTACACGGCCACGCGGGCGTCGTGCAGCGTGGTGGGCTCGACGTCCTGCGCGCGCGAGTCCCGCTTCCGGGGCTCGCCGAGCTGGGTGAGGAAGAGGGCGGCGACCTCGGGGCCTCCCTCTCCACGGCCCACGACCTCCACCGTGTAGCTGCCGGGCGTGGAGAGCTCCAGGCGCGTGCAGAAGTGCGAGTCGCCGCCCCGGCGGGAGATGGGCACCTGGTCCACCTCGCCATCCGGACGCGTGACGTACAGCTCCGGCTTGCGCAGCGGCGGCACCAGGCTGCCGCAGAGGGTGCGCGCGGCCTTCTCTCCGGGAAGGGTGCGAGGGAAGGGCTGCAGCTCCGCCTTGCGGTCCGCCAGCAGCAGCAGCAGCGCGGCGCGCTCGCCGTCCAGGGCCATGCCCACGCCGAAGTGGGAGGCGCGCTCCACGTTGAAGTCCGCGCGGGCGAGGAAGGTCTCCACCGCATGGCGGTGCGCCCACGCGCGGATGACGAGCGTGCGCGGCGACGGGTCCGAAGCCCCCGCGTCGCTGACGGCTTCCGTGAGCGTGAAGAGGTCCGGCGCGCCGGTGGGGTACTCGGTGAGGGCTTCCCGCGCGAGCCGCCGCGCCGCCGCCGCCAGCGCCGCGTCCCGCGAAGGGGCGCGCCGGCCCACGCGCTCGAACTCGCGCACCACGTGCTGGTTGGCCTCACGCTCCATGGCGTCCACGGGCGAGGGTGCCGGAGCCGGCGTCGCGGCCAGCAGCACGCCGAGCGCCAGGACGGCCATCATCGCGGCTGCACCCGGAAGGTGAGGGCCGTCACCGTGCCCGGCCCCAGCCGCGCGTTGAGCTGCTCGCACAGCGAGGCCGACTCGGCCTCCAGCGACTGCGCCCACGCCTCGCCCTCGACAGCCACCACCAGCGTGGTGCCGTACAGGGCGTGTGGGGAGGTATGACGGGCCAGGTTGGCCCCCACCACCGAGGCCCACACCGGCGCCAGCGCATGGCCACGGCCGGACTCTCCGGCGAGGCGCGCCAGCACACGGGGAAGGAGGCTTTCCAGGGTCTTGGGCTCGCTGCGCGCCATGGGGGCGATCATGGTTCCCTGCCACCGGAAAGCCAACCGGCGATTGTGCCGTGAGGGTGAACAGCGGGCGGGCGGGCACCGTCGCTGTCGGAAGGACGGCGGACGGTGTCATGGACCGTCGCACAGCGGGCTGCCAGCCTGTAAGGTCGCGGACGGTCCCCCTGGAGTCGCATCGCATGAGCCTCTCACCGCGCACCCACCTGCTGGCCGGCCTCGCCTGCGTGCTGCTGGCCCTGGCCGGCTGCGCGGCGGACGAGGCTCCGGGGCCCGCCATCCCCGAGCCTCCACCCCTGCCGCCGCTGAGCTGCGCGGTGGACCAGGACTGTCCGGACCCGGCGATCTTCTTCTGTGACACGGTGGCCTCGCGCTGCGAGCCCGCGTGTCGCATCCGCACCGACTGCGCACGGGAGCGGCGGGGCCAGCAGTACGCGCTGCCCCAATGTGACGACTCCCCGCTGGGCTGCCAGTGCGACATGAGCCGGTGCATGCCCGCCGTGTGCGCCGCCGACGCGGACTGCGCCGGGTATGCGGGCACGGTGTGCCGGGATGGGGCGTGCATCCCGGCTCCAGCCGCGGAGACGGCGGCGGCCTGCGAGGTGACGCCGGACGTGGTCGTCGGCCGTCCGGGCCTGTCCATGGTCTTCCACGTGTGGGCCCGGGATGCTCGGGGCGCGCCGGTGGTGCCGCGCGCCGGAGTGACGTGGCAGGCGCGCTCGCGGGAGGTGACGGGGGGCGGTGAGGGAGTGCGCGCCACCTTCGTCCTCGCCGAGCCTGGCGTGGAGCGCGACGCGGTGGAGGCCCGCGTGGGCAACGTCACCTGCCGCGCCCGCGTCACCGTGCTGCCCGCGGAGGTGCCACCGGGAGGCGTGCGCGTGCTGGCGGTGGACGAGCTGACGGGCCGCCCGCTGCCTCTCGCCACCGTGGCGGTGTCCAATGCCGCGGGCGTCGTGACGGCCAGCGCGGTGACGGGCCCGGAGGGCGCGGCCTGGGTGCCGGCCACGGGCGAGGTGTCGCTGTCCGTCTTCCACGCCGACTACGGGTACCTCACGCTGGCGGGCCATGACGCGACGGGCACCCGTGACCTCCGGCTGGCCCTGCGGCGCAACCCGCTGGACCGCTTCGGTGGCGTGCGTGGCACCTTCGCCGACCCGAAGGCGCCGGAGGTCGCGTCGCTGCGGCTGGCGCTGACGGGCCTGGCGCTGCCGGGCCTCCCCTCGGACGCGGCACCGCAGACGCTGCTGGGGCCGGAGCGCGAGGTGCAGGTCGGCGCGGGCAGCAGCCGGAGCCCGCTGCGGCTGCCGTCCTCCGTGGCCATCTGGCTGGCCGGCACGCCTCCGCTGGAGGTGGCCGCGCCCGGCGTGGCCGGCGTCTGTGATGCACCGCTGGCGGACGTGCTGGAGCCGGAGCTCGGGGTGCGCACCGGCGCGTGCGGCACCCGCGTCGCATGGGCGCTGACCGGAGAGCTGCCCCTGCGTCAGGTGCCCCTGACCGGGCTGCAGCAGGGCGGGGACGCGCTGCTGCTGCTGGGGCGCGTCCTGCCGTGGTCGCAGACCTTCGAGTCGACGGTGCTGCGCGACACGCGCTTCACCCTTGCGTCCACGCCCCTCGGTGCCTCCGGCGAGCCGGACCTGGCGGCGGTGGAGTTCTCGCGGACCGAGTCCTTCGCGGAGGGCGGGGTGCGGCTGGCCTTCCCCTTCGCGGTGCGGGTGCCGGCGCTGCCACGCTTCCGGGGCCTGTACCTCAACCGCGCCTACGTCCTGGCCACCGTGCAGGCGCCGGGCCGGGGACGGGTGCCGCTGGGACTGGGCGCCGCCCCGAATCTCAACCCCAGGGACCCCAACACGGACTGGGTGGACAACCGGCTGGGCGGCCCCGGGCTCATCCTGCTTCGCATGGCCCCCGCCCATGGAGGCCTGGAGGGCCAGCCGTACCGGCTCGTGGTGTCCGCCACCTCGGGCCCGCGCGACGAGGACGCGGCCTCCGCCGTGGCCACCACCACGCTGCTGGCCGACCTGGCCGGGCCCACCTTCGACCCGCCGGGCGCGAGGCCCGTGGAGCTGCGCACGGCCTTCCTCCAGCTCCCCGAGGACGCCCGCTACAACTTCGACACCGCCACGTACGGAGGCCTGGCCGGCCGCCAGTTCCGCGCGGACGTGGACGCGAAGGCCACGCTGGTGCGCGTCGTCTTCACGACCCGCTCCGGCCGCCGGTGGACGGTGGTGGCGACGCCGCAGCAGGCCCGTGAGGGATTGCGCGTGCCCCGCGTGCCCGCCCCCTTCGAGGACCGCACGTACTCCGGTGACCTCGAGGGCTCACGCGCGTCGCTCCTGGTGGAGGTGCTGACGGTGACGGCGGACACCGCCCCGGGCGACGGCCTGGGGCCGGCCCGCCTGGCCGCGGCGGAGGGCCCCGGGTGGGAGCGCCTGGGCGACCTCACGCGTGCGATGGCCTCGCTGGACGTGGGGCGCCCGGAGGTGGCGTGGCTCTTCCCGGAGCTGGAGGGCCAGCGGCTCGTCCGCGGCAGCGCCGTGCGGGTGCGCGTCACGGGCTTCCGCGTGGGCCCGAGCACCGGGCCGGGAAGCCCCGTGGACGGCCAGGTGCGCCTGGTGCTGCGCGGGGGCACCGGCTGCGAGGGCACGGTGCTGACCGGAGACCAGGCCGTCCCCAAGGGGGACGGGGAGGTGGAGCTGCAGCTCCCACCTGGCTGCTCGGGGACGGGCGTCAGGCTGGTGGCGGAGCTGGCGGACCCCGCAGGCATCCCCCTGCGCCCGCCCGTCACCGCCGTGCGTGGCGTGGATATCCCGTGATGGCGTAGGACGTGGTAGGTCGCCGCTCCACCTGCGGGAGTTCCCCACCCGGGCTCCCGCAGTGAGATTCGCTTTCAGGATTTACCGGGTGATACCGTTGGGCTACCGGGAGGCAGGGTGCAGAAGGAGACGGTCGTCACGGTCATCTCGAAGATCTCCGACCGGCCGGTCAACCTCGACGCGGCGCTGGTGGTGATCTACGGCCTGGACCTGGGGCGGAAGTTCGACCTCACGCGCGAGGAGACGCTCATCGGGCGCTCTTCCAAGGCGGACATCCAGATCGACCAGGAGTCGGTGAGCCGCAACCACGCGGGCATCACCAACACGCGCGAGGGCGTGCGCATCCGCGACCTGGGCTCCACCAACGGCACGTTCATCAACGACGAGCTGGTGGAAGGCGGGCGCGAGCTGCGCAACGGCGACCTGGTGAAGATTGGCCGCACCATCTTCAAGTACATCGCCGGCGGCAACATCGAGGCGGCGTACCACGACGAGATCTACCGGCTGACCACCATGGACGGCCTGACGCAGATCTACAACCGCCGCTACTTCGACGAGCAGCTGGACCGCGAGCTGTCCCGCAGCCGGCGCTACGAGCGCGTGCTGTCGCTGGTGCTGCTGGACATCGACCACTTCAAGCAGGTGAACGACAGGTACGGGCACCTGGCCGGGGACTCGGTGCTGAAGCAGCTCGCGTCCACGGTGCGCACGAAGATCCGCCGCGAGGACGTGTTCGCGCGCTACGGCGGCGAGGAGTTCGCCATCCTCCTGCCCGAGGTGTCGCTGGGCGGCACGCGGCAGCTCGCGGAGAAGGTGCGGCGCCTGGTGGAGAAGCAGCGCTTCGAGTTCGACCGGCAGGTCATCCCCGTCACCGTGTCGCTCGGCATCTGCACGCTGGAGCCCCAGCACCGCGAGCCCGCGGACCTGGTGCGCACGGCCGACGAGCGCCTCTTCGAGGCGAAGACAGCCGGCCGCAACCGCGTGGTGGGCTGAGCACGGCTCCCAGCCCCGCGGGGCTCCGGCGTTCCGGAAGCCCCGGGCCCCCCGTCGTCTCAGCCGGCGAACACCGAGCGGCGCTCGCGCAGCAGCGACTGGAGCATGCCCTGGATGGACTCGCGGGTGCGCTCGGTGAGGCGCTGCACCTCGCCCAGGTCCTCCGCGGCCTCCGGGGACAGGCCGTCCATGCTCATGGGCTCACCGAAGCGGATGCTCCACTTGGCGGGCAGGGGCAGCGGCCCCAGCGGGGTGAGCGGCACGAAGGGCAGGCCGAGGAAGGACGCGGGGAGGCGGCCCAGCAGCGGGGACGTCTCCTCCGCGCCGACGATGGCCACCGGGACGATGGGGGCACCGGTGCGCAGCGCCAGCTTCACGAAGCCGCCGCGCCCGAAGCGCTTCAGCTTGTAGCGCTCCGCGAAGGGCTTGCTCAGGGCCTGGTAGCCCTCCGGGAAGACCACCAGCGGGCGTTGCTCGTCGAGCAGCCGCAGCGCGTTCTCCGGGCAGGCCCGCACCGCGCCCAGGCGGTTGAAGAGCGTGCCCAGCACGGGCGCGTGGAAGACCTGGTCCTCCACCAGCCACCGCGCCTCGCGCAGGTCCGGGCGCTCGCGCGAGATGACCAGCGACATCACCAGCCCGTCGTAGGGCAGGGCACCCGAGTGGTTGGCCACCAGGATGGCCGCGCCGCGCGGGACGTGGTCCACGCCCTGCACGGCCACGCGCCAGTACTGCGAGTAGAGGAACTCCAGCACCGGGTCCAGGCGCTCCACCAGCGACGGGTCCTTGCCGTACTCGTCGATGCTGGCGCCACCGCCCGTGCCCAGCCCGGCGCGCACCGCGCCCATCAGCCCGTTCATCGCGCCCATGGCCCGGCCCAGCCCCTCGCTCGCCAGCGCCTGGCCGGCGATGTCCCTTGCCAGCGACAGCATCCCCGCGGCCCGCTGCGCGAGCGGACGCGGCGCCTCGGGCTCGCGCACCTGCTCGGTGAAGAACGGCTCGCTCGGTGTCTCGCTCGCGTGGGGCGGTGGCACCAGGGACAGCGGCCCCCGGCGGCCCGGTGGGAACTCGTCACGCGTGGCGTCCGGCACCTCCACCTCTGGCTCCAGCCCCGACGTGTCTCCGTCGCCGCTGGCCTCCGTCACCGACAGCGTCACGGACAGCTCCATCCCGGACGTGTCCCAGGTGGAGTCCTCCGCGTCGTCCTCGTCCTCCTCGTCGTCGCGCTCGTCGTCCCCGGCGGGGCCGAAGCCTCCCTCGGCCTCGGCCTCCAGGTCATAGGCGCCGTCGGGCTCGAGCCCTTCTCCGTCCTCGTCGCCGTCGGGCGACTCGGAGGCTTCGTCGTCGAAGTCCTCGGCGGAGCCCCGGGCCTGCGCGGCGGCATGGCGGTCCAGCACCTCGGCCACGACGACCTCGGCGGCGGCCTCGGCCACCTGCGCCGCGACGGTGGCCGCGAGCTCGCGCTCACGCTCCGGGCGCTGCGTGGAGGGGCTGTGGTCCAGCACCTCCTCCACGGCGGCCTCGGCCAGCTCGGTGGCCAGCTCCGTGGCCATCAGCCGGTCGACGTCCGCCTCGGGGCCCTGGCCATGTTGGCGCTCCAGGGCCTCGTCCACCGCGACCTTCGCCGTGGCCTCGGCCACCTCGGCGGCCAGCGCCTCGGCCAGCGCGTGGTCCACCTCCCGCTGCTTCGGGGTGCGAGCGCCTGCCTCGTCCGACAGCACCGGCTTGCGCGCCGGAGGCGGCCGGCGCGGGGTGACGGGCGCGGCCGGCTCTCGCAGCGGCAGCCCCGGCTCCTCTTCCGTCATGCGCGCGGAGTCGGACGGACGCGGCGCGCTGCCGCCGGCCGCGGGCTTGCGCTCCCGTGACGCGGGCGCCTTGCGCCCCTTGCCGGCCGAGCCGTCCGCCTTCGCCGCCACGGGCTTCTTCCCGGAAGCGGAGGCCGCCTTGCCTCCGCCCTCCTTCACCCGTGAGGACTGCTTCGCCGGCGCGGACTTCTTCGCGGCGGCCTTGCGCCCGGAGCGCGTGCTCGCGCTGTCGGCGTCCTTCGCACCGCCGGCGGGCTCGCCGTCGCGGGACGCGGCACCGCGCTGGAAGGGATCATTCCCGAGGACACCCTTGGCCATGACTAGCTCCTCCTCAGCGCCGCAGCGGCGTCCCTGACGTGATGGAAGGGAATGAAGCCGAGCACGGACCCGGCGCGCTCGCCGTCCGCGACCCACGAGTAATGGATGTAGTCGAGGAGGGCCACGGGCAACGTGGCCGCTCCCACCACATCCAGCGTGTGCAGGGCGGCCCGGAAGAGCGGCCCCGGCAGGGGGAGCGGCCGGCCACCCGCCTGCTGGATGAGGCCGGACAGCGGCAGGACGCCCCGTCCCACGATGTTGAACTCGCCGGAGGCCTCCGCGCGCAGCGCATGGTGCAGCGCCCGGCCGGCGTCCTCTTCGTGCAGGCCCTGCCACAGCGGGTCGAACCCCAGCAGCGTGGGCACCAGGTCGCGCTTCAACAGGCGCGTGGCGGGGCTGTCCACCGAAGGGCCGAGCACCGGCGCGAAGCGCAGCACCAGCACGCGCATGTCCGGGTGCCGCTCGCGGAAGGCGCGCACCTGGCCCTCCACCTCCACCTTGTCGGTGACGAAGCGGCTGTGCGGACAGCCCTGCAGCGGCGAGTCCTCGCGCAAGAGCGCGGGGTTGTTGCCGCGCGCGCCGTAGACGGCCGTCATGGAGGGCACCACCAGCCGCGGCAGCCGCGCCCGGCCTGAGGCCGTCAGCACGTTCATGGTGCCGATGACCTCCAGCTCGTGCGCCAGCGAGCCGCTGCGGATGGGGCCGTACAGGAAGGCCAGGTGGTAGAGCGCGTCCACGGGGCGCTCGCTGAGCGCGTCCGTGAGCTCCGCCTCCGCGTCGTACCGGGTGAGGTCCACCCGGTGGTACTCCACCTTGGCACCTTCAGGACGTGCCACGTCCAGTACCAGGATGCTCTCCACGTCCGGGTCGCGCTCCAGCCGCTGGAGCAGCAGCTTCCCGTAGTCGCCGCTCGCGCCGGTGACGGCGACGCGCAGCCGCCCCTTGCCTGGTCGTGACACGTCCATACGCGGTGGCGGGTGTTAGCCCAGACGCCCGGGAATGTCAGCCGCCACCCGTGCCGACTCGCTGGACAACGTCCTTTGGGTGGCGGAGGGTGAACGATCGCCATGGCCCGCATCGCGCGTCTGAGTGACGTCCTCATCAACAAGATTGCCGCCGGTGAGGTGGTGGAGCGCCCCGCCTCCGTGGTGAAGGAGCTGGTGGAGAACTCGCTCGACGCGGGTGCCAGCACCGTGCGCGTCGAGCTGGAGGGCGGCGGCGTGGACCGCATCATCGTCTCCGACGACGGGCACGGCATGGGCCGGCAGGACGCCGTGGCCTGCCTGGAGCGTCACGCCACCAGCAAGCTGCGCGAGCTGGACGACCTCTTCCACATCGACTCCATGGGCTTCCGGGGCGAGGCGATTCCGGCCATCGCTTCCGTCTCCCGGTTCACACTCCACACCGCCGAGGTGGGCGCGGACGTGGGCACGCGCGTGACGGTGGAGGGGGGAGGGGCGCCGGTGGTGGAGGACGCGCCGCCGCGCACGGGCACCGTCATCAGCGTGGAGGACCTGTTCTTCAACGTGCCCGCGCGCCGCAAGTTCCTGCGCCGCGGGGACACCGAGCTGAAGCACGCGGAGGAGGCCGTGGTGCGCCTGGCGCTGGCGTACCCGGAGGTGGGCTTCTTCGCCTCGCACGACGGCGCCACGCTCTTCTCCAGCGCGGCCTGCCCGGAGGACCCGCGCGAGCGCATCGCCGCGGCCCTGGGCCCCACCGCGCACCCGCACCTGTTCCCGGTGGAGGAGCGGCGGCTGGGCATCGCCGTCACCGGCTACGCCGCGTCGCCCGAGTTCACCTTCAACAACGCGCGCGGCCTCTACACCTACGTCAACCGCCGCTACGTGAGGGACCGGGGCCTCATCGGCACCGTCCAGCGCGCGTACCAGGACTTCCTCGCCGCGGGCCGCCAGCCCGTCGTCGTGCTCCACATCGACGTGGACCCGCGCGCGGTGGACGTCAACGTGCACCCGCAGAAGCAGGAGGTGCGCTTCGCCGACGCGCGCGGCGTGCAGGAGGCGGTGACGGCCGCGCTCACCCGCATGCTGCGCGCCGCCCCGTGGCTGGGCGCCGTGCCGGAGGGTGGGGCGCCCCAGCCGGGCCAGCCGCGCGAGGCCGCCCACTACGCGCTCGCCGTGGAGCGCTTCCTCACCCGCGCGCAGGAGGCCACCTGGGGCGCGCCGCTGCCCACCGCCATGGATGCGCCGGGGGCCGGGCCCGCCGGGAGCGGCCGGGCGCCGCTGGGGCCCTATGTGCCGGGGAACATGCCTCCGGGCGCCGCGCCGGGCGCGCTGCCCTTCGCCGCAAGCCCGGGCCAGGCGCCGGCCTTCGGACAGGCGCAGCCCCAGCTCAACGAGGCGCCTCCGCCGGGCTACTTCGCCGCGCTGCGGCCCCTGGGACTGCTGGGCGGCCGCTTCCACGTGTGCGAGGGCCCGGGCGGCACGCTGGTGGTGCTGGACCCGCACGCCGCGCTGGAGCGCGCGCGCCTGACGGGCTACCTGCGCGCGCTGGACGACGCGAAGGCGCCTCCGCCACCGTCGCTGTTCGGCACTACGCTGGAACTGCCGGTGCCGGCCGCGAAGGCGCTGGTGGAGGGGCGCGAGGCCCTGTCCCGCCTGGGCTTCGACCTGGAGCCCTTCGGCGGCACCACGGTGGCGCTGAAGACGGTGCCTCCGGGCCTGGAGGGCGTGGACGCACGCTCGCTGCTGGAGGCGCTGGCCCGCGCGCTCCCGCCGAAGGGGGCCACCCTGGACGCCGTCTCGCTGGCGGAGGCGGTGCGGGTGATGGCGTGCCATGCCGCGCGCCGCGCCGGGGCCTCGCCGCTCACCGACGCGCAGTTCCGCGCGCTGCTCGGCGAGCTGGACCGCGCGGACTTCCACCCCGCCTGCATCCACGGCACGGTGGTGGTGCTGGAGATGCCCCTGCTGGAGCTGGAGCGCCGCGCCCGCTGACGCCTGTGTCCGAGCCGGGCGGCCGGAATCCCCAGTCGCGCCGGGCCCTTGCGCGTCCGGAAAATTGACGCGTGGGAGGTCGCTGCTACCGTGCGCCACACGCCTGTAGCACGGGGCGGACCCAGCAAGGACGTACGGCACGAGCACTCACGGCAACGAACGGGAGCGGGCACATGCACGGCGTCATCACCCTGCGGGACGTGGTCGCCAACCTGGGTGTGGTGCTCCGCGAGTATGGCGCCGGCTGCGCCATGCGCTGCCTGCTGGCCACCTTGCGCCGCAAGCGGACCACCTTCCTGGAAATCGCGCTGTGCCCCAAGCGTCCCTGACGCCAGAGTTCCCTTCGATGCTCCGCCGCCTCCTGCCGACGCTCTCCCTGTTGCTCGCCGCCCCCGCCTTCGCCCAGGACGCCCAGGCGCCCGAGGACGCCGCCGAGGAGGTCTCCACGGATCTGAATGGGGTGGGGCGCATCTCCATCCAGGGCGGCTGGCGCGTCACCTCCAACGAGACGCTCTACACGAGCTGGTACGGGCGCCCCTTGAACGCGGGGCTGCCGCGCGCCCGCGAGGCGGCGGGAGGGCCGCTGGTGGTGGGCTCGTTCGCCTTCGCCATCACCGACATGGTGGAACTGGGCATTGACCTGTTCGCCACCGGCGGGCGGCTGTACCTCAACGAGCGGGAGGCGGGCTCGGACGTCATCACCGAGCGTCGCTTCGAGACGTTGAGCTTCGGCGCGCTGGTGGGGCTGCGCTTCCAGACGGTGCTGCCCGAGGTGGGGCCGTACGGGTTGGTGCCCTTCGCCGGCATCCTGACCGGGCCCTCGCTCGTCTCCTCGAAGCGCCAGGGGGACAAGGTCCAGGAGGCCACCACCCAGGCGTGGGTCGGCTCCCTGGGGGCCACCCTGCGCCTGTCTCCCCGCTGGGGCCTCACGGCGGAGTACCGCCTGGCCTTCGCGCGCGGGCCGGTGGTCCACCCCCTGGAGCCGGGCAACGAGAAGCCGCCCACCAGCTCCTTCAGCACGGGCGGCAACTGGCTCACCCTGGGCGTCACCTACAGCTTCCCGGCGGAGCCCACCCGGCCCTTGCCCTCCGGCCTGTAGAGCGGGCAGGCGGTCGAGACTCGGGCTGTCGGCTACCGGAAATGGACCGCCGTGACGGCGGTGTTCCGCTCCGGAAATTATCGCCATACGCCCGGGAGAACTCTTTACGATGCGTGAGTCGGCCGAGATCGTTTCCACGCCCAGGAAGATGTCCATGCCAGAGCAGCCCAAGACAGACGTTGAGAAGGAGCTGGCGGACCTCCGCCGTGAGATCGTCGAGGCCCGCAACCTCGTCATCAAGAGCGACAACCTGCTGAAGAACCTCCATGCGGAGGTGAAGGCGGTGGGCAAGCGCCACGAGGACTTCCAGAAGCGGCAGTGGATCTCCTCCGCCGCGGCCTACGTCCTCTTCGCCGTCATCGCCGTGGGCGCCGCGCTGATGATCACCAGCGCGCGCAGCTCCAGCGCCACGGGCGAGCGCGAGCGCCTGGAGAAGATGGTCGCCGACCTCACCGGGCAGTTGGAGAAGCAGCGCGCGGACACCGCGACGCACCAGACGGCCCAGCGCGCCGCGTCCGAAGTCTACAAGATGATGACCAACCTCCCCGGTGACGAGCGCCTCAAGGGCATCGACGCGCTGGTGAAGCTGGACACGTCCCGCCTGAGCTCCCTGGAGCGCCAGGCCCTCAACGACCGCGCCGCCGTGCTCCGCCGCGAGACGGGCGACGCCGCCTTCGAGCGCGGGAAGATTGCCTTCCGCAAGAACGAGATGGACGTCGTCGTGACGGAGATGGAGCGCTTCCTGGCCATGAACCCGCCGCAGGAGCAGGCGCTGGACGCGTCCTTCTTCCTGGGCACGGCGTACAACCAGACGCGCAAGCACGACAAGGCCGTGCCCCTGCTGGCCCGCTTCGTCGAGGGCGACCGCGCCTCCAAGACGCGTGACTACGCCATGCTGCTGCTGGCCCAGTCGTACCAGGAGGTCGGCCAGTTCGATAAGGCGCTGGAGACCGCGCGTGACGCGGCCGGCACCTACCCGAACAGCCAGTACCAGCCGCAGTACCGGGGCCGCATCGCCACGGTGAAGCGCGTCATGAACCCGGAGGCCGCCGCCGCTGCCCCGGGCGCCGCGCCCGCCGCCGCCCCCGCGCAGGTCGCGACCCCCGCGGGCCAGTAGTCGGGCCACGCGGTGTCGTCCCACCCCCACCGGAGGACGGTGGGGGACGCGCCACCTCCCACCCGTCAACGGTGGGAACACGGAAGCGTTGCCACACGGGGTCCACGGTCGTAAGACCTGGGCCCCGTGTCCGCTCCCGACCCCCGGAAAGACCCCCGCTTCCGCCGCTACCGTGGTGCCGCGTATGGGGTGTACATCCTCCTCACCACCCTCTTCTCCATCTGGATTCTCTGGAGCGTGGGCCGCTCGGTGGCGGCCATGACGCCGGAGAAGCCGCCCAACGCCACCCAGGCGCTCACCTTCCGCGAGTGCCTGGACGGCGCGCGGACGCTGTGGACGGAGCTGGAGTCCGGGCGCGAGAAGCTGGTGAACGTGTCGCCCGCCCAGGACGTGGACCAGGAGTGGATGCGCTTCCGGACGGCGTGGCTGGAGCGGCTGCGCCAGCGCGAGTCCGAGTGCGCCCTCAACTCGAGGGAGCGCGAGCCCCTGCGCGCCGTCTTCCGTCGCCTGGAGGGCGTGCAGGACCTCTACACCATCCACGCGGTGCAGTACGCGGGCGAGGTGGGCGGCGCGGTGGACGCGCTGCATGACGCCTTCGAGACCGCGAAGCGCAGCCCCGGTGCCGGCCGGCTCCCCTGAGCCAGCAAGGGCTCAGCGCACCGGGATGAGGGCGGTGTAGCGGCCCTGGTGGTCCGACACCGTCTGCGCGAGCAGCACCGTCGTGGGCCGCCCCTCCAGCGTGACGACCCGGTAGAAGCGGATGGACGCATACGGCAGCGCCCGCGCGCCGTCCGTCACGCGGCCGGTGACGGTGCGGCCCTTCTGCAGGGAGAATGTGGCCAGCTCCTGCGGCTCGGTGTCGTCACCGGGCAGCACGGTGATGACGCGGCTGACGCGGGGGCGGGTGTCCGGGGGCAGGAAGTCCACCCGGTACACGGCCGGGTCCAGGCTCAGCACGAACGTCCCCTGGTCATTCGTGGTGCCCAGCGCCTCGCCTCCGCCCGGAGGCCGGGGCCAGCCCGGCACCTCGTCGATGGGCTCGGCCACCACGCGCACGCCGGCCGCGGCCTCCGTGCTGTCCGGCAGGAGGATGTCGCCGCTGACGACGCGCCGGGTGGCGCAGACGATGTCCGGCAGCGTGGCGCCCGTGGCGGGCACCTCCACCGGCAGCACGGTGAGCCCCGCGGCGAGGCCGGAGGGCGGCACCACCACCAGCTGGAGCGTCCCCCCGGGCACCGCCGGCAGCGTGTCCACCCCGAAGCGTCCGTCCGTGCCGGTGGTCGCGAGCGGACCGTGGAACGTGCCCCCTCCGGCGACCTCTCCGCGCAGCGCCACGGTGGCGCCCGGCACCGGCCTGCCGTCCGGGCCCACCACCCGGCCCGTCAGCCGCACCGGGTCGCCCGTGTCTCCCAGCTCCAGCGGCTCGGTGAGCGGCGCGCGCGGGTCCACGGTGAAGGTCTTCTGCGGCACCCACGGCGTGCTGCCCGCGCTCGTCACCCGCACGAGGATGGCGGAGCGCTGCGCCGCCTCCGCCGGAATGACCAGGGTGAAGTCCCCCGAGCCCCGCACCACCGGCACGCGCTGGGACAGCGGCGTCAGGTCCGCGTCCAGGGCCTGGACCTCCAGCGGCGAGTCCACCAGCACGTCCCCCTGCCTCACCACCCGGCCACGCAGGGGCGCCACCGCGTCCGGGGCGGGCAGCACCAGCTCCAGCGGCACCTCGGCGCCCGGCTCCAGGTGGCTGAGGCCCCGGACGGGAGGCACCTCGGCGTCCGCGGCGGTGAGCGTCACCGTGTAGTCGCCAGTGCCCACGGGCAGCGCCCAGGTGCCGTTGATGGGCACCAGCGTCGCGTCGTACTGCCGCGCCACGCCGGGCAGCAGGGCGCTCTGCCCGGTGGCGCGCAGGTGGAGCGGCTCCGAGTAGGGCCGAGTCGCGACGCCCCCGTCCGCCTCCGGCAGCGACGTGGCACGCACCACCCGGCCCAGCACCCTGGCGGGGCCGAAGAGCGTCAGGTCCTGCTCGGGCCGCAGGTCGGGCACCGGGAAGTCCTGCGCGTGCAGGCCCTCCTCGGGGTTGGGCGTCACTTCGACGACGATGTCCCGGCCCGGGTCTCCGCACCCGTCCGGGAAGCAGACCTCGTTGGCCCCGCACTCGGCATCCGTGCGGCACACCAGCGTGCTGGGGTCCGGCTCGTCCTCCAGCAGCGCGCACCCGGCGGCGGCGGCGAGCACCCCCAGCAGCGCCCACGAAGCGCGGCGCGGCGGCCTCACCGGCAGTCCCCCTGCACGGTGTTCACCACCCACGCATAGGTCGTCACGTAGCCCGGGTTCTCGATGAAGGTGCCGTCGGGCAGCTGCACCGGGCGCGAGCGCGCCACCCGGTTGACCAGCTCCGCGTCCGACACCACCGCCTCCACCAGGTGCGGGCCCGACGTGCCCAGCGGGCTGTTGGCCGACGCGAGGCTGATGAGCAGCGAGCCCCGGTCCGAGCGGCGCGGCCCGCTCGAGTCGCCCGACAGCTCGTACTGCCGGTAGGGCCCGCGCGGGTCCTGCGGGTTGTAGTCCAGGTACCAGTGCACGACGATGCGGTCGTCCACGTCGGGGTCCTCGACGACGACCTCGAAGGTCAGGTCGCACGCGCCCGCGCCGAAGTCGGAGATGATGCGCTGCTGGGGCGACACCAGGCTCTCGATGATGCGGGGGGGCCGGTTCATGAAGGCGGGCACACCCTCCAGCTGGGTGTCGTCCTGGGGAATGAGGCAGCCCGTGGCAGCCCACGCCGCCACCACCAGCGCCGGCCACCTGTATCGCCGCGTCGTGCCTTCCATCGTCCGTGCGGGCCGCTCCTCTAGAGCAGCTCGTCACCCTCCTCGGGCGGCAGGGGCCGGCCCGACTTCTCCGCCTCCAGCTTCTCCAGGTGGCGGAAGATGGTGCGCGGGTCCACGCCCAGGTCCTTGGCTGTCTTCGTGCGGTTCCCGTTGTTCCGGGCCAGCACCTCGTTGATGTAACGCTTCTGGAATTCTTCCTTGGCCTGGAGCAGCGGCATGATGGGCTCCAGGTTCTCCGGCTTGAGGTCCAGGTCGTCCGGGCCCAGCAGCGGCTTGTCCGCCAACACCACCGCCTTCTTCAAGCGGTTCTCCAGTTCGCGGATGTTTCCAGGCCAGCCGTACTTCCGCATGGAGACGGCGGCGGAGGGGGTGAAGCCCTTGGCCTTGGAGTTGAACTCGCGCGCGTACTTCTGGAGGAAGAACTTGCCCAGCACCACCACGTCCTCGCCGCGCTCGCGCAGGGGCGGCAGCTTCAGGGTGACGACGTTGAGGCGGTAGTAGAGGTCCTCGCGGAAGGTGTTCTTCTTCACCTCGTCCTCGAGGACCTTGTTGGTGGCGGCCACCACGCGGATGTCCACCGGCTCGCCGCGGTTGTCTCCCACCTTGTAGACAATCTTCTCCTGCAGCGCGCGCAAGAGCTTCACCTGGAGCTGGAGCGGCATCTCGCCAATCTCGTCCAGGAAGAGGGTGCCGCCGATGGCCGCCTGGAACTTGCCGGCCTTGGTGGCCACCGCGCCCGTGAAAGAGCCCTTCACGTGGCCGAACAGCTCGCTCTCCAGGAGGTTCTCCGGAATGGCGCCGCAGTTGATGGTGATGAAGGGGCCCTTGACGCGCGGGGAGCGGCGGTGGATTTCGCGGGCGATGAGCTCCTTGCCGGTGCCCGTCTCGCCGGTGATGAGCACGGAGATGTCCGTGGGCGCAATCTTGTCGATGCGCTTGTACACGTCGCGCATGCCCTGGCACGCGCCGACGATGTCGCCATAGCGCTGGTCCTCCAGCTTCCGGCGCAGCTCCGTGTTGTCCAGCTTCAGGTCGTTGACCAGCATCGCGTTCGCCAGGACGAGCGACGCCTGCGCCGCGAAGATGGTGAGCATGTCCGCGCTCTTGGGCTCGAAGCGGTTCACCAGCCGGTCATTGCCCACGTAGATGACGCCGAACAAATCCCCCTTGTGCATCAGCGGCACGCACATGACGGAGTGCACGCGCAGGTTGACCACGGACTCGCTGGCCTTGAACTCCGGGGCGTCCACCGCGTCGGCGACGATGAGCGGCTTCTGGTCCGCCACCACCTTGGCGATGATGGAGTCCGACAGCTTCTCCACCGCGTCCTCGATGTTCTCCCGGGCCACGTTGCGGGCGACCTTCACGCGCGGCTCGCCGCTCTCCATGAGGATGAGGAAGCCCTTGTCGGCGCGCGTCACCTCGATGGCCTCGTCCATCAGGCCCTCCAGGATGCGCTCCACGTCGTAGAGGCCCAGCAGCCGCTCGCTGAAGGCGGTGAGCCGGCGCAGCAGGACCAGCTCGCGGCCGGGCACGCCGGGCAGCTCCGAGGTGTGCGAGTCCGGGTTGGACGTGCGCACCACCTCGCGGGGCGGGGTGACGGGCGGGGGCGGCGGGGCGCGGGGCGCGTCCTCGCGGGCGAAGATGAGCTCGGTGCCGCCCACGCGGACCACGTCGCCGGTGGACAGCGCGTGGGCGTCGCGCTTCTTGCCGTTGACGTGGAACGTGGCGCCCAGGCTGCCCACCTCGTAGCGGCTGCCGTCGAACGTCACGTGCAGGGCGCTGTCGGGCACACCCGGGTCTTCGAGCTGGACGTCGTTGTCGCGGCCCCGGCCGATGCTGGTGATGCGCTTGAGCAGGGAGACCGAGCGGACCTTGCCATCGGGGGAGCGGACGGTGAGGCTGGCCATGGCTTCGCGTACCTGGAGCGGAAGACTCAGAAGAAGAGGGTGAGGCCGGCGCCGAGTCCGCCGGAGGTTCGGTAGAGGCCCACCCGCGCGGAAGCGCTGGGAGCCTGGGTACCGGGTGCGGCCGAGGTGCGGCTCGGAAGCGGAGCCGGGGAGGGCGCCGCGGCGGGCAGCTCCGCGCGGGGCTCCACGGTGGTGCGGATGACCTGGTCCTCGTGGTGGTAGAGCGCGTCCACCACGCCCAGGGCGTAGACGGTGTAGAAGCCCGCGGCCGAGGACAGCTTGAGCAACTGCCAGGTGTCGGCCTGCCGGCCCCGGCTGGTGGGGATGAAGCGGACCTTGACGGTCGCCCGGCCGTCCGGGTCCAGGACGTTGTCGAGCGGGATGTCCTGCTCCTCGAAGAGCGACTCGTAGGCGAAGAAGGAGATGATGCTCGTCACCGCGAGCGCGCCTTCCGTGGCGGCGAAGACGATGCCCAGGCTGTTGCGGCCCTGCTGGAACTGCCCGGCGCCGAAGGGGACGAAGTTGACCAGGAAGTTGCGCTTCTCCACGGTGCGCACGGTGACCTGACTGGCCAGCTCCTCGGCGCGGCGGCGCTGCACCTCGGCCTCCAGGCGCTCGCGCTCGCGGCGCTCGGCCTCGGCCTTCTCGCGCTCCTGGCGCAGCCGCCGCTCCTGGCGGAGGAACTCCAGCTCGCTGGTCATCTCCCCCTTGAGGTCCTCCAGGAAGGTCACCGCCGGGGGAGGGACGACGAAGGGGTCCAGGCCGTAGTCCGGGTCCAACCGGAGCAGCGCGCGCAGGTGGCGCGTGGCGTCCTCCATGCGGCCCAGGTTGAAGGCCGCGAGGCCGGCGAGCTTGTGCAGCTCCACCAGCTCGTCCTCGGCCAGGCCGCCCCGGTCGATGCGGGCGCCCGCGCGGTCCAGCACCTCCGCGTACTTTCCGTACTCGAAGCTGGCGCGCAGCGCGGCCACCTCCGGGTCCCCGGAGTCCTGGGCCTGGGCGAGGGCGACGCGCGGGGCCACCAGGGCCAGCGTCCCGAGGAGGAGCAGGAGTCCGCGGCTCATTCGGGGAGGAGGCTCCCTCGGAGGATGGTGGGCGTCCCGGGCCGCAGGTGCACCACGCGCCGCTCCGGCTGGTAGCCGGGGTGCGAGATGTCCACCACCACCGTGTGCTGGAAGCCGGCGGGGCCCCTGGGCGAGCGGACCTCGAAGGGCGACTGGAGGCTCTCCTGTGCCGTGCGCAGCTGCTCGCCCACGCGCACCGTGGCGCCGGCCGGCTCGTACTCGAAGGAGAGCAGGGCGGGCTTGGGCTGGGCGCGCAGGTGGAAGAGGTTCTCCCCCTCCGCGCTCACGTCGATGGTGTCCACGACGTCCTCGCAGTAGTCGCACGAGATGGTGACGGAGTGGCGGCCCGGCGGCAGCTCCATGGCGTGCTGCGCGAGCGGCTGCGGGCTGGGCGGGCCGTCGTCCACCCGGATGATGCCGAAGGGGCGCACCAGGATGGACACCGGCACCTTGCGCAGCAGCGGCTTGCGCAGGGCGGCCTCTTCCGACGGAGCCCGCTCGGCCGGTGCCGCGGCGCGGGCCGGCGTGGGCCGGGGCGTTCCTCCCGTGCTCGGGTTGGCGTCCTGCGGAGGCGTGAGGCCGCCGGGAGGCGTCTGCGGGAGGGCGCCTCGCGAGGCCGGCGGCCGGGGGCCGTCGGGGCCCCGGTCCACGAGGGCCGGGGGCGTGCCGGGAGGCGGCGTCCGCGACTGCTCGGGCGCTCCGTCGTCAGAGCCGTCGGGCAGGCGCGAGGGGTCACGCGTCATCGCGGGGCCGTTGGCGCTGCTGCCGTCGGAGGGAGGAGGTGTCGCGCCGCCGGTCGTCCCGGCCGTGCCACCCTCGGTGGGCGCCGGGGTGGCGTGCGACTGGTGGGCCTTCCACCCGCCCAGGCCGAGCACGGCGACGGCGGCCAGTCCGAGGCCCGCGCGCAGGCCCCGGCGCTGCCACTTCTTGATGCGCTGGGCGCGCCGCAGGCCCTTGAGGAGCGCGAGCGCGCGGGCGTTGGTCGCATCCAGCGCGAGCACGTGGTTGAGGCAGCCCAGGGCGCGCGGCGTGCGCTTCTCCGCGAGCAGCCGCTCGCTGCGCTCCAGCAGCGTGGCGACGATGCGCTGGCGGGCCAGCTTCCGGTACGACTGCGGGTCGGCGAAGAAGGAGACCAGCTCCTCGCCCACGCGCGCGAAGCCCAGGCCCGCGAGGTAGTCCGCGAGCGCGTCGCGCAGCTTGGCCGCGTCCGGGTAGCGCCGCTCCGGCTCGCGCTGGAGGCAGGTGGCGCAGATGTCCGCCAGCTCGTCCGACAGCGTGGGCACGCGGCGGCGCGGGTCCTCGTAGTCGCCGTCGAGGATGCGCTTGAGCGTGGCCGTGGTGTTGGTGGCGGTGAAGGGCAGCCGGCCCGTCATCGCCGCGTAGAACATGATGCCCACGCTGAAGACGTCCGCCTCGGGGCCGGCCTCCAGGCCCTCGATGATCTCCGGGGCCATGTGGGCCGGCGAGCCCACCAGCGTGCCGGTGACGGTCATCCGCTCCTCGATGTCGAGCAGCCGGGCGATGCCGAAGTCCATGAGCTTGAGGACGCCGTCCTCACGCACCATGACGTTCTCCGGCTTGAGGTCGCGGTGGATGACGCCGGCCTCGTGGGCATGGGCGAGCGCGGCGGCCAGCTCGTGGATGACCATGGCCGCCAGCTCCGGCGGGTCCATGGGGCCTTCGTCCAGGAACGTCTTGAGCGTCTGGCCGCGGATGTACTCGGTGACGATGAACGCGTCCTGCGCGTCCGCCGAGGAGAAGTCGAAGACCTCGAGGATGTTGGGGTGGTGCAGCTTGGCCACCGCGCGGGCCTCGCGCGCGAGCCGCCGCCGCGACTCGTCCTTGCCGGCCAGGTGCGGGTGCAGCACCTTCACCGCGACTTCGCGGTCCAGGGCGGTGTCGAGCCCCTTGTACACGACGCTCATGCCCCCCGAGCCGAGCTGCTCGAGGATGCGATAGCGACCGATATGGCGGCCGACGAGCGTCATGGTGTCGCGCGGTCCTCCCCCTCAGTCCCCGAAGCTGATGCCCATGCTCTTCGCGAAGCGCACCAGCTCACCGGACGGGTCCACCCGGCGCTCCTTGCGCGACTCGGCCAACGGTACCGCGACAATCTCCCCGGCGCGCAGCGCGACCATATGGTCCCACTGCCCGTCACGCACGAGATCCAACACCTTGCACCCGTAGCGGGTGGCCAGCACCCGGTCCTCCGCGCTGGGGCTGCCGCCGCGCTGCACGTGGCCCAGCACCGTCACGCGAATCTCCGCGTCCAGGTGCCGCGCCAGCAGGTCCGCGCACACCTTGCCGGAGCCGCCCAGCCGCACCACGCCGCGCCCGGGCACGTCCTCGGCCTTCTCCAGCACGGCCAGCGCGCCGCCTTCCGGGAAGGCGCCCTCGGAGATGGCGATGATGGAGAAGCTGCGGCGGCGCGTGGCGCGGCGGCGGATCTTCTCCAGGATGGACTCCACCTTGTAGGGAATCTCCGGGATGAGGATGACGTCCGCGCCCCCGGCGATGCCGCTCTCCAGGGTGAGGAAGCCGGCGTGGCGGCCCATGATCTCCACCACCATGACGCGGTCATGCGCCTCGGCGGTGGAGTGCAGCCTGTCCAACGCCTCGGTGACGATGACCCGCGCGGTGTCGAAGCCGAACGTCTGGTCCGTGCCGGACAGGTCGTTGTCGATGGTCTTCGGGCAGCCCACCACCTTGAGACCCTTCTCGGCCAATCGGTGGCCAATCGACAGCGTCCCGTCACCGCCGATGGCCACGAGCCCGTCCAGCTTCAGCTCCTCGCACCGGCGGAGGACCTCGTCGGACACGTCCCGCTCCACCCAGCGCCCGCCCTCATGGAAGGCGTAGGCGAAGGGGTTGGCCTTGTTGGACGTGCCGAGGATGGTGCCCCCCTTGGGAAGGATGCCCCGGGTATCCTCCTCGGTGAGGGGGCGGGTGAGGCCGGGCTCGACCAGACCCATGTAGCCGTTCTCGATACCCACGAACTCATGGCCGAACTCGTGCGTTCCCCGCTTCACGAGGCCACGTATCAGCGCGTTGAGCCCGGGGCAGTCGCCACCACCGGTGAGGACTCCGAGTCGCAGGGAGCGGGGCATACAGGTCGGACGCGGGTGTCAGAGGGGCGGGGTACCACCATGACAGGAACGTCGGACCTGATTCTAGGGGTGCCCCCCGGGGGGTGCAACGCGCGAATCACCCGGCTTGGCGGATTTGCGAGTGGATACGGGGCCTTCCGTCAATCTCGCTTGAGCCGGCGGCGCGCGGCGACCCGGTCCAGCAGGGCCTGGAGGCGGTTCTCGGGCTCCTTCGGGAGGGCCTTGTCTGTGGGGGATTGTAGGGGCATCTCGCGGGCGAGGCGGTAGAGCTCGATCAGCCGCTCCTTGAGCAGCTCGCTGTCCGGACGCTCCTGGAGGGCGCGGCGGTAGGCGGCTGCGGCCCCTACGTAGTCCCCGAGGGCGAAGAGGCGCTCGCCCTCCTGGACGGGTGAGGAAGGGGGCAGGGGAAGGGAGGCCTCCTCGGGTGGGCGGGAGGCCAGGAGGGCCTGGAGCTCGGACGGCTGGAGCGAGTCACGCAGGTTGGCGAGCTTGAGGGCGAGGGCCTCGTCGTCCGGGAAGGAGCGGGCGAGCGCTTCGTAGAGGCCGAGCGCCTCGGCAATCTCGCCCCGGCGCAGGGCTCGGTCGGCGCGTGCCTCCATGTCGGCCCGGGCGGCTGGGTTCATCGAGCCGGGGAGGTTACCCGCGACGTTGGGGGATGTCACAACGAAGGCGCGTGGGTGACGCGCGGACCTATGCTGGCCGCCGTGAACTCCGCCCTCCTGGTCGTGGGACTGCTGGCGCTGACGGGCGCGCTCGGCTCCGAGCTGCGCCGCGACGGCTACCAGTTCCGCCCGCCCGAGGGCTTCCACATGGTGCGCTGGGAGCAGTACGCGGGCTCGCGCGCGGGCGCGGTGGCGCTCCAGTCGGATGCGCCGCGCGCGCTGTCCGCGGCGCTGGCGGACGGCGAGGGGCCGGAGGCGGCGACGCTGCTGGTGTCGGTGGTGGAGCGGAGCTTCTCCGCCAGCCCCTCCGCGCGGGACGACTTCGCCGCGGCGGTGATGCAGCACTTCCAGCGCGAGCTGGGCCTGACGCTGTCCCCCGAGCGCGTGGAGCGGCTGGGCGGCGCCGTGCCGCGCGTGGAGGTGCTGGGCACGCTGCGCGAGGCGGGGCAGGTGCGCACGGTGCTGGTGGCGGCGCTGGCGTCCGAGGGGCGCCACGCGGTGGTGACGGTGAGCGCGCCCGCGGTGCGCTGGGAGGAGCTGGCCCCGCGCATCCGCGCCTCTCTGGAGACGTTCCGACTGGAGTCGACCAACGCGCCAGGGCCCGTGCCGCGCAGGCTGCTGGGCGCGCTCGCGGGGGCCCTGGCCGGCGCGCTGGTGGCGTCCTACGCGGCGTGGCGGAGGCGGCGCGTGCGCCAGGACCCGGGCGCGTGAGGCCCCGGGCTCAGCCCACGAAGTGGAAGCGGTAGTGGCACTCCGCGTCGCCCTGCGAGAAGCCCTTGAGCCGCTCGGAGCGCACGTGCTTCGCGCCCAGCACCTCGAGCCCGTGCTTCATGAAGCCCATGGTGATGAACTCGAAGTACGCGTGGGGCATGGGCACGCCGGTGATGCGCAGGTCGGCGCGGCCCTCGCCCGGCTCGACCAGGGCGCTGCCCGCGCTGAAGTAGGCCTTCCACACGCCGGGGAAGAACTGCAGGAAGCGGTGATGGTCGGCCTGGCTGAACATGGCCTTGAGCTGGCCCTTGGTGAGCGCGTGCTCCACGGCGTTCTCCCCGAAGGTCCAGTAGGCCTTCGGGTCGTTCTTGTAGAAGCGCGCCAGCAGCGCCTCGGAAAAGCGGACGTAGGCGTCCGCCGGAATCCACGTCATCGGCAGCACCGGCTTCGCGAAGACGGGGTCCTTCTTCGCGTACTCCGTCAGGAACGAGCGCCAGGCGGGCTCGCCGAAGTCGGCCACCACCGACTCGTGCCGCGCGAGGAAGGCCGTGCCTTTGATCTCCATGTCCCAATGTCTCCCAGGCTGAGGTGTTGTCGCTGCCGGGCGGATTGTTCTCCGCCGCTTCCGCCGGAGGCCAGGACCGACACCCGACGTGTGGCTGCTCGCTCGGAGGACTCCGGGTCGCGGGCTTCGATCACCCTGCGCCGAGGCCAAACAGCCGGGCAGCGGCTTCGGAGAGTGCCTGGCCATCCGCTCCGTGAGCCTCCCTGCGCAGGCACGAGGTCGGCGCGTGCAGCAGCTTGTTGACGATGGCGCGCGCCAGGGCCTCCACGCTCTGGCGCTGCCTGTCCGTGAGGTCCGGGCCCAGGGTCGCCAGGGTCCTTTCCACCTCCGCCCGGGCGATGTGCCCGGCGCGCCGGCGCAGCTCCACCAGCATCCGCGGTCCGTCCCGCTCCGCCTCGGCCCGCATGAAGCGCCCCACCTCCTGCCGCACCAGCACGCCCGCCGCGCGGGCCGCCTCCGCGCGTGCCGCCGCGCTGCGCGCGACGAAGCGCTGCAGGTCGTCCACGTCATGGGTGGACACCCACCCCAGCTCGGACACGTCCGGAGCGATGTCCCGGGGCACGGCCAGGTCCACCATCAGCAGCGGGCGGAACCGCCGCGCCGGGCCCACCGCGCCCATGCTCCGCCGCGTGAACAGCGGCACGGGCGAGGTCGTCGAGCACACCACCACGTCGGCCTCCTCCAGCAGCGCATGCAGGGCCTCGAACGGCCTCGCCTCACCGCCCACCTCCGCGGCCAGCAGCTCCGCGCGCGCCCGCGTGCGGTTGGTGACGAGCAGCCGTCCCACCCGCGCCTGTCCCAGATGCCGGGCCGCCAGCCGTCCCATCTCTCCCGCGCCCACCATCAGCACCGTCTTGTCCGACAGGTCACCCAGCTCGCGGGACACCAGCGCCACGGAGGCGGACGCCATGGACGTGGGCGCCCGGCCGATGGCCGTCCCCGTGCGCACGCGCTTCGCGCACGAGAACGCCGCCGCGCACGCGCGGGCCAGCCTCCCACGCGCGGCGCCCGCGCGCCGCGCCGCTTCGAAGGAGGTCTTCACCTGGCCCAGGATCTGCGACTCGCCCAGCACCAGCGAGTCCAGGCTGCAGGCCACCCGGAACAGGTGCTCCAGCGCCCCGGTGCCCTCGTACTCGTAGAGGTAGCCCTGGAGCTCGGGCCCGCCCATCCGCTCCAGCTCCTCGCGCACCCGGGCCCGCGCACCCGCCGCGTCCTGCGTGGCCACGTACACCTCGACCCGGTTGCACGTGGCGACGATCATCGCCTCGTCGGGGGCCCGCCCCCACCGGCCCAGCAGCTCCAGCCGCCGGGCCTCGCTCATCGCCAGCCGCTCGCGCACCGCCAGCGGCGCCGTCTGGTGGGACAGGCCCACGCACACCAATGCCACGGCGTCCGTCTCGACGGACCGGGGAGCCGGCACGGGAGCGCCCAGGACCCGCCCGGGCCGCGTCGAGCGGAGCCTCCAGCAGGGGGTGAAGCGGAGCGGGCCCCTGCCCTGGGCCGGGAGGACGCTTCCATGACGTGGTGGCGGCTGAGCGCCCCGGGGTGTTCTCGCGGTCATCGTCTGTCCTCTCGCGGGTGCACGGTTGCGGTGGCTGGAAGGGGCGGCGTGCTACGCCACCCCGGCGAACCTCAGCAGCTCGCCCATGGAGAAGTCGCCGGGCTTCCTTCCCAGGAAGGGCTTCCAGTCGGGGTCTGCCCGCAGGTACGAGAGCCGGTCCCCTTCGAGCATTCCGAGGAACACCTCCGCGACGATGCGGCCTCCCACGGGGCCCAGCCGCTTGCCCTCCTCGCACCTGTCGGCCTCGCGCAGGATGTAGAACCACGGCGGGGTCGAGCGGTCGAGATTCAGGTGCTTCACGTCCGCCAGGTCATCGGCCTGCAGGGGCTTGATGCGCAGCGCGCGGGCCATGTCCTGTCCCGAGGGCATTCCGAAGGCCAGGCTCCGCAGCAGGTTGCGCTGCGCCAGGGACGCCGGGCTCGCTCCAGGCAGCCCCGGAGGACCGAAGGGCAGCTCGAACAGGACGGTCGACAGCTTGGTGTCGATGCGCTGGCCGATCTGCGGCAGGTTGGGCGCGGGGTCGGTCCCCATGCGGAAGAAGAACTTCCACTCCACGAACCGCCGCTCCGCGCGCCTGCCGCCTCGCAGGTCGTTCGGATCCGGCAGCGACGGGTCCAGGGTGATGTCGAAGACGGGAGCCGCGAAGGTCGTGTTCGCCTGGTAGCCTCCCTTCACCTGGCTGTGCCCGAAGCGGTAGGCCGCCACCGCGAACTCCACGGGGATGAAGGGCTCATGCCTCCACCGGTAGCACCGGTTGTGGCAATCGTCCTTCATCAGGTCCTTCACCAGCGACTCGCCCACGATGTGGGGGAGGAACTCGTTGACCACCATCCACTGGTAGTGCCACCGGACGATGCGCTGGGCTTCCGCGAAGACCTCGCCGCGCGGCACCCCGCCCTTCGAGATGACGTGGTCGACGACGGCGTTGTGGAACTTCAGGAAGGCCACGTGCAGCTGCGACACGATGACGTTCTCGTCGTTACGAGGGTCCCCGATGAGCGCCCGCAGCTGGCTGTTGCGCGGCACATCCCTCGGGGCCGCCGCGTCGATGAGGAGCTTCCCGGGCTTGCTCGCGTCGTAGAGGTGCGAAGACGCGATGGGGCCGGAGCCGTACACGTTGTCCAGCTCCAGCATGGGCGTGCGGAAGTTGGCGACGGCCTCGGGGTCGTTCTGCCGCTCCAGGCTGGACGTCGGGTCGAACGTCATGTCGTGGTCAATGAACTGTCCCAGGTAGGTGAAGCCCGCGGACAGCTTCGCGGGGTTCTCCGGGTTCTTGCTCGGGTCCGTCGTGCCCGGATCCATCACGCCACCCTTCTTGCCCAGCTCCAGGAGCGCCTCCCGGACCTGATGGCTGTCCGCCGCGAAGGGGGGCAGCCCCGGGAAGAGCCTGCCGAACTGCCCCCGGTCGTAGTACCGGGACCTGGGAGGGTTGATGCCTCGGATTTCCATCGCGCCGTGATGAACCATGTCGACCTGCCTTGAGTGAGGCGACGGGGCTCTTCCCGCCGCAAAGCGATGGAGGGGCCGCGGCGACAAAAGTGACCTGTCGCCAAGGGCAGACGCGTCTGCTCGGCCGTTCCCATGGAACCGGCCGAGCACTCCAACTGACAGTCGTGTCCGACCGACAGCCCGGAGACGGCGGCAGCGCCTCCCCGTGGGCTCGGGGCGGGAGGTTCAGGAGCTCCGCTCTGGCACCGGAACGGCGGAGAGCACGTCGAGGGGGACGGGCCTCCACAGGAGCAGCAGCGTGATGAGCCACTGGACCACCTCGACGGGCAGCCTCCAGGCCTGCTCTGTGACGGCGATGCCATTCATCGTGACGGGGTCTCCGAGCGCATTGCCCAGGCCGACGGTGACGATGGCCACCGTCATGGCGACGAAGAGCGGCAGTGCGTTCAGGCGTGTGAGGAGGGCGGGGGCGGGCAGGAAGGCGCTGAGCAGCAGCCCCGTGCCGCAGATCATCTCCACCAGGCAGACGAGGTACGCGTTGAACAGCGGGAAGGGAACGCCGATGGCGGCCAGGTACATGCCGAAGCCCTCCACGCCCACGGGCAGCGACACGGCATCCGTGCCCAGGGGCATGGCTTCGAAGAACTTCAGGTAGCCCAGCACGAAGAAGATGAGCGCGGCCGTGGCGCGCAGGGCGAGCCGCAGGGGCGTGTCGGCGGGCGTCAGGAGGCGGGGGCCTGGAGTCCGTGCACGCACGCGGTGGGAGGGGCGCGTGCGCGTGGCGCTGGACGCGTCCCGCGGAAGCGCTGGAAGGGGCACGGAATGTCGCGAGCGGTAGTTCATGAATGCATCCGGGAGGGGGTGGGGGGAGGTGGAGCGACGGCGCCTTGCGCGGCCCCGTCCGTTGGTGGTCCAGGGCGGGCGGGAATCCCATGGCGGCCCTCCACAGGGATGGAGTGCGGCGCCTCCAAAGTGAATGGCGTCCCACGGGCCCCGAGGTCCGCTGTCAGGACACCTGGGTGCCATGGAGGGAGCCGAGGGGTGCTCCGCGCCCGTCACATCCCGGGACTGGCGGAGGGGTACGCAACCCGGCGTGGCGCCAGCGAGCGCCTGGGACGGAGCGCCAGCCTGCGAGGCAGGCCGCCGGCCCGTCCCTTGCGGCCGCTTCTTCCCGTGGCTCGCCGCCCCGGGCAGGGCCCGCTGGGGTAGGGTGGGAGGCATCCATGATTGCCTTCATCCTCGCCGCCGTGCTGGCGCAAGCGCCGGTGCCTCCGGTGGAGCCAGGGCCGCCTCCATCCGCCGGGACGACCGAGCCTGCCGAGCCTGCCGAGCCCGCGCCGGTGCCCATCGCCGCGTTGCCCCCGGCCACGCACGAGCTGTTCCAGCGCATCGAGGGCCGCGTCGCCCAGGTGCGCATCATCGAGCGCCGGTCCGGGACGCGCTCGTCCATCGGCTCGGCGTTCTTCGTCTCCGCCGACGGGCACGCCATCACCAACTACCACGTGGTCTCCGACGTGGTCATCCACCCGGAGGACTACACCGCGGAGCTGGTGCTGAAGGGCGGAGGGGAGCCCGTGCCGGTGAAGCTGGTGGACGTGGACGTGGTGCACGACCTGGCCGTCATCCGGCTCGCCACGCCCGTGAAGGACTTCTTCGCCCTGGAGGAGCGCGAGCCCCCGCACGGCGCGCGCCTGTTCGCCATGGGCAACCCCAGGGATCTGGGCACCACCATCGTCGAGGGCACCTACAACGGCCTCATCCAGGACGCCCTCTACGAGCGGCTCCACTTCAGCGGCGCCATCAACCCCGGCATGAGCGGCGGGCCCACGCTCACGGGCGAGGGGCGGGTGGTGGGCGTCAACGTCGCCACCATGGGCAACCAGGTGGGCTTCCTGGTGCCGGTGCGCTACGCGCGAGAGCTGCTCGCCCGCGCGCTCCAGCGCAAGGCGGAGGACCCGCAGGCCCTGCTGGACGGCGTGCGCGCGCAGCTGATGGACAACCAGCAGCGGCTCACCGAGCAGCTCCTGTCGGCCCCGCCGCCGAAGCATGCGCTGGGCGGCTACCGCGTCCCCGGCCGCTGGAGCCCCTTCCTCAAGTGCTGGGGCGACACGCCGCACGACCCGGAGGTGCCGTACACCGTCACGAACTACCAGTGCTCGTCGGAGGAGGACATCTACCTGTCCTCGCGCCACCGCACGGGCGTGGTGTCCTTCCTGCACCAGCACGCCACCAGCCAGGAGCTGGGCCCGCTGCGCTTCTCCGCGCTGTACAGCGCGCTGTTCTCCAACGACCCGGACCCGGTGGAGGCCACGCGCCAGGACGTCACCAACTACCGCTGCCGGTCCGAGTTCGTGGACGTGGGCGGCCTGTCCGTGCGCACCGCGCTGTGCCTGCGCGCGTACCGGAAGTTCCCGGGCCTCTATGACGTGGTGCTGCGCGCCGCCACGCTGAACGCGGGCACCAGCGGCTTGGACACGTCGCTCACCCTGGCCGGCTTCACCGCGGACAATGGCCGCCGGATTGCCCGTCGCTACCTGGAGGGGCTGTCGTGGACGAAGTGATCTTCCTGGAGGTGCTGGAGGGCGACGCCGTCCACGCCCGCCACCGCCTGGAGCGCTTCCCCGCCAGCGTGGGGCGCGGCTATGGCAACGACGTCATCCTCGACGACCCGAAGGTGTCCGCCGAGCACCTGCGCATCGACCGGCGCGAGGACGGCGCCCTGGTGCTGCGCGACGTGGGCAGCCACAACGGCACGTACCGCGTCGACCCGTGGGCGCCGCTTGCCGAGCTGGAGCTGACGCCCGACACGCGCGTGGCCGTGGGGGACACCGTGCTGCGCTTCCGCGCGCGCAACCACCCCGTGGAGGACACCGTCGTGGGGCCCGCGCCCACCGCGCCCCGGCCTCGCGTGTTCGAGCAGCCCCGGACGTTCGCGCTGGCACTCGCCGCCCTGCTGGGCGCGAGCGTGCTGGAGGCGTACCTCACCAACTACGGCCGCACCGACTGGAGCGAGCTGGTGGTGTCCGTCGTCATCCCGCTGGCGCTCGTCCTCCTGTGGGCCGGCGGCTGGTCGGTGGCGAGCCGCATCGCCCGACGCCAGTTCCACTACCGCTCGCACGCCGCGATCGGCTCGCTGGTGCTGCTGGGCGCCTTCGTCCTGCCCCTGCTGCTGACGCTGGTGGGCTTCAGCCTGGCGCTGGGCAGCGGCCTGTCGGCGCTCCACCACGTCGCCTTCCTGGGGCTGCTGGGCTGGGGCCTGTTCTGGCACCTGCGCTACGTGACGCGGTGGGACCCGCGCCGGCTGGTGCGGGTGCTCGCCGTCGTCACCCTGGTCTTCGGGGGGCTGTCGCGCGCGGACGAGTTGCTGGGCAACGAGAGCTTCAGCCCGGAGCTGGACTTCCCCCGGACGCTGCTGCCGCCGGCCTTCCGGCTGGCGGGGACCCAGCCCGTGGAGACCTTCTTCGAGGAGACGGACGGCCTTGTGGAGCAGGTGGACGCGCTGGTGAAGGAGGACTGAGCGGCTACACGGCCGTGGCCCGGCTCGGGCGCGGCGTCGCCGCGGGCGCGTCCCCCGCCACGCTCGCCCGCACCAGCCGCAGGAAGTCCTCCAGCGTGCGGCCGGCGACGAGGGGGTAGGGCTCGTCAAGCGTCTCGAGCCCGTCGACGCGGTCCACGCGGAAGGTGCGGAAGTCGTCGCGCAGCTCGCACCACGCGGCCAGCGACCAGACCCGGCCCCAGAAGGTCAGGCCCAGGGGCCACACGGTGCGCAGCGACGTCTCGCCGTCCAGCGAGTCGTAGCGGAAGCGCACCTTGCGCCGCTCCCGCACCGCGCGCCGCAGCCCATGCAGGGCCGGCGCGCGGACGTCGGGGCCCGCGGTCGGGCAGCCTCGTGGGAGGCCCTCCGCCCGGGTGGGGCCCGGGGCTCCCGGCCGCCGCGCGTCGCTGCCCCCCAGCGGTACCATCAGGGCGGGGGCGGCCAGCTCGTCGCGCCGCGAGATGGGGAGGGCGGCGGCAATCTTCGTGAGCGCGGAGTCCGCGGCGCGGGCGAGCGCCGGGTCCGCGCCCGCCTGCACCATGCGTGCGCCGAGCACCAGGGCCTCCAGCTCCTCCTCGCTGAAGGCGAGCGGCGGCATCGTGTAGCCGCGGTCCAGCGTGTACCCCACGCCGGCCTCCCCGTGGATGGGGACGCCGGAGCGGGCCAGGTCGCTGACGTCGCGGTACACGGTGCGCTCGGAGACTCCCAGCTTCCGCGCCAGCTGCGCGGCCTTCACCAGCCGCTGGCGCTGCATCAGCTGGACGACCTGGAAGAGGCGATCGGCGCGGCGCATGGCGCGGGAGTCCGGCTAGGCCGCGAGCGGCGTGTGGAGGCCGACGTGGTTGCCCTCGGTGTCCTGGATGATGGCGATGTAGCCCGGGGGGCCGATGGAGGTGCGGGGCAGCAGCACCTTGCCGCCGGCGGCCTCCACGCGCTCCAGCCACGCGTCCAGCTCCCCGGCGGCGTTGAGGAAGATGCGCTGGCCGGTGGGGCTCGGCTTGTTGTCCGGGTCCTCCACCAGCGCGCCGCCCACGCCCTGGGTCGTGAAGATGGCGTGCGGCACGTTCAGGAAGCTCTCCCGCTTGAGCGTCAGCCCCGTCATCCGCTCGTAGAAGGTGGCGGCGCGGGACAGCTGCGTGCAGGGAATCTCGAACCAGGTGAGGGCGTCAGGGCGCTTCATGACAGGCTCCATGTCCGGAGGCCCGAGGCGCGAGCGGGAGTGCCCGCGGCCCGACCTCCACGCCCTGCACAGTGCGCCCCCCCTCCTGACAACGTCCTGTCAGGAGACATGCACCGCCCTCGTTTCGCACCCGGTGCCTCGCCTGGCGGGCCGCTTCCCTGGAGCAGGCGTCCCGGCAGTCCTCCCGTTCGCTCCTGGACGGCCTGCCATGAGGCCCGGAAAGCGAAGGGCCGGGCAGGCTTCGCGAGAAGCCCACCCGGCCCGGGTACGTCGGATGTGTCAGGTGCTACGGGCGGGCCGCCTTACGGGCAGGTGGCCGGCTTCGAGAAGCCGTTGGTCGGCGTGGTGCTGGCGGAGCCGCCGGACACGGCGTTGGTGCCGAGGCCGAAGGCGGCGAACGCGGTCCACAGCCGGCAGACGTCCGCGCCGCCGTTGATGGACGTGGCCGCCGTGATGATGCCGTCACGCACCTGGGTGAAGGTGGGGCTGCACGGCGTGTTCTTCAGGCCCTGGATGAAGTACCTCATGAAGCGCTGGTTACCCGCGGTGCCCGTCGCGTTGTAGAAGTCGGCGCTGAAGCCGTACTGGGTGACGAGCGCCCAGTAGGCCTCCCACATCGCCTGGGCGAACACCGAGCCCACGCCGTGCGGCACGGCCATGCCGTTGATGCTGGCGTAGGTCCACGTGTTGACCGTCGAGCTGGTGCTGTAGCGCTGGGTGCGGATGCCCGCGCCGGTGGTGGGCTGGTTCAGCGCGTAGGTGCCCACGCCGCGGCCCAGCGCGGCCGTGTGCGTCGGCAGCGCCGTGAACCAGAGCGAGAGGAAGTCGCTGATGCCCTCGCCCGGCTGCTGGCGGTTGGTGAGGCACGACACGTTGCTGGGGCCGCCGACCAGGCGGTTGGAGATGCCATGGCCGTACTCGTGGACGACGATGCCCGCGTCCAGGTCTCCGTCCCGGTCCGGCGTGGGCGCCGTCCAGATGTACATCTGCATGCGCGGGCGCTGGCCGTCCGGCGGCGTGGAGAAGTTGGCGTTGTTGGTGCCGCCGCCGTCCTGCGCCTCGGCGCGCACGTCGTCGTTGCCCAGGCCGCCGCGGCCGTAGTTGTTCACCTGGAAGTTACCGGCCAGCTCGTTGAAGCCGTACTGGTAGGTGACGTCGTGGATGATGTTGTTCCAGTAGAACAGGTTGGTGACGGCCGCCGGGATGTACGTGGACGGCGCGCCCGTCGAGAGGTTGATGGCGAAGCTGCACGCCAGCGTCGAGCCGCAGCTGGGCTCGGACGCGGGCGGAGCATTGTTGGCGTCGCGGTCCTCGTACGCGTGGACGTTGTTGCCGCGCGGAATGAGGAACTCGGCGCCGGCCACGCCGTTCGTGTCATGCCAGCCGTACGGCGAGGCCAGCGCATTGGCGGGGTTGGTCACCGTCGTGCGGCCGTCCGAGGGCGTCGCGGGCGAGGAGTGGCTGGGGCTCTCCACCGGCATCGCGTAGACCTTGTAGCTGTCCGAGGCCACCCAGTCGAAGCGCGTCCAGACCTCACCCGTCTGCGCGTCCACCGTCACGTCGAAGTCGTGCTGCTGGTCCGGGGTGTGGACCTGGAAGTGCCACACGAGGCGCGCCTCGCCGCGGCGCACCGGCAGCACCGCCAGCTTCGCGTTGATGGGCTCGGTGGACAGGCCCTCGGCCTCCACGCGCGTCTGCTGCTCCACCCCGGGCTCGGGCTTCAGGCCCTGGGGCGCGCTCTTGAGCGACACGCCCAGGTGCTTCGCCAGGCCCGCGACGGCCTCGGCGGCGCTCACC
Organism: Pyxidicoccus xibeiensis; assembly: GCF_024198175.1. Classification (NCBI taxonomy): domain Bacteria; kingdom Pseudomonadati; phylum Myxococcota; class Myxococcia; order Myxococcales; family Myxococcaceae; genus Pyxidicoccus; species Pyxidicoccus xibeiensis. The sequence continues at coordinate 964,776 of NZ_JAJVKV010000002.1, forward strand.
CGCGGCTCCACGCCGGCCAGCGCCCTGTCGATGGAGGGCAGGAAGTCGCTGTGCACGCTGAGCACGCGCCCTTCGCCGTCCACGTTGAGCTGCAGCTGCGCGTTGTAGACGGGCAGCCCCTTGTGCGTCTGGCGCAGGTAGATGTTGGTGATGCCGCTGTCCTTCGAATAGACGCGGTCCGTCACCTGCAGGTTGGCCAGGTCGCTCAGCTCCAGGCCGAACGCCTCGCGGTGCTTCTGGACGAAGTCCAGGCCGATGGCCAGCGCATCACCGCTGGAGGGCCCGGACAGCGCGCCCACCGGGTTGGTGAGCGAGCGCACCAGGCCGTTGGACTCGTCCGTCTCCACCAGCAGCTCCGGCACGCTCTGGCGCAGCGCGGCGACCCCGTCCTGCTGCGTCACGGAGAAGCCGAAGCGGGCCTGCGCGTTGTACCGCTCACGAGCGTCGTAGTTGCGATGCTCGTCGGCCTCCAACGTCGCGGCCAGGGCAGTGGAGCCGGTGAGGGCTCCCATGACAACCACCGCGTGGAAAAGGCGCCTTCGGTAAGGACCTGAGGACATGGCGTGCTCCTGCACCGCGAGGAAATCGCCCCCCTGGAAGGGACAGGCGACGCGCGGCAAGAAACCACACTTGGCGTGAAATACGCAACTGGCAGATTAAGCGTGTAATTTTGGCTTTTAAATGAATTCCAGGGTTCTCGCGGACCCTGTGGGTTCTTGACCGACCCGTGACGCGCCGGTAGTGGTTCTGAAACCTGAATCAGTATTCAACTCAGGCTTTCACTGCTCCACCACACCTCAGGGGAACGCATGCACTCAGTGGGTCGTCTTGGGAGTCTTTTCGTCGGGCTCGCGCTGGTCTCGGGTTGCGGAGGTCAGGAGCCGCAGGGGCCCGCGGGCGCGGAGGCGCTGGAGACGGCGGAGGCCGCCGTGTACGAGGCGCCGGACAGCCTCGCCGGGCTGCTGGGGAGCTATACGCGCTACTGGCCGCCGGCCGCCGCGGGGGAGCTCACCTCCATGACGCTGGCGGGCGTGGAGCATGTGGACCGGGTGGAGGGCAGCTACGTCCGCACGGTGAGCCGCGTCTGTCCCTTCTACGGCTGCAACACGGAGTCCGGCACCTTCTGGGCGCTGCCCAACAACCCGGCGGTGGGCGCCCTCATCGTCTTCAAGGACCTGGCGGGGGCGGAGCGGGACTACTACGCCATCACCCAGCTCCAGCGCAGCCCCATCACCGGGAAGATCACCGGCATCGTCCTGGTGAAGGGCGGCATGGCGGCGCCGGTTCCGTTCACCATGACGCGCGTGGGCTTCTAGCCGGGCGGGGGACCCGGACCCACTCCTGCCGGGCAGGCCACGAGCGGGGGCCTGCCCGGTCGGACGCTACAGGCAGGGTGGGGGATGTCAGACCGGGCAGGTAGGACGTGGGGTGAGGGGAGGGGGCCTGGAGGGGCTTCCTGAACGTCACCACCGAGCGCCCATGGACGTCCGCCAGAAGCTGCAGATCCTCGCCGACGCGGCGAAGTACGACGCCTCCTGCGCGAGCAGTGGGGGCAAGCGCGAGCCCGCGCCGCCGGAGGGCCTGGGCAGCGTGGAGCGCAGCGGCATCTGTCACAGCTACACGCCGGATGGGCGCTGCGTGTCGCTGCTGAAGGTGCTGCTCACCAACTTCTGCGTCTACGACTGCCAGTACTGCGTCAACCGCATCTCCAGCGACACGCCCCGGGCGCGCTTCACGCCGGAGGAGGTCGTGGGGCTCACGCTGGACTTCTACCGGCGCAACTACATCGAAGGGCTGTTCCTCAGCTCCGGCGTGCTCAAGGGCCCGGACTACACCATGGAGCAGATGGTGCAGGTGGCGCGGCTGCTGCGCGAGGAGCACGCGTTCCATGGGTACATCCACCTCAAGGCGGTGCCGGGCGCGTCCCCCGAGCTGATTGCCCAGGCCGGGCGCTACGCGGACCGGCTGAGTGCCAACATCGAGCTGCCCACGGAGGCGGACCTGAAGCGGCTGGCGCCGGAGAAGAGCCTGGCCGTCACCGGCCGCACCATGGGGGAAATCCATGCGCGGCTGGAGCAGGCGAAGGCGGAGCGCGCGCAGAGCCCCAAGGCGCCCCGCTTCGCCCCGGCGGGGCAGAGCACGCAGATGATTGTCGGGGCCACGCCGTCGCCGGACGCGGCCATCCTGGACACGGCGCACCGGCTGTACACGCGCTTCGGGCTGAAGCGGGTGTACTACTCGGCCTACAGCCCCATTCCGCGCTCGGACGTGCGGCTGCCGGCGAAGTCGCCGCCGCTGGTGCGCGAGCACCGGCTGTACCAGGCGGACTGGCTCCTGCGCTTCTACGGGTTCCGCGTGGGAGAGCTGGCGCCGCCCGAGCAGCCGGACCTGCCGCTGGACGTGGACCCGAAGCTGGCGTGGGCGCTGCGGCGGCGGGACATGTTCCCGGTGGACCTGAACCGGGCGCCCCGGGAGCTGCTGCTGCGGGTGCCGGGGCTGGGTGTGCGCACGGTGGACCGGGTGGTGCGCATCCGCCGGTGGCACGCGGTGACGCTGGCGGACCTGGTGCGGCTCAAGGTGCCCCTGCGGCGGGCGCGGCCCTTCATCGTCACGGCGGACTGGCGGCCCACGCTGCTGCTGGACACGGAGCGGCTGGTGGAGCGGGTGCGGCCGGCGTCGCAGCTGTCCCTCTTCGAGGCCTCGGCCTCCGCGCACTCGGGGGAGCTCTGATGCGGGTGAGCGTGGAGCCGGACCTGGCGTCCTTCCGGACGGTGGCGCGCGGGCTGCTGGCGCTCGGAGAGCCGCCGGAGCGGGTGCTCTTCGAGGAGGCCCGGGCGCGGCAGGGCTCGCTGCTGGCGGTGGGGGCGCCGGTGACGGAGCTGGCGCCCGCGCGGGGGCCGGCGCCCGCGGTGCCCCGGGACTTCCTGGGGCTGGCGGAGCAGGTGGCGTGTCACCGGGACTCCGGGCGCTGGGCGCTCCTGTACCGGGTGCTGTGGCGGCTGACGCACGGGGAGCGCCAGCTGCTGGAGGTGGACAGTGACGTGGACGTGCACCGGCTGCGGATGATGGAGCGGGCGGTGCGGCGGGACGCGCACAAGATGACGGCCTTCGTGCGCTTCCGGCGGGTGGAGCGGGACGGGGTGGAGCACTTCATCGCGTGGCACCGGCCGGACCACCTCATCGTCCGGCACGTGGCCCCGTTCTTCGTGCGCCGCTTCCCGTCCATGCGCTGGAGCATCCTCACGCCGGACGCGTGCGTGCATTGGGATCTGGAGCGGCTGTCCTTCGGGGACGGCGTGTCGCGCTCGGAGGCTCCGGAGGGGGATGCGCTGGAGACGCTGTGGGGGACGTACTATGCGTCCATCTTCAACCCGGCGCGGCTCAACGTGCGGGCCATGCGGGCGGAGCTGCCGAAGAAGCACTGGCCCACGCTGCCGGAGGCGCGGCTGATACCGGAGCTGGTGCGGCGGGCGCCCACGCGCACCTCGGCCATGGTGGCGCCGGTGCGGGAGGTGTCCGCGGCCACTGCGTGGCTTCCGGAGCGGCGCGAGCTGCCGGCGCTGGCGGAGGCGGCGCGGGCATGCCAGGCGTGTCCGCTGCACGAGCGGGCCACCCAGGCGGTGTTCGGCGAGGGGCCGGTGGGGGCCGCGCTGATGCTGGTGGGAGAGCAGCCCGGAGACTGGGAGGACCGCGAGGGGCGCCCGTTCGTGGGCCCCGCGGGGCAGCTGCTGGACGAGGTGCTGGGGCGGGCGGGGCTGAAGCGCTCGGAGCTGTACGTGACGAATGCGGTGAAGCACTTCGGGTGGACGCCAGGGGAGGGCGGGAAGCGGCGGCTGCACCAGAGCCCGGGGCGCGCGGAGGTGCTGGCGTGCCGGGGGTGGCTGGAGGCGGAGGTGGCGGCGGTGCGGCCGAGGATGATCCTGGCGCTGGGGGCCACGGCGGCGCAGGCGTTCCTGGGGCCGGGCTTCCGCATCCACCTCAGCCGGGGGCAGGTGTTCGAGACGCCGTGGGCGGACGGGTGGATGGCCACGTTCCATCCCTCGGCGCTGCTGCGCATGCCGGACCCGCGCAAGCGGGCGGAGGCGCGCATCCACTTCGAGGCGGACCTGCGCTCGGCGGCGGAGTGGCTGCGGCGGCTGCCTCGCGCGCCCTGATGCGCGAGGCCCGGCTGGACCTCTGAAGCCCTGCGACTCCCCGGCCGTGGCGCCCCTGACTTCGCCCAGGGGCCCCCGCCCGGCACGGCTCACACGCCGCGCACCTCGTGCGGCTTGTAGGGCGCCTCCAGCGCCTTCAGCTCCTCCGCCGTCAGCTTGAGGTCCACCGCGCGCACGGCGTCCTCCAGGTGCTCCGGTTTCGTGGCGCCGATGATGGGCGCCGTCACCGCGGGCCGGGACAGCAGCCACGCCAGCGCCACCTGCGCGGGCGGCACGTTCTTCGCGGTGGCCACGGCCTGGGTGGCCTGCACCACCTCCCAGTCCCCGGGCTGGTCATAGAGCTGGCCCGAGTACGTGTCCGACTTCGCGCGAGCCGTGGAGGCCCGGTCCGTGAGCGACTTGCGCGAGCCCGCGAGCAGGCCGCGCGCCAGGGGAGACCAGGGGATGACGCCGATGCCCTCCGCCTCGCACAGGGGCAGCATCTCCCGCTCCTCCTCGCGGTAGACGAGGTTGTAGTGGCCCTGCATGGACACGAAGCGGGACCAGCCGCGCAGGTCCGCCACGCCCAGCGCCCGAGCGAACTGCCACGCATACGCGGACGAGGCGCCCAGGTAGCGCACCTTCCCCTGGCGCACGAGCTGGTCCAACGCGGACAGCGTCTCCTCCAGCGGCGTGTTCGGGTCCATCCGGTGGATTTGATAGAGGTCGATGGCCTCCACGCCCAGCCGCTTCAGGCTCGCCTCGCAGCCCTGGACGATGTGCTTGCGCGACAGGCCGCGCATGTTCTGCCCGTCCCCCATGGGGAAGTACACCTTGGTGGCCAGCACCACCTCGTCCATGCGGGCGTACTTGCGCAGCGCCCGGCCGGTGACTTCCTCGCTCACCCCGTTGGAGTACATGTCCGCGGTGTCGAAGAAGTTGATGCCCAGCTCCACCGCGCGGCGGAAGAAGGGCTGCGCGGCCTCTTCGTCCAGCACCCACGGGCGCCAGGTGGGCGTGCCGTAGCTCATACAGCCCAGGCAGATGCGGGACACCCGCAGGCCGGTGCGTCCCAGGTTGGTGAATTTCATCGGAAATTTCCTCCTTGATGCCGGGTGCGGGCAAGGCACACGTCCACTTCGCCGCCCATGCGTCGCGTCATACCTTGGATGGGTGGGTCATACGGAACTGGCGTCTTTTCTGACCGCCGAGAATCCGCTAGATGTACGTGGAATCCGAGGGGGCGCTGAGCGGAGCGGAGTGGAGGGCGCCCCGGGTTTCCCAAGGGCCGTGCCGCGAAGTTCCGACTGCAGCGTCCTCCTGGGAAGGCCCCCCCGGGACACCGACATGCACCTGCCGACTCGCGCCGAGCCCGCGTCCGAATTCGTCTGCCCCGAGGACTCCACCTTCGTGGACGTATGCCGCGCACGTGCGGCGGCGCAGCCCGGTGAGCGCGTCTTCACGTTCCTGGAAGACGAAGGCGAGCACACGCTCACCTACGCGCAGCTGGATGCGGGCGCGAGGGCCGTGGCGGCGCTGCTGCGGCGGCACCTGGCGCCGGGCGAGCGCGCGCTGCTGCTGTACCCGCCGGGGCGCGACTATGTGCTCGGCTTCCTGGGCTGCCTGTACGCGGGCGTGGTCGCGGTGCCGGCCTATCCGCCGGACCCGATGCGGCTGGGGCGCACGCTGCCCCGGCTCCAGGCGCTGGTGGCGGACTGCGGCGCCCGCGTGGCGCTCACCACCACGGGCATCGCGGACCTGGTGGAGCCGTTGACGGAGGATGCGCCGGACCTGCGCGCGCTGCGCTGGCTGGCCACGGACGCGGTGCCCGCGGAGGAGGCGGAGGCGTGGCGGGCGCCAGAGCTGCGGGGCGACGCGGTGGCGTTCCTCCAGTACACGTCCGGCTCCACCGGCACGCCACGCGGCGTGGTGCTGAAGCACCGGCACCTGCTGCACAACTCGGGGTTGATTGCCCGCGGGTTCGACGCGCGCCCCGGGGGCGTGGGCATCATCTGGCTGCCGCCGTACCACGACATGGGGCTGATTGGCGGCATCCTCCAGCCGCTGTTCCGCGACATCCCCACGGTGCTGCTGCCACCGCTGTCCTTCCTCCAGCGGCCCATGCGGTGGCTGGAGGCGGTGTCCCGCCATGGCGGCACGGTGAGCGGCGGGCCCAACTTCGCGTTCGACTTGTGCGTGCGCAAGAGCACGCCGGAGGAGCGGGCCTCGCTGGACCTGAGCCGCTGGGAGGTGGCGTTCTGCGGCGCGGAGCCGGTGCGGACGGAGACGCTGGAGCGCTTCGCGGACGCGTTCGCGCCGGCGGGCTTCCGGCGAGAGGCGTTCTACCCGTGCTACGGGCTGGCGGAGGGGACGCTCATCGTCACGGGCGGAGCGCGCACGGCGGCGCCGGTGGTGAAGCGGCTCTCGCGAGAGGCGCTGCGGCACGGCGAGGCGCGCGCCCCGGGGGACGGCGAGGTGGAGGCCGTGCTGGTGGGGTGTGGCACGGCGCTGGGCGGGCAGGAACTGCGCGTGGTGGACCCGGAGACGTGCAGGCCCAGCGCGCCGGGCCGGGTAGGGGAGCTCTGGGTGCGCGGCCCGAGCGTGGCGGACGGCTACTGGCAGCGGCCCGAGGAGACGGAGCGCACGTTCCACGGGCGGCTGGCGGGCGCGGCGCCGGAGGAGGCGCCGTACCTGCGCACCGGGGACCTGGGCGTGGTGGACGGCGGCGAGCTGTTCGTCACCGGGCGGCTGAAGGACGTGCTGGTGCTGCGCGGGCGCAACCACTACCCGCAGGACCTGGAGCTGTCGGTGGAGCGCTGCCACCCGGGGCTGCGCCCCGGCTGTGGCGCCGCGTTCGCGGTGGAGGTGGACGGCGAGGAGCGGCTGGCGCTCGTGCAGGAGGTCTCCGCGAAGGTGGCGGGCGAGGTGGAGGCGGTGCTCGCGCGCGTGCGCGCGGTGCTTGCCGAGGAGCACGGGGTGGCCGCGCACTCGGTGGTGTTCATCACTGCGGGCTCGCTGCCCAAGACGTCCAGCGGCAAGGTGCAGCGCCGGGCCACCCGCGAGGCGTTCCTCGCGGGCGCGCTCGACGTGGTGCGGGAGTGGCGCGAGGGCGCGTCGCTGGCGCAGGGGACTGGTGGCGCGGAGGAGGACCGCCAGGGCGCGATGGCGGGGGCCGGTGCGCCAGGAGCGGGGCGGGAAGGGCGCGAGGGCCTGTCGGCGGCGGCCGTGGCTGCCGCGCCCGAGCAGGGGCGCGTGGGCGCATCGGCTGCGCACCTGCCAGGTGGGTCTGCCGCTGCGCGGCTGGATGATGCCTCGGAGGACCGCGCCTCCGACGGCGGAGGCACGGCGTCGGCGAGGAGGATGAAGGCTCCGCCGGAGCAGGGTGCCGAGGCCGGCGGTGTCACGCCGGGGGCCCCGGGAGCAGACGGTGCCGCGCAAGGAGAAGTGCTCCCCTGGCTCGTGTCCCGGGTGTCGCGGCTGCTGCGCGTGAGCGCGCAGGAGCTGGACGTGAACGCGCCGCTGACCCACTACGGCCTCGACTCGCTGCGCGCGCTGGAGGTGCTGCACGCGGTGGAGGAGGGCTGGCGTGTGTCGCTGCCTCCCGCGCTGCTCCTCCAGGGACCGAGCCTGCGTGAGGTCGCGGAGTGGGTGGAGCGCAAGCGCCGCGACGCGGCTGTCACCTCGGAGCCCCGTGTCGAGGGCGGCCTCTCTGCCGACGCGGCGACGTTCGTGTCCGACGGCCAGCGCGCGCTCTGGTTCCTCCAGCGGATGGCCCCGGGGAGCACGGCGTACCACGTGGCTCGCGCAGTGCGCTTCACGGCGCCTGTCGACGCGGGCGTCCTCGGACGCGCCATCTCCACGCTCGTCGCCCGTCACCCGGCGCTCTCCTCCGCGTTCCCCGAGGAGCAGGGCGCGCCCGCGCTCCGGACCGCCGCCTCTGCCCCCGCGCTGGAGGTGGAGGAGGCCTCCGCGCTGACGGCGGAGGCGCTGCGCGAGCGGCTCGACGCGGAGGCCCACCGTCCCTTCGACCTGGAGCGCGGGCCGCTGGTGCGCGTGCGCCTGTTCACCGGTGCCCCGGGCGGTGCCGTGATGCTGATGGTCCTGCACCACCTGGTCACCGACTTCTGGTCGCTCGAGGTCCTGGCCGAGGAGCTCGGCGCGCTCTACTCCGCGGAGAGTCGGGGCCTCCCCGCCGCGCTGCTGCCGCCACCGCCGCCGGCGCCTCCCATCCTCCAGGCACAGCAGTCCCGGTACACGGGCGCGCGCGGCGAGGCGCTCCATGCGTGGTGGCGCGAGCGGCTGGGCGGTGAGCTGCCCGTGCTGGAGCTTCCCACGTCCCGGCCGCGTCCCCGGCTCCAGTCGTTCCGTGGCGCCAGCAGCTCCTTCCGCGTGGAGCCGGAGACGGCCGCGCGCCTGAAGGCCCTGGCGAACGCGCAGGGCGCCACGCCATTCATGGTGCTGCTGGCCGGGTACCTCGCCTTCCTGCGCCGCTACTCGGGGCAGGAGGACGTCGTCGTCGGCATCCCCACGGCGGGGAGGACTCGCGCGGACCTGTCCCGGCAGGCGGGCTACTTCGTCAACCCCGTGCCCCTGCGCGTGCAACTGCCGCGAGCGCTGACCTTCACCGGGCTGCTGGCCCAGGTGCGCGGCACCGTGCTGGAGGCGCTGGAGCACCAGGAGCTTCCCTTCGCGCGGCTCGTCGAGTGGCTCCAGCCTCGGAGAGACCCGTCCCGCGCCCCCGTCTTCCAGACGATGTTCGCCCTGCAGACCGGCCGGCCCGGTCGCGAGCCGCTGGGCGCCTTCGCGCTCGGAGAGCAGGGTGCGCGCGTCAGCCTGGGCGCACTGGAGCTCGAGTCCGTTCCCCTGGGAAGCCGCTCCGCCGCCTTCGACCTCTCGCTGATGATGGCGGAGGTGGACGGAGGCTTCGCGGCCAGCCTGGAGTACTGCGCGGACCTCTTCGATGCCGACGCCATCGCGCGGATGACGCGCCACCTGCGCGCCCTGCTGGAGGCCGCCGCGGCCGCTCCGGAGCTGCCGCTGGTGGAGCTGCCCGTGCTGGACGCGGAGGAGCGGCGCGCGCTGCTGGAGCTGGGGCGCGGTGCGGCCTCCGTCGCTGCCGTGCCGGAGGAGGGAGGCCTGCTCCACCACTTCGACGCGTGGGTGGCACGAACCCCCGACGCGGTGGCGCTCGTCGCGGGCCCGCGGCGGTGGACGTATGCCGAGCTGAGCGCCTGGGTCGACCGGCTCGCGGCGAGACTGGCCCGGCAGGGCGTGGGGCCGGAGCTGCGCGTGGCGGTCCTGCTGGAGCGCGGCGGGCCGGAGGCGGCGGTGGCCTTCCTGGCGGTGCTCCGGGCCGGGGGCGTGGTGGTCCCGTTCGAGCCCGCCTCGCCCGCCGAGCGCCTGGAGTGGATGCTGGGAGACTGCGGCGCGCGGGTGCTGCTGGCGCAGGGCCGGCTCGCTCAGCGGCTGTCCCTGCCCGCGGGCGTGGAACTGCTCCGCTGGGAGGAGCACGGCGCGCCGGAGGTGCTCGCCGGAGCACCGGCCGAGACGCTTCCGTCCGTCACGCCGTCACTCGACCGGGCCGCGTACGTCATCTACACGTCCGGCAGCACGGGGCGTCCCAAGGGCGTGGTGGTCCCGACCCGGGGCCTGGAGCACCTGGCGCGCTCCACGTCGCCGCTGCGACTGGGGCCTGGCTCACGCGTGCTCCAGTTCTCCTCGCCTGCCTTCGACATGTCGGTCTGGGAGTACGTGATGGCGCTCACCTCGGGGGCGGCGCTGCACGTGGCGCCCGCTGGACAGGTGCTCGCGGGCGAGGTGCTGCACCGCCTCCTCCGTGAAGAGCGCATCACCTGCACGCTGTTGCCGCCTTCAGTCATCACCCTGCTGCCGGAGGCGCCACTGCCGGACCTGGCGGTGCTCATCACCGGCGGCGACGTGTGCCCGCGCGAGCTGGTGACCCGCTTCGGCACGGGCCGCACGTTCATCAACGGCTATGGCCCCACGGAAGTGACGGTCTGCGCCACGTGGGAGTTCAACCCTCCTGACGAGCCGGGCCTGCCCGCCATCGGCCGGTCGATGGCGCACCTCCAGTCCTACGTGCTGGACGCCTCGCTGAACCCCGTGCCCGTGGGCGTGACCGGCGAGCTGTACGTCGGCGGCCCCAGCCTGGCGCGCGGCTACCTGGGCCAGCCCGCGCTCACCGCCGAGCGCTTCGTGCCGGACCCGTATGGCGGCGAGCCGGGCGCCCGGCTGTACCGCACCGGAGACGTGGTGCGCTGGCGGCCCGACGGTCGGCTGGACTTCGTGGGCCGCGCGGATGCGCAGGTGAAGCTGCGCGGCTTCCGCATCGAGCCCGGCGAGGTGGAGGTCGCGCTGCGGGAGCTGGCCGGCATGCTCCAGGCCCACGTCTCCGTGTGGAAGCCTCCGGCGGACGGAGAGGCGCGTCTGGTGGCGTACGTCGTGCCCGGCCCCGGCGAGCCGCTGCCACCGGGCGAGGTCCGCGCGCGGCTGCGGGCCCGGCTCCCCGAGCACATGGTGCCCGTGGACATCGTCTCGCTGGAGGCGCTGCCGATGACCGTCGGCGGCAAGGTGGACCGGCGCGCGCTGCCCGCTCCGACGCGGACGGTGGCGGCCGACGGCGCGCCGCGCACGCCGCTGGAGGAGACCATCGCGAAGTCCTGGACGGAGGCGCTGGGCCTGGCCGTGGTGGACGTGCACGCGCACTTCTTCGACGACCTGGGTGGCAGCTCGCTGGGCGCGGTGAAGGCGTGCTCGCGGCTGCGCGAGGCGCTGGGCCGCGACGTCCCCATCACCCACTTCTTCGAACATCCCACCGTCCACGCGCTCGCCCGGAGGTTGTCGTCCGATGCGCGGCCGGAAGGGGAAGCAGACGTGAAGCACCAGGATCGCGCGGAGGCCCGCCGTCAGGCCCTCCAGCGCCGCGGAGGAAGGAATCCCCGAGGCCATGGCTGAACACGACGAGACGGGCGAAGGCAGCGGCATCACGGGCAATGACATCGCGATCATCGGCATGGCGGGGCGCTTTCCGGGCGCCTCGGACGTGCGCGCCTTCTGGCGCAACCTGCGCGAGGGCGTGGGCTCCATCTCCCGGCTGGCACCGGAAACGCTGGAGGCATCTCCGCTGACGCCGGAGTCGGTGAGGAAGCACCCGGACTTCGTTCCGGCGGCCGGCGTGCTCGAGGGCGGCGACACGTTCGACGCGGGCTTCTTCGACGTGGCCCCGCGCGAGGCGCGGTGGATGGACCCGCAGCAGCGCGTGTTCCTGGAGTGCGCGTGGTCGGCGCTGGAGGACGCCGGGTGCGACCCGGAGCGCTTCCCGGGGAAGATCTCCCTCTACGCGGGCGCGGGGGCGTCGCTGCACTCGGTGGGGCTGCTGGGGCAGGGGAACCTGGACCCCGCGTCGCTCTACGAGCTGCTGGGGACCACCGGGGAGAACCTGGCGACCAAGGCCTCCTTCAAGCTGGGCCTGCGCGGCGAGAGCCTGTCCGTGTACACGGCATGTTCCACGGGCCTCGTCGCCGTGCACATGGCCTGTCAGAGCCTCATCCTGCGCCAGTCGGACGTAGCGCTGGCGGGCGCGGTGCGGCTGTCGCTGCCGCAGCGCACGGGCTACCTCTTCCAGGACGGGATGATCCTCTCGCCGGACGGTCGCTGTCGGGCCTTCGACGCGAAGGCGGCGGGCACGGTGCCGGGCAACGGCGTGGCGGTGGTGGTGCTCAAGCCGCTGGAGGACGCGCTCCGGGACGGGGACCACGTCTACGCGGTCATCCGCGGCTCGGCCATCAACAACGATGGCCGGCTGAAGGTGGGCTACACGGCTCCCAGCGTGGAGGGACAGGCCAGCGTCATCGGCGAGGCGCTGGCGTACGCGGGGCTGGAGGCGGAGGACATCGGCTACGTGGAGGCGCACGGCACGGGCACCGCGCTGGGCGACCCCATCGAGGTGGCGGCGCTCACGCGCGCGTACCGGCAGCACTCGCAGCGCAAGGGCTGGTGCGGCCTGGGCTCGGTGAAGACGAACATCGGGCACCTGGACACCGCGGCGGGCGTCGCCGGCCTCATCAAGGCGGCGCTGGCGCTGCACCATGAAGAGCTGCCGCCCACCGTGGACTTCGAGCGGCCCAACCCGGCCATCGACTTCGCCAACAGCCCCTTCTACGTCGTCGGCCAGCGCACGCCCTGGAAGCGCGGGGACGTGCCCCGGCGCGCGGCGGTGAGCTCGTTCGGCATTGGCGGCACCAATGCGCACGCGGTGCTGGAGGAGGCCCCGCTGGCGCCGCCCTCCGCGCCGAGCGCCCGCCCCACGCAGCTCTTCACGCTGTCCGCGCGCACGGCGAAGTCGCTGGAGGCAACGGCCCGCGAGCTGGCGGACTGGCTGGAGTCCGCGCCGGAGACCGTGTCGCTGGCGGACGTGGCCTTCACGCGCAACGTGGGACGCCGGGCCTTCGAGCACCGGCGCACGGTGGTGGCGAAGGACCGGGCGGAGCTGCTGTCGCGGCTGCGCACGCCGGGGAAGTCGCACGTCGTGGAGGACCTGGAGGCGGCGCGCGAGCGGCGCGTGGCCTTCCTCCTGCCCGGACAGGGCGCGCAGTCCGTGGGGATGGGGCGCGAGCTGTACGGGGCGGAGCCCGTCTTCCGCGAGGCCGTGGACGCCTGCCTGGAAGGGCTGGGGACGGCGCTGGCGGCCTCGGTGCGAAGGCTGCTGCTGCCCGCGCCGGGCACGGAGGCGGAGGCGCGCGAGCTGCTGACGGACCCGCGCCACGCGCTGCCGGCCCTGTTCTGCGTGGAGTACGCGCTGGCGAAGCTGTGGGAGGCGTGGGGCGTGAAGCCGCACGCGCTGCTGGGTCACAGCTTCGGTGAGTACGTGGCCGCGTGCCTGGCGGGAGTGCTGCCGCTGGAGGACGCGCTGGTGCTGGTGGCGACGCGCGGCCGGCTGATGGCGCGCATGCCGCCCGGGAGCATGACGGCGGTGGGGTGCGCGGAGGAGGACGTGCGCCCGCTGCTGACGGGCGGCCTGTCGCTGGCGGCCGTGAATGGGCCGGAGCGCTGCGTGGTGTCCGGCCCCACGCCGGAGGTGGAGGCGCTGGAGCGCGAGCTGGCGTCGCGCGGCGTGGGCGTGCTGCGCCTGCCGGCGGGCCATGCCTTCCACTCCGCCGCCGTGGAGCCGCTGATGGACGAGCTGCGGCGCGTGGTGGCGGGGCTGCGCCTGTCCGCGCCCCAGGTGCCGTACGTGTCGAGCGTCACCGGCACGTGGATTCGCGCGGAGGAGGCGACGGACCCGGCGTACTGGGCGCGGCAGATGCGGGCGCCGGTGCGCTTCGGGGACGGGCTGGAGGCGCTGAAGGCGGAAGGCTGCACGGTGTTCCTGGAGGTGGGGCCGGACCAGAACCTCACGGCGCTGGCGCGGCTGGGGCTGAAGGGGCAGGGGGCCCGGGTGGTGGCGTCGTCGCCGCGCGCGGGCGCGAAGGCGGGCGAGCACGCGACGCTGATGGAGGCGCTGGGCGCGCTGTGGGAGCAGGGGCTGCGGCCGGACTGGAAGGGCGTCTACGCGCACGAGCGGCGCCGCAGGCTGCCGCTCCCCACGTACCCGTTCGAGCGTCAGACCTTCACGATGGACCTGCCCACGGTGGTGGCCTCCGCGCCAGCACCGTCCGTCACGGCGCCGCGCGAGGAGCCGCTGGAGGCGCTCGCCGCGGTGGAGCTGCCGGCGGACAAGGCCGGGCCGCGCACGGACGTGGAGCGCAAGGTGCTGGCCATCTGGCGCGAGCGGCTGGGCCGCGCGGACTTCGGCATCCACGACGACTTCCTGGAGCTGGGCGGCAACTCGCTGATGGCCGCGCAGATGCTGACGCGGCTGCGCGAGGCCTTCCCGGTCCAGCTTCCGCTGAGTGACTTGTTCGAGGCGCCGACGGTGGCCGGCGTGGCCTCGCGCATCCAGGCGCGGCTGGACGCGGCGGGCCCGGCCGGGACGGAGGCGGCAGTACCGGCGATGGTGCGCGTGCCCCGGGACGGCGTGCTGCCGATGTCGGTGGTGCAGGAGCGCGTCTGCCTGCTGGAGCGGGCGCTGCCAGGCAACCCGGCGCTGAACATGCCCATGGTGCTGCGGCTGGTTGGCGCGCTGGACCTGCCCGTGCTGGAGCGGAGCCTGGAGGCCGTGGTGCAGCGCCACGAGGCGCTGCGCACGTACTACCCCTGGGTGGACGGGCGGCCGGTGCTGCGCGTTGCGCCGACGCTGAAGCTGTCCCTGGCCGTGGAGCCGGTGGCGGGGGACACGCGCGAGGCGCGTGAGGCGGAGGCGCTGCGGCTGGCGCGCGAGGAGGCGGCGCGGCCCTTCGACCTGGAGCGCGGGCCGGTGATGCGTGCGCGGGTGCTGCGGCTGGAGCCGGACACGCACCTGCTGCTCGTCACCGTGCACCACGTGGTGTCCGACACGTGGTCGCTGGTGGTGCTCGGGCAGGAGCTGGGCACGAACTACGGCGCCTTCAAGCAGGGGCAGCCGTCGCCGCTGCCGGCGCTGCCGTTGCAGTACGTGGACTACGCGGCCTGGCAGCGCAAGGTGCTGGGGGCCGGCGTGTTCTCCGAGCAGACGGCCACCTGGCGCGAGCGGCTGGTGGGGCTGCCCGGCCCGCTGGACCTGCCGGTGGACCTGCCGCGCGGTGAGGGCCCCGCGCTCAGCTCGGTGCGGTGGCACGTCGAGTTCTCGCGCGAGCTGTCCGGCGCGGTGCACGCGCTCGCGCAGCGCGAGGGTGCCACGCCGTTCATGGTGCTGCTGGCTTCGTGGCAGGCGCTGCTCGGGCGCTGGGCGGGCCAGGACGACGTCGTGGTGGGGACGCCCATCGGCAACCGCAGCCGGCCGGAGCTGGAGCCGATGATTGGCTACGTGGCGCACGCGGTGCCGCTGCGCACGGACCTGTCCGGCGACCCGACCTTCCGCGAGCTGCTCGCGCGGGTGCGTGGTGTGACGCTGGAGGCGTACGCGAATCCGGACGTGCCCTACGAGCACCTGATTCGTGAAGTCGAGCCCGCGAAGGACCCGAGCCGGGAGCGCGTGTTCGACGCGCTCTTCATCCTGCACACGCCCTTCGCGGCGCACCTGGACCTGCCAGGGCTGCGCATGAGCCTGGTGGAGGTGAAGGACGGGCCGGCGCAGTTCGGCGCCGCGCTGTCGCCCCTGTCCATCTCCATGGGGGAGTCCGAGGGCGCCTTCTCCGGCTTCCTGGAGTACGCGGTGGAGCGCTTCGAGCGGTCGACCATCGCCCGGCTGGTGGAGCACTGGTCCGCGCTGCTGTCGGGCGCGCTGAGCGACCCGGACCAGCCCCTCTCCGCGCTGTCGCTGGAGCCCGCTGGGGCGGTGGCCCGGCCGCTGCCGGTGCGCTCCGACGAGCCGCACCCCGTGGCGGCGGCGTCGCTGCTGGAGGCCCGCGCGACCAAGGACGCGGGCGTCGTGGCACTCACCGACGGCGGAGGCAAGGACCTCACCTGGGGCGAGCTGCGCCAGAAGGCGAAGCGACTGGCGGCGGAGCTGGTGGCCCAGGGCGTGAGGCCCGAGGTGCTGGTGGCCGTGTGCCTGGAGCCGTCGGTGGAGCGCGTGGTGGCGCTCTGGGCGGTGCTGGAGGCGGGCGGCGCGTACGTGCTGCTGTCCGTGCCCCAGCTCCGGGAGCTGGCGGCGCTGGCGCCCGAGGGAGGACCGCCGCCGCTGCTGCTGACGCACCAGCGGGCGCGGACGAGCGTGAAGCTGGACTCCGCGCGCGTCCTGTACGTGGACGCCCTGCTCGCGGCGTGGAAGGGAATCGATGCTCCGGAGCGGTCCCTCCCCATGCTCGCCGTGGCGGAAGCGGTGGACCCCTCCGGGGCCGTTGGCGGAGCCCCGCCTGTCGGTGCCCTCGCCGAGGCGATGCGCCGCACGCCTTTCGCGGACGGCACCCTGGGAAGCCCGGCCGAGCGGAGCCGCCCGCTGAACGTGTCGTCGGAGACGATGGTGTGCCTGGAGCCCCTGGTGGGCCCCGGGGGAGACCGGCTCCGGGCCGTGCACACGCACCGGACGGTGGCGGAGCTGTTCCGCCGCCTGGATGCCGGCGGGGACGCGGCCGGCGGCGCGTGGCTGGCGGCGGAGGAGACGCACACGCCAGGCACGGGCCTGGAGCTGCTGTGGGCCCTGACGCGCGGCCTGCGCGTGGTGCTGCCGCCCGAGCGGGCCCGCTTCAACCTCTTCACCGCGGGCAGCGGGGCCTCGCGCCGCGGTCCCGACTTCAGCCTGTCCTTCTTCGCCAACGACGAGGACTCGCTGGGCGGGCGCAAGTACCGCCTGCTGCTGGAGGGCGCGAAGTTCGCTGACACGCACGGCTTCTCGGCGGTGTGGACGCCGGAGCGGCGCTTCCACTCCTTCGGCGGGCTGTACCCGAGACCGGCCGTGGTGGGCGCGGGCGTGGCCACGGTGACGGAGCGCCTGGGCATCCGCGCGGGCAGCGTGGTGCTGCCGCTGCATGACCCCATCCTCGTCGCCGAGGAGTGGGCGGTGCTGGACAACCTGTCCGACGGCCGCGTCGGCGTGTCGTTCGCCTCGGGCTGGAACGCGAACGACTTCGTCTTCGCGCCGGACCGGTACGCGCGCCGCAAGGAGGTCATGCTCCGCGGCGTCGAGGAGGTCCGGACGCTGTGGCGTGGCGGGACGGTGCGGCGCCGCAATGGCACGGGCGACGAGGTGGAGGTCGCCCTGCGCCCGCGTCCCGTCCAGAAGGAGCTGCCCATCTGGCTCACCGCCGCGGGCAGTCCGGAGACGTTCCGGCTGGCGGGCGAGCTGGGCGCGTACGTGCTCACCAACCTCATGGGCCAGCAACTGGACGAGCTGGCGGGGAAGGTGGCGCTCTACCGCGAGGCCTGGCGACAGCACGGGCATGCGGGCCGCGGCCACGTGAGCCTCATGATGCACGCGTACCTGGGCGCGGACCCGGCGGAGGTCCGGCGGCGCATCCGCGAGCCGCTGCTGAGCTACTTCCGCAGCTCGGTGGACATCCTCGCGGGCTTCGTCGCCAGCCAGGGTCTGAAGGTGGACCCGCGCTCGCTGACCCCCTCGGACGTGGACGCGCTGGTGGAGCACGGCATGGAGCGCTACGTGGAGGACGGCGGCCTGTTCGGCACGCCCGAGTCCAGCGCGCCCATGGTGGAGCGCGTGCGCGGCCTGGACGTGGACGAGATTGCCTGCCTCGTGGACTTCGGCGTGCCGGTGGACCAGACGCTGGAGGGACTGCACTACCTGGACGAGCTGCGCCGCCGGTACTCGCCGGAGCCCGGCGCGGCCGTGCCCGTCGCGACGCTCCAGGAGGGGCCGGGCGCGGCCGAGGCGCTGCTGACGCTGGTGCGCGACACGGGCGTCACGCACCTGCACTGCACCGCGACGCTGGCGGGCGCACTGGCGGCGCTGCCCGACGCGGCCGCCGCGCTGCGCCCCGTGCGCCGGGTGCTGGTGGAGGGCGCGACGCCGGAAGCCGCGGCGGCGCTGGCGCGCTCGCTTGCTTCCGAGGTGGTGCGCCGCGACGCGGGGCTCGGGCTGGGTGCCTGGCTCACACCCGCGGGTGGAATCGACGTTCCCTGGGAGGTGGTGGACCGCCAGGGCCGTCCGGCGCCCGTGGGCGTCGTGGGTGAGCTGGCCGTGGCCGGCGCGGGGGTGCCCCGTGGCTTCTGGAACGCGCCCGGCACGTCCTCGCTCCGGCTCCTCGCGGGCGCGGAGGACGGAGCGCGCAGGCTCGCGACGGGCCGCCGTGCCCGTCGTCGTGCGGATGGCTCGCTGGAGCTGCTGGCCCCCCTGCCGGTGCCGAGCCGCCGTCCGCCACCGCCGAAGGTGACGGCCTCGGCGAAGAAGCCCGAGGGACCGCCGCCCATCCTCCCCGTTCCGAGAGACCGTCCGCTGCCGCTGTCCTTCACGCAGCAGCGGCTCTGGTACATGGACCGGCTGGAGCCGGGGAACGTGGCGTACAACAACGCCGTCGCCCTCAACCTGAGCGGCACGCTGGATGCGTCCGCCCTGGAGCAGGCGCTCGCCGAGGTGGTGCGCCGGCACGAGGCGCTGCGGACCACCTTCGCGATGACCGACTCGGGTGCGGTGCAGCGCATCACCCCGTCGCTGGACGTGCCCATCGTCCGCCTCGACGCGGAAGGCGTGAGCGAAGAGGCGCTCGCCCGCCAGACGCAGGACGAGGCACGCCGCCCGTTCGACCTGGAGACCGGGCCGCTCCTCCGCGCAACGCTGCTGCGCGTGCGTGAGACCGAGCACGTCCTGCTGCTCGTGCTCCACCACATCGTCTCCGACGGCTGGTCGGCCGGCGTGATGATGCACGAGCTGGCCCAGCTGTACGCGGCCCGGATGGAGGGCAGGCCGTCTCCGCTGCCGCCGCTGCCCGTGCAGTATGCGGACTACTCGGTCTGGCAGCACGAGTGGATGCGCGGCCCCGCGCTGAAGGCCGAGCAGGACTGGTGGCGCGAGGTGCTGGCCGACGTGCCGGTGCTCCAGCTGCCGACGGACCGCCCCCGTCCTCCGGTGCAGACGTATCCCGGCGCGCGGCTGCCCGTCGTCGTCCCCCGGTCGCTGGCGGAGGCGCTGTCGGCGGTGGGCCGGCGCGAGGGCGCCACCCCGTTCATGGTGCTGATGGCGGCATGGCAGTCGCTGCTGCACGCGTACTCGGGCCAGGAGGACTTCGCGGTCGGCACACCGGTAGCCGGACGCAACCGGCCGGAGACGGAGCCGCTGGTGGGGTGCTTCATCAACTCCATCGCCCTGCGCGCGGACCTGTCCGGGGACCCGACCTTCGCGTCGCTGCTCGGCCGCGTGCGGCACACGTCCCTGGGCGCATTCGCGCACCAGGAGGTGCCCTTCGAGAAGCTGGTCGACGTGCTGCACATCGCCCGCGACCTGAGCCACACGCCCATCTTCCAGACGATGCTCGTGCTGCACAACACGCCCGCGCCCGAGCTGGCGCTGGCCGGCGTGTCGATTCGCAGCCAGATGGTGCACACGGCCGCCACCAAGCTGGACCTCACGCTGGAGCTGTACGAGACGCGCGACGGACTGGCCGGCGGCATCGAGTACAACACCGACCTCTTCGATGCGGACACCATTGCCCGGCTGTCGGGGCACCTGGTTCGCCTGCTGGAAGAGGTGGCCGCGGCGCCCGAGCGGCGGCTGTCCCAGCTCGCGCTTCTGTCCGAGGCCGAGCGCCAGCGGCTGCTGGTGGAGTGGAACCCGGCGCCCGTGCCGGAGCCGCTGGCCGCCGACACGGTGCCCGCGCGCTTCGCGGCGCAGGTGGCCCGCACGCCGGACGCGGTGGCGGTGGAGGACGGCGTCCGGAAGCTCACGTACCGCGAGCTGGACGCGCGCTCGGCGCGGCTGGCCCGGCACCTGCGCGGAGTGGAGCGGGACGCGGTGGTGGGGCTCGCGCTGGTGCAGCCCGTGGACCTCGTCACGGGGCTGCTCGGGGTGATGCGCGCGGGCTGCGCGGCGGTGGTGCTGGACGTGGACCACCCGGCGGAGCGCCTGTCCGGAATCCTGGCGGACACGGCGGCGCGGACGGTCATCACCTCCGAGGCCGCGCGTGCCCGCGTCCCCACGCGGGAGGGCACGGCGGTCGTCACGCTGGAGTCGCTGCCGGAAGGGGACGCTGGCGCGGAGCTGCCCGCCGGCCCGGAGGCCCATCACGCGGCGTGCATCGTGTACACGTCCGGCTCCACGGGAAGGCCCCGTGGCGTCGTGATGGCGCACCGGAACCTCGTGTCCGCGACACGGGCCCGGCGCGAGGTGTACGGCGCGCCCGGCGTCGTCCTGTCGCTGGCGCCGTTCACCTTCGATGCGTCGCTCGCCGGCATGCTCTGGTCCCTCTTCGAGGGCGGCACGCTGCGCTACCCGGACGTGGAGGAGCGGGAGGACCCGAGGAAGCTCGCGGAGCTGCTGGTGAAGGCGGGCGTCACGCACCTCATCTCGGTGCCGGCGCTCTACGGGCAGGTGCTCGCGGCGGCGCCGGTGGGCGGGCTGTCCGGCCTGCGCGCGGTGAGCGTGGGCGGAGAGGCCTGCTCGCTGGACCTGGTGCGCGCGCACCACGAGGCGCTGCCCTCGGTGCCGCTGTTCAACGAGTACGGCCCCACGGAGGCCACCATCTGGAGCACCGTGCATCGCGTGCGGCCGAACGAGCAGGGCCCCGTGCCCATCGGCCGTGCGGTGCCTGGAGCGTGGGTGTACGTGCTGGACGCGAAGCGGCGGCTGGTGCCGCAGGGCGCGCCCGGTGAGGTGTACGTGGGTGGCGCGGGCGTGGCGCGGGGCTACCTGGGCCAGCCGGTGCTCACCGCCGAGCGCTTCGTGGCGGACCCGTTCGACGGGCGTCCCGGCGCGAGGATGTACCGCACGGGAGACCTGGCGCGCTGGCGCTCCGACGGGCAGCTGGAGTTCCTGGGCCGCGCGGACACGCAGGTGAAGGTGCGCGGCTTCCGGATCGAGCCCGGAGAAGTCGAGGCCGCGCTGCTCGCGAATCCCGCGGTGAAGGAAGCCGCGGTGGTGGCGCGGGAGGACGGCAAGGGCCCCAAGCGACTCGTGGCCTACGTCGTGCCCATGGAGGGACAGGGCGAGGCCCTCACCGCCACGGAGCTGAAGGCGTGGCTGCTGGCCCGGCTGCCGCCATACATGGTGCCCGCGGCGTACGTGACGCTGGGCGCCCTGCCTCGCACGCGGCACGGCAAGGTGGACACCCGCGCGCTGCCTGCGCCGGAGCGTCAGGCGGCCGAGGCCGGCGGCGGCGCGAGCGTGGCGCCGCGCACGGAGGTGGAGGAGAAGCTCGTGGCCCTCTGGCGCGAGGTACTCGGGGTGGAGCGCGTGGGCATCCACGACGACTTCTTCGAGCTGGGCGGAGACTCCATCCTCGGCCTGCAGATCATCACCCGCGCGCGGGCGGCGGGCATCGAGCTGTCTCCGAAGCAGCTCTTCCAGAACCCCACGGTGGCCCGGCTGGCGACGGTCGCCGGGACACGGCTCGCGGTGCAGGCGGAGCAGGGCCCGGTGGTGGGCCCGGTGGCGCTCACGCCCATCCAGCGCTGGTTCTTCGAGCTGGGGCTGGAGGAGCCGGACTACTGGAACATGTCGCTGGTGCTCGAGGTGAAGGCGGCGCTGGACCCGGCGCTGCTGGAGCAGGCGCTGGCGCACGTGGTGGAGCACCACGACGCGCTCCGCCTGCGCTTCGCCCGCGCGGGGGACGGCTGGCACCAGGCCTCCGTGGCCCCCGGTGAGCCCGTGACGCTGGAGCGTGTGGACCTCTCCTCCGTGCCGGAAGCGGCCCGTCGGGCCGAGCTGGCGCAGCGGGCACAGGAGCTCCAGAAGACGCTGCGGCTGGACGGCCCGCTCATCCGTGCGGCGCTGCTGGACACTGGCGAGGGACAACCAGCGCGGCTGATGCTGGCGGTGCACCACCTCGCCGTGGACGCGGTGTCGTGGCGCATCCTGCTGGAGGACCTGGCGGCGGTGTACGCGCGGCTCGCGTCGGGAGGCGCGGTGCGGCTGCCGCCGAAGACCACGTCCTTCCAGGCGTGGGCCCGAGGCCTGGACTCGCTGGCGCGCTCGGAGAAGCTCGCCACGGAGCGCGCGTGGTGGCTGGAGCGGCCCTGGGCGGAGACGGCGCGGCTGCCGGTGGACGGCGCTGGTGGCGCCAACACGGAAGCCACCGCGCAAATGGTGCAGGTGGCGCTGGACGAGGAGGAGACGAAGGCGCTGCTGCACGACGTGCCGAAGGCGTGGCACACGCAGCCGCAGGACCCGCTGCTCACCGCGCTGGCGCAGGCGCTCGCCGCCTGGACGGGGCGCGGCGTGGCCCTGGTGGACGTGGAAGGCCATGGACGCGAGGACGTGCTGCCCGGCGTGGACGTGTCCCGGACGGTGGGCTGGTTCACCCGGGTCTTCCCGGCGCTGCTGGACCTCAGGGGTTCCAACAGTCCAGGAGAGGCGCTGCGCTCGGTGAAGGAAGGGCTGCGCGCGGTGCCCTCGCAGGGCATGGGCTGGGGCCTGCTGCGGTACGTGGCTCGGGACGCGGCGCTGGCGGCACTGCCGGCGGCGGAGGTGGGCTTCAACCACCTGGGCCAGATCGACGGGGCCGTGGGGGCGGGAGCGCCCTTCACGCTCGCGCCGGAAGGGGAGACGCTGCGGCAGCGGGCGCCCAGCTCCCGCCGGCCGTATGCCCTGGACGTGATGAGCGCGGTGCGCGGCGGCCGGCTGGAGGTGACGTGGACCTTCAGTGAGGCGGTGCACCGGCGCGAGACGGTGACGCGAGTGGCGGAGGACTTCCTCGTGCGGCTGAAGGCTCTGGTGGTGGCGTCGCGGGCGCCGGACGCGGGTGGGCATTCCCCGTCCGACTTCCCGCTGGCGAAGGTGAAACAGGCGCAGCTCGACAAGCTGTCCGCCCGGTTCGGAAAGAAGACGCGATGAGCGACAACATCGAGGACCTGTACCCGCTGTCGCCCCTGCAGGGCGGCATGCTCTTCCACGCCATCGCCGAGCCCGGGCAGGGGCTGTACTTCAACCAGCTGGTCTGCGAGCTGCGCGGGCGGCTGGACGTGGAGGGCTTCATCGCGGCGTGGCGGGGCGTGGTGGAGGCGCACCCGGTGCTGCGCACGGCGCTCGTCTGGGATGACGTGGAAGAGCCGGTCCAGGTCGTGCTGCGCGAGGTGGAACTGCCGGTGCGCAGCGAGGACTGGCGGGGCCTGTCCCCGGAGGTGCTCGCGTCGCGGGTGGCGTCCTTCCTGGCGGAGGACCAGCGGGAAGGCTTCGACCTGTCCAGCGCGCCCCTGGTGCGACTGGCGCTGCTGCGCACGGAGGACGCGGCCTGGCGGTTCGTCTTCAGCCACTCGCACCTGATGCTGGATGGCTGGTCGCTCCCGCTGCTGCTGCGTGACGTGTTCGCGCTGTACGCGGGGAAGCAGGCGGGCCGCTCACCGCACCTCGTCTCGCCACGGCCCTTCCGTGACTTCATCGCGTGGCTGGGAGAGAAGGACCCCGCTCACGCGAGGGACTTCTGGCGGCGGTCGCTCGCGGGCTTCACGGAGCCGACGCCCCTGGACGCGGGCGGCTCGTCCGGTGTGGCCACGGGCCGGGGGGAGCGGACGCTGCGCCTGGGGGTGGAGGACACGGCGGTGCTGGACGCCTTCGCCCGGCGGCGAGGGCTGACGGCAGGCACGCTGGTGCAGGCCGCCTGGGCGCTGCTGCTGGGCCGGTACAGCGGCAGGGACGACGTGCTCTTCGGGGTGACGGTGGCGGGCCGTCCCGGGGAGCTGCGCGGCGTCGAGGACATGGTGGGCCTGTTCATCAACACCATCCCCGCGCGGGTGCGGCTGCCTCCGTCCATGACCGTGGAGGCATGGCTGGGCGAGCTCCAGGACTGGCTGCTGGAGGCCCGGCAGCACGAGCATGCTCCGCTGGTGGAGGTGCGCCGCTGGAGCGAGCTCCCGGCGGGGACCCCGCTCTTTGAGAGCCTGGTCGTCTTCGAGAACTACCCGCTGGACGGCGCGCTCACCACGGCCATCCCGGGCATGGAGGTGCGGGACATCCGATCGGTGGAGGTGGACAACCACCCGCTGTCGCTCGCGGCCGTCCCAGGCCGGGAGCTGACACTGCGCATCTCGTACAGCGCGGCGCGCTTCGATGCCGGCACGGTGGAGCGGATGCTCGCGCACCTCCGGCACCTGCTGCGCGGGCTGGCGGGAGGCGAGGGGCGGACGTTGGGAACGCTCTCGCTGCTGGATGAGGAGGAGCGGCGGCGGGTGGTGGTGGAGTGGAACGAGACGGCGCGCGAGTACCCGAGGGAGTCGACGCTGCCGGAGGTGTTCGGGCGGGTGGTGGAGCGCTTCGCGGACCAGGTGGCGGTGGAGTTCGGAGAGGAGAAGCTGACGTACGGGCAGCTGGACGCCAGAGCGAATCAGCTGGCGTGGCACCTGAGAGGGCAGGGGGTGTCGACGGACGTGCGGGTGGCGGTGGCGGTGGAGCGCTCGGTGGAGCTGGTGGTGGTGCTGGTGGGCATCCTCAAGGCGGGCGGGGCGTACGTGCCGCTGGACGCCGGGTACCCCCGGGAGCGGCTGGCGGCCATGGTGGAGGATGCGCGTCCCCAGGTGCTCGTCACCACGCGCGCGCTCATGGCGAAGCTCCCGATGGAGGGCGTGGCCTCGGTGGTGCTGGAAGAGGCGGCATTGGCGGGGCAGCCGACGCATGCGCCGCCGGTGACGGCGCTGCCGGAGAGCCTGGCCTATATCGACTTCACCTCGGGCAGCACCGGGCGGCCCAAGGGCGTGGGGACACCGCAGGCGGCCGTGCTGCGCACCGTCTTCGGCGTGGACTACGCGCACCTGGGGCCGGAAGAGACGCTGCTGCTGGTGGCGCCCATCTCTTTCGATGCGTCGACACTGGAGGTCTGGGGCGCGCTGCTACATGGCTCGCGGCTGGTGGTCTTCCCGCCGCACGCGCCTTCGGACGTGTACGAGTTGGAAGCGGTGCTGGTGAAGCACGCCGTCACCACGCTGCACCTGACGGCGGGCCTCTTCACCCAGGTGGTGGACACGCACCTGCAAGGGCTGCGCACGGTGAAGCAGCTGCTGACGGGCGGCGACGTGGTGAGTGCGCCGCATGTGCGTCGCGTGCTGGAGGAGCTGCGCATTCCGGTGACGGCGTGCTACGGCCCGACGGAGACGACGCTGTTCGCCTCGTGCCACCGGATGACGGAGGTGGGGCAGGTGGGCACCGCGGTGCCCATTGGCCGGCCCATCGGCAACACGCGGGTGTACGTGCTGGACGCTTCGGGACAGCCGGTGCCGGTGGGCATTGGCGGCGAACTGTACGTGGGCGGGGACGGCGTGGCGCGCGGGTACGTGGAGCAGCCGGCGCTGACGGCGGAGCGCTTCGTGCCGGATGCCTTCTCCGGGGTACCCGGTGCGCGGCTGTACCGCACGGGGGACCTGGCGCGGTGGCGCGCGGACGGCGTGCTGGAATTCCTGGGCCGGGCGGACGCGCAGGTGAAGGTGCGCGGCTACCGCATCGAGCTGGCGGAGGTGGAGGCGGCGATTCTCGCCCAGGGGCACGTGCGCGAGGCGGTGGTGATCGCGCGAAGCGACGGTCCGGGCGACAAGCGCCTCGTGGCGTACGTGGTGCCTGGCTCGGGGTCCAGCTCAGTGGACCCCCAGGCCCTGCGCGCCCGATTGAAGGAGCGGCTCCCGGAGTACATGGTGCCGTCGGCCGTGGTGGTGCTGGACGCGCTGCCGCTGACCTCCCACGGCAAGGTGGACCGGAAGGCCCTGCCCGCGCCCGACGCAGCACTGGCGAGCACGCGACGGGAGCACGTCGCACCCCGGGACTCCACGGAGGAGACGCTGGCCGCCATCTGGGCCGAGGTCCTCCGGGTGCCCCAGGTGGGCATCCACGACGACTTCTTCGAGCTGGGCGGGGACTCCATCCTCAGCCTGCAGATCATCGCGAGGGCCCGTGCCGCCGGGCTGCACCTGACGCCCCGGCAGCTCTTCCAGCATCCCACCATCGCAAGGCTCGCGGCCGTGGTGGCGGCGGCCCCGGAGCCCCAGGCGGAGCAGGGTGCGGTGGAGGGCGGCGTGCCGCTCACCCCCATCCAGCAGTCCTTCCTGGAGGAGCACGCCACCCAGGAGCCCCACCACTTCAACCAGGCCGTGATGCTGGGGCTGCGGCGCCGGCTGGACACCACGTTGCTGGAGGCGGCGCTGCGCAAGGTCGTGGAGCACCACGATGCGCTGCGCATGCGCTTCACGCGAGACGACACGGGACGCTGGCACCAGCACAACGCGGGCAACGACAACGGGCCCACGCTCAGGCACGTGGACCTCACGGCGGTGCCGGAGTCCGGACGCGCTGCCCTCGTGGCCCAGGTGGCCGGAGAGCTGCACACCCGCTTCCGGCTGGATGCGCCGCCCCTGCTGTGCGCGGCCCTCTTCGACTCCGGCCCGGACGCTGATGCGCGCCTGCTGCTGGTCGCGCACCACCTGGTGGTGGACACCGTCTCCTGGCGCGTGCTGGTGGAGGACCTGGAGGTGGCGTGTCAGGCGCTGCTTCGCGACCAGTCACCCGCGCTTCCCCCCAAGACGACGTCCTTCAAGGACTGGGCGGAGCGTCTGCACGCGCACGCGAGCTCGGAGGCGCTGGTGGCCGAGCTGCCCTACTGGCTGGACGAGGCCCGCGCTCGGGTTCCGTCCCTGCCGCGCGAGGAGGCCCCGGAGCCCGCGACCGTGGCGTCCGCCCGAATCCTCTCCGCTTCACTGGAGCTGGAGGAGACGCGCGTGCTGCTCCGCGAGGTCCCCACGGCCTGGAGGGCCCAGGTGCAGGAGGTGCTGCTGACCGCCCTCTGTCGTGCCCTGGCTTCCTGGACGGGGCATTCGCGCTTCCTCGTCGACTCCGAGGGCCACGGCCGCGAGGACCTCTTCTCCGGCGTGGACCTGTCCCGCACGGTGGGCTGGTTCACGTCCGTATACCCGCTGCTGCTGGAAGTGCCCGAGGGCGCCGGTCATGGCGACGCGCTGCGGGCGGTGCGTGACGGCGTACGGCGGCTTCCCGGTCGCGGGCTGGGCTACGGCCTGCTGCGCCACGTGCGTCAGGACGCGCGGCTGCGCTCGCTGCCTCGCGCCGAGGTCTCCTTCAACTACCTCGGCCAGCTCGACGCCTCCCTGGCTGCCTCCTCGTTGTTCACACTCTCGCAGGAGCCGTCCGGCGACGCCGTCAGTCCCCGCTCCCTCCGGGAGCACCTCCTGGACGTCAATGCCTGGGTCCAGGGCGAGCGGCTCCAGGTGAGCTTCACGTACAGCCCGCACCTGCACGCGACCTCCATCGTCCAGGCCCTGTCGGACGCGTTCCTCCAGACGCTGCGCGCCCTCATCTCCACCCGCGCCTCCGAGGACGCGCGGCGCTACACGCCCGCCGACTTTCCCCTGGCGAGCCTGTCCCAGCCGGGGCTCGACAGGCTGGTGCCTCCGGGGACTCCCATCGAGGACGTCTATCCGCTGTCACCGTTGCAGCAGTCCATGCTCCTGCAGTCGCTGCTGGCCCCCGACTCCGGCATCTATGTCACCCAGCTTGGCTGGACCTTCGGCGCCCCGCTGGCGCTGGAGGCCTTCCGTCGCGCGTGGGACAGCGTGGTGGAGCGGCATGCCGTGCTGCGCACCTCGTTCGTCTGGGAGGGCCTGGACGAGCCGCTGCAGCGGGTCCACCCGAGCGCGGCGCTCATCCTCGAGGAGCATGACTGGAGCGGCCTGCCGCCAGCGGAACAGGACGCGCGCTTCGAGGCCCTGCTGGCCGCGGATCGCGCCCGGGGTTTCGACCTGCGCCAGCCCCCGCTGATGCGCATCTCCGTGGCGCGCCTGGACGCGGGCGCCCACCGCGTCCTGTGGACGCACCACCACCTCCTGATGGACGGCTGGAGCCTGGGCGTGCTGTTCCAGGAGCTGCTCGGCACGTATGCGGCGCTGCGCGAGGGCCGCGCCGCGCCCGGGGGCAGGGCGCCCGCCTACCGCGACTACATCGCCTGGCTGCGGAGTCAGTCCGAGCAGCAGGCGGAGGCGTACTGGCGTCAGTCGCTGCGAGGCTTCATGTCACCCACGCCGCTGCCGGGCACGCTGCCCGTGGGAGCGAAAGGTGCGGCCCGGCGCAAGGACACGCGCACCTTGCTGGTGTCGGCCGAGCAGACCCGGGCCCTCCAGTCCTTCGCGCGCCAGCACCAGCTCACCGCGAACTCGGTGGTCCAGGCCGCCTGGGCCCTGGCCCTCTCGCTGCACACGGGCCAACGCGACGTCCTCTTCGGGGCCACGGGGTCCGGACGTTCCGCTCCGCTCGCGGACATCGAGCACACGGTGGGGCTGTTCATCAACACCGTCCCGGTGCGCGTCCAGGTCGTCTCCGAGTCGCCGGTGCTGGCGTGGCTGAAGGACCTGCACGCGCGGCAGCTGGAGCTCCGCCAGTACGAGCACACCTCCCTGGTGCGAATCCAGGGCTGGAGCGAGGTGCCTCGCGGGACGGCCCTCTTCGAGTCCCTCTTCGTCTTCGAGAACTATCCCCTCGACTCGGCTGTCGGCTCGATGAGCGACGGCCTCGGCATCCGTGACGTCGCCGTGCGGGAGCAGGCGGAAACGGCGCTGGAGGCCGTGGTCGTTCCAGGCGAGCGGCTGGGATTGAACCTCGCCTACGACACCTCGCGCTTCGACGCGGCGTTGCTGGACGGCCTGCTGCGGCACTGGGCCCTGGCGCTGCGAGAGCTGGTGGCACGGCCCGAGCGGCGCGTCGGTGACGTGACGTTGCTGGAAGAGGAGGAACGGCGGCGGGTGGTGGTGGAGTGGAACGAGACGGCGCGCGAGTACCCGAGGGAGTCGACGCTGCCGGAGGTGTTCGGGCGGGTGGTGGAGCGCTTCGCGAGCAAGGTGGCGGTGGAGTTCGGAGAGGAGAAGCTGACGTACGGGCAGCTGGACGCCAGAGCGAATCAGCTGGCGTGGCACCTGAGAGGGCAGGGGGTGTCGACGGACGTGCGGGTGGCGGTGGCGGTGGAGCGCTCGGTGGAGCTGGTGGTGGCGCTGGTGGGCATCCTCAAGGCGGGCGGTGCGTACGTGCCGCTGGACGCCGGGTACCCCCGGGAGCGGCTGGCGGCGATGGTGGAGGATGCGCGTCCCCAGGTGCTCGTCACCACGCGCGCGCTGCGGCCGAAGTTGCATGAGGGACTGAACACGGTGGTGCTGGAAGAGGCGGCGTTGGCGGGGCAGCCGACGCATGCGCCGCCGGTGACGGCGCTGCCGGAGAGCCTGGCCTATATCGACTTCACCTCGGGAAGTACCGGGCGGCCCAAGGGCGTGGGGACACCGCACGCGGCCGTGCTGCGCACCGTCTTCGGTGCGGACCATGCCCACTTCGGACCGGAGGAGGTGTGGCTGCAGCTGGCGCCCATCTCTTTCGATGCGTCGACGCTGGAGGTCTGGGGCGCGCTGCTGCACGGCTCGCGGCTGGTGGTGATGCCGCCCCACGCAGCCTCGCTCGAGGAACTGGGCCAGGTGCTTCAGCGCACCGGAGTCACCAGCCTGTGGCTCACCGCGGGCCTGTTCACGCAGATGGTGGACACGCACCTGCAAGGGCTGCGCACGGTGAAGCAGCTGCTGACGGGCGGGGACGTGGTGAGTGCGCCGCATGTGCGTCGCGTGCTGGAGGAGCTGCGCATTCCGGTGACGGCCGGCTATGGCCCGACGGAGACGACGGTCTTCGCCTCCTGCCACCGGATGACGGACGTGGCGCACGTGGGCACCGCAGTGCCCATCGGGCGGCCCATCGGCAACACGCGGGTGTACGTGCTGGACGCTTCGGGACAGCCGGTGCCCGTGGGTGTCACAGGCGAGCTGTTCATCAACGGCGACGGCGTGGCGCGCGGATACGTGGAGCAGCCGGCGCTGACGGCGGAGCGCTTCGTGCCGGACGCCTTCTCCGGAGTACCCGGTGCGCGGCTGTACCGCACGGGAGACCTGGCGCGGTGGCGCGCGGACGGAGTGCTGGAGTTCCTCGGCCGCGCGGACACGCAGGTGAAGGTGCGCGGCTACCGCATCGAGCTTTCGGAAGTGGAGTCCGCCCTCCAGCAGCACCCGGACGTGCGCGAGGCGGTGGTGGTCGCCCGGGATGATGGTCCGAGCGGAAAGCGTCTGGTCGGGTACGTGACGGCGCGCGAGGGCAGGGGGCTGGACTCACTGGCCCTGCGCGGCCACCTCGGTGGCACATTGCCGGAGTACATGGTGCCGTCGGCCGTGGTGGTGCTGGAGGCGCTGCCGCTGACCTCGCAGGGCAAGGTGGACCGGAGGGCCCTGCCCGCACCCGACTTCGCGTCCCTGAAGTCGGAGGGTTTCGTCGCGCCTCGCACTGCCACCGAGCAGAAGCTGGCGGGCCTCTTCGCCGAGGTACTGGGCCTGGAGCGGGTGGGGCTGCACGGCAACTTCTTCGAGCTGGGCGGGCACTCGCTGATGGCCACGCGCGCCGTCTCCCGGCTGCGAACCGCCTTTGGCCTCGAGCTGCCCCTCCGGGAGTTGTTCGAAGCGCCCACCGTGGCGGCGCTCGCCGACCGCATCGAACGGCTGGCGCGCACTGGGAACACCCGTGTCGCGGCGCCTCCACTGAAGCCGCGTGAGGACCGGAGCAGCCGTGTCCCCGTCTCGTTCGCACAGCAGCGGCTGTGGTTCCTGGACCAGCTCAAGCCGGGCAGTGCCTCCTATAACGTGTCCTCCGGGGTGCGGTTGACGGGGCCCCTGGACGGGAAGGCGCTGGAGCGAAGCTTCGAGGCGCTGGTCCAGCGCCACGAGTCGCTGCGCACGACGTTCCGCACCGAGGGCGGGGTGCCCGTGCAGGTCATCACCGGAGCGCCGGTGCTCGCCTACCGCGAGGTGGACCTGAGCGCGCTCCCTGCCTCGGAGCGCGAGGTGGAGGCGCGGCGGCACGTCGCGCAGGAATCGCTCCGCCCCTTCGACCTGGAGCGCGGGCCGCTGTTCCGGCCAACGCTGTTGAGGCTGACGCCCGAGGACCACGTGCTGGTGCTGGTGCTGCACCACATCGTGTCCGACGGCTGGTCCACGGGCGTGCTCGTGCGCGAGGTCGGAGCCCTCTACGACGCCTTCTCCAGGGGCCTGCCGTCGCCGCTGCCGGAGCTGCCCGTCCAGTACACCGACTACGCGGTGTGGCAGCGCGGGTGGCTCCAGGGCGAGGTGCTGGAGGCACAGCTCGACTGGTGGAAGCAGCAGCTCGCCGGAGCACCGCCTCACCTGGAGCTGCCCGCGGACTTCCCGCGCCCGCCGTCACTGTCGACGCGGGGAATCACGGTACCGGTGCGCCTGCCCCGTGAGCTGAGCGAGGCGCTCAAGGCGCTGGCCCAGCGCGAGGGCGCCACGCCCTTCATGCTGCTGCTGGCCGCATTCCAGTTCCTCTTGTCCCACTACTCGGGCCAGGAGGACGTCGTTGTCGGCTCGCCCATCGCGGGCCGCCGCCATGCGGAGACGGAGGGCCTCATCGGCTTCTTCGTCAACACGCTCGTCCTGCGAGCGCGAGTCGAAGGGTCGCTCTCGTTCCTGGAGCTGCTGCGCCAGGTGCGGGAGACCACGCTGGGTGCCTACGACCACCAGGACGTGCCCTTCGAGAAGCTGGTGGAAGAGCTGCAGCCGGTGCGCGACCTGGCCCGCTCGCCCTTGTTCCAGGTGCTCTTCGTCCTGCAGAACGCCCCGGTGCACGAGGTGCTGCTGCCCTCCCTGGCCATCCGCCCGCTGGACGGCGGTGCCGGGGAGCTGTCCAAGTTCGAGCTCAGCCTCAACCTGTCCGAGTCACCCGAGGGCTTCTTCGGCCATCTCCAATTGGCCGCCGACCTCTTCACCGAGGCCACGGGCGCGCGCCTGGTGCGGCACTTCCAGGGGGTGCTGGAGGCCCTCGCTACCGAGCCCGGGCGCCGCCTGTCCGAGCTGCCGCTGCTGACCGCCTCCGAGCGTCAACAGGTCCTCCACGCCTGGAATGACACCGCCTCCGAAGCGCCACTCGGCTCCTGCATCCACCACGTCTTCGAGCTCCAGGCCGCGCGCACCCCGGACGCGCCCGCCGTGTCGTTCGAGAACGCCGTGCTTTCGTTCGCCCAGCTCAACGCCCAGGCCAACCGGCTCGCGCACCGGCTGCGCGGACTGGGCGTCGGGCCGGACGTGCCCGTGGCGCTGTGCTTCGAGCGCTCGGTGGACATGGTGGTGGCCCTGCTGGGCGTCATGAAGGCCGGTGGTGCCTACGTGCCCCTGGACCCGGCATGGCCCACGCAGCGGCTGGACTTCACGCTCCAGGACTGCGCGGCCCCCGTGCTCGTCACCCAGCAGCGACGGGTGGGCACATGGACTGTGCCGGAGGGCACGCATGTGCTGTGCCTCGACTCGGCGGAGGCGCTGCCTGCCTCTTTGCCGTCGCACAGCCCGGTACCGGCGGCCTCCGCCCACAACCTGGCGTACGTCATCTACACGTCGGGAAGCACGGGCACCCCCAAGGGCGTCATGGTGCGGCACCGCTCGGTGCTCAACCTGCGCCACGCGCTGGCACGCACGGTGTACGCGGGCCAGCCCCCCGGGCTGCGCGTCAGCGTCAATGCACCGCTGGCCTTCGATGCCTCCGTCAAGCAGCTCGTCCAGTTGCTCGACGGCCATTGCCTCTGCATCGTCCCCGAGGCGGCGCGGCAGGACCCTGACGCAATGAGGGAGTGGCTGAAGCAGGAGCGGGTGGACGTACTCGACTGCACGCCCTCCCTGCTGCGGCTGTTGGTGGACGCGGGCCTGCTGCGGGATGCGCCGGTGCCGAAGCTGCTGGTGCCCGGCGGCGAAGCCCTTGACGCGTCGCTGTGGAAGCAGCTCGCGGCGGCGCCCCGCACGCACACCTTCAACGTGTACGGCCCCACCGAGTGCACGGTGGACTCCACCGCCTTCGCGGTGAAGCGGGAGACCCGGCCCACCATTGGCGGGCCGCTGGCCAACGTGCGGACGTACGTGCTGGACGCGCACCTGAGGCCGGTGCCGGTGGGAGTGCCCGGAGAGCTGTTCATCTCCGGAGCGGGACTGGCGCGAGGGTACCTGCGCCGTCCGGCCCTCACGGCGGAGCGCTTCCTGCCGGACCCGTACAGCCCGGTGCCTGGAGCGCGGATGTACCGCACGGGGGACAAGGTCCGCTGGTTGGGGGACGGGACGCTGGAGTACCTGGGCCGCACCGACTTCCAGGTGAAGCTGCGCGGCTACCGAATCGAGCTGGGCGAAATCGAAGCGGCGCTGAGTCAGCACCCGGCGGTGCGCCAGGCGCTGGTGCTGGTGCGAGAGGACGTGCCGGGCAACCCGCGCCTGGTGGCGTACTTCGCCCACCACGGCGCCGCGCCGGACACCGCCGCCCTGCGCGCGGCGCTCAAGCAGCGGCTGCCCGAGTACATGGTGCCCGGAGCCTTCATCGCCCTGGACGCCTTCCCCCTCACGCCCAACGGCAAGGTGGACCGCGGGGCGCTGCCCACGCCTGACGCAGCACTGCCATCCGCCACCTACGAAGCGCCGACCACTCCCACGGAGGAGCAGCTCGCGACCATTTGGTCCGAGGTGCTGCGCGTGGAGCGGGTGGGACGCCACGACGACTTCTTCGCCCTGGGAGGACACTCCCTGCTGGCCACCCAGGTCGTCTCGCGCGTGCGCGGCGCCGTGGGCGTGGAGCTGCCGCTTCGCGAGCTGTTCGAGTCGCCCACGGTGGCCGGGCTCGCCGTCCGACTGGACACCCTGTCCGGTTCGTCCCGGGGCGTGTCCCTGGCGCCTCCGCTGCGCCCCATGCCGCGCACCGGTTCCCTGCCGCTGTCCTTCGCCCAGCAGCGCCTGTGGTTCCTGGACCGGCTGCAGCCGGGGAGCCCCTTCTACAACATGCCCGTCGTGCTCTGGCTGGACGGCACGCTGGACGTGGCGGCCCTGGAGCGCGCCCTGACGGAGCTGGTGCGCCGCCACGAGGTGCTGCGGACCACCTTCGAGCAGCAGGAAGGCCCCATCCAGCTCATCCACCCACCCGCGCCGGTGCCCCTGCCGGTGGTGGACCTGTCCGCGCTGTCCGAGGACACGCGCGAGGCCGAGGCCCGACGCCTGGCCCAGGAGGAAGCCCGGCGCCCGTTCGACTTGACGCGCGGGCCGCTGCTGCGCGCCTCGCTGCTGCGGCTGTCCGAGTCGCGCAGCCTGCTGCTGCTGATGCTGCACCACATCGTCTCGGACGGCTGGTCCACGGGCGTGCTGGTGCGCGAGTCCGCGGCCCTCTACGCGGTGTTCCGCGAAGGCCGTACCTCTCCGCTGCCCGAGCTCGCGGTCCAGTACGCGGACTACGCGGTCTGGCAGCGTGGCTGGCTGCGGGACGAAGCGCTGCAGGCCCAGCTCTCCTGGTGGCGCGAGCACCTGGCCGGGGCGGCTCCCGCGCTGGAGCTGCCCACCGACTTCCCGCGCCCCGCGGTGCCAGGGCTGCGCGGCGCCAGGCTCACGCGCGTGCTTCCGCGCGCGCTGGCCCACTCGCTCAATGCCCTGTGCAGGCGCGAGGGCACCACGCTCTTCATGGCCCTGCTGGCGGGCTTCGAGGTCGTCCTCTCGCGCTACTCCGGCCAGGAGGACTTCGTCGTCGGCACCGACATCGCCAACCGCAACCACGCGGAGACGGAGGGGCTCATCGGCTTCTTCATCAACCAGCTGGCCATGCGCGCGCGGCTGGGCGGCGACCCGTCGTTCCGGGAGCTGCTGGGCCGCGTGCGGCAGGCCACGCTCGGCGCGTATGCCCACCAGGACCTGCCCTTCGAAGAGCTGGTCCGGGCCATCAACCCGGACCGGGGCCAGGGACATGCGCCGCTGTTCCAGGTGAAGCTGGTGCTGCAGAACCAGCCGGCCTCCACGTTGGAGGTGCCCGGCCTCACCCTGCGCGGCGAGCCCGTGGACTCGGGCACGTCGCGCCTGGACCTCACCGTGGCCATGGCCGAGACGGCCCGGGGTCTGGAGGTCGGCTGCGAGTACCGCACGGACCTCTTCGAGGAGGCGACCATCGACCGGCTGGTGCGGCACCTGGGGACGGTGCTGGAGGCCGCGGCGGATGGACCCGAAGCGCGCCTGTCCTCCCTGTCCCTGCTCTCCGCGCCGGAGCAGCGCCAGGTGCTGGTGGAGTGGAACGCCACCGAGCAGGACTTCCCCCGCGCGACGTGCGCGCACCACCTCTTCGAGGCCCAGGCCGCACGCACGCCGGAGGCGGTGGCGCTGCGCTTCGAGGGCCAGTCCCTCACGTACGCGCAGCTCGACGCGCGCGCCAACCAGCTCGCGCACCACCTGCGCGCGCTGGGCGTCCGTCCCGAGGTGCCGGTGGCGCTCTGCGTGGAGCGCTCGCTGGAGACGGTGGTGGGCATCCTGGGCATCCTCAAGGCGGGTGGCGCCTGGGTTCCCCTGGACGCGAGCTACCCGGTGGAGCGCCTCACGTACATGCTGCGCGACTGCGCCGCGCCGGTGCTCGTCACCACCGAGGCCATCGCCGACGAGCTGCCCGCGGGCGCCGAGCAGCTCGTGCTGCTGGACGTGGACGCGGCCCTCATCGATGCGCGGCCCGTCACGGCGCTCGACAGCGGGGCAGGCGCGGACAGCCTCGCGTACGTCATCTACACCTCCGGAAGCACGGGGCGTCCCAAGGGCACGCTGCTGCAGCACCGCGGCCTGTGCAACACGGCGCTGAATGTCGTGCGCGCCCACGGCTTCCGTGCCGGCAGTCGCGTCCTCCAGTACGCCGCCTTCGGCTTCGATGCCTCGGTGGCGGAGGTCTTCGGCGCGCTGCTGGCGGGGGCCACGCTGGTGCTCGCGCCGCGCGAGCGGCTGATGCCCGGTGCTCCGCTGCGCACGCTGCTGAGCGAGGAGGCCATCACCGCCGTCACCCTCACGCCCTCCGTGCTGGCACAGCTGGAGCCCGAGGCGTTTCCGGCGCTGGAGACCCTCATCTCCGCCGGTGAGGCCTGCACGCCCGAGCTGGTGGAGCGCTGGGGCGGCCGGGTGCGGCTGCTCAACGCCTACGGCCCCACGGAAGTCACGGTGTGCGCCACGCTGTCCGAGCCGCTGGTGCCCGGTCAGCTGCCCACCATCGGCAGGCCGTGGGCCAACGTGCGGGTGTACGTGCTGGACGCGGCGCTGCGGCCGCTGCCCGTGGGCGTGCCCGGTGAGCTGTGCGTGGACGGTGTGGGCCTGGCGCGTGGCTACCTGGGCCAGCCGGGCCTCACCGCGGAGCGCTTCGTCCCCAATCCCTTCTCGGCCGCGCCGGGCGCGCGCATGTATCGCACGGGCGACCGGGTGCGCTGGCTGGCGGACGGGACGCTGGAGTACCTGGGCCGCATCGACACGCAGGTGAAGCTGCGCGGCTTCCGCATCGAGCTGGGAGAGGTGGAGTCCGCGCTGCTGCAGCACCCGTCCGTGCGCGAGGCCGTGGCCACGGTGCGGGAGGGTGCGCCGGGCGACAGGCGCCTGGTGGCGTACGTGGTGGCGGAGGAGGGGGACACGCTGGACGTGGCCTCGCTGCGCCAGGCCCTCAAGCAGCGCCTGCCCGAGCACATGGTGCCCGCGGCCATCGCCGTGCTGGAGGCGCTGCCGCTGACGCCCAACGGCAAGGTGGACCGCAAGGCCCTGCCCGCGCCGGAAGGAGCCCGGACCGACGGAGCGCCCGGCTACGTGGCGCCGCGCACCGCCCTGGAGGTGCAGCTCGCCTCGCTGTGGGCGGAGCTGCTGCACGTGGAGCGCGTGGGCCTGCACGAGGACTTCTTCGAGCTGGGCGGCCACTCGCTGCTGGCCACGCAGGTGGTGTCACGGCTGCGCGCCACCCTGGGCGTGGAGGTCCCCCTGCGCGTCCTCTTCGAGGCACCGACGCTGGAGGCGCTCGCCCCGCGCGTGGAGCAGGCCGTGCGGAGCCTCGCGTTGCCCGCGCTGCGTCCCGTGCCCCGAGGCGGTCCCCTGCCGCTGTCCTTCGCCCAGCAGCGCCTGTGGTTCCTCGACCGGCTCCAGCCCGGCGCCGCCACGTACAACGTGCCCACCGTCCTGCGCGTGGAGGGCCGTCTGGACGTAGGGGCCCTGGAGCGCGCCTTCACGGAGCTGGTGCGCCGCCACGAGAGCCTGCGCACCTGCTTCCCCGACGAGGGCGGCGTCCCCGTCCAGGTCATCGCACCGCCGGGCCCGTTCCTCCTCACGGTGACGGACCTCCGCGCGCGCGCGGACCGCGAGACGGAGGCCCTGCGGCTGGCGCGGGAGGAAGCGTCGCGCCCCTTCGAGCTGGCGCGGGGCCCCCTGCTGCGCGTCACGCTCTTGAGGCTCGTCGAGGAGCAGCACCTGCTGCTCATGACGCTGCACCACATCGTCACCGACGGCTGGTCCTCGGGCGTGCTGGTCCGGGAGCTGGAGGCCCTCTACCTGGGCTTCGTCGCGGGAAGGCCGCCGGCGCTTCCGGAGCTGACGCTCCAGTACGCGGACTACTGCGTCTGGCAGCGGGAGTGGCTGCGTGACGAGGTGTTGGAGTCTCAGCTCACCTATTGGAAGACGCATCTGGCCGGGGCTCCCGCGGCGCTGGAGCTGCCCACGGACTTCCCGCGCCCGCCGGTGCTGTCGTCGCGGGGCGCGAGCTTCGGGTTCCAGCTGCCTGCGGAGCTCTCCCGCGACCTCCAGGCCCTGTGCCGCGCGGAGGGCGTCACCCTCTTCATGGCCCTGCTGGGCGCCTTCCAGGTCGTGCTGGCCCGCCACTCCGGGCAGGACGACATCGTCGTCGGCACGCCCATCGCCGGCCGGCGCTTCGCGGAGCTGGAGGGCTTGATTGGCCTGTTCATCAACACGCTCGCCCTGCGCACGCGCCTGGACGGAGACCCGTCCTTCCGCGCGCTGCTCGGCCAGGTCCGCGAGACGACGCTGGGCGCGCAGGCCCACCAGGACGTCCCGTTCGAGAAGCTGGTGGAGGAGCTGCGGCCCCAGCGAGACCTGGGCCGCTCGCCGCTGTTCCAGGTCATGCTCGTCCTCCAGAACACGCCCGACGCGGGGCCTCCCGCGACAGGGGGGCACGGCGCGCTGTCCCTGCACCCCGTGGACCTGGAGAGCGAGACCGTCAAGTTCGACCTCACCGTGGCCTTCGGCGAGGGGCCCGAGGGCATTCGCGGCCGGGTGGGGTATCGCACGGACCTGTTCCGCGAGGAGACCGTGCGCCGGTGGGTCGCGCACCTGCGAGGCCTCCTGGAGGCCGTCACGGCCAACCCGGAGCTGCGCCTGTCCCAGCTGCGCCTGCTGACCTCCGAGGAGCAGCGTCAGCTGCTGGCGGACTTCCAGGGCCGGGCCCAGCTGTATCCTCGCGACGTGTCCCTGCACGCGCTCATCGAGGCGCAAGTGGAGCGCACGCCGGACGCGGAGGCGGTGCGCTTCGAGGAGGACGCGCTCAGCTACACGCAGCTCGACGCGCGCGCCAACCAGCTCGCGCACCACCTGCGCTCGCTGGGCGTGGGGCCGGAGACGCGGGTGGGCGTGTGCCTGGAGCGCTCGCTGGATCTGGTGGTGGCGCTGCTGGGCGTGCTGAAGGCCGGTGGGGCGTACGTCCCGTTGGATCCGGCGTACCCGAAGGAGCGACTGGCCTGGATGCTGGAGGACTCCGACGCCGCGGTGCTCCTCACCCAGCAGCAGTTGCTCGAGGTGCTGCCTCCTCACTCAGCCAGGGTGCTGTGCCTGGAGGGTGACGGGGCCGCGTGGACGCGGGAGGACGCGTCCCGTCCCGTGCCGCTCGGAGGGCCCGACTCGCTGGCGTACATCATCTTCACGTCCGGGAGCACCGGGCGGCCCAAGGGGGCGATGAACGCGCACGCCGGCATCGTCAACCGGCTGCTGTGGATGCAGGGAGAGTACGGGCTGACGGCGGCGGACACCGTGGTGCAGAAGACGCCGTTCAGCTTCGACGTGTCCGTCTGGGAGTTCTTCTGGCCGCTGATGACGGGCGCGCGGCTGGTGCTGGCCAGGCCCGGGGGGCACCAGGACCCCGCGTATCTCGTGCGGCTGATGGAGCAGGAGCGCGTCACCACCGCGCACTTCGTGCCGTCCATGCTGCAGGCCTTCGTGGAGGAGCCCGGGCT
Organism: Pyxidicoccus xibeiensis; assembly: GCF_024198175.1. Taxonomy (NCBI): domain Bacteria; kingdom Pseudomonadati; phylum Myxococcota; class Myxococcia; order Myxococcales; family Myxococcaceae; genus Pyxidicoccus; species Pyxidicoccus xibeiensis. The sequence continues at coordinate 1,003,603 of NZ_JAJVKV010000002.1, forward strand.
GGAGCGGCTGACGCACCTGCGCCGGGTGGTGTGCAGCGGTGAGGCGCTGCCCATGCCGGTGGTCCGCCGTGCGCAGGCCCGGCTCCCCTCCGCGCAGGTGCACAACCTCTATGGCCCCACGGAGGCGGCGGTGGACGTCACGTACCACGCGTGCCCCCGGGACGACGCGCGGTCCGCCGTGCCCATTGGCGGGCCGGTGGCCAACACGCGCATCTACATCGTGGACCGCCACGGGCAGCTCGCGCCGGTGGGAGTGCCGGGTGAGCTGCTCATCGGCGGCGTCCAGGTGGGCCGCGGCTACTGGCGCCGGCCGGAGCTGACGGCGGAGCGCTTCGTGCCCGACCCCTTCAGCGGCACGGAGGGCGCGCGCCTGTACCGCACGGGGGACCTGGCTCGCTGGCTGCCCGAAGGCACGGTGGAATACCTGGGCCGGCTCGACTTCCAGGTGAAGCTGCGCGGCTTCCGCATCGAGCTGGGCGAAATCGAAGCCGCGCTGCACGCGCACCCGGGCGTGGGGGAGGCCGTGGTCGTGGCACGCGACGACGGCCCCGGTGGGATGCGGCTGGTGGCCTACGTGGTGCCCGCGTCCACGGGCTCCCCGGACGCAGGCGCGGAGCGGGAGGGCGCCACGCTGGAGGTGTCGGAGCTGCGCACCTTCCTGTCGCGGCGCCTGCCTTCGTACATGGTGCCCTCGGCGTTCGGGGTGCTGGGCGCGCTGCCGCTGACGCCGAGTGGAAAGGTGGACCGGCGGGCCCTGCCCGCACCGGAGCGCACGCCCGTCATGGGCTCCGTGTACGAGCCGCCGTGCTCGCCGCTGGAGGAGTCCCTGGCCGCCATCTGGGCGCAGGTGCTGCGCATGGAACAGGAGCGGGTGGGCCGCCATGACGACTTCTTCTCGCTGGGCGGTCACTCCCTGCTGGCCACGCAGGTGGTGGCCCGGGTGCGCTCGATACTGGGCGTGGACGTCCCCCTGCGCGCCCTCTTCGAGGCGCCCACGGTGGAGCGGCTCGCGGCCTGGCTGGAAGGCGCGAGGGCCGAGGGACCGGAGCGTCACTGCGTGACGCTGCGACGCGAGGGCACCGGCACGCCGGTGTTCTTCGTGCACGCGGTGGGTGGCGCGGTGGGACCGTACCGCGAGCTCGCGCGGCGGCTGGGCCCCGACCGGCCCTTCTACGGCCTGCAGGCCTCCGGGCTGGATGGGCGCGAGCCTCCGCTGGAGCAGGTGGAGGCGCTGGCCCGCCGGTACGTGGAGGCGGTGCGCGCGGTGCGGCCGGAAGGACCGTATGTCCTCGGTGGCTGGTCCATGGGCGGCGTGGTGGCCTTCGAGATGGCGCGCGAGCTGGAGCGGCAGGGCCAGCGCGTGGAGCTGCTGGTGCTGCTGGACAGCTTCGCCCCCTCAGAGGCGGTACCGGTACAGGAGCCGGACGGCGCGCTGCTGCTCGCAGGAATGGCCATGGACCTGGCGCGCACGGCCGGCGCCGAGCCGACGTTGCGGCCGGAGCTGCTCACGGGCCTGTCCGACGACGAGCAGCTCGCCCAGGTGACGCGGCATGCACGCGAGGCGGGCTGGCTGCCTCCGGAAGTCCTGGACACCGACCTCCGCGCGTGGCGCGACGTGATGCGGGCGAACATGCGGGCCTCCGCGACCTACCGTCCCGGGGCCTATGACGGGCCGGTGCTGCTGCTGCGCGCGAAGGACTCGAAGCGCGAGGGCTCCATCGATGCGACGCACGGCTGGGCCCGCTGGGTGAAGTCCGCGCTCACCGTGGAGGACGTGCCGGGAGACCACTACAGCGCGCTGCGGGCACCGCACGTGGACGCCCTGGCGGCCCGGCTCGCGAGGCACCTCGCGGACGCTTCGACGGGAGCAGCCCGGCGCGGGGAGGGCTGAGCCGCCTCGCGCGAGCGGGTGAGCAGGCCGGCGCGGAGGAGGGCTGTCGCGCCATGCCGCGACAGCTCGCGTGGACCGAGTCTCCGGACGACGGCTCCGCTCAGCGCTGGGCCGCCGCTCCCGGGCGCGCGGGTGCGGCCGGCCCGAGCCCGTCCACCAACCCCTGAGCCACGGCGGCGGCGAACGCCTCCAGGGTGCGCGCTTCGCGCCACCGCGCGGCCTCCTCGAAGTCGAGCGCGTGGTGCGTCTCGATGATGACGGAGGGGATGGTCGGCCGGCGCAGCACGAAGATGCGCCGGTGCGTGGGCTCGCTCGTCCGCGAGACGAAGACGCCGGGCTGGGCGGTATCGGACGCGTAGAGCCCCTCGTAGTCCACGCCGTCGTAGTGCCGGAAGCCGGCCCGCCCCATGTGCCGGGCCAGCGCACGCGCCAGCTCCGCCCGCCGGGTCATGAGCGGCGCCTCGGCCTCCTCGGACCAGAGCACGCTGAACCCCGGTGATGCGTCCTGCCGGTAGCACTGCTTTCCCGGCGTGGGAGACCAGGACGTGGCCTGGCCGCGCGAGTCCGAGTGCAGGCTCAGCAGCGCGTGCGCGCCCCAGCCCTCGGCGGCGGTGAGGCGATCAGGGTAGGGGACACGCTCCCCCGACTTGCGGCTGAGGCGCACCTCGAAGCGGCCCGTGGCCTCCAGCCGCCGCGCCAGGTCCTCCGCCACGCGAAGGGTGAAGGCCTCCTCGTCCTCGCAGGTGACGGACTTGTTGCCCGTGTTCCCCTCGGCGCCGTGCCCCGCGTCCAGGTAGATGCGCCGCTTCTTGAACCCCGCCGGGAACTTCACCTCCGCCACGGTGAGCGGCGCGCCCGGCGCGGGCCAGACGGCGATGGGCACAGGAGGCGAGCCCCCGTCCTGCGCAAAGGCCCCCAGGGGCGCGAGCCCGGTGAGCAACGCGAGTCCCAGTCCCAGCAATCCAGTGGCTCTCGGCATGGCAGGCAGGTGCGACGCCCGAGGACGGGGCGCCGTTCCCCAGTGTCTCGCGAAGCAGGGCCCGGTTGCCACTGAGCACCCGCGGGGACGCCCGCAAAGACGACGGGCAGGCCCCCGTGAGGAGACCTGCCCGCGTCACTGCTCAGCGTCCGTGAAGGCTAGGCCCGGACCTCGGGCTCCGCCGCCTTGGGGGCCAGCGGGGCCTCCTTGCCCTGGTCGCCGCCCGAGCCACCCGGCGCCGACGTGGGGACGGGCACGGTCTCCAGCGCGGCCTTGAGCACCTCGTCCATGTGCGTGACGAAGATGAACTCCAGCTCGTTGCGCGCCTGGTCCGGCACGTCGATGAGGTCCTTGCGGCACCGCTCGGGCAGGATGACCCGCTTGATGCCCGCCCGGTGCGCCGCCAGCACCTTCTCCTTGATGCCACCCACCGGCAGCACCAGGCCCCGCAGCGTGGCCTCGCCCGTCATCGCCGTGTCGTGCCGCACCCGGATGCCCGTCAGCAGGCTGGTGAGCGCGGTGAGGATGGTGACGCCGGCCGACGGCCCGTCCTTCGGAATGGAGCCCGCCGGGAAGTGCAGGTGCAGGTCCGTCTTCTCCAGGAAGTTCGGGTTGATGCCGAGCTGCTCCGCCTTGCTGCGCAGGTAGCTCAGCGCCGCCGTGGCGCTCTCCTTCATCACGTCGCCCAGCTGGCCGGTGAGCGTCATGCCGCCCTTGCCCGCCATCTTGGTCGCCTCGATGAAGAGCAGGTCGCCACCCGCCGCCGTCCAGGCCAGGCCCGTGGCCACACCCGGCACCTCGGTCCGCTCGGCCACTTCCGAGTAGAACGTCTCGGGCCCGAGGATCTCCTTCACGCGGTCGGAGTTGATGGTCTGCTTCTCCATCTTCCCGCCGGCCACCTCCACCGCCACCGCGCGGCAGATGTCCGCGATGCGCCGCTCGAGGTTACGCACGCCGGCCTCTCGCGTGTACGAGGTGGTCAGCGTCAGCAGCGCCTCGTCGGTGATCTCGATGTGGTCGCCGTTGAGCCCGTGCTCCTTGAGCTGCTTGGGCACCAGGTGGATGCGGGCGATGCTCTGCTTCTCCTCGAACGTGTAGCCCGTCAGCTCGATGATCTCCATGCGGTCCCGGAGCGGCCCGGGGATGGGGTCGAGCTGGTTCGCCGTGGCGACGAACATCACCTTGGACAGGTCGAACGCCACGTCCAGGTAGTGGTCGCTGAACGAGTTGTTCTGCTCCGGGTCCAGCACCTCGAGGAGCGCCGCGCTCGGGTCCCCGCGGAAATCCGCGCCGAGCTTGTCGATCTCGTCGAGCATCATGACCGGGTTCTTCGTGCCGGCCTTCTTCATGCTCTGGATGAACCGGCCCGGCAGCGCGCCGACGTAGGTGCGCCGGTGGCCGCGGATCTCCGCCTCGTCACGCACGCCACCCAGCGACAGGCGCACGAACTTGCGGCCCGTGGCCTTGGCCACGCTCTGGCCCAGCGACGTCTTGCCGACGCCCGGAGGACCCACGAGGCAGAGAATCGGGCCGCGCATGTCGTTCTTCAGCTTGCGGACGGCCAGGTACTCCAGGATGCGCTTCTTCACCTTCTTGATGCCGAAGTGGTCCTTGTCGAGCTGCTGGCGCGCGTTCTCGATGTCGAGGTTGTCCTCGGAGATCTTGGACCACGGCAGGTCGGCAATCCAGTCCAGGTAGGTGCGGGAGACGGTGTACTCGCTGGAGGCCGCCGGAATCGTCTTCAGGCGGTTGAGCTCCTTCTGGGCCACCTTCTCCACGTCGGGCGGCAGGCCGGCCTTCTTCAGGCGCTCCTGCAGCTCGTCCAGCTCCTCCTCCTCCTCGCCCATCTCCCCCAGCTCTTCCTTGATGGCCTTGAGCTGCTGGCGCAGGTAGTACTCGCGCTGGGTCTTCGACATCTCGCCCTTCACGGCGGAGTCGATCTTGTTGGAGAGCTTGAGGATCTCCCGCTTGCGGTTGAGCAGCTCGAGCACGAGCTTCATCCGCGCCTTGAGGTCCACCGTCTCCAGGACGGCCTGCTTCTCCTCGATGGGCACGTCCACGTTGGCGGCGATGAGGTCCGCCAGGTGGCCGGGGTGGGTGATGCTCTCCACCAGCTCGGTGGCCGCCGCCGGCAGCTCGGGCATCAGCTCGATGACCTCGCGCGCCAGCTTCTTGAGGTTGATGCCCAGGGCCTCCACCTCGACGTTTTCAGAGGACGTCTTGTCCTCCACTGCGTCGACGCGGGCCTTGAGGTACGGGGCCTCCTGCACCAGCTCCACCACGCGGAAGCGGGCCAGGCCCTGCACGACGAGCGAGTAGTTGTCCTCGCCCATCTTCAGCAGCTTCACGATGCGGGCGACGGTGCCCATGGTGTAGAGGTCGGACGCGCCCGGGTCCTCCTCCTCGGCGCGGCGCTGCGTGACGACACCGATGACCTGGTCGTCGCGGACCGCGTCCTTGATGAGGGCAATGGTCTTCTGGCGGCCCACGGCCAGCGGAAGAACCCCGCCCGGGAAGAAGACGCTGTTGCGCAGCGGCAGGATGGGCAGCACCTGCGGAATGTCTTCCTTGTTGATGAGCCCCGGGGGCGCCATCGCGGTCGGCATGGCGCTCGCTGAGGAGCCCTTCTTCTTCTCGTCGGACATGAAGTTCAGCCTCTTCCTTCTTGCTCTCGCTGCTTGCTCTGGCTCGGGCCCGGCCAGCAGGCGGCCGGACTTGCGAACATCTCTCGGTTTTCTTTCAGTCTTCTGCGACAGATGAACCAACGTAACAACCAAAACGGACATGGCAAACGCGGTGTGCGTTTTTCCACGCCCTCGTCGGATGCCCGACGATCCTTAGAGTTCTCGCGTCCTTGCGTGGGGTGGGGCATGCTTGCCCCCCCAGCCCTGCGGCGCGCCTCGGGGTGCGCCGTCCCCCCGGAGGCCGCCATGAAGCTCCGTACCTGTGCCCCCCTGTTGTTGCTGCCCGCCTTGTTCGGGGTGGCGTGCAAGTCGCCTGTCGATGACCCGGGCTCCACCCTGCCAGGGCAGTGTGAGAGCGAGTCCCCGGTCGTCGCCCCCCAGAAGACGGACATCCTCTTCGTCATCGACAACTCGTCCTCCATGGAGGAGGAGCAGGAGGGCATCGCCCAGGAACTGCCCGCCTTCGTCGAGGCCCTGAAGGAGGGCAGCGGGGTGGTGCAGGACTTCCGGGTGGGCGTCATAACGACGTCGGTGTACCGGCGCAGCCTCTTCCAGGGCCAGGAGCAGGTCCGCTACTACGAGCGGGAGTCCGGGCGCCTGCAGCCGGTGCCGGACGCGTCCCGCCAGCCCACCGACGAGCGCTTCATCGAGGGGACGGACCCGTTCCTGGTGGAGAAGTTCCGCCGGCTGGTGGAGCAGGGCACCGAGGGCAGCGGGCAGGAGACCCCCTTCGAGGCGGTGCGCCTGGCCGTGACGGAGCCGCTGACGGCGACGCCCATCTCCGAGGGCGGCAACGCGGGCTTCCTCCGGGACGGGGCGCGGCTGCTGGTGGTGGTGGTGACGGACGAGGAGGACTGCAGCTCCACCGAGCGCCCGCCGCCGGTGGTCATCAACGAGGACACGACGGTGGACCACTGCACCCAGCAGGGGGACAAGCTCACGTCGGTGGACGAGTACTTCTCCATGTTCCAGGGCCTGCATGACTCGACGGGGGCCTCCCGGGAGGTCCTGTGGGCCACCATTGGGCCCGTGGGGCTGACGGACAAGCAGGTCGGTCTGGTCCAGGACGTCGTCGAGGGCGAGACGTTCGTGCGCAACGTCGACTGCCCGACGTCCAACGGCCCGGGCTTCCGGCAGCGGGCCCTGGCGGAGAAGTTCGACGAGTCGAGGAACAACCTCGACTCCATCTGCAAGGCGGGCTACCGCGACACGCTGCTGCGCATCGCCGAGCTGGCCACGGTGGCGCAGAGCATCGAGGTGGTGAACCTGCCGGACCCGCGGCTGGCCCAGGTGGAGCTGACGCGCGCGGGCGGCGCGGTGGAGAAGTGCTCGGTGGCCGCGGGGGACCTGCGCTACGAGCCCTCCGGCGAGGGGCGTTCCGCCCGCCTGTACTTCCTGGGCCCCTGCCTGCGCCGCGCCGACGACGAGAAGGTGGAAGTGAAGGTCATCTGCGCGGGCTGAGGCCCTGCGCCGTGTAGACCCTGGAGATCTCGAAGGTCCTCCCGGTGGATCCGCGCTGTCAGGTTGGATCCACCGCCCCACCGCCCTGCGTGAGGATCCGAGGTCCAGGGTCTGATCCGCCGTCCCGTCGCCGTGCGTCCTGGGCGGCGCATGTCAGACCTCCGAGCATACTGAACGTGCGTCCAGACGAGCGTTCAAGCGCGTGGGCTCTGGCGTGGAGGCGAGATGAGCGCGGCGGTGGGACAGCGGTCGGGAGTGGCGGGGGCGACGGGCTCGAGCTCGGGTTCGGCAGGCTCGGTGGTGGAGCAGCTGCGGGAGCGCATCCGCCAGCTGCAGGCGGCGCCCCGGCGGTACCTGGCGGTGCTGCGCACGGGGATGGAGGCGGTGGACGCGCTGCTGCCCTCGGGGGGCTTTCCGCTGGGGCAGGCCGTGGAGCTGTGCGGCGAGGCCGCCTCGGGGCGCACCAGCCTGGCGCTGCGCGCGGTGGCGGCGGCGCACCGGGAGGAGCGGCTGTGTGCGTGGGTGGATGGGCCGCGTGAGCTCTACCCGCCAGCGGCCGCGGCGCTGGGGGTGGACCTGGAGCGGCTGCTCATCGTCCGGCCGAAGGCACCCGAACAACGCGTGTGGGCGGCGGTGCAGCTCGCCCGCAGCGGCGCCTTCGCCTGCGTGGTGCTGGACCTGACGCGAGGGGTGGGCTCGACGGGGAGGATTCCCCGGGTGGGGCTCGCCGAGGCGCGGAAGCTTGCGGACGGGGCCGAGCGCGGGGGTGGGCTCTTGCTGATGCTCACCTCGCCGGAGGCACCCGCGGACGGGGTGACGCGGCTTCGCACGGAGGCGCGGGACGGGGAGGGCTGGTCGGTGGAGGTGGTGCGCAGCCGGCGCGGGGGCACGGGCGCGCGGGCGGTGCTGCCGTGGAGCGCGCTGTACCCGGAGCTGGGGCTGGAGGACGGCGGGCGGCTGCTGGACGTGGCGGAGGCGGGGGCGGATGCCACGCCGGACTTCCTGCGCGAGCAGGGCGGTGCGCTGCGCAACGGCTGCGGCATCCTCGGCCAGCGGCCCGGCCGGGACGCGCCCATGCCGTCCGTGCGCGAGGGCCTGGACCGGGCCGGCGTGGCGCACTGAGGGCGGGCATGCGCAGGGCCTATCTGCACTTCACGCGCTTCCCGGTACAGCGCAGGGTCCTCGAGTCCCCGGAGCTGGCGGGCCGGCCCTTCGTGCTGGTGGAGGACGTGCGCGGCCAGCGGCGGGTGGCGTGCTCCTCCACCACCGCGCTGAAGGCGGGGGTGCGCCCGGGGATGACGCTGACGGCGGCGACGGCGCTGGAGCCGGTGCTGCGGCACTTCCCCTACCGTCCCGAGGACGAGGCGCGCGCGCTGACGGCGCTGGGAGAGGCGCTGATGACGCTGGCGCCGGGCTTCCAGCTGTCCGCACCGGACGGGCTGTGGCTGGACGCGGGGGCGGCGCACCTGGTGGGGGGCGAGGAGGGGCTGGCCTCACGGGCGCTGGAGCTGTGCGCCCAGCTGGGCTACCGGGCGCACGCGGTGGTGGCCTCGGAGACCTTCACGTCGCGGGCGCTGGCGCGGTACGGGGCGCGCCGGGTGGAGGTGGTGCCGCCGGGCGAGGGCGCCCGCGCGCTGGCGCCGCTGCCCCTGGCGGCGCTGGAGGGCGGGGAGGGCGCGGCCTTCTCCGCGCTGGGGCTGACCACGCTGGGCGAGGTGGCGGCGCTGCCCGCGGGGGCGGTGGCGGCGCGGGGAGGCGCGGCCGGGGCGCGGGTGCACGCGCGCTGCCGGGGGGAGGACGACACGCCCTTCGTCGCGGCGGTGCTGGAGGAGGTGCTGGAGGAGCGGGTGGTGCTGGACTTCCCCGCGGACTCCTTCGAGCCCCTGCGCTTCGCGCTGAAGACGCTGACGGACCGGCTGGGGGCGCGGCTGTCCGGGCGGCGGCGGGCGGCGGTGCGGCTCACCTTCGCGCTGAAGCTGGACCCGACGGGGCAGGCGCGGGTGCCGCTGACGCTGGCGCGGCCCACGTCGCGCGCGAAGCTGCTGCTGGACCTGGCGCGGCACCGGCTGGAGGAGCTGAAGCTGGAGAACCCGGTGGCCGAGGTGTCCGCGCGGGTGGACGAGCACTCGGAGGACCGGGGCCAGCAGCTCGCGCTGGGAGACGCGCCGGAGGGGGACGCGGCGCTGGAGGTGGTGCTGTCGCGGCTGGTGACGACGCTGGGCGAGGAGTCGCTCTTCGCGGCGGGGCTGGAGGCCGTCCACCGGCCGGAGGCGGCGCACGGCGCGCGGGCGTTCCACCCGCCCGAGGGGAAACGGGGGCTGGTGGCGGACGGGCTGGAGGCGTCCGCCCGGAGCGAGGTGGCCCCCGGGGTGGGTCGGGAGCGGCCCTCGCGGCTCCTGGTGTCGCCGGCGTGGCTGGACGCGGAGGTGGCGGAGTCCGGGCGGCTCGTGGCGGCGCGGCTGGACGGCAAGCGGCACCGGGTGACGGCGGTGACGGGGCCGGAGCGGCTGGGCGGGGAGTGGTGGTCCGAGACGCCCTACCAGCGGGACTACTACCGGGTGCACTTCGAGGGGCTCGGCCCGGCCTGGGTGTTCCGGGACGCACGGGATGGCCGCTTCTATCTGCAGGGCCTGTTCGACTGAGCCGGGCGCCCTATCATCAGGAGATAGGAACCCACCTCCTGCCCTCCAGGTCCCCAGCCATGCGTGCCTTCCGTCCCGCCAGCGTCCTGCTGTTCTTCCTGCTCGCCGCATGCTCGGCCCCCCAGGTCCGGCCGCCCGGGGCCCTGCGCAAGGTGGTGGTGGCGGTGGGCTCGCGGGTGGACACGCTGCCGTCGTTCACCTACCGCGAGGACCTGATGGGCGAGGGGAACCCGCGCACGGTGCTGGTCAGCCAGGCGGAGGCGGCGCTGCGCGAGCGGGGCTTCGAGGTGGTGGGCACGCGCATCTCCGCGGCGCCCGTGCCCTCCACGGAGGAGGTGGTGGCCCTCATCGACAACAACGGGGCCGAGGCGGCGGTGGTGGTGGTGCTGGCGTGGGTGGATGCCACGGCCGTGTATGCGCTGGGCCGGGCCGAGGTGGTGCTGGAGACGGCCATTGTCGCCCCGACGGGCGACCTGACGTGGCGCAACGAGAGCCGGACGGTGTCCCAGGTGGGCGCCTACGCGGCGCAGACGGGCTTCCAGTCCTACCTGCGCAAGGCCGTCATCGAGGCCATCCAGGCCGTGCCCTGAAGCGCGGCCCGGCGTGTCTCAACGGCGTGCCTCAGGGCGCGGGCTTGGGACTGGCCCGCCGCAGGTGCTCGTAGACCGTCTCTGCGAGCAGGTAGAGGAACTGGGCATCGCCGAAGGCCAGCGTGTCGCCGTCGTGGAGCTGCACCTGGGCGCGGTAGCCGAGCGGCGCGCCGTTGATGAAGGTGCCGTTCATGGACTCGGCGTCGCGCACGGTGAAGCCACCGGTGGTGGCATTCCAGCGCAGGGTGGCGTGGTGCTGGGAGACGGACGGGTCCGGGACGACGAGGTCGCACTCGTCCGTGCGGCCGACGGTGAACTCCGAGCCGTCCACCGTGGGCTGGAGGAAGTGGACCTCCAGGTTGTCGAAGTCGCGGAGCATGGCCAGCAGCCGCTCCTCCATGCGCGAGCGGTGCGCCATGGCGACGGTGCTGCGCGGGCCCATGGGCCGCGAGCCGGAGTCCTGGAGGAGGGACGCGGGCTGCAGGATGAGCGCCACCGGCCCGGACGCGGCCCGGAACGCGTCCAGCGGGGCCCCGGCGAAGGGGCGGAGCTGTTTCACGGACACCATGAGGCCTTCCACCCTAAGCGCAAGCGGTGGGGACGGGAAGCGCCGAGCACGCTCCAGCGGCCCCGGTGGCCCTTCCCTCCCGGGCTGGCCGCCCCCCGCCAGGCCGCCCGGCCACCGCCATGGCTTCGCGCGAAAGTCCGTGGGAGCGTGAGGGCCGCATGCGGGTCCTCGTCACGGGAGCGGCGGGCTTCATCGGCCACCACGTCAGCGCGCGGCTGCTGGCGCGGGGGGACACCGTCATCGCGGTGGACAACCTGGACCCGTCCGGGGACGTGGCGCTGAAGCGTGCGCGGCTGGCGCGGCTGCGGGGCCTGCCCGGGGCGGAGGCGCTCGGCTTCCACGCGGTGGACGTCACGGACGGGCCCGCGCTGCGGAGCGTCTTCGAGCGCGAGCGTCCGGAGCGGGTGGTGCACCTGGCGGCGCGCGTGGGCGTGCGGGCCACGGGGAAGTCCGCGCACGGCTACCTGGAGGCGAATGTCACGGGCTTCCTCCACGTCCTGGAGCGCGCCTGCGCCCAGGGGGTGGAGCACCTCGTCTACGCGTCCTCCAGCTCCGTGTACGGTGCGGGCACGCCGCCGCCGTTCCACGAGGGCGCGGCGGCGGACCAGCCGCTGAGCTTCTACGCGGCCACCAAGCGCGCGGACGAGCTGATGGCGCACGTGTACAGCCACCAGCACGCGCTGCCCACCAGCGGCCTGCGCTTCTTCACGGTGTATGGCCCGTGGGGCCGCCCGGACATGGCGCCCATGCTCTTCCTGCGGGCCCTGCGCGAAGGGCGTCCCATCGACCTGTACGGCGAGGGGCGGATGCGGCGCGACTTCACGCACGTGGACGACGTGGCGGAGGCGGTGCTGCGCGTGCTGGACCGGCCTCCCGCGGGGACGCCGCCTTACCGGCTCCTCAACGTGGGGCGCGGCGAGCCGGTGGCGCTGCGCGACTTCCTGGCCGTGCTGGAGCGGCACCTGGGCACGCGGGCGGTGCTGAACCCGCTGCCGGCCCAGCCCGGGGAGATGGAGGCCACGTGGGCGGACCCGGGCGCGCTGGAGCGCGAGACGGGCTTCCGGGCCCGCATCTCCGTGGAGGAGGGGCTGGCGCGGCTGGTGGCGTGGGCCCTCCAACAGTCCACGCCCTGAGCCGTCCACCCGTGTCCCCGGTCCCAGGGGCTTTGCCTATAATGGCCGCACCGGGACGCGCGTCCCGGACACCCGGGCCGGCGGGTGGGTGGTTCATCCGCAACGCTGCTGGAGCTCCCTGCTGGAGTGACGTCATGGCCCGGTCCTGCCCCGCGGAGTCGAGGCTCCGCCTCGTCGCGCTCGCTGCCTTCCTCCCCCTGCTCGGGGCCTGCTCTGACCTGGAGAATGCCGGCTGCCCCCGGGACGGCCACACGGCCTTCGAGTCGCGGGCGCCGTTCGATGCGCGTGCGCGGGTGCGCCGGGTGGACTGTGGCTTCCGCAGCGGCGTGGAGGGCATGGCCGTGGGGGCGGATGGCTCCATCTGGCTGCGCCGCCTCGAATACACGGACCGGGGCGACGAGAGTTTCTATTACCCGGCGGAGAAGCGGCTGACCCATGTGGGGCCCGGGGGCGAGCTGCTCGGTGAGCTGCCGATGCCGGAGTTCATCAAGGACTTCGTCGTGCACCCCAGCGGGGAATTGACGATTCTGGGCTGGGACCAGCCGGAGGATCCGAGGACCCTCCAGATGCGGCGCATCCGGCCGGATGGCTCGGTCATCGCCGAGCGCCTGCTCAGCTTCTCCATTCCGCCAGCGGAGCGCCTGTACTACCTGTCCTCGGCGGACGGCCAGCTGGCGAGGGTGACGTTGCCGGAGGAGGAGCGCGTCCTGGGCGTCGCCGCCGCCAGGGCCCATGGCGAGGACCTGTTCGTGCTGGTGGGGGCGGACGGCCTGCGCCTCCTCCACCTCGACAGCACGCTGGCGACGCGCTGGGTGAGCGTGGTGGCGCCGAGCGTCGGAATCCTGGGGGCGAGCTGGGACCAGCTGCGGGCGCTGGGCGCGCCGTTCATCGGCTGGGCGCTGGCCGTCGACGAGGCAGGCCGCATCCACGTCGCGAGCCCCTTCCTGGACATCACCCGGCGCGCCTATGCGGATGCCCTCGAGACACAGCCGGAAGGGCCCGGGGGACGAGGCATCCTGCTGACGACCTTCGAGCCCACGGGCGCGCGGCTCTCCGCGAGGACGGTGCCCACGGAAACGGCGGATGACATCACCAGCCTCATCGTGAGGGGCGACACCTTCACGATTGGCGCGCGGGCCGCCACGCCGGCCACGCAGGCCAAGAAGCGCATCGACACCGACCTGTTCTTCGCCTCCGGCCGTTGGGACGGGATGGGGGACGCGCCCGTCATCCGCACCATTGCGTTGGACCGGGATGAGGCGCCCACCGCCCTGGTGCCCTGCGGCGAGGGGCGCTACTGCTTCGCGGGCCACACCGGCTACGTGGAAATGGAGACCGGGCTCACGCATGACGCGGGCAAGGGGTTCATCCTCACGGTGGACGCGAAGGGTGAGCAGCAGGACCTGCTCCTGCTCGAAGGTCAGCGGGACACGGAGGTCCTCCGTGCGCTGCCGCGGCCCGATGGCTCCATCGTGTTCGCCTTCGCCACCAACCAGCCGGCCAACACCCGGGTGGGAGACAGGTTCAAGAACAACGAGGTGTGGCTGGGCGTGTTCGGCGGCCCCTGACCCGTACTCACCCCGACGTCACCGTCACCTGCCCGTGCTCCACGCGCCACGCCTCGGTGGTGCAGGCGCGAGCGAAGGCGGCGTCGTGGGTGACGAGCACCAGCGCGCCCGGGTACTCGCGCAGGGCCGCCTCCAGTCTCTCGATGGAGGGAAGGTCCAGGTGGTTGGTGGGCTCGTCCAGCACCAGTGCCCAGGCGTGCTGCCCCAGGCCACGGGCCATGAGCAGCTTGCGCGCCTCGCCCGGCGAGGGCTGCTCCGACGCGAGCAGCCGCTCCGGGTCCACGCCGAGCGCGGCCACCAGGGACAGCACGCGGCCCCGCTCCTCGGGTGGCAGCTCACGTACCGCGTCCAGCGTGGCGCGGGCCTCGGCGGCTCCGACGTCCTGGGGCAGGTACAGCACGCGCTCCAGCGGCACGCGGGCGTGCTCCAGCAGCGCGCGCACCAGGGTGCTCTTCCCGGCGCCGTTGGGGCCTTCGATGCGCACGCGCGCCTCGCGGCCGACGGACAGGTTCACCGGGCCGAGCAGCGCCACGTCGCCCGCGCGCAGCTCCGGCACGTCCAGCGTGAAGAGCCACGGGTTGGGTGAGCGCACGTAGCCCACGAAGACGGAGCGGCCCACCGTCTTGTCCGCGGTGAACTCGCCCACGGCCTCGGTGGCGCGCTCCAGCTCGCGGCGCATCACCCCCACGCGCTGGCCGGCGCGACCCTCCGCCCAGCCGGCGACGACCTTCGCGCCCATGGAGCGTGCATCGTTGTCGTTCTTGTCCTTCATGCGATTGCGCGTCTGGCGGTTGGCCGTGGCGGCCTGCTGCTCGCGGCGGGCCTGGTCGAGCAGGTGCGCCACGCGGCGCTGCTCGGCGCGGGACTCCTGGTAGGAGGCCACCTCGGCCTCGCGCTCGGCCTCCCAGTGGCCCTTCGCGGTGGACCACGCCCCGGGCCACAGCCGCGCGCTGCCGCCATGGACGCGGAGCGTGGCGGTGGTGAGCGTCTCCAGCAGCGTGCGGTCATGCGACACCACGACGCCGATGCCCCGGAAGCGCTTCAGCGCGGAGACGAGCCACGTGCGGGCCTCCGCGTCCAGATGGTTGGTGGGCTCGTCGAGCAGCAGCACGTGCGGCTCGGCGGCGAGGGCCGCGCCCACCTGCCACCGCTTGCGCTCACCCGGGGACAGCGTGGGCCAGCGCTCCAGCGCGGTGACGTCCAGCCCGAGCTGCCCGTGCAGCCGTCGCGCGAGCGAGTCCCACGACTCGGCGAAGGCGGTGATGTCGGGCGTCAGCGTCTCCACCTCCTGGTGACAGAGGCGGACGGAGGGCGAGGGCGGCTCCAGTTGGAGGTGCCCCCCGGTGGGCGTCAGCTCTCCCGACAGCAGGCGCAGGAGGGTGGACTTGCCGGCGCCATTGGCACCGACGAGGCCCGTCCAGCCGGAGGGCAGGTGGAACTCGACTTCGGAGAGGACGGGGACGGCGTCGGAATAGGCAAACGACACGCGATGCGCGCGGACGGAAGGCATGAAGCGAACTCCTGAATCCAGGGCGCGAGCGCACCGTACGGCGGCTCAGCGCGGGAGAGGCCAAGGGACCTGGGGATTCAGCGGTTCAGCTTCAAGGGAGCGTCAGACCTCGTGTAGGGAGGGGGTGTCAGGCCCTCCGGTGGCATCCGCAGCGCAATCTATGGCAAGGCCGGGGAGGGATTGCAACCCCGGCCCGGCGCGCCGGCCTGGTCGGACGGCGCGCACGCGAACATCCTGACAGCGGGAAGCTCTTCAGCCCGCGACGCTCTGGACGTCAGTCCTCCTGCGCGTCGGAGGGCAGGCGGGGGCGGCGCGGGGGGATGGCGGGCACGCCGGCGAGGGTGGCGGGCTCGGGGACGACGGCGCTGCGCGCAATGGCCTGGGCGCTCAGCGCGGCGGCGGAGGGCGCCGGGGGCCGCGCGGCGGGGGCGGGGGCCTTCTGCTTCGAGCCGGCCTCGTTGAAGACATCCTTCAGCGCGGCGACGGCGCCCAGGGCGGCGGTGGCCTCGTAGGGGATGAACATCTTGTTGTCGCCCTTGCCCAGCTCCTGGAGGGTCTCCATGTAGCGCAGGGCGAGCACCTCGGGGGTGGCGCGGCCGGTGTGGATGGCCTCGAAGACGAGGCGGGTGGCTTCGGCCTTGCCCTCGGCCTCCAGCATGACGGCGCGCTTGTGGCCCTCGGCGCGAGCGACCTCGGCGTCGCGCTCGGCCTCGGCGCGGAGGATGCGGGAGATCTTCTCTCCCTCGGCCTGGAGGATGGCGGCGGCCTTGTCGCCCTCGGCCTTGGTGACTTCGGCGCGGCGCTCGCGCTCGGCGGTCATCTGCTTGGCCATGGCGTCCTTGATGGCCTGGGGCGGCTCGATTTCGCGCAGCTCCACGCGCGTCACCTTCACGCCCCACTTCTCGGTGGCCTCGTCGAGCACCATGCGCAGCTTGGTGTTGACCGTCTCGCGGCTGGTGAGCGTCTGGTCCAGCGTCAGCCCGCCCATGATGTTGCGCAGGTTCGTCATCGTGAGCTGCTCGATGGCCAGGGCCAGGTTCTCCACCTGGTAGAGCGCCTTCGCGGGGTCGACGATCTGGTAGTAGATGACGGAGCCGACCTCCATGTTGACGTTGTCATGGGTGATGACCTGGACGGTCTCGAAGCCCATGACCTGCTCGCGCAGGTCCACCAGGTTGCTGCGCATGAAGCGGTTGCCCGTGCGCATCTCGATGGGGCGGGGGCTGTCGAGGAACGGGATGAGGATGTTGAGGCCGCTGGTGGCCACGCTGTGGAACTTGCCCAGCCGCTCCACCACCATGACCTTGGCCTGGGGAACGATGCGGATGCCGGTGATGAGGGCGAAGCCCACCACCACGGCCGCGATGACGAACAGAACGGTCACGAAGTCCATCAGCCCCTCTCCTTCTTCAGCTCCCGCTCGGGAACCGACAATGCCGCGGATGGGCGGCGTACCCACAGCTTGAGACCTTCCACCTGCTCCACGGTGACGCGCTCGCCCTCGACCACGCCGCCCGACAGGGAGCGTGCCGTCCACAGCTCTCCGTTGATGCGCACGGTGCCTCCGTGGGCGTCATGGAGCGCCTCCACCACCACGGCCTCCTGGCCGAGCATGGCCTCGACGCCTGTCTTCAAATGCGAGGCGGTGCGCATGAAAACGTTTTTGAAGATGGTGCGCGAGGCGCCGAACAGGGCAGCGGAGACGGCGGTGAAGACGAAGAGCTGGAAGTTGATGCCCAGGCCCAGGGCGGCGGCGAGCGAGGCGGCCAGCGCTCCCACGGCGAACCACATCACCACGAAGCCCGAGAGCTTGATTTCCAGGGCACCGCAGACCAGTGCCGCCACAATCCAGAGTTGCCAGGCAGTGGGAGTGAGGTCCATGCCCCTTGTTTGGCAGCCGGCTCGCCGTCCTGTCAAACCTGGGGGGCAGGGCCAGAGGTGGGCTGGAAACAATCGCCCTGGAGCCGGGGGTTCCGGCTCCGGACCACCTGCCTATCCTGGATATACATGCCGTTCCTGTCCATTCGTGGCGCGCAGCTCTACTACGAGGACTCTGGTGGGCCTGGAGAGCCGGTGGTCTTCAGCCATGGGCTCCTGTGGGACTCGCACCTGTTCTCGCGGCAGGTGGAGGCGCTGAAGGGCCGCTACCGGTGCATCAGCTATGACCACCGTGGGCAGGGCCGCAGCGAGGCGCCGGAGGACGGCAGGCCCATTGACTTACGCACGGTGTACGAGGACGCGGTGGCCTTCATCCAGGCGCTGCGGCTGGCACCGTGTCACTTCGTGGGGCTGTCGATGGGAGGCTTCGTGGGGCTGCGCGTGGCAGCGCGGCATCCGGAGCTGCTGAGCTCGCTGGTGCTGCTGGACACGTCGGCGGGAGCTGAGCTGCCGAGCAACCTGCCGCGCTTCCGCCTGCTGGCGGCGGTGACGCACTGGCTGGGGCTGCGGCCGGTGGTGGACCACATCATGCACATCTACTTCGGGCCCACCTTCATGAACGACCCGTCGCGGCGCGCGGAGCGGCTCGCCCTGCGCCAGCAGCTGATGAGCAACCCGCGGGCGGTGTGGCGGGCGATGGACGGCGTCATCAACCGGCGCAGCGTGGAGGGTGAGCTGCACCGCATCCCCACGCCGACGCTGATCCTCGTGGGTGAAGAGGACGCGGTGACGCTGCCGGAGATGGCGGACCGGCTGCATGAGCGAATCGCGGGCTCGCGGCTGCTGCGGCTGCCGCACGGCGGACACATGAGCAACCTGGAGCAGCCGGAGGCGGTGAACGCAGCCATCTCCACGTTCCTGGACGAGGTCTCCGGGCAGCAGCTCCAGGCGGTGTGACTCCGCTGTAGTAGCTTCCGGGCTTCATCTCGGTGTGGAGGAGGCTCGATGCGGTTCGTCCTGGTTCACGGTTCCTGGCACGACGAGCGTTGCTGGAAGGCGGTCCGCACCTTCCTCGAATGTGAAGGGCACGAGGTGCACACGCTGACGCTGCCGGGGAACGGCGAGCGGGCGAAGCCCTCGGTCACCATGGCGGAGACGGCGCGGGCCGTGGCGGAGCTCATCCATGCACGGGAGCTGCGGGACGTCGTCCTGGTGGGGCACAGCTTCGGTGGGGCGGTGGTGCAGCTCGCCGCGCTGAAGTTGGCGGAGCGGCTCAAGCGACTGGTGTTCTACAACGCGTATGTGATTGAGAATGGCCGGTCGGTGTTTTCGTACGTGCCCGCGTCGGTGGCAGGGGCCTTCCAGTCGCTCGCGTCGCCGGATGGGACGCTGACCCTTCCGTTTGCGTTCTTCCGGGACCACCTGATGAACGACGCGGACCTGGAGACGGCGCGGGCCGCGTACGCGCTCACATCACCCGAGCCGCTCGCGAGGAGCGCGGAGTCGCTCGACCTCACGGGGTTCGCGGAGCTGCCGGTGCCGCGCTCGTATCTGTATGCCTTTGGCGACAACGTGTTCCCGGCGGCGGAGTTCACCTGGCACCCCGGCATGTCACAGCGGCTCGGCGCCTTCCGGCTGGTGACGATTCCCGGCGGGCACGAGCTGATGTTCTCCGACCCGGAGGCACTGGGGCGGGGGCTCGTCGTCGCTGGCAGGGACTGAGCGGGGGGCCGGGCCTGTGAGCAACGCTCCGGGCCTGGCGACCGCAGCAGATGCCTCCCACGACATGTGGGTGGGTCACCCGGCCTGGATCGTCCTCGGAGACAGCAACCCATGAAGTCACCTCGCTCGCCGAGTGTCGATCCGACCTAGCGCCTGAACGCCCGCTCAGTATCTTGATCAGTTGTGGACTACGCCGAGCTGGTCTGTCGCTCCAACTTCTCGTTCCTTCGCGGGGCCTCGCACCCGGAAGAGCTGGTGGCCACGGCCGCGAGGCTCGGGCTGCGCTCGCTGGCGCTGACGGACTCGGACGGGCTCTACGGGGTGGTGAAGGCGCACCTGGCGGCGAAGGAGCACGGCCTGAAGCTGATCCTCGGGGCCGAGCTGACGCTGGAGGACGGCCCTCCGGTCGTGGTGTACGCGGCGGACGCGGGCGGGTACGCGAACCTGTGTGCGCTGGTGTCGCAGAGCCGGATGACGCACCCGAAAGGGGAGGCGGGGCTCCCGTGGCGGGCGCTGGCGGACCGCTCGGCCGGGCTGCTGGCCTTGTTACCGGAGCCGGCACCTTTCGAGCGGGTGGCCTCGCTGGCGGAGGCCTTCCCGGAGCGCTTCCACGTGGGGCTGTGCCGGACGCTGTCGGCGGGGGACGCGGCCCGGGAGGCCCAGGCGGAGCTGCTGGCGCGGGAGCTGGGCGTGCCGCTGGTGGTGCACAACGACGTGCACACGCACCACCGCCGGCGGCAGCCGCTGCAGGACGTGCTGGTGTCCATCCGCCACGGGATGACGGTGGACAAGGCGGGGACGCGGCTGCTGCCCAACGCGGAGCGGACGCTGAAGGGGCCGTACGAGATGGCGCGGCTCTTCGCGGACCGGCCAGAGGCGCTGGAGCGGACGGCGGAGCTGGCCTCGCGCTGTCATGCCTCGCTGGATGACCTGCACTACCGCTTCCCCGAGGAGGACCTGCCCCCGGGACGCACGGCGGACCAGCACCTGCGAGCGCTGACGTACGAGGGGCTCGCGGTGCGCTATCCAGGAGGCGTGCCGCCGGAGGTGGTGAAGCAGATCGAGCACGAGCTGAAGCTCATCGCCGCGCTGGACTTCGCGGGGTACTTCCTGGCGCTGTGGGACATCGTGGGGTTCGCGAGGAAGCGGGGCATTCTCTGCCAGGGGCGGGGGAGCGCGGCGAACTCGGCGGTCTGCTACGCGCTGCAGATCACGGCCATCGACCCGGTGCGGATGGGGCTCCTGTTCGAGCGATTCCTGAGCATGGAGCGCAAGGAGCCGCCGGACATCGACGTGGACTTCGAGCACGAGCGGCGCGAGGAGGTGCTGCAGTACGTCTACGAGAAGCACGGGCGGCAGCGGGCGGGGATGGTGTGCGAGGTCATCTGCTACCGGGGGCGGCTGTCGCTGCGCGAGACGGGCAAGGCGCTGGGGCTGTCGCTGGACCAGGTGGACAAGCTGTCGAAGGTGGCGGCGTCGAACGGCTTCCAGGTGACACCGGAGGTGCTGCTGGAGGCGGGGCTGTCTGCCTTTGACAGCCGGGTACAGAAGACGCTGTCGCTGGCGATGGAGCTGGAAGGCTTTCCGAGACACCTGTCCATCCACGTGGGTGGGTTCGTGATTACGCGCGAGCCGCTGACGGAGCTGGTGCCGGTGGAGAACGCGGCGATGCCGGGCCGCACGGTCATCCAGTGGGAGAAGGATGACATCAACTCGATTGGCCTGCTGAAGGTGGACCTGCTGGCGCTGGGGATGCTGACGGCGCTGTCGAAGTGCTTCGCGCTGATTCGCGAGCACCATGGGCGGGAGCTGTGCCTGGCGACGATTCCGGCGGAGGACCCGAAGGTCTACGACATGCTGTGCGAGGCGGACTCGGTGGGGGTGTTTCAAATCGAGAGCCGGGCGCAGATGAACATGCTGCCGAGGCTGCGGCCGAGGACGTTCTACGACCTGGTGGTGGAGATTGCGCTCATCCGTCCGGGACCGATTGTCGGGAACATGGTGCATCCGTTCCTGCGGAGGCGGCACGGCATCGAGAAGGTGGAGTACCCGAGCGAGGCGGTGAAGGAGATCCTTGGGAAGACGCTGGGGGTGCCGCTCTTCCAGGAGCAGGCGATGAAGCTGGCGATGGTGGCGGCGGGCTTCACGGCGGGAGAGGCGGACGGGCTGCGGCGGGTGCTGAGCCACAAGCGGGCGGAGTCGATGCTGTTGCAGTACCGGGGCCGCTTCGTGGAGGGCTGCATCGCGCGCGGCTATGCGCGGGGGCAGGCGGAGGAGTGGTTCGACAACTTCCGGGGGTTCGCGCACTACGGGTTCCCGGAGAGCCACTCGGCGAGCTTCGCGTTGATTGCGTATGCGTCGAGCTGGCTGAAGTGCCACTACCCGGCGGCCTTCACGGCGGCGCTGCTGAACTCGCAGCCGATGGGCTTCTACGCGCCGCACACGCTGGTGGCGGACGCACAGCGGCACGGGGTGGAGGTGCGGCCGGTGGACGTGCAGTGTTCGCGGTGGGACTGCACGCTGGAGGACGGCGGGAAGGCGCTGCGTCTGGGGCTGCGGATGGTGAAGGGGCTGGGAGACTCCGCGGGGCGCCGGGTGGAGTCGGCGAAGGGGGAGGGTGGCTTCCGAGATGTGGGGGACCTGGCACGGCGGGCGCGGATTCCCAGGCATGAGCTGACGCGGCTGGCGCTGGCGGGAGCGCTGGCGGGACTGTGCGGCTCACGGCGCAAGGCGCTGTGGGAACTGCAGGCGCTGGGGCCGCTGGACTCGGATGACCTGTTCTTCGGGATGTCGATGGACGGCACGGAGGTGGAGTTGCCGTCGATGAGCGTGCTGGAGCGGGTGGTGGCGGACTACGACACGGTGGGACTGTCGCTGGAGAAGCATCCACTGGAGCTGCTGCGGCCGACGCTGAAGAAGCTGGGCGCGGTGACGGCGGAGGGACTGAAGAAGGTGCCGTCGGGGCGAAAGGTGGCGGTGGGAGGGATGCTCATCTGCCGGCAGCGGCCGCCGACGGCGAAGGGCATCTGCTTCATCTCGCTGGAGGACGAGACGGGCATCGCGAACCTGGTGGTGCCGCCGGACGTGTACGAGCAGTGCCGGAAGCAGATCCACGGCGCGCTGTTCCTGGTGGGGGAGGGCGTGCTGGAGCGCTCGGGGAAGGTAACCAATCTGAAGACGCGGAGCGTGACGTCCCTGAGTCAGTGATGGTGTAGTCTCGTGGCGCGGAACATTCTTGAAGGGTTCAATCAGTGAGCACCCAGTTGCACGCCAAGAACCTCTTCGAGCATCTGCGGCATATCTGTGAACGGCCGAAGATGTTCGCGCCCGACTTCGAGATCGATCATCTGCTGATGTTCATCTATGGGTACGAGGCTGCACTGAGTGACGCCAAGCAACCAAGTCAGCACGACCATTTTCGGGAGTGGATCTACCAGCGGCATCCTGAGTGGCGGAACTCCCCCATGTCCTGGCCCAGACATGTGCTTGTTGATAAGGGTGACGACCTTGATAAAGCACTCGACGCTATCATTGCCTTGCTGAATGAGTTTCCATCTCGAGAAGACTGACGAGCCATATCATCACCGTGGGCGGTGGATTTCCAAGGTGATGACCGCGCTCCGGAGCCTGACTCAGCTCAGCAGCCTCGCGTCATCCAAGTCCATCTCATCACGGATGAGGTCCACGCCATGCTGAGCGAATCGCCGCGCCGCAGCCTTGCTTCGCGGGCCGTGCCCATTCTCCAGGCACCACTGTGCATGGTCGCTCAGCAGCGCCAGTTCCAGCGTCCTGCCCAGCGTCAGTGAGAACCGCCGGGCCCCGGCCTCCAGCGTGGCCGGGTTCCCCATCGCTCCCATCACCCACGCCCGAGCGTGCTCCATCGCGTTGTTCGCCGCGTCCACGCACGGCCGCAGGCCCGCGTCCTTCACCCGGGCCAGCCGCCCCTCCACCTCGTGGAAGAACGCCTCCAGCGTGCCTTCCTTCGCCAGGGCCCGCAGCGTGTCCAGCGACAGCACATTTGTAGTGCCCTCCCAGATGGACAGCACCTGCGAGTCCGCCTGCAGGCGCGGCACGCCCGTGTCCTCCACGTAGCCCGCGCCGCCGAAGGCCTCGGAGACCTCTGACGTGACGTGCACTGCCTGCCGCCCCGTCGTCAGCTTCGCGAGCGGCGTCACCAGCCGCTGCAGCAGCAAGTCCTGCTCCGTGGCCACTTTCGCCTCCATCCGGCCCAGCAGTTCCACGGCACGGAAGGACAGCATGAACCCCGCCTGGAACTCCGCCTCCAGCCCCGCCAGCGTGTCCACGTGCAGCGGCTTCTCCGACAGCGGCGCCCCGAACTGCACCCGCCGCTTCGCGTAGTCCCGAGCCAGCGCCAGCGCCCGGCGCATGCTCCACGCCGCGCCCATGGCATTCCACGTGCGCGTCACATTCAGCATCCACGCCATGTTCTTGATGCCGTCCGTCAGCCCGGCCACCGGAATCGCCAGCGTGCCATCCAGCGTCAGCTCCGCCGTGGGCACCTTCCGCGTCCCCAGCTTGTCCTTCAGCCGGTTGATCTGGATGCCATTGAGCTTCCCGGCCGCGTCCCGGGTCTCCACGTAGAAGATGGCCAGCCCCTTGCCGCCGGGGCCGTTGCCTTCGGGCCGCGCCAGCGTCAGTGCCATCTGCGCCGTCGTCGCGGACGTGAACCACTTCGTCCCGTACAGCCGCCAGCCCTCCGGAGACTGCCGCGCCACCGTCTGCGTCAGGCCCACGTCCGAGCCACCGGTCCGCTCGGTCATCCACTGGCCGGAGGTCCACGCGGTCGCCGGGTCGCGCGACGTCAGGTGGGGCAGGGCGCGCTCGATGAGCGCCGGGTTCCCGAGCATCAGCAGCGAGCGGGCCGCGCCGTCCGTCATCGCCAGCGGGCACGAGTACACATCCAGCGACGCCTGCACGAGGTAGTTCAGGGTGAACTGGTGCACGCGACTGAGCTCGGCGCTCTTCTGCTCGTAGGCGGTGGCCACCAGCCCGCGTCGTGCGGACAGGGCCTCGGCCTCCTTCCACAGCGGGGAGACCTCGATGTGGTCGATGCGGTTCCCCCACGCATCCCACTGGGTGAGCTCCGGCTCGTTCAGCCGGTCGCGGAGCTGGAACTGGTAGAAGTGGTTCCCGCCCAGGTCACCCAGCTCGCGGAACTCGTCCGTCAGAGCGCGGCGGAGGTCCTCTGGCAGCGTGCGTGCCAGGTAGCTCTGCAGCAGTGCATCGTCGTCGTACTGGTTGCCGAGTACCGGCGGTTCCTGGAAGAAGCCCATACGCTGGAATTTACACCCGCCTCTCGGGATGGGCACACCTCCGTGCGGGCCTGAAATGGCGATGCCCCACCGGTGGAGGACCGATGGGGCATGGGGGGTGGGACACGCCGGAAGCTACGGCTGCAGGCTGAAGTGGTAGTTCGCGCCGAGGTTGGAGTCCCAGCGGCGGCAGGAGCCGCGGTCCCAGTTCTCGAACCACACGGAGACGGAGCTTGCCCCGGCGGGAGGTATAATCGTCACCGGCGTCCCGGTGCGGCTATAGCCGGAGACCTGGGTGACGCTCTTCTCGCCGTACACGCCGTTGTTGAACCGGTAGCGCACGCCCACGTCCCAGGTGGGCGCTCCGTTGTAGAGGAGGCGGCACTCGGGGAGCCGGTCGAGGTCGAAGTCGATGACGAAGGGCTGGCCCTGCTTCAGCGTGCCTACGACGAACTCCACCCAGCCCTCCTGGAAGAGGATGGTGGCCGGGGCCGACGGATTGAGCGGGTGGATGGTGAAGGGGAAGTTGGTTCCGTAGTGCGAGTCATAGCGCTCGCAGTTGTCACCGGACACCTTGAACCAGAGCTCCAGCGTGCCCGGCGTCGGGAGCGGGATGACGGGAGGCGCGCCGGTGGTGGGCAGACCCGCGAGGTCGAAGCTGCCGGGGGGGCCGCCGTTGATGCGGTAGTGGCCGGTGATGCTCCAGGAGGGGCTGCCATCCGGCAGGGTGGTGCGGCAGTCCGGCAGGCGGTTCACGTCGTAGGCAACCTGGACCTGTCCGCCCTCGAGCAGCTGCCCTGAGGCAGCAATCGTCCAGTCGGCGTTGAAGGTGATGACCGAGGGCGTCTGCGCGGATGCGGCGCTGCCGAGCAGCAGGAAGGGGAGGGTGAAGAGGGACAGGAGTCGGTTCACGGCTTGTGGCTCCATGATGATGAGGGTGTGCCAACCTTCACAGGGGCGGAGGCGCGCGCATCATGGGCAGAGCGAGGAAACGGAGAAAAGGCCTCAGCAGGTTCCGCGTTGTTCCATCGCGTGGAACTCGGCCGCGAGGTCCAGCAGTTTACGAATGGCGCGTACGTGGTCGTTGCCGCAGTCGCGGAGGAACTTCGTGGCCCATCCCTCCGAGCTGATGATCTCTCCCTTCACCTCTCGGAGCCACTCCCTGAACCGGAGGTATCGATCATCCATGTTGCCTCGTGTGCTCAGGCAAAGGCGATATCCAAGAATGAAGCCTTCCATCGATTGAACACGGGGCTCGCCGATGAACATCTCCAGTCGCGCGAAGTCACGCCGGATGACCAGCAGGTAGTCCAGTACGCTATCGAAACCACGATCCGGGATGTCCGCCGAAGTTTCTCGTCCCTGGTTGGTCATGGCTCGTTCACCGCCGCTGTCTCATCACTGCAATCCTACCGGCCCACCAGACCCGGAATCCGAGGGTCCCCACACCGACTCGTTGAAACCGGACCGATGCGGTAGGCTCGTCCCTCCGAACACCCTCGAGCGAGCACGAATGTCCCTGTTCAGGAGGCCCGCCCCCCCGGGCCAGCCGGCCGACGATTCCAATCGCAGCGTCACCCCCGTGGAGACGCCCGCGGCACCCGCCGCTCCCCCCAGCCCCGTGCTCTCCGGGCCGCCCCGCCCGCGCACGGGCCTCACTGGCGCCAGCGCCGCGCTCCCGCCCAGGGCTCCTGCTCCGGGCGCCACCACCGGCTCGCGCCCCGCGCTCCCTCCCAACGAGGGCCCCGAGTTCCCCACCGAGCGCCGCTCCGTGGTCGTCTCCCCCGACGCCGCCATCCCCGAGCGCCGCCCACCGCCCGCGCCACCCGCCGAGCGTCGCCCACCCCCCGCGCCGCCCGCCGAGCGCCGTCCGCCCCCCGCCTCCGTCACGAGCCCCGACGTGCCGGAGCGCCGGCCACCGAGCGCCCCCCCGGCCGCCTACGCCGGTCCCGAGCGTCGTGCTCCCGCCCCTCCTGGCGGCCCGGGCCCCGCCGCCGCTCGCACCCCGCAGCGCCGCAGCACCGACGGCGCCATGCCTGCGGCGGACAAGTTCTGGCCCACGCAGCCGCGCAACCTGGAGGAGACGGGCCTCAACACCACCTTCATCGAGGAGCTGGTCCTCAAGGCCCTCTTCGCCGCCGGTGAGATGCGGGGCATGGACCTGGCCAACCGCCTCCGCCTGCCCACCACCATCGTCGACGACATCATCGAGGGCCTGCGCCGTCAGAAGTACGTCGACATCCGCGGCGGCGGCGGCTCGGGCGTGGGCAAGTCCACGATGATCTACCAGCTCACTCCGTTCGTCACGGACGTGCTCCGGCAGATCAACGACCGCAACCGCTACAACGGCCCCGCGCCCATCCCCTTCCAGGAGTGGGTGGCCTCGGTGAAGAAGCAGACCGTTCGCGGCAACCGCATCACCCGCACGCGGATGGAGGACAAGTTCGGCGACCTCGTCATCCGCGACTACATCTTCGACGGCATCGGCCCCGCGATGAACTCCGGCCGCGCCATCTTCTTCTACGGCCCTCCTGGCAACGGCAAGACGGCCATCTGCCAGGGCATGGTGAACTGCTTCGACGGGGACATCTTCATCCCCCACGCCATCCTCATCGACGACTTCGTGGTGAAGATCTTCGACGCCAACCTCCACAAGCCCGTGGAGGAGGAGGGCGCCCCCGCGTATGACAGGCGCTGGGTGCGCTGCCGGCGTCCCCTCGTCGTGGTGGGCGGTGAGCTGACGCTGGAGATGCTCGACCTCGTCTACTCGCCGGAGGTGAGGTACTACGAGGCCCCGTTCCAGATGAAGGCCATGAACGGGATGCTCCTCATCGACGACTTCGGCCGTCAGAAGGTCTCCCCCAAGGACCTGCTGAACCGGTGGATCGTCCCCCTGGAGAGCGACATCGACATGCTCACCCTGCACACCGGCAAGAAGGTGCAGGTGCCCTTCGACGTGTTCGCCGCCTTCTCCACCAACCTGGACCCCAGCGACCTCGTGGACGACGCCTTCCTGCGCCGCGTCCGCTACAAGCTGGAGGTGCAGCGCCCGGACGAGGAGCAGTTCCACGAGATCTTCCAGATCATGTGCCGCAAGCGAGGCGTGCCCTACGACGCGTCCGCCGTGGACTACCTCCTCGACACGCACTACCGGCCGGTGGGGCGTCCGCTGGCGGCCTGCCAGCCCAGAGATCTCCTCGACCAGGTCATCGACATGGCGCACTACCAGGGCGTGGAGCCGCGCCTGGACGCCGCGCTGCTGGACTCGGCGGTGCGCGGCTACTTCGTGCGCTTCGACAAGGACAAGGCCGGAGGCAGCGCCGCCTCCGCCACCTGAGCCTCACCCGCCCGGGGCCGGTGTCGCGAAGGGGCCCCACGGCGACGGCTCCAGCCACCGGCGCACCTCGTCCATGGGGACGTTGGCCAGCACGTCCACCAGCGACATGCCGTGGACGAAGCGGCCCTCGCGCCCCTGCGGGTAGGGCGGGTGCCGGAAGCGCTGCCACAGCACGCGCACGTCCGCGTCCCGGAAGAGGCCAGGCTTCAGGTACAGCGTCGAGCCCATGCCCGAGTAGTACGTGTGCGCCCCGAGCTGCCGGCAGTACGCCACCAGCCGGCCCGTCTTGTCGTCGCCCTGCTTCTCCAGCGTGGAGGCCATGACGACGTGGGGCCGCAGCCCCAGCGGCTCGTGGAAGAGGGCCATGCTCCCCAGGAGCACCCGCAGCAGCGAGCCCGGCCCGGCCTCGCGCCCCGCCGCGTCGTAGAAGGGCTCCAGCAGCGGCAGCACCTGCGTGCCGAAGTGGGGCCGCCGCCCGTAGAGCGTCACCAGCGTCTGCAGGTGCTTGCGCGCCCAAGGCTGGCGCGCGTCCACCGCCAGGTCCTGGATGAGGGTGTCCCGGTGCGGGTCCTCCAGGGGGATGGACAGCCACTGGAAGCCGGGCTCGGTGGCCGGGGGCAGGGGCACGTTGGCCGGCAGCGCCACGCGGGTGCGCCGCTGCCAGCCGCGCCGCAGCCACTGCACGTTGTCCAGCACCAGCAGGGTGCCCGCGCGCGCCACCTGCTCGTAGAAGTCCACCCACGGCAGGTAGTGCGGCTGCTCGGCGACCAGGACTCCAGGAATGCCCGGCACCCGCCCATCCTACCCTCCAGCGCCCTGCCGGCAGTCGACCTTCCACCATGGAAGCCCCCGCCCCCTCCCTCCTGCCAGCCTGTCAGGCCCTGGGTTATTTGAGACCCAGCCCTTGGAGGTATGGATCTGCAGTGCTGCGGGACTGTAGAATTTCATGATTATCGACTCCAAATACCCAGGAAGCCCCGGATGAAGTTCCTGTGCATCAGCGCCAACTCCCAGCACCCCGTGGCGGAAGAGCTGCGCCGGCAGGGGCAGGAGGTGTCCGTCGCCGCTGACGCGGCCGCGGCGGGGAGCGTGTTGACGCACGAGGCCGTGGACGTCCTGGTGGTGGAGACGGAGGCGCTGGCGGTGGACGGGCGGTGGCTGGACTCGCTGCGGTCGCTGGCGAGGCCGGACTCGCCCTTCGTGCTGGGGCTGGCACCGGCGGCCACGGAGGCCGCGCTGGAGCCGCTGCTGGCGGCGGGCGTGGACGAGTACCTGACGGCGCCCTTCGCGGCCGAGGACGTGCGTGCGCGGCGGCTGCTGCTGGAGCGGCGCGGCCGGGCGCGGCAGCAGCGGCGCTCGTCCGAGGAGGCGGCGCGCGGGGAGATGGAGCGCCTGGCCGCCATCATCCAGACGCAGGCGGACGTGGCGATGGCGGGGCTGAACCTGGATGAAATCATGCGGCTGCTGTGCGAGCGCTCGCGCGTGCTGTGCGGCGCGGACGGCGCGGCGGTGGCGCTGGTGGAGGACGGGATGGTGGAGTACCGGGTGACCACCGGCAGCGTGGCGGCCCACACCGGGTTCCGGCTGAAGGTGGAGGGCAGCCTCACCGGCTCCAGCCTGCTGCGCGGCGAGGTGATGCGCACCGACGACACCGAGGACGACGTGCGCGTCAACGTGCAGGCCACGCGGCGGGTGGGGGCGCGCTCGATGATCTGCGTCCCGCTGTGGCGCGAGTCGCGGCCGGTGGGCGCGCTCAACGTGGTCTCCTCCCGCCCGAATACGTTCGACGACCGGGACGTGCGCACGCTGGAGCTGATGGCGGGCCTGCTCGGCGCGGCCATGGGCAACGCGGCGGAGGCGAAGGCGCGCCAGGAGCTGATGGCCCAGCGCACCGCCGCGCTCGCCGCGCTGCAGGAGTCGCAGGAGCTGTTCGCGTCCTTCATGAACAACAGCCCGGCGGTGGCGTTCATCAAGGACTCGCAGGGCCGGCGCATCTGGGTGAACGAGCCCTACCGCCGCTTCTTCCAGCTTCCGGAGAGCATGGACCTGGCGGTGCTGGACGACACGGACCTGATGCCGGCGGCCTCCGCGGCGCACGTGCAGCGCGAGGATCAGTTGGTGCTGGCGTCGGGCAAGCCCAGCGCCACCGAGGGGATGATTCCCGCCCGGGACGGCACCCCGCGCCACTGGCTCACCTACCGCTTCATCGTGAAGGAGCGCTCGGGGCGGCGCCTGCTGGGCGGTGTGTCCATCGACATCACCGACCGCAAGGCCATGCAGGCGCAGCTCGTGGTGGCGGACCGGCTGGCGGCGGTGGGCACGCTCGCGGCGGGCGTGGCGCACGAAATCAACAACCCGCTGGCCTTCGTCCTGTCCAACCTGTCCTTCCTCTCCGGAGAGCTCCAGGGCGTCGCGCGCGAGCTGCCGCCGGGGCGCATCTCGGAGATGGAGGAGGTGCTGCGCGAGGCCGTGGACGGGGCGCACCGCGTGCGGCACATCGTGCGTGACCTGCGGACGTTCTCCCGCGGGGACGACGAGGTGGCCACCGCCGTCAACGTCCAGGCGGTGCTGGAGTCGGCCATCACCATGGCGCGCGGCGAGCTGAAGATGCGCGCGCAGGTCGTCCGCGAGTACCGCGACGTGCCGCTGGTGGAGGGCAACGAGGGCCGCTTCGGGCAGGTGTTCCTCAACCTGCTCATCAACGCCGCGCAGGCCATTGCGCCGGGCCATCCGGAGCAGAACGAGGTGCGCCTGGTGCTGCGGCACTCGGCGGACCGGGTCATCATCGAGGTGCGCGACACCGGCGTGGGCATGGCTCCGGAGGTGCGCGCGCGCATCTTCGACCCGTTCTTCACCACCAAGCCGGTGGGCGAGGGCACCGGGCTGGGGCTGTCCATCTGCCACGGCATCGTCACCGGCTTCGGCGGGGAGATCTCCGTGGAGAGCGAGGAGGGGCGGGGCAGCACCTTCCGCGTGTCCCTGCCGGTGGCGCAGCGCTCGCGCGAGGCGTCGCCGCCCATGCGCCTGCACCTGGTGGGCTGAGCCGCCGCTTCAGCGCCGGAACAGGGGCGGGAAGACGCGCGGCGCCTTCTTCTTGCGCACGCAGCGCACGTCCGCGTCCATGTAGCAGGCGGAGAAGGCGCGGCGGCGCAGCCCGGGGCGGCCGCGTCCGGAGCGATGCCACACGTGGTTGTGGATGAGCAGCGACTCGCCGGCGCGCACGGGCAGGGGCACGGCGCGGCGCTCCGCGTCGGCGGCGGCCACCGCGTCCGGGGGGATGACGCCCCCCAGCTCCGTCACCAGGCCGCCCCGGTGGCTTCCGGGCACGACCTCCAGGCAGCCTCCGTCCACGGGGGCGTCGTCCAGCGCCGTCCAGATCTGCAGCTCCGGCTCGCGGGTGAGGCCCCAGAGGCGGCCCCCGTCCTGGTGCCACGGCAGGTTGCTGCCGCCGGCCTGGCCCTTGTGGAAGAGGATGGCGCGGTACAGGACGACGTCACCGGAGATGCGGGCGCGGGCGATGCGCTCGAACAGCGGGTTCTCCATCCACGCGAGGAAGCGCGGGTCCTTCTCCAGCTTCTCCAGCTTGCGGTAGTCGAGCGACGGCCCCTGCCAGCCCAGCCCCAGCGGCGCGTCCTCGTAGCGGCCGGTGGTGGCGTCCGGCTGGAAGAACAGCCCCGGGTACGCGACGCGGCCGAGCATGAGGTCGTCTGCCCGCTCGCGCAGGGCCTCCAGCCCCGCCTCGCCCAGCACGGGGCCCAGGCGCGCATAGCCGTGCTCGGCGTAGTGCGCGAGCAAGGGGCCGATATCGAACTGTTCCGCGTCCACGCAGAGCATGCGCCTCCCTCATAACCCGGCACGGCGCTTCCTGGGAGCGTCCAGGAAGGGAATGCCCGGCCACCCGGAGACCTTGCGCCACCCGCCAGGGAGCCCCATGGTTGGAAGTGGCATGCCCTACCGTCGCAACACGCGCTTCGTCACCGCCCCGGATGGGACCCGGGTGGCCTGGCATACGCACTACGGGAACCTGTCGGAAGAGGCCGCGGACGCGGAGCTGAGGGACAGGCCTCCGGTGCTGCTGACCAACGGGATTGGGACGTCCGAGAACTTCTGGCGCTACATCGTCGGCAACCTGGAGCAGGACCACCGGGTGACGCACTGGAACTACCGGGGGCATGGCAGCAGCGAGGACTCGTGCAACGGGGACTACCGGGTGCCGGTGCACGTGGACGACCTGGAGCGCGTCACCGAGGCGGTGATGGCCCGGGGCGACGGCCGTCCGCCGCACCACGTGGCGTTCTCCATGGGGGTGCGCGTCCTGCTGGAGCTGTACCAGCGGCGGCCGGACCTGGTGCCCTCGATGACGCTCATCGCGGGGACGCCGGGAGCGCCGGGCTCGGGCACGGACCGGCTGACGGCCCGCGTGGCGCTGACGGCCACCCGGGGGCTGTTCCGGGCCACCACGCCCGTCCTTCCGCTGGCGGCGCCGGTGGTGCACGCGGTGATTTCCAG
The DNA here is from genome assembly GCF_024198175.1 of Pyxidicoccus xibeiensis. Taxonomy (NCBI): domain Bacteria; kingdom Pseudomonadati; phylum Myxococcota; class Myxococcia; order Myxococcales; family Myxococcaceae; genus Pyxidicoccus; species Pyxidicoccus xibeiensis. The sequence goes on from NZ_JAJVKV010000002.1 coordinate 1,035,348, forward strand.
CCGCTTCGCCTATCCCCTGGGCCGGGCGATGGGCGCGCTCCGCCCCCGAGCGCCGCGCGCGGACATCGAGGAGTTCATGCGGGCGCTGCGGCGGATGAGCCCAGAGGCGTACTGGCACACGCTGTGCGGGCTGGCGGAGGGCCATGCCTGGGACGTGGTGTCCCGGGTGCGGGTGCCCACGCTCATCATCGCCGCCCGCGACGACACCCTGGTGCCGCTGAGCGAGATGGAGCGCATGCGCGACGCGATGCCGCATGCGCACTGGCTCCGGGTGGATGACGCCGGCCACGCGGGGCTGCTGGAGGCGGGCACGGAGATCGCCGACGCCGTCCGGGGCTTCCTGGTGGACCACGGCCTGGAGCCCGACCGGCGCGGCGCGCCCTTCCCGGGGTGAGCCGCGGCCCGTGGCACGGGGCCACCTACCGGGAGGCGGTGGTCGGGGCCTTGTCGAAGTGGTGCGGGGCGAAGAGCGTGGCCTTCTCGGCGTTGCGGACCCAGGGCGTCTCTCCGTCGAGGAGCTCCACGCTCTCCTCCAGCACGCCGCGCTCGTAGCCGTACGTCTGGGAGATGCGGTAGCGGTCGAAGGGCGCGAAGCGGCTGATGTCCGGGCGCAGCTCCAGGACGGCCTCGCGGAACTCGGCGTCGGTGTGGCCGGCGCCGTCGCCGAGTGACGAGCGGATGGCGCTGGAGACGCGGCCGGCCGCATCCGGCGCGGTGTAGTCCAGCCGGAAGTACATCATCTGCTCTCGCGGCCCCGCGCTCCCGTCATAGTCGGGGTGGGCACGGCGCAGGCTCTTCACCGACTCCCAGTGGCCCGCGTACCGGCGCTGCTCCACGGTGAAGGTGTAGTCGAACTCGGGAATGCGCTTCCAGGTGCCGCCCTCCAGCCGCTCCGCCTCGCCCCGGCCCACCCAGACGAGGGTGAGCACGGGCTCCGGCCCGGGCCCGGCCTGCAGCGGCACCATCCCCCCACGCGAGGAGCCACAGCCCGCCAGCGCGAAGCACACCATCAGCATCATCGGAATCCGGAGCGTCATCGTCTTCTCGTCCTTCACGGGCGCCAGGGCGCCAGGGAGCGGAATGCTCGTGACGCAACGTGCGCCCAGATGGCCCGGACAACAATCCAGCCTCTTTCCAACGCACTGTTGTAGAGATGCAACAATGGACCTGAACCACCTCACCTTCTTCCAGGCCGTGGCGGAGACGCGGAGCTTCACGAAGGCGGCCGGGCGGCTGGGGCTCGACAAGTCGCGGGTGAGCCGGGCGCTGCGGGCCCTGGAGGACACGCTGGGGACCCCGCTGCTGGTCCGCACGACGCGCTCGGTGCGGCTGACCTCCGAGGGCGAGGCGCTGCTGCGCCAGGTGGCGCCGCTGCTCTCGGGCCTGCGGGCCGCGGTGGAGAGCGCGCCCGACACGTCCTCGATTCCCACTGGCGACGTGACGCTCACCGCGCCGCCGGATGTGGGGCGCGCGCTGCTGGCGCCGGTGCTGGCGCACTTCCGGGTCCGCCAGCCGGGGGTGCGGGTGCGAGTGGTGCTGACGTACGACGTGGTGGACCTGATGGAGGAAGGCGTGGACCTCGCGCTGCGCGTGGGCCGGCCGGGCGCCGGCAGCTTCGTCGCCCGCAAGCTGATGGACCTGGAGGCCGGCTTCTTCGCGTCGCCCCGGTACCTCGAGCGCAGGGGCGTTCCCACCGCGCTCACGGACCTCGCGGGCCACGAGTGCCTGTGGCCCGCGCCCCCGCGAGGGCGGGGGCCCTTCCGCGCGGGGGGAGGGAGGCCACCGCCGGCCGCCTCGGTGCAGTGCTCCGACTTCGGCTTCCTGGTGGAGCTGGCGCGGGCAGGAGGAGGGGTGGCGCTGCTCCCCACCTTCCTCGCGGCCCAGGACGTTGCCCTGGGGGCGCTGGTGCGCCTCCTGCCGGAGCAGGCCTTCCGCGATGCGCCGCTGTTCCTCGTGTCCCGGCCTGGAAGGCCGGTGCCGCCACGGGTGCAGGTGCTCAAGGACTTCCTGCGGGAGACGCTGGCACATGGCAGAAGTCGAAGCGGGTAGGGTTGGACGTGCCATGGCAATCACCGTCGAAGAAGCCTCGAGACACCCGGGCGAGCGGGTCGCCGCCTGGGATGCTGGCGCTGTCGGACACGAGTGGCTCGGCATCTACGCGGCGAGCGACGCGGGCGTGAAGCTCCTCGCGTTCGAGCGCACGGACCGCGCCGGCCGCCTTCGCCGGATTGCCGCGCTCGAGCCACGCGGCGTGAGGATTGGCAAGACGTACGGCGGCGAGTACGTGTGGGCGATTGTCGACGGGCGCAACCTCGTCGCGTGGAACCTGGACGCGCGGCTGTTCGCGGCGAACCGCTCGACGGTGCAGGTCGGTGCGAGCGTCTTCCCGGCGGCGAACATCACCCGCGTCACCTCGTGGGTCGACCCCGTCGACCTCGGGCACCGCGGCATCAGCGTCGAGCGCGCGGGCGAGCCGCCCGTGGTGCTCGTCGAGGAGCGCGACCCGGCTTCAGCATTGGACCCGACGTACAATCGCGACAACCTCGCGCTCGATGCCGCATGGGCGAGTTCGCTCGGCAGAGACCTGGCGCTCTGGCTCGGCGTCGACCATGCAGACCTGCTCCCATGAACGAGACCTCGTTCGAGGGCGGGTTCCTGGCTCGGGCCTGCCATTAGATGGAAAATTCAACACATGACGGCCCTGAGAGGCCCGGGTGGGATGAGGTGGCCCTGCCCTGATGGCAGGCTTTCCGTGCCGTGCCCGACGAATCGAATCCGGGAGGGGGCCCTTACATGTCGCAGTCGCGAGAGTGGCTGAGTGGCGCACAACGCTCGTGGTTCGAGCCGCCGGACATCCTCTGGCAGCGGTTCCGCGGGCTGGTGACGCTCGAGGTGATGAAGTGGTCGGTGGAGGTCTACCGCGAGGTGGCGGCCTCCGGGCCGTTCTTCGGCGCCATCGACGTGAAGGACTCTGAAATCACCGCCGAGGCCCGGAGGTACATGGTCGAGAACACGCGCACCCGGTGGACCCGGGGCGTCGTCTACATCGGCGCGGGCTCCATCCAGAGGGTCAACACCAAGGGGATGATGGCGAAGCCCCTCTTCGAAGCCCGGCCCTCCTTCGAAATCATCTACGTGGACACCGCGGAGCAGGCGCGCGAGTGGATTGAGCGACAGCGCGCGAAGCAGCAGCGAAGCGCCGGCTGACGCGGCTCACCGGTTCACGTCGCCGCCTGCGCCGGGGCAGGGGCGCGCGGGTCCGGGCGACGGCGAGCGAGCGCGCGTGACAGCAGGGCGTCGAGCGAGAAGCGGCCGGGCCCCGCGAGCAGCAGCACCAGGGAGATGGCCGTGAACAGCGTCGCCAGCTCGGACGAGCCGGAGCCCACGGCCGCCGCGCTGCGGCCTCCCGCGCGCACCAGCCAGGTGGGCAGGCCCGCGAAGGGGATGCCGAGCCCCGGAGGCACTCCGCCCATGCTGAGGCGGATGAAGGGGTCCCCGACGGAGAGGTGCCCGAGGACGATGCCGACGAGCATCGTCACCACCACGCCCAGCGCGGCCAGCGGCGTGACGAGCCCCAGCACCCAGGCGATGCCCCCGCCGAACTCCGCCACCGCCGCGAGCAGCTGGAGCACCCCGGGCACCGGGCTGTCCGGTCCCATCCAGCTGAACGGGGTGAGCATCTTGGGCGCACCATGCAGGGCCATGGCGCTCCCCGCCAGGACCCTCAACACGAGCAGGCCCGTGGAAGCGGGGCCATCCAGGGTGTGACGACCGAAGAGAAGCTGCGCAATGCCGCGTGTCATTCCAGGTCCTCCTGTTCCTTGCTGTCGAGAAGGGTGAGCGCCATGCGCAGGGCGGAGCGGACGAGCGGGGCCTCCGGCTCCGTCTTCCCCACCAGGCTCATGCCCTGCACCAGCACGATGAGGTGCTGGGCGAGCGCCCGTGCGTTACGGGCCGGGTCGATTTCTCCGGCGTCCTGGGAGGCCTTGATGGCGGTCTCGAGGATGGCCGCCATCTTCGAGTAGCGGCGCCCCACCAGGGCGCGAACCTCCGGGTCCCGGGGCGCCACCTCGGCGGCCGTGTTGGCCAGGAGGCAGCCTCGGTGCCGCAGCTCTCCGGTGCAGTTCTTCAGCATGTTGCGCAGGTAGCGCTCGATGCCGGCCCGGGGCGTGGGGCCCGACGCGAGCAGCGTCTCCAGCTCCTCCGCGCTGAGGTCCGCGTAGCGTTCGAGCGCGGCGAGGAACAGGGCCCGCTTGTCCCCGAAGGCTGCGTACAGGCTTCCCCGGAGCAGGCCCGTGCCTTGCTCCAGGTCCTTCACCGAGAGCGCGGAGTAGCCCGTCTCCCAGAACTGCATCATCGCGCGCTGGAGGACCTCGTCCTCTTCGAAGGTCTTCGGTCTTCCCATGAGGCGGCCTCCGCGGTGGCTCGTTCTTGAACGCTCGTTCAAATACCGATTGTTATACGGCCGGTCAAGTACGAGTCGTTGGGGTGGGGGCTCCGCGCGGGCACTGCTACCGGTTACATGGACTCCAAGGTGGGCAGGGACGGGCTTGGGACGAACGGGATGAAATTGCTGGGACGCCGCAGGCGAGGGCTTGTCGTAGCGGTTGGCGGCCTGACTTCCAGGTCGTATCCACACCACAAGCGAGCACATCATGAAGCTTCAAGCGTCCCTTCTCGTCCTGTCCCTCTCTGTCTGGGGCTGCGGCACCGACGTCGCGACTCCTCCCACCTCTGGCGAGGTGGCCGAGGTGCCCTCGCAGCAGGGCGAGTCACTCACCAGCGAGGAGCTCCAGGCCAGCGGCTTCCACCCCAGGGAGGCCATTCTCCTGTCCTTCGACGGAGACCCCCGCTTCGGCGCGCTCATGATCACCGACACCCCGGGAGCCTGCGCCCGGTTCCAGCAGGGCAAGCTGGCCCGGTGGGAGAAGGGCATCACCTTCGAGCTGGGCAAGGCGGATGGCTACACGGAGGACCAGATGGAGGCGAATGCCCTCCCGCTCGACGCGGGCTTCTACAAGGTCGTCCACCACGACGACACCTCGTCGGGTCCCTTCCAGGACCGCTGGACCATCGTCTTCACCACCGAGCGTGACGGCGCGTGCAACAACACGAGCACCCTCGGCTCCGCCCTGAATGGCGGCGTCTACCTCCACTCGCTCGACATGAGCACCGGCGGAGGAGGCGAGGGTGCGTACTACGTGTCCTTCTCTTCGCAGCAGCAGCGCTTCGGCGTCCTCGAAGCCACTCGCTGCATGATCGACATCGAAGAGCTTCCGCCCGAGTTCATCTGCGAGTAGCCGCTGAGACTTCGCCCCCGGACGTCGGTGGTCCGGGGGACGAAGCCCGTGTCAGCCGGGGCCGGAAGGTGTACGGCTCCCCACGCCGAGTCCCCATCCCAGCAGGGCCACGTCCTGCCCCCATGGCGCAACCAGCTGAACGCCCACCGACAGCGCACCGAGCGGACGCGGAAGGCACAGCGTCGGCGCGCCCAGCAGACTCCACGGCGCGGTGATGCGCAGCACCGCGCGCCGCACCGGCAGCGCTCCTTCCGCGACGTCGACTTCTTCCTGGTCGAACCGTGGCGCCACGTCCGGCACCGCGGGGCCGAGCAGGATGTCCACCTCGTTGAACAGCGCCCCCAGGCGCGTGCGGTACGCCTCCCGCCGGGCGCGCGCGGCGGCCACGTCCGCTTCACTCAGCGCCGCGCCCGCGCGCAGGTTCGTCTCCGTGGCGGCGATGAAGCCTGGCGCTTCGCTCTTCAAGGCCAGCGCATGCACCGCCGCCGCCTCACTCAACACGATGGGGGTGTACGCATCCATGACGTCGGGGAAGGACACCCGTGAGACTCGCGCGCCGAGCGCCGCAAGCCTCGCTGCCTCCGCCTCCACCACGGCCCAGACGCCCGGGGTGACCCAGGCGGAGACGTCCCACACGCCCACGCGCACGCCGGCCCACTCCCGCGGAGCCACGGCCTCGCTCGTCAAGGCGCTGTGCACGCGAACCACTCCGCGCACGTCCCGCGCGAGCGGGCCCGTGTGGTCGCAGGTGGAGCTGAGCGGCAGGACGCCCTCGGTGGGCCACGCGGCGCTGCCCTTCGTGGGCTTGAAGCCCACCACACCGCACCACGCCGCTGGCACGCGGATGCTGCCCCCCGTATCCGTGCCGAGCGCGAAGTCCACCTCGCCCGTCGCGACGCTCACGGCCGCACCGCCGCTGGAGCCACCCGCCACCCGCGTCGTGTCCAGCGGGTTGCGCGTTCCGCCGAAGGCATTCGCACCGGTGATGCCGAGCGCCACCTCGTGCAGGTGCGTCTTGCCGAGGAGCGTCGCCCCGAGCCCCAGGAGGCGGGCCACCAGCGGACTGGCACCCACTTCGGGCAGGACGGCCCGTGAGCTGCCCCGGAGCGGCCAGCCCGGCACCCCGTACAGGTCCTTCGCGCTGAACGTCAGGCCCGCGAGCGGCCCTTCCGCCGCGCCACGAAGGGGAGCATCCGGGCGGTACGCCCACGCCCCGTGAGGATCCATCGTCATGCCCGGAGTGTACCGGACGCGGTGGGGAAGGCCGCCCCCTGAAGCCATGCGCCCCTCGACTCGCCGACGTCTTGCATCGGAGCGCGTCCTCGCTGAGCATCCACCCGTGTCTTCGCGTCCCTTCGAGCCGTTCCGCTGCTCTCACGCGTCCCCGGTGGACTGGCCTTGAGCGCAGGCACGGGTTCCCCTCCGCGTCGCGTCCTGGCCGACGTCTTCGCACGCACGCGCATCCATGATGGAGCGCTCGTGCTCGGCGCCGCGCTGTCCACCGCGTTGCTTGCGCAGGTCGCCATCACGGTGCCGGGCTCCCCGGTGCCCATCACGGGCCAGACGCTCGCCGTCGTCTTCACGGCCGCCGCGCTCGGACCCGTGCGCGGCGTGGCCGGGCAGCTCGCCTACCTCCTGCTCGGCGTGGTGGGACTGCCGTTCTTCTCCAAGGGGGCCAGCGGCCTGGCGCCGGTGCTCGGGCCGACGGGCGGCTACCTGGTGGGCTTCCTCCCCGCGGCCTTCCTCGTGGGGCTCGCGGCGCGGCACGGCTTCGACCGGCTGCCGTGGAAGGCGGTACCGCTCTTCTTCGCGGGCCAGCTCGTCATCCTGGCCATCGGCGTGCCCTGGCTCTGCGTAGCGGCCTCACTCGACTTCTCCACGGCCCTCCAGAAGGGCTTCCTGCCCTTCCTCCCCGGTGGGGCCCTCAAGGCAGCCATCGCAGGCCTGGGGATGCCCCTCGCCTGGAGGCTCGTGAGGACTCGCGAGCCATGAAGGTGCGTGTGCTTCGGTGGCGCCTTGGTGTAGAGGCGGCCCGCTCGCCTGGATACCGGGCTGGCATGGAAGCGGGAGGAGGGCGCTGGTGGTAGAAGCAAGGCGGATGAGCGCTTCCGACGCGCTGGTGCGTTCCGTCGCACTCGCGCGCACCCAAAGTGATTCCGATGGGGCCGTCGCTGATGCCGAGCGGCGGCTGCTCGCATTGCTCGACGAGATCTCCGCCCTCGACCTGGAGGTGGAGACCCTTGCCTCGGAGCTGGCCGCGTTCTCCGCGCGCTACGAGCGTGAGCTGTCGGCCGCCTTTGCCCGACTCGAGCGGCATGAGCGCGTGGTTCGACGACTCCAGGCCCTGCAGGACGAGCTGGTGCGGCTCGACGCCGAGCTGCGCACGCCGAAGCCGCCTGTGCGCAAGTCGCGCAAGCCCACACGGTCGCATCGGCTCTTGAGGGACGCGGCGGAGGACGAGACGGAAGGCGAGCGCCCCTGGACGCCCGGCGCCACGCTCGACGACGAGGTGCCCGAGCCGCTCCCGCCCCCTCCGGACCTCGCTTCCGAGGCGCAGAGCCTCAAGCGGCTCTATCGCAAGCTCGCGCGACTGCTCCACCCGGACCTCGCCCGAACGGAGGAGGAGCGGCATCGGCTCCACCAGCTGATGATCCAGGTCAACCTCGCCTTCGAGAAGGGTGACCGGACCGCGCTGGAGCTCTTCCTCGTTCGCGTGGACCGGGGCGAGATGCTCGACGCGGCGGTGTCCGTGGACGAGCGGCTCTCGCACCTGGAGAAGCGCATCACCGCCCTGGCACCCGTGCGCCGCTCGCTGCTCGCGGACCTTGGCCGCCTGCGCGAGTCGTCCACCTTTCGTCTCCATGCCGAATGGACGGGGCTCCAGGAGCTGGGCCGCGACTACTTCCAGGAGACCCTCACCGAGCTCGCCGAGGACGCCGAGCGCACGATGCGCGACGCCCTGGCGCGCATGGGCCGGCTCGACCGGGCGGCCCGGGAGCTGACCGCGTTGAAGCAATCGCTCACCGAAGCGAAGCCCGAAGGGGCGCTGCGCACCTTCGACCCCATTCTCGAGAGCCCTCTCGTGCGCAAGGGCGCGGAGCGTCTCGAGCGCCAGCGGGCCTCGTCCCAGGCCCGCACGCTCGCGCAGACGCTGGAGGAGGCGGTGGAGCAGGCGCCGTGGGAGGCCACGCTGGTGTTGATGGCCTTCTTCGCCGAGCGCGCGGGGCGTCCCCCCGACGCGCTCTCCAGCCAGGAGGGCTGGGCCGCGCGCTACGCCGCCGTGGCCGCGGCGTGGCCGGAGGCCCCCTCCTTCGAGGAGCTGCTCACCCGGCTGCCGCCTCCGCTCGAGCTCGGGCTCCGCTTCCAGGGCGGGAAGGTGCGCTTCGGGCTCCAGCTCAAGTCGGTCGAGCTGCTCGCCGGTGTGCCCATCGCGCTCGAGCGCCGCACCGTGGCGATACTGGCGCAGCGCGTGCTCGCGCACCTCGGCCCGCGTGAGCAGTGCAAGGGCTGTGGCGCGGGCGTCTTCCTCGTCCACCTGCTGCGCACCCGGGGCCTGGATGAGCTCAACGGGCTGATGTGCCCGGCCTGCGGCCACGTCGCCAAGAGCTACTTCCTCTTCAACTGGTCCGAGGGCCAGGAGGCGCTCCTGCCCTTCGCCCTGAAGGTCGGCCTCGTCGACGAGGTGGTGGTGAAGCTCGCGGGCAAGGGCATTGCCTTCCAGCTCCTGCCCGTGTCGCGCGAGGCGCTGACGGTCGGCGCGCTCAAGCAGCTCTTCTCGGACCTGTACCTCAAGCCGTACGGCATCGCGGCGGAGCACGCGGACCTGGTGGTGAAGCAGGGGACACGCGTGCTGAAGGACGAGGCCCGGGTCGAGGCCCCCGTGCTGACGCTCGGCATCCGCAAGGCGGACCGGGACTCGCTCGCGTCCGAGCTGGCCGAGGGCGAGCGGGAGCTGGTGGCGCTGCTGCGCTCGCGAATCGAGCGCCGCTTCCGTCCGGGCTAGCGCTAGGCTCTCGGGCCATGACCGACCCGAAGAGCAAGAACGACACCGGCCGTTTCGTCTGGTACGAGCTCCTCTCGACCGATCCACAAGGCGCGCTCGGCTTCTATCCCGAGGTCGTGGGCTGGACGCCCCAGGCGGCAGAAGGCGGCGGTGACTACCGGATGTGGGTCGCCAGCCAGGGCCCTCTCGGCGGCGTGGCCGCGTTGCCCGAGCCGGCGAAGAAGCTGGGCGTGCCGTCCTACTGGCAGGCGAACGTGCAGGTCGCGAACGTCGAGGAGACGATGGCGGAGGTGAAGCGCCTGGGCGGCCAGGTCCTGGTGAACCAGGACGTTCCCGCCGTGGGGCGCTTCGCGGTGATTGCGGATCCGCAGGGGGCGGTCATCGCGGTCTTCACGCCCGCCACGGACATGCCGTCGCACGACGTCACGAAGCAGGGCGAGTTCTCGTGGCACGAGCTGTACACGACCGACCAGGAGGCTGCGTTCACCTTCTATGAGCGCATCGCCGGCTGGGAGCGCCTCGGGGAGTTCGACCTGGGCCCGATGGGCAAGTACCTGCTGTGGGGCCGCAACGGCAAGCAGCTCGGCGGCATGATGACCCTGCCGAAGGGGATGAAGACACCCGATGGCCGCGACGTGCCGCCGTCGTGGATGTTCTACATCACGGTCGAGGACCTGGACGCCGCGCTCGCCCGCGCGACGGCGAAGGGGGCGCGCGTGCTCAACGGTCCGATGGAAGTCCCCGGAGGCCAGCGCATCGTGCAGCTCATGGATCCGCAGGGCGCCGCGTTCGCGCTCACCACTCCGCCAACGTCGCGGTGAGGGTGCCTGGGAGAGGCGCCTGACTCAACACATCCATCCAATAGAGGAGACCAAAGAATGGCCAGTGCCAACAGCAACAAGAAGAAGTTGTCGGCAGCGCAACGTGACGAGCTGCTCGGGGTGTTGAAGGCCCGGTTCGAGAAGAACATGAGCCGCCACAAAGGTCTCGAGTGGGCCAAGGTACAAGCAAGGCTCGAGGCCAATCCCGAGAAGCTGTGGTCGCTCAATGAGATGGAAAGAACCGGCGGCGAGCCGGATGTCGTGGGTCACGACAAGAAGACGGGCGAATACAGCTTCTATGATTGTTCAGAGGAAAGTCCCAAAGGTCGCAGAAGTGTCTGCTTCGACCGCGAGGGGCTGGAATCCAGGAAGGAAAACAGACCGGAAAACAGCGCCATGGACATGGCTGCTGCCATGGGCATCGAGCTCTTGTCGGAAGAGCAATATCGGGAGCTGCAGAAGCTTGGAGAGTTCGATGCGAAGACATCGAGCTGGGTGAAGACGCCTGCTGATATCAGGAAGCTCGGCGGTGCGCTCTTCTGCGATTTCCGCTACGGCAATGTCTTCGTGTATCACAACGGTGCACAGTCTTATTATGGCGCCAGGGCGTTCCGTGGCTCGCTACGGGTCTGACTTCCTTTCAGGGGCGCGTCATCCGAGGACGCGACGGGCGCGCCAGTACGAGGTGTCCTACCTCATGAAGCTTACGGGATGGATCGCCTCGGTCGTCACGAAGGGAGACTGGGCGCCCGAGGCGATGAGCCGTGCGTAGCGCTCACGAAGCTCGAGGTCGCGGGGGCTCGTCAGGCTGTCCGCGGCCTCGATGAACTCCGACACGCTGTCCCTCGACGCCACCGGGGGCGAACCCTCTGCGTGGACGATGGCGACGCTGGACAGGTCATGCTCCAGCAGGAGCCAGTCCTGCATCCGCGTCACCTCGACCGGGTCGGGAGTGATACCCCCTCCGAACCGGACGAGCTGCTTGACGTGCGAGTGGAGGGCCAGCGCCGCCAGGATGTTCACCGGGAAGAGCGCCAGGGTGCCCCAGACGAGCCACTTGCGCCAGGACCGTCCCCGCCCGAAGGGCAGCAGCCCCAGGGGCAGCAGCACCAGCGGCAGCGCGGCGAGCAACGCCGTACCGCCGTTGAGCAGCTTCCAGTATCGCTCGGCCGTGTAGACGCGCAGGGACTTGAGCACGTGCTCGGTCTGCCTGATGACGGGGGAGCCTTGCACCGCCGTCACGATGAAGTGGGCCGTGCAGCCCACCTGTGCGTTCGTGGCCGCGAACAGGTGGGTGCTCGTGGTGCCGAAGGAGGTGATGGAGGCTGGCGTCACCAGGTCCTCCCGCCTCCAGGCGCCCCCCTGGGAGTGGAGGAGGAGGCCGTTGTCTCCGCCCAACCACACCTCGTTGTCCCGCACGGCCACCGCTCGGAGGGTGCCCGTGACGCCCGTGGGAATGGACTGCCAGGCCGACCCATCGAAGTAGAGCGCGGTGCCGCGGGTCCCCACGGCCCACGCGGTATCCGGCGAGACGGCCCTCACCGCGATGAGCCCCTCGGTGGTGCCCGTCTCCACCCGGCGCCAACGGGCTCCATCGAAGTGGAGCGCGACGCCGCCTCCCCCGACGGCCCAGATGTTCTCCGGGCCAGTGCCGTCAATCGACAGCAGCGGAGCCTGCGTGGACGGAGTGGTGAGGGCCACCCAGCTTTCATACGGAGTCCGCTGGAAGATGCGCCCGTCCCGTCCCACCCCGAAGACCGTCCCCGCGCCGCGCTCCCTCCAGAGCGAGTAGAGCTCCGGCTGCACGCCGCCTTCGGACTCCTCCGCGCCGGTCCGTCGACGAGGGCCCTGCGGGAGAGGGGAGGGCGTCCCCGGATCCGCCGGGAGCGCGAGCAGCACTTCGTCCGGGGAGAGCGGCAGGGCGGCGGCGCCGAGGACCTCGTGGAAGGTGACATTCGGGCGGGGTTGGAAGTAGCGGCCATCCCATTGATAGGTCATTCCATGGCTCGAGATGAGCCAGGGGCTGCGCACTTCGCTGTCGACGAACCACGGGTACGCGACGCTGTCGTCGACGTCCCAGCGGCTGCTGTCGCCGGGCCCTCTCATCTCCTGCCAGGCTCCCCGGTTGAAGCTGAAGAGCATGGGGGCCTCCTCCAGGCAGATACGGCGGGGCTCGGGCCGATAGGTGGGCTGGATGAGCGCGAGCTCCTCGAGGGTGAACCCGTTCTCCCGGGCCCACTGGCCCAGCGCCGGCGAGTCGAGCGTGGGCAGCCGCGCCAGCAGGTGCTCTCTCGCAATCTGGTGGGCCAGCTCCGGTGCCCCGCCCTGGAGGAGGAGGTGGCCCACGGCGCACGCGGTGCCATGCTCGTCGATGAAGACCGGCGTGGGCTCGCAGGTGACGTGGTTGTGAGGGAACCGGCCCGCCACGCGATACGCGTGGAGGTTGCGCAGGTGCAGCGCCCGGCGCTCTCGCTGGACGGACGTCAGGTGCGACACGTCCCGCGAGCGAAGGAAGGTCTCCACGCCCGACAGCCACCGCTGGATACGGAGCGTCTCACGCGGGTCCTCGCGGTGGCCACGGGGGGCTGCTCCGGCCACCGAGGCGCAGAGCAGCCAGAGGCAGACAGAGAAGGTGCGCGTCATGACCCCGGATTAAAGCCCGGGACGCTCCCGGGCGCCATCCGCCAGGGGACGGGCGGCAGGCCTCCGCCCTGTGTCTGTCATTCGCCGCCCCTCGCGCCGTTCCGTCTCACGGGCTCAGGAACACGTTGACGACTGGGTCGTTGCCGCCGTTCCAGCCCAGCACACCCACGTACATGCCCCGGCGGCCTCCGGGGTCGGACATCGCGTCGAAGCCGGACGGGCAGGGGCTGCTGCCGCACAGCCAGCCGTGGAAGAAGATGCGCTGCCCGGTGTCGATTGCCGCCGCGATGTCCGCGCCACCGGGGCCGCACACGCCATCCGTGCTTCCAGGCGTGATGAGCGGGTGCTGGGCAACGCTGTTGAAGGCATTGGCGGCCAGGCTGGGCGCCCGCATCCAGATGGTCTCATAGCTGCACTTGTTGTACGGGCCGCGCGAGGCGAACAGGATGTAGGCGCCGCCGTGCCTCACGACGACAGGGTTCTCCACGATGCGGTCCGAGCGGAGCAGCTGCCGGCTGGTGGCATCACCGAGCACATGGGTGCCAGCCGCGTTGAGCCGGACGATGCGCAGGGACGACGGCAGCTGCTGCGTCTTGTAGAGCAGGTAGCGGGCGCCATCGTTGTCCTTGAAGCCGGAGGGGTCGATGACGCCAGCGGTCGCGATGGGGCGGTTCGGGACGGTGTCGTCGGCCGTGGGCGTGTCCGCCCGACCCGGGCACACCAGCGGTCCGCCGGGGACCGGGGTGAACGGCCCCAGGGGCGAAGTGCCGGTGGCCGCTCCGATGCATCGCTGGCCGCTGTCCAGCCCGGCGACAGGGGCGGCGAAGTATAGCACCCACTCGTTCGGGCCGATGCGCTCGAGGTCCGGTGCCCACATGCCACTGTGGGTGGCCCAGGAGGGTTTCTCATTGAGGGCCGGGCCCTCGCCCGTCCACGGGCCGGTGGCGATGTTGCCCTGGGCCGAGGGGACGTTGCTCCCGGTCGCCATGCCGTAGAACTGATCGTTGTTGTTGACCACGGAGGGGTCGGGGAAGCCATTGACGGGCGCGAAGACCGGCCGCGGAGGAGCGGCCCGGGCGGGAACGGCGCCTCCCAGGCACACGGCGAGGACGACGGCCGCGCTGGTGGCACGGCGGCGGAGTGGCTTCATGGGGTCTCCCGGGTGAGGTATCAGACGCGACTGCATTTCCTTGGAGGGACGCGCTTCCCCGGCATCTCACCGGAAATGGAAGATCGAATTCCTTTGAGATTCTTGCGGGGCAACGCCCTCCAGGGAGCATGCGGCCACGCGCCGGAAGAGGAGGTCTGCGAATGCGGTATGGGCTCGTTGCGGGAGGCGTATTGCTCCTGTTGCTGGCGCTCCTCGGGGTCGCCCTCTCACCTGGCGGCTTCGATGGAAGCAGCGCGTCCGCGCAGGCACGGGCCGCCGGCACCGGTTCGAGCGCCTCGGCGCTGGACCCGATGGCCCACGGGAGTGCCGTGCTGCACGGTCAGGTCCAGGACGCGCGGGGAGGGCCCGTGGCCGACGCCCGGGTGCTCGCCTTCGAGGAGGGGCCCGAGGAGACGCAGGAGGGACTGGAGCAGCGCGTGGCCTCGGGACTGCTGGAGGCGCCCGCGCGGGCCACCGCCACCACGGGCCCGGACGGAGCCTTCGCGCTGCGAGTCCCTGAGGGCCGCTACCACCTGCTGGCCGAGGTGCAGGGCCGCCCCGCCGCGCTCGCCCTGGCGGTGGAGCCGGGGCCTTCCGAGGTGTTCCTGGTGGTGGCGGACGGTGAGCGCCTGAAGGGCCGGGTGGTGGATGCGGTGGGCGGGGTGGCCCGGGCCCGCGTCACCGTGATGAGCCTGGCGCCCGTGCGGCCCCTGCGGGAGGTGGAGACCGACGAGACCGGCGCCTTCGAGGTGGAAGGGCTGCCCGCCCAGGCGCGCTATGGCGTGTGGGCCCGCGCGGAGGCGCACGGCGAGCGGGTGCTCGTCGTACCCGCGTCCCGGCCCGCCACCGTGCCGCTGCCCTGTGCGCTGCGCGTGGAGGGGCGCGTGCTCGAGCGCGGCGTCGCCGCGCCGGGGGCGCGGGTGAGGTTGCGCGCGGGAGACCTGGAAGCCCAGGCCGACAAGGCGGGGCGCTTCGTGCTGGAGGAGGTCGACTGTGGACGCGCCGAGCTGTACGCGGAGAGCGCCACGGGCGTGGGCCAGCGGGTGCTCGAGGCGCTGAGCGAGGACACGTCGGGGCTCGACCTCGAGCTGGAGGCGGCGGGTGGGCTCCTCGTGCGGGTGGTCTCGGCCTCGTCGGGACGGGAGCTTGCGGGCGCGAGCGTCCAGTCTCCCGCCTCACCGGAGGCGCGCTGGCGCGAGGAGGGGGCGGGCCACTTCCGGGCCGTGCCCCTGCTGCCGGGCTCCCACTCCCTCATCGTCCGTGCGCCGGGCCATGGGGCCGTGCAGCGGACCGTCACCGTGGACGCCGGGCCCGAGACGAAGGTCGAGATTGCGCTCCAGTCGGAGAGCGTGCTGGCGGGGCGGGTCCTGGGCCCCGAGGGGCTCGGGCTGGAGGGAGCGCGCATCCAGCTCACGGGGGCCGGACGCAGCGGGGCGGCGGAGCAGCGCACGGGCGCCGATGGGCGTTTCGAGGTACGTGAGCTCACGGGAGACACCTATGCCCTGCGCGTCGAGCGCCCGGGGTACCTCTCCGTGACGCGCGAGCTGAGGCTGCCACGGACCGAGCCGCTGGAGCTGACCCTGTTTCCCGCGGCGGCGCTGGACGTGAAGGTGCAAGGCGCGCGGGGAGCGCCCGTGGAGGCGGCGTCCGTCTCCCTCTCCCTGGTGGGAGAGGGGCGCGGCGAGACGGTGCGGGAGGAGGAAGTGGACGCTCAGGGCCGCGTCCACTTCGGGGGGCTCGTTCCGGGCAGCTACATCGTGCAGGCGCGTGCGCCCGGCCACATCACGTCAGCGCCCCTCCCGGTGGAGGCGTGGACCGAGGACGCCGCGCCCATCACCCTGGTGCTGCGCGAGGGCCTCACGCTGTCCGGCCGCGTCCGCGATGACCGGGGCATGCCGGTGAACGAGGCGGAGGTGGGCGTCCTGGAGGAGGGCACGGCCGTGAGCAGCGCCCGCACGGATGCCGAAGGCCGCTTCACCCTGTCGGGCCTCGTCCCGGGACGCCTCCGGCTGCGCGTGGAGAAGTTCGGCCATCGGACGCGGGACGCGGAGGTGCTGGTGCCCGCGTCGAGCGTGGAGCTGCTGCTCGAGGGCCCCGGGGCAGGGGACTGACTCGAGCAGCACGGGCGGCCTCGCTCGAGGCCCTCCTCAGGGCCGCAGCGCCGAGCGCTTCACGGTCCTGGTGGAGACGGTGACGCCCGCTCCGTTGATGCTCGACCGCCGCTGAGGGTTGTTGATGACCTTGAAGGTGACGGTGGGGTCATCCAGGTTCGTGTTGAACTCCATGATGCCGAAGCTGTACTCGGCCGGATCCGCGCCGACGCCAATGCCAGAAGAGGTGAGCTCCCACACCGTGTAGCCCACGCCGGGCGTGCGCGAGGTGAGCTGGCTCTTGTGGATGTCACCCGTCACGAAGAGCACCCCGCCAATCTTCTTGTCGGCGATGTGATTGAAGAGGGCCTGCCGCTGGTTTCCCCAGCATTCGCTGTTCAGGGTGGAGCCATTCACAATCACCTTGAAGGTCGCGGTCGACGCCGCCAGCGACGACTTCAGCCAGCTGAACTGGTCCGCGCCGTACATCTGCGGCGAGTATCCCGCGGGCATGGACCTGGGGCAGTCGCGTCCCCAGCGGTCATCCATCATGAAGAACTCCACGTCGCTCCAGGTGAACTTGTGGAAGATGCCGCCGCCCGCGAACGGCGGGTGGGGAAAGAGGGCCGCGTACGTGTCGCGGGCCACGTCCTTCTGGGCGAAGGTTCCGTCCTCGTCGTTCGGACCGTAGTCATGGTCATCCCAGACAGCGAACGTCGGGAACGCCCGGAAGACCCTGGCGAACTCCGGCACGTTGCGCTGCTGGAAGTACTTGAACCAGTAGTGCTCCTTGTTCGGGGGCGTCTGCGTCGTGTACATGTTGTCGCCCACGAGCAGCTGGATGTTGGCCTCTCCCGTGTCGAGCTGCTCGTGCATGATGTCGAACGAGGGCTGGCTCGGGTTCTTCTCGCCGTTCATGCAGGACGCGACGCCGACCTTGAAGCGTGCACCGGCATTCGGCTCGGTCTTGAAGCTGACGCCCCCGCGCTCCGCGGCCTGGCCCGCGACGAAGATTCGATAGTCGTACCGGGTGTTGGCCTTCAGTCCGTCCACCGTGCCCTTCCACGAGCGGAAGCCGCCTCCGCTTCCCGCCTCCGTCATGTCCGTCGTGGACACCCAGCAGGTCGCACAGGCGGACGCCTCCCGGGCTCGGAGGACCAGCTTCTCACCTGCGGCGTCCCCGAAGTTGACCGAGGTACCCGCCCAGATGCTGGCACCCGTCGTCCAGGTGCGGCCCACCATGGGGGCTCGCACGAGGGGCGCTTCGTGGGCCTGCGCGACACCGGGAACCACGAGGCCGCTGGCCACCCACACGCCCAGCAGCATGCCGGGCACGGAACGCTTCATCATCGTCTTCTCCTCTGGCACCACCACGAGGGACCCACGGGGGGCGGGGTGCCGATTGAAGGGAGGTCTTCTCCCGCTCAAGGGAGGGCCCGCGCCCACCGGTCGTCTTGAAAAGAAATATCTCTCCCTTTTTCCCTGCCTGGTGACACGCCGCGTTGTCGATACTTCGGAAATGCCGTGTCGATCCTTCCCCCTATCGTTCGTCGCCCCCATGAAGCGGGCACTTCCGCCCGGCTTCGTCTACCCATCCGACGAATTGAAGGAGCTCCACGTGCGTTTCCTGTCCATGGTCCGAGTCCGCGAGAACACCGCCCAGCAGCCCAGCGAGAAGCTGATGGCCGACATGGGAAAGCTGATCGAGGAGATGACGGCAAAGGGAGTGCTGCTCGAGACCGCCGGCCTGCGTCCCACGTCCGAGGGCGTCCGCCTGCGCAACGACCACGGCAGGTTCAGCCGCACCGACGGGCCCTTCACCGAGGCGAAGGAAGTGGTCGGCGGCTACGCGCTTTTCAAGGCCGACTCGATGGAGGAGGCGCTCGAGCTGACCCGACGCTTCCTCGCGGTGCACGGCGAGGAGTGGAACATCGAGTGCGAGGTCCGGCAGCTGGCTGACATGTAATGCGCTGACGGGGCGCGTCGCCCCTCCTGCCGTGGTCAGATGCACTGCATTGCGACCCCTTGCGCAGGAGCACGAGCCGATGAGCAAACAGACACGGGTGTTGGCGGCGTTCGGGCTCGCGGTGCTCGGAATCGTCGGCGCGCCCCTGGCGTGTAGTGGTTCACCGGGCGGTGACGGCGGAGTTGACGCCGGCACCGAACCCATCGTGGATGCGGGGGGCGGTGTCGATTCAGGGACGCCACGGCCCCTCGTGCTCGGGGACCTGCTGGCGCCCGTGACGGCCGCGGAGCTCCAGTACCTGGAGCAGGAGTGGGCTTCCCGGGACCTCGCGGCGCGCGACGTCACGCAGCTCGCCAGCGGGACGGTGACCCTCGGCACCGTGCCGATGGCCTACCGGGTGCTCGAGCACGTCGTCGGCGGTGCGCGCCACGTCGGTGTCGTGCTGGTGCCCGTCTCACTGACGGCGCCCGCGCCCATGCTCGTGTACACGCATGGCGGGTATACGGGAGATGGCGGCTTGCCGCCGTTCACCGTGGAGGACCTCGCGTCCCGGACTCCCGGGCAGCCCCTCCGCGAGCGGCTCATCTACGTCATTCCCTCCTATCGAGGGGAGCGGGTACGCATCGCCAACACGACGTACAGCTCGAGTGGCGACACGCTCTTCGGTACCACCGACCTGACGGACACGGCAGCGTTCCTGTCGGCGGTCATCGCCACGACGCCGCTCGCGGACGCCAGCCGCGTGGCCGTCTTCGGGGAGAGCCGCGGCGGAATGGTGGCGCTGGCAGTGGGAGCGCTCGACAAGCGGTTCGACCTCGTCATCGACGCCTACGGCCCCACGGACTTCCGGGTTGCGCTCGCCGGGTTGCCACCGGGGCTGTTCGAAGCGTCGGTGGCTGGCGCGGTGGCCTCTCCTCAAGACCCTGCCACGTTGCTGCTCCGCTCGCTCATCCCGGTGGATCAGGTCACGGTGAGTCCTGATGCCGGACTCTTCATCACCGAGGCCGGCTACGTGGAGATGCGGCGGCGCATGGCGGCCACCAGCGCGCTGGCAGCGCCGACGAGGTTGCCCGCGACACAGGTCCACCATGGAGCCGCCGACCCCTCGGCCTCGGTCCTGTATTCGCGCGCGCTCGCCGCCGCGATGGCGGACGCCGGGCGTGTCTCACCGAGCAACGTCTTCACCTACTTCGAGTACGACGGCGGCAGCCACGACCTCGGCACGTTGCCGGGAGCGGTTTCGCGAATGGCGGAGGCGTTGAATCGCGAGCTTGCTCCCTGACGGCGGCTCCGTGCCGTGGCCCATGGGCCCCGCTGCCTCGCAAATCCTCCTGGACAGTCGGTTTTGGCGGCTCTAGGAGGTTTTGCATGTCCAGCAAGACCTCGCGAAACATCCGCAAGCAACCTGTGCCTTCCTCGTTGAAGGGCACTCTCGTCGTCCTGGCCGCCAGCCTGTCGTTCACGCTCATGGGGTGCGGGGGCGCTGACACCGGGACGACCGAAGAAGTCCTGACCTCCCAGGACGCGCTCTTGGACGGCTACAACCTCGTCGTGACGGGTACGAGCCCGCTCACCGTGGCGCCGGGGAGTGCCGTCGTCTTCAGCGCAAGCATCAAGAACACGGGGACTGTCGCAACTCCCGTGGGCATCATCCACGGCGTGTCCTTCTGGGTGAACGGCACCCAGGTGTCGTGGTCCGATACCCACACGGACTCCCTGGCCCCTGGCGCGAGCGTCACGCTCACCTCGAACCATGGCCCGACGGGAACCCGGGTGTGGACCGCGTCGGCCACCCCCGGCACGCATACGCTTCTCGCCAGGGTCGATGACGTCAATCGCATGCCGAGCGAGACGGACGAGACCGACAATGAGTACAGCGCCCAGCTGAGCGTGACGGCCAGCGCGACCTGCTCAGACAGGGTCCGCAACGGCACCGAGACCGGGGTCGACTGCGGTCCCGACTGTGGTCCGTGTGAGTGGCCGTTCACCGCGGTGCCCCGCACCGTCCTCCGGCAGTCGGCCAGGCGGGTCTACGCGCACTGGCACTACTACCCGGTGTCGCTCGACAACTACAACCCGACGTCCAACGACTACTACGAGCGCAACTACATCGCCTCCACGGGCGAGGGCGGCTCGCACTCGGCCTACGGCGGCATGATGCGTGAGCGTCCCATCCCGAGGCCGACGCGCCCGGAGACGGACTGGCAGCTGCGCGACGCGAAGGACGAAATCGAGCTGGCCGCGCGCATCGGCATCGACGGCTTCTACCTGAACCTGTGGACCGACAGCGACGTGGGCAACGGCGCCGTGTGGACGCGGGCGAAGACCCTCGTCGAAGCAGCCTCGCAGGTCGGAAGCTTCGATATCGTCCCGAACTTCGACCTGACCATCCTCAACACGGGAAGCCAGACGGGGGACCTGGACGCGATGGTCCGCATCCTGGGCAAGCTGAAGGGCTACTCCGCGCTCCTGAAGCGCCCCGATGGGAAGTTCGTCGTCGGCCTGTTCAATCCTGCCGCGCATGGCCGGACGGCCAGCTTCTACGGCACCTTCAAGCAGCGCGCAGCGACCGAGCTGGGCATGAACCTGTACCTGGTGCCTGTCTTCCTCGGGACGGGAAGCACCGCGCTCTTCGACGCGTACAAGACCGTCGGAGACGCCTATGCCGGGTGGGGCACCGCCGTCCCCGTGACGACGGCCGGGTACTCCGGAGGCCTGAAGACGAAGGCCGCCGGGTACGGGAAGGCGTGGATCCACCCGATGAGCAGCCAGGACTACCGGCCCAAGGACAGGGCGTTCTGGGAGGCCCGGAACTCGCTGACGCTCCGCTCCATCTGGGAGAACGTGATTGCCGACGGGCTGGACCAGGTCCAGATCGTCACCTGGAACGACCAGCACGAGCACCACAACATCCGGCCTTCGACAGGGAAGCAGTGGCCCGCGTACGACATGACCGCGTATTACATCCAGTGGTTCAAGACCGGCATCAAGCCGACCATCGAGCGCGACGTGTTGTATTACAACCATCGCATCCACCATCAGTCCCTCGTGCCGACGACGCAGACCTCGGCGAATCTCGCGGCCTGCAAGGCCGGCTGCCCCGCGACGAACGACGTCGAGCTGGTGGGCTTCTTGCGGTCGGCCGGCCGGCTCGAAATCACGCAGGGAGCGACGACCTACGGCGAGGACAAGACCGCGGGTGGCGTGCAGGTCGTCAGGACGGCGCTGGCAGTGGGCACGCCGACCTTCAGGCTCAAGCGCTCGGGGGCCACCGTCGTGCAATTCCAGAGCATGCACGGCATCGTCGGCTCCATCGCGTACCAGGACCTGCTGTACCGGGCTGGCAGCTCGAGCCGAGCGGCGCTCCCGTCATGCGCGACGTCGTGTGCGAATGGCGAGGCCCGCTGCAGGATGTGCCCCGGCGAGCCGATGTGGCTGAAGCGCTAGCCAGCTCGCCACCTGTCTCGAGAGCCCGACGCGCCAGCGCACGGCGCGTCGGGTTTCTTCTTCCACGGGCTACGCCTGGAACGCCTGCGACAGCCGGGCGATGGCGCCTGGGAGGCCGCGGACGCGGAGCCTGCTCCCGTGCTCGTCGAAGGCCTGGGAGACCACGGTGGTGTGCTCGTACACCTCGCCGATGCGTCCCTGGCTGGCGTACGGAATCACCAGGTCTGCCTCGACCATGGAGGCCTCGAAGAACTGGAGGATGCTCCGCCGCAGCGCCGCCACGTCGTCCGGCCGGTGGGCCGACAGCAGGATGGCATCCGGGTGCCGGGCCAGCAGCGCGTCTCGCGCCGCCGCATCCAGCCGGTCCGCCTTGTTCAGCAACAGCCTGCTCGGGACGACGTCCGCGCCAATCTCCCGGAGCACCGCGCGGGTGACCTCGAGCTGCGAGTCCCACGTCGGGTCGGACGCATCCACCACGTAGAGCAGCAGCGAGGCCTCCAGCGCCTCGTCCAGCGTGGAGCGGAAGGACGCGACGAGGTCGTGCGGCAGCTTCTGGATGAAGCCCACCGTGTCGGAGATGAGCACGCGCGGCCGGCTCTCCGGCTGCATCGCGCGCACGGTGGTGTCGAGGGTGGCGAAGAGCTGGTCGGCCACCAGCACCTCGCTGCCGGTGAGGGCCCGCATCAGCGAGGACTTGCCCGCGTTGGTGTAGCCCACCAGCGCCACCCGGAGCTGGTCCCTGCGGGCGTACCGGCGGTGGTCCTGCTCCTTCTGGATGGCGGCGAGCCCCTCGCGCAGCTCCGCGAGCCGGTCGCGAATCTTGCGGCGGTCGAGCTCCACCGCGGAGTCGCCGGAGCCTCGGCCCTGCTGGCGCTCGCGGCCGCCCGTGGACTCACGCAGCCGGGGGGCGAGGTAGTTGAGGCGCGCAATCTCCACCTGCATGCGCGCCTCGTGGCTCCGCGCGTGCCGGTGGAAGATGTCGACAATCACGCCGGTGCGGTCCATCACCTGTACCCCGGTGGCCTTCTCGAGGTTGCGAAGCTGGCCCGGTGACAGCTCGTGGTCGACGACCACCACCGTGGGACGCGGCGGGGCTTCCTCCTGCTCGCTGAGGTCCGCCGGCTCCTCGGGCGGCGCGGCTGCGGCTTCTTCCGCTTCCTCTTCACCGTCGGCCTCGTCCTCGGCCTCCCACTTCTCGCGGGCCTTGGTGGTCCGGTCCTGGGCTCCGGAGGTCACCACCCCGGGCCCTCCGGTGAGCGCGGCCAGCTCCTTGAGCTTGCCCGTGCCGAGCACCGTCCCCGAGGCCAGGGCGGAGCGGCGCTGGGACAGCGTGGCCACGGTGTCGTAGCCGAGCGTGTGCACCAGCCGGCGGAGCTCCGCGAGGTCCGCGGCGTGCTCCGCGTCCGACACGCTGGGGAACTGGACGCCGACGAGGACGGCACGAGGGCGGACGGGGAGGGTGGTCGACATGCCGACGCTCGTACCACGTCACAGCCCGGGGAAGTGGCCTGGTCGCCCGCTCCAGGCTTCCGGCAGGTGGGATACGGAGCGGTTGCTTCGTCGAGGGACGAGCATCCAGCCGCGATTCAGCGCCAGGTCCGGTGGCGTCCGGGTCAGGACCTCCCGCCCACCGCGGCGGCGACGTGCTGGCTGCCCCAGTGCGCGACGCCGAGGATGGTCTGCATGGGATTGACGCCCAGCGCGGTGGGGAAGACCGAGCCGTCCACGACGAAGAGGTTGTCCGCGTCCCAGTAGCGCAGGGTGCTGTCCACCACGCTCGTCTCGCGGCTGCCTCCCATGGCACAGCCGCCCATCTGATGCGCGCTGGCCACGCGGCACATCAACGGCGCGTAGGGCGCCGGGTCCAGCAGCGCCACGTCCTTCTCGCTCCGCATCACCACCGGCGACGAGTGGGGGCTGAGCACCTGCTCCGCGCCCGCGGCGAACTGCAGGCGCGCGGCCACCTTCAAGGCCTCGCGGAAGCCCTCCCAGTGGAAGTCCGTGAGCGGATACTCCACCTTCAGCCGTGAGTACTCGGACTCGCCGCGCAGCGACACGGTGCCACCCACGTCTCCGGGCTGCACGCCGTCCAGGGTGATGGAGATGACGGCATTGGCATACGGCAGCTGCGCCATCAGCTCCTGGTGCGCGGCGCCGAAGCCCGGCATCGTCACGGAGGCGAGGACGGGGTGGATGGGCGGCACCTCGATGAGCCAGCCCAGCTTCCCGGGCCCCCGGTCGATGAACTGGCGTGAGTAGACGGTGAGCGGCGCGCCAAAGAAGGCCTCCACCCGCTCGCGGAAGCGGCCCGTGGAGATGACCACCGGGTGCAGGAAGAGGCGCTTGCCCACGAGCCCGCGCCCGTCCAGCCCGCTGCGCAGCAGCAGCGCCGGCGAGTTGATGGCGCCGCCGCACACCGCCGTCACCTTCGGCTTCACCGTGAGCCGCTTCCCCGTGGGCCGGTCCGTGCGCGGGTCCAGCACGTCCGCATGCACCGCCACCACGCGGCTGCCGTCCAGCTCCAGCCGGCGCGCGCTGACGTTGGCGAACAGGCGCATTCCCTGCTCCACCGCGTCCGGGATGAGCGTCACCAGCATGGACTGCTTCGCGTCGGTGGGGCAGCCCAGGCCACACACGCCCAGCGCCGCGCACGACTTGACGTTGCGCTTCACCGTGCCCCGGCTGTAGCCGAGCTTGCCCAGGCCCTCCCAGAGGAGCTGGTTGTTGCGGTTGGCCTGCTCGATGGGCCAGTCGCGGATGTGCAGCCGCTCCTCAAGCCAGTCCCAGTGGGGCGCGAGGGTGGCCTCGTCCAGCCCCTTCACCCCGTGCACGTCGCGCCAGCGCTGGAGGATTTCCGGCGGGGTACGGAAGCTGGCGCACCAGTTGACGGTGGTGCCGCCGCCCACCGTGCGGCCCTGGAGGATGCTGATGGCCAGGTCGTCCGTCGCCCGGTTGGCCAGCTCCTGGTACATGGCCGGGTAGGCCGTGGCCTCCTTCATGTCGAAGTCCCGGCGGGTGCGGTAGCCGCCTTCCTCCAGCATGACCACGTCCAGGCCGCGCCGCGCCAGCTCGTGGCCCAGCACGCCGCCTCCCGCGCCGCTGCCCACCACGCACACGTCGCAGGTGACGACGCGGTCCTCGGTGAGCTCGTCTCCGGTGAAGATGCGTCCACTCATGGCGTGGAGCCCTCCTTCCGCGTCACGGGCCCGGGGGCAGGGCGGGGGCCTTCACCCTTCCAGGCCACCGCGTTCGCGTCATGGAAGCCCTCCGGCGGGACGTAGCCCGTGGC
This sequence comes from Pyxidicoccus xibeiensis, assembly GCF_024198175.1. NCBI lineage: Bacteria > Pseudomonadati > Myxococcota > Myxococcia > Myxococcales > Myxococcaceae > Pyxidicoccus > Pyxidicoccus xibeiensis. The sequence continues at coordinate 1,060,057 of NZ_JAJVKV010000002.1, forward strand.
CGCCGCTGCCGCCGGGTGCACGTAGTACGCGCTGTACACCAGCGTGCGCAGCGCCTGGTGCCCCGTGCGCAGCAGCACCAGGCGCGAGGTCCGCCAGGCCTCGAAGGCCGCGTCCTGGGCCTCGGGTGCCAGCCGCGAGAAGGGGGTGACGCGCCCGGCGAAGAGGAAGCCGGCGAGCGCGTTGTCGAAGAGGCCCAGCAGGTCCTTCACCTCCTTCGCGACGGCCGGGTCTCCCCGCGCGAGCAGCCCGTCCGCCGTGAGGGCGACGCGGGCCGTGTCCGCGTCCGGCCAGCCTGGACGCGGGGGAAAGGCGCGGCGGGCGAGGGCCTGGAGCGTGGCGTACTCGCGCGGGCCCAGGACCTGGAGGCCCTCGGGAGGAAGGGGGAGTGACAGGCCCCCACGTGTGGCCAGCGCCGCGCTGCCTCCCAGGGCCAGCAGGGCTCCGCCGAAGAGTCCTCGCTTCAGGAGTCGTCGGCGCGTCAGCGCTTCCGGTGCAGGTCGTGGCGGGCTCATCCCATCCTCCTGTGCCACCGCGCGGGGCGTCGACACATGGTGGCAGAGCCCGCCACTCCCATTCAATCCCTCCCCTGCGGCCGCGTCTTCGTCAGGGGGGCGTTCCGTCAAACCGCGACGTCAGAGCGAGAAGCGCAGGATGTCGGAGGGGCCGGAAGCGGCGTCCTCTCCGGGCACAAACCCATTCATGTAGAGCGCGTTCGGCCGGGTCCGTACCTTTCCCAAGAGTACAGAGCCGCCGACGAGGGACAGCTCCTGCACGGTCTGCCCGTCCCACGTGGCCAGCACGTTCTCCTCACCGGCGGACGTCTTCCTCACGAAGATGAAGACGAACCGCTGGGGGTCTTCCACGAAGAAGCCGGTATGGACGAAGTACGGCTCCGGCAGGAGGAGGGGCTGGGACGGCTGCAATCCCTCCCACTCCAGCTTGTAGCCCGGCTCGAGCGGCTTTCCCGTCAACCACACCACCGTCCTGGCGTCTGCACTCACGTGGGAGTTCGAGAAGACATCTGCGCGCTGGGAGAGCACCACTCCGGGGGTGCTCATCAGGGTGACCTCATGCGCGAAGGCGGTGGTGGGGGAGTTGCGGCGGCGACATTTCAACAGCCGTGGCGGTCCGCCCGGCTCGAGCTCGCATTGCGCGGCAGCCACCTGCACGCAGCCCTGGGCGCTGCACTGAAAGGACTTCCGGTCTTCAGGGTATGCGCCGAACTCCTCGGTCTGGTTCACGTTGATGATGACCGAGTCCTCATCGAAGAAGAAGAAGGTGTACCCCAACTTGCTGGCCTCCGGGGTCACCTCCCACAACAGGTCTCCCGTGGCGGTGTCTCGCACCCGGAGATTCTGCCCCAGCGTCAGCTCCGCGAAGCGAGTGCGCGAAGGGGAGAAGCGCGTCAAGTCCGCGGCGTGTTCCATCGGTTTGACCTCGCCCGACTCCAGGTCGACGAGCCAGACGCGTTCCCTCTTGGTGAGCCAGAGGAATCGCTCTCCCGCTTTGATGCTCACGGTGGGGTAGGCGGCGCCAAGCTCAATCCGGAACAGCGTGCGGACCGGACACGCCTCGGCCGTGCAGGTCTCCAGGGGCACCATGCGCACGGCCAGGGCGGAGTCAGGCGTCTTCTCGGTGAAGGCCACATAGCGACGGGTGCCTTCGTACACGACGGCCGAGGACCAGTCCTGGCCGACCTCGTGGGCCTGCGCCTGCCCGGGCTGCCAGAGCCACAGGGTGCGGACGTCCGCCGTCGCGCGTCCCCGGAGCAAGAGGACGCTGCCTTCCCGCGTGAAGTCTCCAAACTCGGCCCTGGGTGCAACGGGCCAGGTCTCACCTGTCGACAGGTCCTGGACGACCGTGCCGCCGTCGAAAGCCGCCCCGGCCAGGAAGCGCTGCTGGACATCCACGTCCAGCAAGGTCGTATCCCGCAGCAACATCTGGACGGGCGGGCGCCCTGCATCCTCTGGCACGCCGGCATCCACGTCCTCTGCCGGGCTCCCCTTGCAATGGGACACCGCCAATCCGAGCAGCAGGAGACCCACGACCTTCCGCGCCCCCCGCAAAAGCGGACCTGCCTGGTGAAGTACCTTCTGCATATGAACCCCCTCTTCGGGACGTGTCGACCACTGCCGGCCCGGCGTGTCGAAGGAGTCCTGCGACGTCCCTGCTTCCACGAAAGGGCGTAAGCCCCGCGCGAAATCGAGTCGCAGAAACCTATCAGAAGTGCGGGGAGCCGCAATCGGTGGGGCGGGTGTCACGCCGTGAGTCAGCTGTGCCTATCCATGAAAGCGCGGAATGCGGAGGCTTCCTTGCGAAGCTCCTCCGCGCCGCATGCCAGGTGGAGGTTCCAACATGAAGCGTGTCGTCGGTGCCGCACTCCTCGCGGTGACAGCCCTCATGACTGCTTGTGCGGGCTCACGGTCCGCGTCCGCGACGGCAAGCCCCCCACCACAGGCGCTCACCTACGAGATGTCTACCCAGGGCGACGCGCGGCCCGAAGCGTTGCTCGTGGCACTGCACTCCTCCGGGGGCACCCCCGCCTTCTGGAGGGAGTACGTGCAGGACTGGGGCGCTCCGGTGCGGGTGCTGCTGCCCCAGGGACCGCTCCCGCGCCGGGAGGGTTACACCTGGTTTCATCCCGACCACGAGCAGAAGGCCGCGGCCGGCAAGCTCGCCGACCTGGAGCAGATGGGCGCGCGTGTCGCCGACCTCATTCGCGGCGTGCGGCGCACCCATCCCGAGCTTCGCCGCGTGGCCGTGACGGGCTTCTCGTATGGCGGAGACCTGGCCTGGTGGCTCGCCATCCGCTACCCGGACCTGGTCGACTTCGCCGTGCCCATGGGCTCGCGCCTGCTCGGGGACACGTCCCAGCCCCTGCCCGCGACGAGCCACGTGCGGGTGCTTCACGGCGAAGCCGACGCCATCATCGACGCCCGGCAGACGTCGGCTCGCGTCGAGGCGCTGAAGGCGCAGGGCCTCCCCATCGACATGATGAGCTACCCGGGCCTCGGCCATGACGTGTCACCGGCGCTGATAGAGGATTGGCGCGCCTTCCTCCGGCAGGCTCTGAGCGGTCAGGCCGTGCCTCCCGTGGCCTCTGGGGCGCGCTGAGCCCGAGATGCACCCCGAAGAGCGGCTTCCTAGCTTCATGAAGCCGGGTCCTCGCCAGAGGCCCGTCGATGCTCGGGGGGAGGCATGCCAGCGGAGACCGATGACAGGCGGAGCGACGAGGGCTCGTCCTCCGGTGAGGCGCGCCAACCGGAGGAGTCGGACTTCGGGGACTCCTTCCTGAGAGAGGTGGCGCACATGCCGCCGCCATTCCGGAAGCCCGTGGTGGGGGAGCGGCTGGGCGGCCTGGACGGGTCGCGCTTCGAAATCATCGAGGAGCTGGGTGGCGGTGCCATGGGGCAGGTGTTCGGCGCCTGGGACGAGGAGCTGCAGCGGGAGGTGGCGCTGAAGTTCCTGATGACGGCGGAGGGCCCGGATGAGACGTCGCGCGTCTCGCTGCTCCAGCGGGAGGCCCGGGCCATCGCGCACCTGAACCACGAGAACATCGTCCGCATCTTCGACGTGTCCGAGCTGGCAGGGGCCCCCGAGGAGCCCCGTGTCCCCTGTCTCGTCATGGAGCGTCTGGAGGGAGAGTCGCTCGACGCGCTGCTGAGTCGGGTGCATCGGCTCGGGCTGCGGCGCTCGCTGGAGATCATGAGCGCGGTGGCCGCGGGGCTGGCGCACGCGCACGAGCGCGGCATCGTCCACCGCGACCTCAAGCCCAGCAATGTCTTCATCACCCGCCAGGGGCCGGTGAAGCTGCTGGACTTCGGACTGGCCCACCTGCTGGCCGCCGGCAGCGCGCCACTGCCCCACCTGCCCACGGCCGGCACGCCTTCCTACATGTCTCCAGAGCAGTGGCGCGGCGAGAAGCAGGACGCCCGCACGGACGTGTGGTCGGCCGGCATCATGCTGTTCGAGATGCTCACCGGGAAGCAGCCCTATCGCAGTGGCTCCCTCGAGCTGCTGCGCCGGGAGGTGCTCTCCGCCGAGCCCGTCCCCTCGGTGCGCACGCTCATGCCGGGGCTTCCGGAGGAGCTGGACTCACTGGTGGCCACGGCGCTCGCCAAGGACCCGCGCCGGCGGCTGCCCTCCGCGTGGGAGCTCCGCGAGCGGCTGCGCCTGCTGGAGGAGCGGCTGGGGCCCTGGCGCGAGGAGCCCCTCGCGCTGCCCCCGCAGCGGCGGCAGGTGACCCTGGTGTCCTGCAAGCTCGCCGGGCTGGGCGGGCTGGCGGAGGCGCTGGATGCCGAGGACTTCAGCGAGCTGGAGGCGGCCTTCCACCTCAGCTGCTCCGAAATCATCCAGCGTCATGGCGGCTCGACGACCACCTGCGTGGGGGACGAGGTGCTGGCGTGCTTCGGCTATCCCGTCGCCCAGGAGGAAGACTCGGAGCACGCGGTGCGGGCGGGAATGGCGCTGAGCCATGCGCTGCCGGACATGCTGCGCAAGCGGCTGCCCCACCTGTCGCTGGGGACGCTGGCCGTGGGCGTGGGGCTGCATACGGAGATGGTCGCGTTCGACGACATCCTTCCGGAGCTGCGCGGACGCACGCCCGCCATCCAGGGGGAAGCCCCGCGCATCGCCGCGTGGCTGGCCAGGCAGGCGGGGAGCAACGAGGTGCTCCTCAGCCACACCTCGCACACCCTGGTGAAGCGCTCCTTCGATGCCGAGCCTCTCGGCCCCCGGACGTTCCAGGGCCTGGCCGGAGAGCGGAGGATGGAGTGCTGGCGGGTGGTGCGAGCGCGCAAGGCGGTGTTCCGCTTCGACCGGGCGCTGGCCATCGGAACGCTCTCGCCGCTGGTGGACCGCGAGCAGGAGCTGGGGCAGCTGCTGGACTGCTGGGCGCACGCCGAGCAGGGCCAGGGAGGGCTCGTGCTCATCACCGGCGAGGCGGGAATCGGCAAGTCGCGCCTCATCCAGGAGCTGCGGGAGCGGGCATGTCCGAAGCGCAGCATCCACCTCCGCTGCCAATGCTGGTCGCAGTTCGCAAACAGCGCCTTCTACCCCATCATCGAGATGGTGCAGCACCTGCTGCATCTGGACCCGGAGGGCCTGCCGCCGCAGAACCTGCGGGCGCTCGAGGCGCGGCTGGGGACGTTCGGGGTGTCCCCGGAGCGGATGGCCCTCATCGCGGCCTTCCTCTCACTGCCCGTCAAGGAGAACCTCCCCCCGCTCCAGCTCTCACCCGAGCGGCAGAAGGAGCGCACCTTCGAGGCGCTGGCGGACCTGCTGCTGCGAATCTCGCGGGAGCGCCCCGTGCTGGGCGTGGTCGAGGACCTGCACTGGGCGGACCCGTCGACGCTCGCGCTCCTCGGCTACCTGCTGGAGAAGCTGGGCCATTCGCGAGTGCTGCTCGTCCTCAGCGCCCGCCCAGGCTGCAAGCCTTCGTGGTGGGGAGAGCCCGGATTGCACCGGCTGGTGCTGGAGCGGCTGTCCGCGGAGCTGACCGGGACGCTGGTGAAGGAGGCGGCGGGCGAGCACGCCCTCTCCGAGGAGATGGTGCGCCAGCTGGTGTCCAAGACGGACGGCGTCCCCCTCTTCGCGGAGGAGCTGACGTACATGATGCTGGAGCGCGCCGGCCCCGGCGGCCCTCCGTCCCTGGGCACGCTGCGGAGCATCCCCGTCACGCTCCACGAGCTGCTGCTGGCCCGGCTCGACATGCTGCCCGCCCGGCAGAAGGCCCTGGCGCAGCTGTGCTCGGTGGTGGGGCGCAGCTTCTCCCATGTGCTGCTGGCCACGCTGACCCAGCGCAGTCCCACCGGGCTGCGCCGGGACGTGGAGGCGTTGGTGGCCGCGGGGCTGCTGCAGGAGGTCGACGCCGCCGAGCCCTGCTACCAGTTCCGCCATGCGCTCCTCCAGGAGGCGGCCTATCAATCCCAGCTGCGTGGCACGCGCCGGCAGCACCACCGCCGCATTGCCCAGGCCCTGGTGGAGCAGTTCCCTGACTGGGTGGAAGCGCAGCCGGAGCTGCTCGCCCATCACTACACGGAGGCCGGCGAGTTCCAACCGGCGGTGCACTACTGGGCCCAGGCCGGCATCCGCGCCAGCCTGCGCTCGGCCAACCGCGAGGCGGTGAGCCACCTGCAACAGGCGCTGAAGCTGCTACGCGCCCTGCCGGACCGGGACCAGCGCATGGGCGAGGAGCTGCAGCTGCTCATCGCCCTGGGCATTCCGCTCTCCCAGGAGCAGGGCTACCGCTCGCACGAGGTGAAGCAGACGTACTCCCGGGCGCGCGAGCTCTTCCACCAGGTAGGCGAGTCGCTGCCGCGGCTGGAGCTGTCCTACTGGGGGCCCTTCGCCTACTACTTCGCGCGCGCCGAGTACGCCAAGAGCCACGAGCTGGCGGAGCAGCTGGTGGACCTGGGCCAGCGCCAGAACAACCGGGAGCTGCTCTCGCTGGGCTACCGGATGATGGGCACCGACTTCTTCACCTGGGGGCGGATGAAGCAGGGGCTGGAGTACGTGGAGCGCGCGCTGGCCTGCTCGGACTTCACCCTCGAGGAGCATCGGGCCCTGGCCTTACGTCACTGGACGAACCCACGGGCCATGGCGCTCTCCTACGCCTGCGTCATCCACTCGGTCGTCGGTCAGGAGGAGCGGGCGCGGCACTTCGAGCGGGAGGCGCTGGAGCTGGCCAGGAGCATCCGCCACCCCCACACCCTGGCCTTCGTGCTGACCCACACGGGCGTCGCCCGGATGATGCGCCGGGACGTGCCAGGCACGCTGAAGCTGGCGGAAGAGACCCATGCGCTCGCGCGCGAGCACTGGTTCCGGTTGTGGCTCGTGTGGTCGGGCCTGCTGCTCGGCTGGGCCCGCTCCGAGCTGGGGCATCCGGACGAGGGGCTGGCGGTGATGCGCAAGTGGCTGGGCCAGTGGCGACTGGCGGGCATCCGGGCCGGCATGCCCCTCAACATCGCACTGCTGTCAGAGGTGCATCTGCGCCTGAAGCAGCCAGTCGAGGCCCTGACCGCCGTGCGTGAGGGGCTCAAGTGGGTGGCGGCGTCGCGAGAGTCCTATTTCGAGTCCGAGCTCTACCGGCTCGAAGGCGAGGCCCTGCGGGCGCTGGGCCGGACGCAGGAGGCACACGACAGCTTCTTGCAGGGCGTGCGAATCGCGTACGCCCAGGGCGCGCACGGGTTCGAGCAGCACGCCCTGCGGGGACTGGACCTGCCACAGCCCGACCTGGGCATGCGGGAGGAAGGCCCGGGGCACGTGTAGACGAGGTGCGCCGCAGCGCGCCAACGCGTTGCGGCTGCAATCCAATGGATGCCAGCGGGTTGACCCGCCTGCGCATTGCGCCGTCTACTCCTGGCCTCCACGCGGACCGGGCTTGCCCGTGCACGCGCTGGAGTCAACGCAGCACACACCAGGAGCACGACATGAAGATCCAGACCAAGGTCCGTGGCGGTCCCCGTAGCTGTGGCGGCGGCACCACGTCCACCGAGATGAACTGATGCAATGCCGTCGGCGGGCGGAGCATCGCCCGCCGGTGGCCTTCAGAGCGGCCACGGGCAGCCAAGGCCAATCATCCGCTTCTGGATGCTGGCGCGCCCATGCGTTCAGTCATGGATGATTGGAATGTCTGTCTTCAGACGAAGGCAGGGCGCTGCAGGTCGGAGGCTCGCCTGATGGGTTCAGTGAGTTCACACTTTTACGTGTGAGGGGCCACCGCGCCCGGTTGCCTTCGCTCCCCTCCGGTCCGTCTTCCGAGGGGAAGCACATGCAAACTGTCGAGCTCGACCGCTGCCGTGGCATGCGGAATCGTCTTGGTGCGTGGGCCCGGGTGTCGTGCCTGCTGCTGGCGACGGCAAGTGCCTGCGGGCCGGTGGAGGACGCCTCCGAGCCTCCCGTGCTTCAGGCCCAGGTCCAGGCGTCGGAGAGCCACAACCCCCTGTCGCTCAATGGCCTGTCCTTCAACGGGCTGTCGTTCAACGGGCTGTCCTTCAATGGCTTGTCGTTCAACGGGCTGTCCTTCAATGGCCTGTCGACGTCCACCTTCAGGTCATGGTTCCAGTCGAACCCCGCGGTGGCCGACGAGGTGATGCGCTACATCGTCCGCTGCGCCGTGCCCGCCGGACAGACGCGCACGTACACGCATCCGACCTCAGGAGTGACGTACACCTGGACGGGCGCGCTGGGGCTGGCGCCGGCGTGGGCCGGAGGCTCGTCGGCGCCGCTGCTTGAGCAGCAGCTCGTCTCGGCGTGCCTGGCCGCGCACGTCAATCCCTATGGCGTGAGCGTCCCCATCTCGGTGCTGGGCCGGGGTGCGCAGGGCCAGCCCATCCCGTACACGTCCGAGGAGCTGAACGCGTTTCCCAAGCAGGAGTCCTGCTTCTTCGGCAACCTCTTCACCGGCCAGGGGCTCCACGCGGGAAGCCGGGGGACGCTGCTGGGCCAGGACCAGAGCAGCGCCCGTGCATGCGCGGTGGTGGACAGCTCCGGGAGCCAGCGGAAGTCCTGCGCACCACTCTTCTTCGTAGGGGAGTGCGCCAGACACTGCACCCTGGACCCTTCGGGGCTGTTCTATTCGAAGTGCCGCTACGCGGGCGTGGAGTACCGGCCCCTCGTCACCCGGCTGCGAGACCAGGACATCTACCGATGTGGGGATGGCTCCTGCCAGGTCACCGAGTCGTGTGGCACGGCCCACTGGTACAACAGCTGTCGGGCGGACTGCGGCCTCTGCCGGTGACGCCGACCCTGGCGTGGCGGAGGTAGGGGATTGTAGGTTGAGTTTGATGTTGATGTAACCTGCCGCTGATTGCGTACAGGCGGACACCTGTGGGATGGAAGGGGACCCCCGCTCGCCGTAACGGAGTCCCCTCGCATGCTGCATGTGTCCTTCCGACAACTGTTGGCGCCGTTGTCTGCGCTGCTCCTCGTCATGTCCGCGTGCGGCGATGACGGTGGCGACGACCCGGTGTGCGGCAACGGTGTGGTGGAGGCCGGGGAGCAGTGCGACGACGGCAACACCACCAACGGTGACGGCTGCGAGAGCACCTGCCGTCCCACGCCCGCGCCAGTGCCCGACGCCGGCGCAGATGCGGGCTCCGACGCGGGCACGGATGCCGGCAGCGAGACGGACGCGGGCACGGATGCCGGCTCTGGCAGCGATGCCGGTACCGACGCGGGCACGGACGTCGATGCTGGCTCCGGCAATGACGCGGGTACCGACGCGGGCTCGGACGTCGATGCTGGCTCCGGCAATGACGCGGGTACCGACGCGGGCTCGGACGTCGATGCTGGCTCTGGCAATGACGCGGGTACCGACGCCGGTTCGGACATCGACGCAGGCTCTGGCAATGACGCGGGTACCGACGCCGGTTCGGACATCGACGCAGGCTCCGGCAATGACGCGGGTACCGACGCCGGTTCGGACATCGACGCGGGTTCTGGCAGCGACGCTGGCAGCGATGCCGGCACGGAGACCGATGCGGGTTCCGACGCGGGCTCTGGCATCGACGCTGGCACTGACGCCGGCTCGGAGTTCGACGCCGGCACCGACGCCGGCTCTGGCATCGACGCTGGCACTGACGCCGGCTCGGAGTTCGACGCCGGTACCGACGCGGGCTCTGGCATCGACGCTGGCACCGACGCCGGCTCGGAGTTCGACGCCGGTACCGACGCGGGCACTGGCAGTGACGCGGGCACGGATGCCGGTACCGACGCGGGCACTGGCAGTGACGCGGGCACGGATGCGGGCACCGACGCCGGCACGGCGCAGGTGACGCTGGCCAGCTTCGGCCCGACGGGCACCTTCGCGCGCTCGGGCTTCACGGGCCCGACCTTCCCGGAGGCGCTCACGGTGACGCTGAAGGAGCCCGCGCCCACGGAGGTGTGGGTGGAGATGACGTCCTCCACCCCGGCCGTCAAGGTGGCGGGTGGGAACCTGGTGCGGGTGCCGCAGGGCTCCACGTCCGTCGCGGTGGTGGTGGGCGCGGACCTGGAAGCGGACCCGGGCGTGAGCAAGGCGGTGCTGACGGCCACGCTGGGCACCGAGACGCGCGAGGCCACGGTGCGGGTGCTCGCGGTGAACCAGCCGGCGACGCTGTCCCAGCTGTCCCCCGAGGCGGCCGTGGTGGGCGCTGGCGGGGCGCACGGCTTCACCGTGCTGCTGGACGTGCCCCCGGCGGTGGACACGCAGGTGGACATCGCGGTGCAGCCCGCGTCCCTCGGCACGGCGCCGGTGCGGGTGACGGTGCCCGCCAACACCCTGTCCGCCAAGTTCGACTTCACCGCCGGCAGCACGGGCGGCGCGGGCCAGGTGGTCGCCACGCTGAACGGCGTCACCGCGGTGGCGAGCGTCCGGGTGGAGGTCGCCACCACGGGCCACGTCGTCATCAGCGAGATTGCGCCCGCGGGCCCGAGCAACGCGAACGACGAGTTCATCGAGCTCTACAACCCCACCAGCAGCACGGTGAACCTCGCTGGATGGAAGGTGCAGTACAAGAGCGCCGCGGGCGACACCTACCTCAGCTTCACGCTGCCTTCCGGCTCGAGCATCGCGCCCAGGGGCTACTTCCTGGTGGGCGGTCAGAGCTACTCGCCGGGCACGGGGGGGCCGGCCCGGGACGCGAACTGGGGCACGACGTTCCTCCTGAGCGCCAGCGGCGGCGGCCACGTGCGCATCGGTACCGCGGCGCTGACCACGGACCCCGACGACCCGACGGCGGTGGACACGGTGGGCTACGGCACCGCCAACCGGCCGGAGGGCTCGGCCATCCCGTCCATCCCCGCAGCCGCCGGCAGCTTCGAGCGCAAGGCGACGGCTGCCTCCACCGCCACCACCATGCAGTCAGGTGGCGCGGACGCGCTGAAGGGCAACGCGTACGACTCGGACAACAACGCCGCCGACTTCATCCTCCGGACGACGCGCGACCCGCAGAACAAGGCGAGCCCCAGCGAGCCGTAGGAGCCGGGGCCTCATGGCGCCCCTACCGCCAGTGCGCGCGGTAGGGGCTGGAAATACCGCTCGGGCCGGGCCATAAGCGTCCCGTGCGAGTCGTGTCGTGGAATGTGAACGGGCTGCGCTCGGTCCACCGCAAGGGCTTCCTCCCATGGCTGAAGGGGGCCCGGGCGCAGGTGGTGGCCGTGCAGGAGGTGCGCGCCCGCGCCGACCAGCTCCCCGAAGAGGTGCGCGCTCCGCCCCGGTGGAAGACGCACTTCGTCGCGGCGGAGCGGCCCGGCTACAGCGGCGTGGGGCTGTTCTGCCGGCTCGAGCCGGATGACGTCACGACGGTGCTGGGGATAGGAGAGCTGGACGTGGAGGGGCGGCTGCAGATTGCCCGCTTCGGCAAGCTCACCGTGGTGAACGGCTACTTCCCCAACGGCAACGGCAAGGACCGCGACCTCAGCCGCATCCCCTACAAGCTGACCTTCTACCGGCGCCTCTTCGAGCGGCTGGAGAAGCCGCTGCGCGACGGGCACCGCGTGCTGGTGGTGGGAGACTTCAACACCGCGCACCAGGACATCGACCTGGCGAGGCCCCGCGAGAATCGCGAGACGAGCGGCTTCCGGCCCGAGGAGCGCGAGGAGTTCGACCGCTGGATTCGCGCCGGCTGGGTGGACACCTTCCGCCACTTCCACAAGGCGCCCGGGCACTACTCCTGGTGGAGCCAGCGCGTGGGCGTGCGGGAGAAGAACATCGGCTGGCGCATCGACTACGTGCTGGCCTCTCCGGCGGCCATGGCATACGTCCAGAAGGCCGGCATCCACCCCGACGTGCTCGGCTCGGACCACTGTCCGGTGAGCGTGGACCTGGACCCGGCGGTCCGCTGAACGTTGTCAGAGGCTCTCATGAACGCACTGCTCTCCATCTGGACGTGGATTGAAATCAGCCTGGTGGCCCTGCTGGGCTTCTTCGTCCAGCTGACGCTGGCCATCTTCACCTGGCCGTTCGACCGGGTGCGTCACGTGACGGGGCGCTGCTTCCGGCTGATAGGCGTCACCGCCGCCAGGCTGACGCCGTTCTGGCGCTTCGGGGTGCATGGTCCGGTGCCCGCGAAGGTGGCGCCGAACACGGTGGTGGTGAGCAACCACGAGTCCAACGCGGACCCGTTCCTCATCTCTCACCTGCCGTGGGAGATGAAGTGGCTGGGCAAGGCCAGCCTGTTCAAGATTCCGGTGGTCGGCTGGATGATGTGGATGGCGGGGGACATCCCCGTGCACCGTGGGGACCGCGACTCCGCGACGGGCGCCATGGCCCGCTGCAAGGAGTGGCTGGCCAAGGGCATGCCGGTGATGATCTTCCCCGAGGGCACGCGCTCGAAGACGGACGAGCTGCTGCCCTTCAAGGACGGCGCCTTCCGGCTGGCCATCGAAGCGCAGGCGGACGTGCTGCCGCTGGCGGTGAGCGGGACGCGGCGGGCGCTGCCCAAGCACTCGTGGCGCTTCGCCGTGTCGCGCGGGCTGGTGACGGTGGGCACGCCCATCTCCACCAAGGGGATGACGCTGGCGGACGTGGAGCGGCTGAAGGACCTGGCGCGCGAGCAGATCCTCTCGCTGCGCGCCTCGCTGATGCCGCTGACCCGCACCGGCACGGAGCCCCCGGCCTCCACGGGCACCGCCAGCGCCGCGTAGGCGGGCCGTCCCTCCGGCTCAGACGTCCGTCTGCGCGTCGTCGACGATGTGGCAGCGCATGTCCTTGTCGAGGACGTCCTCGATGAGGCCGCGCACCACGTCCTTGCCGCCCACCTCGAAGGACAGGCCGACCTTGTCGCCGGCGACCGACTCCTGCTTGTCCAGGGTGAGCCTGCCGCCGAGCGCCACCGCGTTGCCGTCCACCTTGCCGCCGTCGTGGACGCGGACCTCTCCGCCGAGCGACACCACGCTGCCCTTCACCCGGGCGCCGGCCTCGATGATGACGCGGCCCCGGATGGCGATGGCGTCCTCCACCACCGCGCCCTTGCGGATGATGACGTTGCCCTCGATGGCGACCGCGTCCTTCACCTTCTCGCCCGCCTCGATGACCAGGTCGGTGCCCTGGACGGCACGGCTGCCATCCTTGGAGTTGGTGGCGCACACCACCCGCCAGTCGTTGGGCTTCTTCGCGGCGTCATCCGCGGCGAAGGCCGGGGCGGCGAGGGCGAAGGTGAGGGCCAGGGCGGGAACGGGAGGCAGGCGCATGGACGACTCCGGAGGCTCCGAGTTGCTTCTGATACGGAGGTCCGCCAGCGCGATTGCCGGCCCGCGGGCGCAGCGGATGCGCGGCGGGGCGGCTCCTGCTAGACGGAGCCTGCTGGCCCGGAACTCGCAACACGGCTTCCCGGCCTGTTTCCGGAGGTACCCCTGGCTCCCGCGTCGACGCCGTCGGACGACTCTCACGACCTGACCATCTGGGTGTATGCCTTCGGCTACTTCGCCGCCTACGCCCCCTATAGCGCGCTGACGAAGGCGCTGTCGGGAGGGCTGTTGCCCGGCATGACGCACGGCATCTCCGGCTTCACGCTGCTGCCGGTGAGCGCCATGGCCTCGCTGGTGGGCATGTTCGTCTTCATCACCCTCAAGCGGTGGTGGCGCTACGCGGGGCACCGCGAGGTGCTCGGCCTGCGGGTGCCGCTCCCGGGGCGCTGGACGCTGCTGTCCGGGTTCTGCTCGGCGGCCATCATCGGGACGACGACGCTGTCGTACACCCTGCCGGGTGCGTCCATCGTCTTCATGATGCTGCTGATGCGGGGCGGGGTGCTCGTCCTCGCGCCGCTGGTGGACGTGCTGAGCGGGCGGCGGGTGCGCTGGCCCTCGTGGGTGGCGCTGGGGCTGAGCCTGGGCGCGCTGGTGGTGGCGACGGGGACGAACGTGAGCTTCACCCTCACGCTGGTGGCCGCGCTGGACGTGGGCGTGTACCTCGCCAGCTACTTCTTCCGGCTGCGCGCCATGAGCCACCTGGCCAAGTCCGGAGACCCGGCGGTGTCCATCCGCTACTTCGTGGAGGAGCAGATGGTGGCCACGCCCGTCCTCGTGGCCCTCTTGGCGTTCCTGGCGCTGCTCGGGGGAGATGGAATTCTGGGCGACATCCGCGCCGGCTTCACCGGCGTGCTGTCTCGGGGCCACCTGCTGGAGGAGGTGCTGGTGGGGCTGCTGTCCCAGGGGACGGGCATCTTCGGCGGCCTCATCCTCCTGGACTCGCGGGAGAATGCCTTCACCGTGCCGGTGAACCGCGCCTCCAGCGTCCTCGCGGGCGTGCTGGCCACGTGGGGGCTGTCGGCCTGGGTGGGCCTGCCCGGTGTCGGAGTGGGCGAGCTGGCGGGGGCCTCGCTCCTCGTCGGCGCCATGGCGGTGCTCGCCGTGCCCACGGTGCTCGCGATGCGGCGTCCTAGGCCGTCCGGAGCTCTTCCCTGAGCGCGGCAATGATGGCGTCCAGCTCGCGGTGGAGGGCCTGGACGGCAGCGGCCACCCTGGCCGGCGGCCCTGGGGACGGTGCCTCCGGGAAGCAGGCGAGGCCCTCCTTCACGGCCGCGCGCAGGGAGTGCGCCTGCAGCAGCTCCAGGGTGGGCCGTATCTTGTGGGACTGATACACGAAGGCGTCCCGGTTGCCGGTCTCCAGCGCCTGCTGGAAGTCGTCCTTGTACTGCTCGCAGCTCGCCAGGGTGATGCTGCTCAGCTCCACCAGGGCCTTCGGGTCGTCGTCGAGCATGCGCCGGAGCCGCCGCAGGCTGAACGCCGGTGACGCGACGGACGGGGCGGGCGGAGCCGCAGGAGCCGCCACCGCCTGCCGCCAGGCGCTGTGCTTCACGAGCATCGCGGCGAGCTCCGAGGGCTTGTAGGGCTTGCCGATGAAGTCCGTGAAGCCGGCGGCGCTCGCCCGGTGCTCCAGGCCCAGGCGGGTGGACGCCGTCACCGCGATGATGGGAATGCGCCGGTAGTCCGCGCCGGGCAGCGCCCGGATGGCGAGGGTGGCCGCGTAGCCGTCCAGCTCCGGCATCCGCACGTCCATCAACACCAGGTCGTAGTCGGCCGTCTGGATGCGCTCGACGGCCTGCTGCCCATCGCCGACCACGTCGAAGTTCGCGCCCCACTTCTGGAGGAACTGCGACAGCATGAACACGTTGATGGCGTTGTCCTCCGCCACCAGGATGCGAAGGCCCTGGAGGGCCTCCGTGGAGACGCGGCCTTCGGCTGCGCCCCCGGCGCTGGGGACCTCCTGGCCGAGCTTCAGGCGCAGGGTGAAGGAGAAGGACGACCCCTGGCCCGGCGTGCTCTTCACGCCCAGCCTGCCGCCGTGCAGCTCCACCAGCTTCCGGCTGATGGCGAGCCCCAGCCCGGTGCCCCCGTACTTCAGGCCGATGTCGTAGTCGGCCTGGGTGAACTCCTCGAAGATCTGGTCCAGGCGCTCCTCGGCGATGCCGATGCCCGTGTCGGTGACGGCGAAGTCGACCGCCACGCCGCCCTGGAACGCCTCCCTCACGCCCACCGTCACCGTCACCGCCCCCAGCTCGGTGAACTTGATGGCGTTGCTCACGAGGTTGGTGAGCACCTGGGCGAGCTTGACCGGGTCCCCGACGAGCCATTCCGGCACCGCATCGTCGATCTCCGCGATGACCGGGAGCTGCTTCTCCTCGGCCTTGATGTTGAGGGCGAAGATGGTGCCATAGACGAGCTGGCGCAGGTTGAAGGGGCGCTCCTCCAGCGCCGCCTTGCCGGAGTCTATCTTGCTGAAGTCCAGGATGTGGTTGATGAGGCCCAGCAGGTTCTCGGAGGACGACTCCAGGATGCGGACGTACTTCTGTTGCTGGGGCGACAGCTCGGTGCGCTGCAGCAGACTGGAGATGCCGATGATGGCGTTCATCGGCGTGCGGATTTCGTGGCTGACCATGGACAGGAAGTCCGCCTTGGCCCGGGCGGCCTGCTCCGCCTTCCTGCGCGCCAGCACCAGCTCCCGCTCGTACTTCTTCCGGTCGGAGATGTTGAAGAGGGTGGTCCGGTTCAGCAGCGGCCTGCCGGCGGCGTCCCTGCGCTGGACGGTGTTGAGCAGCACCGGCAGCGGGGTGCCCGCGCGCGTCAGCAGCTCGAGCTGCACCTCGTTGAGGAAGCCCTGCATCAGCAGCAGGGGCGCGAAGTGCGTCTCGTGGAAGATGCGCCCTCCCACGGACAGCAGGTCCTGGAAGCGCCTGCCGGACAGCAGCTCCTCGCGCGTGTACCCCAGCCAGGTCAGGAAGGTCTGGTTGGCCTTGACGATGAGGCCATCCGGCCGCGTGGAGATGTAGCCACACGGCGCGTTCTCGTACAGGTCCTCCGCGCTCTCCTCGAGCAGGTCCTCTGGAGCCTGGCTCGTGGCGCGCGGTGGCTCTTTCACGATACGCCCCGCCACTAGAGGAAGAGCCTCATCGCGGCGACGGTTTCCTCGGGCGCGCTGAGGTTGGGGCAGTGGCCGGTCGCCTCGAGCACCATGAGCTGGCTGTCGGCCATGTTCCGGTGCACGTACCGCCCCACCGCCTCCGGAGCAATGACGTCCTGGGAGCACTGGAGGATGAGGGCCCGGGCCTTCACCTTCGGCAGGTCCGCCCGGTTGTCCGAGTGGAAGGTGACGTGCGCGAAGTGCCGGGCGATGTCCGGGTCCGTGCGGCAGAAGCTGTTGGTCAGCTCCTGCCCGAGCTCCGGGCGGTCCGGGTTGCCCATGATGACGGGCGCCATCGCGCTGGACCAGCCCAGGTAGTTGCTGTCGAGCGACTCGAGCAGCCCGTCGATGTCCTCCCGCGAGAAGCCGCCGACGTAGTCACCGTCGTTGATGTAGCGGGGCGAGGGCCCGACGAGCACCAGCTTCTCGAAGCGCTCCGGCTCGGCGGCCGCGGCGAGCACGCCAATCATCGCGCTCACCGAGTGGCCCACGAAGATGCCCCGCGTCACGTCCAGCTCGCGGCACAGCTCCAGCACGTCGTCCGCGTAGCCCTTCAGCGTGCCGTACCTCGCACGGCTGTAGGCCCTGGCATCCGAGCGCCCGGCCCCCACGTGGTCGAAGAGGATGACGCGGTAGTCCTGCAGGAAGGCGGGGGTGATGAACCGCCACATGTTCTGATCGCACCCGTACCCGTGGGCGAAGATCATCGCCTGCTTTCCCTGGCCCAGGACCTTCACGTTGTTCCGACGAACGGCGGTCATGGACGAGCGGGCTCCGGAGGTGGGCGGGCGAGGGAGGACGTCGGTGCTCCCACACTCTGGCCTCGCCGCCTACCCATCTCAAGGCAATCCGCCTGGACGGTCGGTGGTGGACATCAGGGGCCCGCCATACCAGGCCCCCCGCCAGCCGGACGGCTACGCCTCCGGGGCGAGGTGCAGCGTCAGCACCGGGCAGTGCGCACGCGAGACGACCTTCTGCGCCACGCTGCCCAGCAGCAGCCGGGGCAGCCCGCGCCGGCCATGCGTGCCCATGACGATGAGGTCGTACTTCCCCTGCTCGGCCAGGGCGAGCACGGTGGAGGAGGCCTCGCCCACCAGGACCTTCTGGGTCAGCGGTACCGACGGCTTCTCCAGGCTCTGCACCAGCTTCGTCAGGTCCTTGGTCGCCGTCTCCACGGCCACCTGCTCCAGGGACAGCGAGTTCCACCCGGGCGCGGCCACCAGCAGGTCAGGCGCCACGTACTGCGGCGGCTCCCAGGCGTGCACCACGTCCACGGAGGCGCCGAAAGGCCGGGCCAGCTGCACGGCGTAGTCGATGACCTTCCGGGAGCCTTCGGACAGGTCCACGGGTACGAGGATTCGGGACGGAGGAGGCATCGCGTTTTCTCCTGATGGGGTGGGCCCCCACACGAGGGCTTGGGGTCGCTTCGGAGGATATGGAAGAGGCGTGCCAGCGCCTGCACGGAGGGCCGCTGTGCCGACGTGCAGGCTTTGCAGGGCAGGCAGCGCATCGCGCAAGGGATGCGCAGCATGGGCAGCTTAACGACGACGAGGACCCCTCCATGCTTCCTCCTCCCATCGATCAAGGTACCGTCCTCATCATCGGCGCGACGGAAGGAATCGGCCGGGAGCTTTCCCGGCAGCTCTCACGGCGGGTGCGCACCCTGGTGCTCGTGGACCGCCGCGCCGGCCGCCTGGAGCCGCTGCGCGACGAGCTGCTGGCCCGCAACCCGACGCTCGGCGTGCTCGTCCACCAGTGCGACATCTGCGACCCGCACCAGGTGGACGCGCTGCTCGCCTTCCTGGAGGCGCACTTCGTCCGCGTGGACGTGCTGGTGAACAACGCCGCCGTGGGGAACCGGGGGCTGTATGCCGAGGAGCGCTGGGGGCAGGTGGAGGAGACGCTGCAGGCCAACGTCTGGGCGCCCGCGCTGCTGACGCACCGCCTGCTCGGGCCCATGCTGCAGCGGGGCAGGGGGGGCGTGCTGAACATCGGCTCGGGCGCGGCGCAGCTGTTCCTGCCCGGCTCCGCCACCTTCGCCGCCACGCAGCGCTTCCTGGACGGCTTCACCGAGGCGCTGCGGCTGGAGGTGGAGGACCGCGGCATCGCCGTCACCCGCGTGGCGCCCGGGCCGCTCTGGGAGGCCGGCGTGGAGGATTGGGAGGGAGGCGTGGCGCCCTTCTTCCACATCTCCCTGGCGCGGTGCGCCCGCGAGGCCCTGGTGGGCTTCGAGCGGGGCGCGCCGCTGGTGTACCCGGGCTTCGGACACCGGTGGGTGATGCGGCTGCTGCCGCTGCTGCCACGCCGGCTCAAGCGGAGCCTGGGCCGGCTGGCGCTGCGGGGCCTGGAGCGAGAGACGCTGCTGTCGCCACAGGCCCCCGGGCTTGCGGCTGGCCGGCAGGTGCTGCTGGCCGGTGAGCCGAGTCCCGCGTGAAGCGCGTGTGAGGACTCCTGAGGATTCCTGAGGACTACAGGCCGATCTCCGCCAGGCGCGCCTTGACGCGGGTGGCCTTCACGCCGGTGTTGGCCGTGCCGCGGCCCGACGAGTTGCCGCCCAGGCCGATGTGGTGCAGGCCGACCACCTCGTGCGTGGAGGAGGAGATGACCGGCGAGCCCGAGGAGCCGCCCAGCGTGTCCGCGTCGTAGGACAGGTCCGTGGTGCTGTAGTTGGCGTTCTTCACCACGCCCGGCGAGGACTTCTTCGTCGGCGCGCAGCCGCTCGTCGTGTAGTAGTCGCAGTTCTGGTGCACGACGTAGATGCTGGCGTTCGTCGCGGCGTTGGTGCTGGAGACCGTCAGCCAGCCGTACACGTCACCGGGCAGCTGGCCGTTGGTGGCGGAGCAGCGCAGCGCCGTCATGTCGTCGCCCGACCAGGTCTTGATGAAGGTTCCGCAGTTGTAATAGACGCGCGAGGCCGAGGCGACGCCGTCCTCGTAGTTGAAGGACGCGCGGGCGCCGGAGGCCTGCGAGGCGCTGCCGATGCAGTGGTTGTTGGTGATGATGACGTCGCGCGACACCAGCCACGCCGTGCAGCGCGAGCCCACCGCGGGGATGGACAGGTAGCCCACCGCGCGCGAGCGCGTGCGCTGCGTGCCGGTCAGCGTCGTGGCGCTCACCCAGTTCACCGAGCCCACGATGACGTTGGACTCCTGGGACTGCAGCGGCTCGTTGGCCTCCACGTCCGGGACATCCGGAGGAGCCTCGGTACCGCAGGCGGAAACGGCAGTCACCAGGAACAGCGCACGAACGCTCTTCGCGAACATCGGAACACCTCCACGCGCGGGATTGCGCGGCGTGGGGCCCAAGGCACGCCCCGTGCCACCGGCCCTGGGGCGGGGCGTCCCCTCTGGCGAGGCACACGCGGCCACCTCCAGAGTGGTGCGTGCCTGTTCCTGTAACTCAGTTGCGTGTGTAAAGTCCCTTCACGCCCGGGAACCCAATCCCCCGCAACAATCGTGACTTGCGGGCTTTCCCGGGACTGTTGTTTTCGTGGGCAGGGGGAGGCGCCCGGGTGTCTCGGGACAGGACAGGGGCTGGAAAATGACAAGGGCCGCGAAGAGGGCGGGGGGCTTCAGCCGATGATCATGTCCTCGCGCTCGAGGGTGCCCTCGGCGAAGCGGCGGAGGTTGAAGCGGGTGAAGAGCTCATCGGACTCGCCGGTGGCCATCCACTTCGCCATCCGCTCGGCGACGGCGGGGGCCATCATGAAGCCGTGGCCGACGAAGCCGGACATCTGGAGCATGTTGTCCAGGCCCGGGGTGCGGCCGAGGATGGGGTTGTTGTCCGGCGTCACGTCGTAGCAGCCGGCCCACTGGCGCAGCACCTTCACGTGGCCCACCTGGGGCAGCTGCTCCATCAGCGCGCGGGCGAAGCGCGAGACGAAGCGCAGCGTGCTGCCCATGTTGAGGCCGGCGGGCTCCTTCGGGTCGCCCATGCCGCCGACAATCTCGCCGCGCATGGACTGGCTGAAGTACAGGCCCGTGTCGAGCACCGACACCAGCGGCCCCAGGAAGGGCTTGAGGGGCTCGGTGCTGAGGATTTCGTGGCGGTGCGGCTCGTTGGGGAGCTGCACGCCGACGAGCTTCGCGATTTCGGGGCTCCAGGCGCCCGTGGCCAGCACCACCGTGTCGCAGGCGATGTCGCCGCGCGTCGTCTTCACCTTGCGCACCTGGCCGCCGCTGGTCTCGAAGCCGGTGACGTCCGTGTACGTCTCCACGCGGACGCCCTTCTTCTTGCAGCCCTGCGCGTAGCCCCAGAGGAAGGGCCAGGGGAAGATGACGCCGTCCTCCGGGTTGTAGGACGCCGCCAGGCAGTCCTTCATGGTGAGGCCGGGGACGATGTCACGCGCCTCGTCCGGGCTGACGATGCGGGTGGGCACGCCGAACTTGTTGTGCAGCGCCACGTTCCGATCCAACCGCTTCGCCACCGGCTGCGTCTTGGCGAGGAACAGGTAGCCGCCCTGGCGCAGCCACACGTTGATGCCCAGGTCTCTCGCGAAGCCCTTCATCAGGTCGATGGAGCGCTTGGCCAGCTCCACCAGGGCAGGCGTGCCCCACTGCATGCGCACGCCGCCGCCGTTGCGGCCGGACGCGCCCGCGCACAGGTAGCCGCGCTCCAGCACCACCACGTCCGTCTCGCCCTCGCGCGCCAGGTTGTACGCCAGCGCCAGGCCCATGATGCCGCCGCCGATGATGACCACCTTGGCCCTGGCGGGCAGCGGCCCCTCCGGCTTGAGCGCCGCCGGGAAGGCGTCCACCTCCTGCGGGACTCCGCCCACGGGGGGCTGGGACTCGTCCACCGGGGCGGTGGCCAGCAGGCGCAGCTCGGTGGGGTACAGGGGCGGGCGCGGGGTGAAGGGCACCACGGCCGGGGCCTTGAGCGCCTTCTCCCGCTCCAGCAGTGAGGCCACCGCCGCCAGGCAGCTCTTGCCCTGGCAGATGCCGGTGCCGAAGCCGGTGTAGCGCTTCACCGACTCGACGTCGCAGTAGCCCCGGGACACCGCGTGCCGGACGTCGTC
This sequence comes from Pyxidicoccus xibeiensis, assembly GCF_024198175.1. Classification (NCBI taxonomy): domain Bacteria; kingdom Pseudomonadati; phylum Myxococcota; class Myxococcia; order Myxococcales; family Myxococcaceae; genus Pyxidicoccus; species Pyxidicoccus xibeiensis. The sequence continues at coordinate 1,081,456 of NZ_JAJVKV010000002.1, forward strand.
GACGGTGACGTCCTCACACGAGCAGATCATCGCCTTGCTCATGACAGCCCTCCCACCAGCGCCTCGGCCGCGCGTCGGCCCGCGGCCGCCGCTTCCTTCGCGGTGCCACCGCCGGTGACGTCCCCGGCGGCGAACACGTCCGTTGCCTGCGTGTGTCCGTCCGCGTCCGCCCCCACGACGAAGAGGCCGCGCCCGGCGTCGAAGTCCACCTTCGCGCCGCCCTGCCGCGCCAGCTCGAAGCTGGGGCTGACGGGCACGGACACCAGCACCGCGTCACAGCTCACCTTCTTCTTCGCGCCGCCGGCCTCCGTGTAGCTGAACGCGCTCACACGCCGCATGCCGTGCGCCTTGGGCTCCGAGCCCTGCACCGCGCCCGGCCAGGCCTCCGCGGGCGGCGGGCCTCGCAGGTCCACCACCGCCGTCACCGTCACGCCGCGCTCCTTCATGAGGTGCGCGAGCGCGTACAGCTCCGGGCCCCAGCCCACCAGCGCCGCCATGCGCGGGGCCACGTCGTAGCGCCGCAGCAGCAGGCTGGCCGCGCGGCCCGCGTACACGCCGGGCAGGTCGTTGTTCTCGAAGGGCACCATCGGCGGGTGGCCGCCCGGCGCCAGCAGGAAGCGCTCCGCGTAGACCTTCAAGAGGCGCGGGCCCTCCGGCTCCCAGACGCCCACGGCGAGGAAGCGGCCGCCCTCGTCGTCATACAGGCCCAGCGCCGCGGCGCGGGTGACGATGCTGCCCTTGGGGAACGCGGCGGCGTCCTGCACCCCGGGGGCCCCGGCCTCCGGGGCGCCGTGCGCCAGGCGCCCGCCCAGGTGGGCCTCGCGCTCGAAGAGGAGGAAGGACACGCCCCGGTCGGCCAGCACGCGCGCCGCCGCGAGCCCCGCCGCGCCGCCGCCCACCACCGCCACCCGCGTGCGCAGCGTGCGGGCAGGGGGCGCGGTGGGGGCCGGCTCCTTCGGCAGCAGGCCCAGGCCCGCGAGCTGCCGCGCCACCTTGGCCATCACCTGCTCGGCCACCGGCACGCCGGCGAACATCTCGTGGTGGTCCAACCCGCGCGGGAAGAACCAGTCGATGGTCTCGAACACGTCCACCTTCGCGGAGGGGTACGCGTTCTGCCGCTCCAGCTTCATGCCCTCGCGGGCGGGCGTGCGGCACGTGTAGACGTTGGGCAGGCCGTCCACCCGCATGAGGCAGTGCGAGCAGGCGGCGGCGAAACAGAAGGGGCCGCGCGGGCGGTGGTACTTCACGGAGCGGGCCAGCATGGGCTCGTCGGCCGCGAGGAGGGAGCACGCCACCGGCTCGCCTTCGATGGCGGGGATGCTCTCGCCCTCGAGGTCCACGGTGATGGCCCTGCCGCGCGGGGGTGCGTCTGGGAGGCGTCGCATGGGTGGCCCAAAATGGCGCACCCGAACCGGTGGGTCAAAGCCTGTCCGAGCATGACGCACCGTGGCCATGGGTCCTGGCCGACAGTGGCGGTGATGGGGCGTGAGACCTTGGCTAAGGCGGGCCCCGCGAAAACACCGCGGGGACCGTCACGGGCCGTGTGGGCCTCGCGACGATCCCCGTTGGACTTCCAAGGAATGCACCGGGCAGGGCTGCCCGGCACGGGCCCGTTACACGGGCTGCTCGGTCGACGGGAAGATGGGCTCCGGCATGCCCGAGCCGCGCGGCCGCTGGCCGAACCGGGTGCGGATGACCGCGCCCAGCGCCATCAGGGTGATGAACAGGGAGACGAGGACGCCGAAGATGGGGATGGCTCCGATGACCATCAGCACCAGCAGGCCCAGGGCGAGCACCACCGCCTGCGTCTTGCGGCCGCGCAGCACCGGCAGCTTCGTGCCCACCTCGCTCGCCACCGCCGCGTAGCCCAGCGCCGCCGCCAGGGGCGCCGCCATCCACAGCACCATGGCCGCGGGGATGCCGATGAGGGTGATGCACAGCACCACCGTGAGGGGCACCATGGCCAGCAGCCCGAGCAGCCCGGTCAACCCGGTGGCCACCGGCTTGCGGCGGACCTCCTCGCCGAGCAGCTTCATGCGCGCCGGGAAGAACATCTGCCCCAGGAAGCCCAGGCCGAAGAGCACCGCGAAGGTGAGGATGAACGCGGCCAGGCCGTTGCCGTCGTCATCTTCGCTGTCCCGGGTGTGCATCTCGTTGTCGCGGGCCTCCCTCATCCCGTTCTTGATTTCGCCGGCCAGCGCGGTGCCGATGCCCGCGCCACCGAAGCTCTCGATGCTGCCCTCCACCTCCGCGCCGTCCGCCCGCTCCACGACGCCGCCGAAGGAGGACACGTCGCCCTCCACGTGCGCGCCGTCGCGCAGGATGACGTTGCCGCCGAAGGCGTGCGCGTCTCCCTCCACGTGGCCGTCGATCTCCAGGTTGCCGCCGAAGGCGACCGCGTCATCCTCCACGTGGCCCTTCACCACCAGGTTGCCGCCGTACACCACGGCGCTCTGGACGTTCTGCCCCTCCTTCACCTCCAGGGACTGGCCGCGCGCCACCACGTTGCGGCCGCCGGAGCGGCGGTTGCGCCGCAGCTCCTCGCGGGTGCGGTCCATCTGCTCGCGCATCCGCTCCCGCACCTCGCGCGCGGTCTCCCGCGCCTCTTCGGGGTCCATGTTCCCCAACTGCTCATGCATGGGCGGCACCGGCGGCACCGGCGGCACCGGGGCGACGTCAGGCATGGGCGGCGTGGGCGGCGCGGCCTGCGCGGCGACGGCCTCCTCGGGGGCCGGAGTGGCGGCGGGCGAGGTGTCCGGAGTGGCGGCGGTGCCGGCCTCGGCGGCCTCCTGCTCCTTCGCCGTCATGGGGCGCAGGGTGATGATGGAGTTGTCCTGCTCCATGCGCAGCGAGTAGGCCCGCGCCACGGTGCGCAGCGCCTGGTTGGCGGTGACGCCGCGCAGGTGCACCTCGGCGGGCGTGTCCAGGTCGCCGGTGACGACGAGGTTGAGGCCGCCCTTGTCCGCAATCGTCTTGAGCGCGTCGCGCAGGCTGCCGCGGAAGCTGACGTCGATGGTGCGGGCGGCGGGCGCGCTGGCCTCCGCCTTCGGGGTGGCCTGGGGCTCGGCGCCGAGCGCGAGGGGGGCGCCGAGGAGCAGAGCGGGAAGAAGGATTCGAGTGGAGATCTTCATGGGTCGCTCACGCTTCGAAGGGAGTGGGGACGCTGCCGGCGAGCCGCTTGAGGCCATACAGCGAGGACAGGAGGAGGAAGGCCAGGGTGGTGGCCACCGCGAGTCCCGCGGTGGCCCACAGCGCGTGGGCCCCGCTGAGGACGCCCTCGACGAAGAGGCGGCCCTCGAACAGGAACGAGGCGACGCCGGTGCCCAGGTGGCCGAGCGCCTGGTCGTTCATCAACAGGTAGCCCAGCCCGCCCATCAGCGACGTCAGCAGGATGGCCACGCCGGACCAGACCTCTCGCCGCTGGGGCACGGGCTCGGCGGCCACGCGCGCCATGACGTTGGCCACGAAGCTGGGCGGAGGCAGCGGGTCCGACAGCCGGTACAGGTCGTTCTCCATCAGCCGGTGCTCTTCGAGGACGGCCGCGCAGGCCTCGCACTCGGCGGCATGGTCCAGGGCGGGGCCTTCACCCGCTTCCAGCTCCGCGAAGAGGAGCTCCAGGTCCGGGCACGGGTGCGGGGTCATCGGGGAGCCTCCTCGGTGGGCGTCATCTTCTTGCGCAGCTTCTCGCGGGCGCGGAACAGCCGGGCCATGATGGTGCCAGGCGCGCAGCCCATGACCTGGGCGATCTCCTTCGTCGTGCGCTTCTGGACGTAGTAGAGCGCGAGGACTTCACGGTCATCGGCGGACAGGGTGGCCATCGCCTCCTCGAGCGACTGCCGCTCCTGCTGGGCGATGGCGCGGTCCTCCTGCGACGCGTCGCCGCTGGGGAGCACCTCCTTCATGGGCTCCAGCTCCTCGGTGCGCACCTTGGTGCGGCGGCGGAGCAGGTCCAGGCAGAGGTTGCGCGTAATCGCCAGCACCCAGAGGTCGAACGGGCGCGAGTCGTCGTACCGGTGCAGGTTCTGGTACGCGCGCAGCAGGGCCTCCTGGGCCACCTCCGCGGCCTCGGCCTCGCGCTGGAGCAGCCGCAGGGCCAGGCCGTACACGGGGCGCTGCACGCTGCGCACGAGGGACTCGAAAGCGGACGGGTCGCCGCGGCGAGCGGCCTGCACGTCCGCCTTCCAGGGAAGCGGGGGAGCCTCCTCAGCCATCAGCATCCCGATGGCGTGGGCGAGCGACCCGGTATCGTCGAGGGCAAGAGCGTTCACGCCTTGTCCTACGGCGCGCCCGTCCGCCCATTGCGTCCAGCGGTGACATCTCTATTTCTTCCGTGATTTCGGAGCCTTGGGAGCCTTGGCCGCCCGGCTGGCCTCCGATTCGGCGCGCGCCACCTCGCGCGCCGCCTTCCGCTGACGCTGTCTTTCCCGGAAGCCCACGGGCGTCTGGGGCTCGGCCGGACGCTCGGCCGCCTGGGTGACCTGTCCAGCCAGGGTACGGTTGCGGGAGGGCCCGGCGGGAGCGCGCTCCTCGCGGGCCTCGCGGGCCTCGGCGGGCCTGCGGCGCTCGGGTCCTTCCGCACCCCGGGCGCCCCGGCGCTCGGGGGCGGCTTCGCGCGCGCCACCCCGGCGGTCGTCGCGGCCCGCGGGGGCGCGGCGGCGGGCGCCGTCCTCGCGCTCGTCCCGGCGGCCTGCCCGGGGAGCGTCCTCGTCCGGGCCGTCACCGGCCTCGACGAAGCGCGCGCGCTGGGACTCGCGGATGACGGCCGGGGAGTCCTCCGAGTAGTCGAAGTGGAACAGCCGCTTCACCACCAGGGTGGCGTACGCGCCCGGCGGCAGGGTGAAGGCGACGTTGACCTTCACGTCCCCGCGGTTGATGTCGTCGGGCATGGTGCGGCCGATGACGAGCTTGTGCGGGAAGACGAGCAGCGGCCGCTCCTCGTGCTTGAAGTAGAGCCGGCGCGGCTCCTTGGCGATGCGCAGGTCCTCCAGCTTCAGCTTCTCCTTGCCGAGCACCCAGTTGATGGCTTCCTGCTTCTGGGGGTCGGTGATGACGGAGTCGGGGGCGAGCAGGGGGAAGGTGGCGTCGCGCAGCAGGCGCAGCACGTCCGGGTCGGCGTCGCGGTGGAACAGCAGCGTGCCGGCCTGGTAGCGCATGGGGAACAGGTGCTCGCGCGGCAGGAGCAGCTGGAGGTAGCGCCGCACGCCCTCGTTCCACAGGTAGCTCTGGTACGTGAAGAGCAGCATCGCCCGGTAGTCCGAGTCGATCTGCATGAAGGCCTTGAGGTAGTCCTTCGGGTCGTCGCGCAGGGACTTGAGGATGCGGTGGTACTTGCGCGTGCCCTCGAAGGGGACGCGCGCGTCCCAGCGGCCCCAGTTCTCGCGCCAGAAGGTCTTGATCTTCGCGTCCTCGGTGCGGTCCAGCTCCGAGGGCGCGGCGAGGAAGTTGTGGAGGGCGGCCTCGAAGTCGCCGCGGATGAGGTCCTTGGCGATGAAGCCCTGGCCATGCTTCAGCGAGCCGAAGCGCTGGCTGTCGAAGTAGTTCACCACGCCCAGGCGGTTGACTTCAGCCGTCGCGACGTTGAGGGGCCCCAGCGCCTCCGGGCGCAGCGCGCGCACGGTGACGGAGAAGCGGTTGGAGGTGATGTTGGCGGAGGACAGGGGCTTGTCCGTGCGGCCCAGGTACTTCAGGCGCAGGTCGGGCTCCTGCATGTCCACGTCGGAGCCGTCCACGGCGATGATCTGCTCGGTGCGGCCCTGCTTGTCCTTCAGGCCGCAGTAGCTGATGGCGCCGGGCTTGAGGCCGAAGGCGTCCCTCAGTCGGGCGACCGCGTCGAAGGTGGACAGCTTCTGCTTGTCCATCAGGTAGACGCGGTGACGTCCCGTGTCGACCTCATCGAAACGGTATGACTCCTTGACGGAGAAATCTTCGGGCTTCTGTTTGATTCGCACGGCGCCCCCCATAGCAGCGTGGGCCCGCGGATTGAAGTGCGAGCGCCAGGAAGGGCATAACGTCTGACTTCATGAGGCTTCTTCCCACCCTGCTCGCCGGGCTCCTGGCCACCGGCTGTGCCACCACGCTGTCCACCCTGCAGACCGCCCGGACCCTGGCGCCCGGGCAGGTCCAGGTGTCCGGGGGCATGGGGGTCTTCATCCCCCTGGGCACCCTGGTGGAGGTGGTGGACCTCGGCATCGACCAGGGCGAGGAGGCCCGGGACGCGGTGGACGAGGGCCGGCCGTACTCGCTCAGCGAGGAGGCCCAGCAGCGGCTCCTCACCGCCGGCGTGGCCCTGATGGTGGCCCCCCCGGGCGCCAACCCGGAGCTGATGGTGCGGGTGGGGGTGGTGGACCGGGTGGATGTGGGCCTGCGCTACAGCGGCATCTCCCTGAGGGCGGACGCCAAGGTGCTCCTCCTCCACGGCGGGGACGCGGAGCTGGGGCGGCGGATGGAGCCCGGCCAGCGCTCCTACGACGTGGCCCTGGGGGTGGGCGCGGCGCGCCACTTCTTCTCCAGCCCCGTCCTGGACGTGCTGGAGGTGGTGGAGCTGGACGACTTCAGCCGCTACGACGTGGAGGTGCCGCTGTACCTCAGCATGGACTTCGGCGACATCTTCAAGCTCTACGGTGCGCCGAAGTACGTCTACAGCCGCACCCGGCTGGACCAGCGGCTGGTGGACTACTCCCGGCAGGGCAAGCCGGTGACGGGCTTCGACGCGACGCTCCCCGCCACGGTGGGCAGCCACTTCCTGGGGAGCACCGTGGGGCTGGCCGTGGGCTACCGGTACGTCCACGTCTTCGCGGAGCTGACGGGGGGGTACATCACCTGCAACCCCGTGCTCTTCGGGGCCGAGCGCAACCTGGGCGGGGTGACGGTGTTTCCCGCCTTCGGGGTGGCGGTGAAGACGGGCGGGCCGGACCGGGCGCCGGAGGGCCGTCAGGGTGGGAGGGGGCGCTGAGGGGGAGTCCCGGCGGCCGGACGCTGACCGGGCGTGCAGGCCTTCGGGTGTCTGGTGGAACGAGGGGATGTCGGCGAGCGTTCCCCGGTTTCGAGCGGCTCTGATAGTGTCCGGGCCGGTGAGGATTCGCGCGTGAGCCAGGCCCCCGCCCCATTCGCCCCGAAGCCCGGGCAGATCCGCGGCCCCCGTCTGACCGGGCGCTTCGCGGACGGCAGCCTTGGGGAGTTCCCCCTGGGACCTTTGACGTCCCTGGGCCGGCATCCGTCCAACACGCTCCGGCTGGTGGACCGCGAGGTCTCCAAGGAACACGCCATCATCGAGCGGGTGGGCAAGGACTTCGTCCTCAAGGACCTGGGCTCGTCCAACGGCACGTTCGTCAATGGCCGGCGGGTGAAGGAATTGAAGCTGCGGGACGGGGACGAGGTGGCCCTGGGCTCGTCGCGGCTCATCTTCCACAGCGGCGAGCCGGCGGTGAACCACACCGCGCCCACCGCGCCCGGGGTGACGGTGGTGGCGCAGTCGGTGTCCATGCCGGCCTTCCTGGCGCAGATGGACCAGGTGCCGCAGAACTTCCGTCCGGTGGAGATGGTGACGGACGTGGAGGCGCTCAAGCGCGACTACGAGAAGCTGCGCATCGCCCACGAGTTCCACCGCGAGGTGAGCCTCCAGGGCAACCAGACGGGCCTGTTCGAGCAGATCCTCAAGGTGGCCTTCAAGCTGCTGGCCGCCGACCACGGCGTCATCCTGAAGGTCGCGGACGACGGCCAGTTCATCCCGGCGGCGGTGCACCACCGCACGGGCAAGCCCGTCAACGTCATGCTGTCCGACACCGTGCTCAAGCGCGTGGTGGAGACGCGCAAGGCGGTGCTGACGGCGGACGCCATCATCGACGAGCGCTTCTCCGCGGCGGAGAGCATCGTCGCGCAGGGCATCCGCTCCGCCATGGCGGTGCCGCTGATGGTGAACGAGAAGATTCAAGCGGTCCTCTTCCTGGACAGCCGGCAGCAGATCAACGCCTTCTCGGAGAAGGACCTCGCCATCCTCTCCGGCATCGCCGCGCAGGCGGGCATCGCCCTGGAGAACTCGGTGCTGGCCGAGCAGATCCGCAACGAGGCGGTGACGCGCGCGGAGCTGAGCCGCTTCCTGTCCAAGGCTGTGGCGGACGCGGTGATTGCCGGCGAGGCCGAGGACCTGGCGCAGAGCCGGCTGGCGGAGGTGTCCTGCCTGTTCGCGGACATCCGCGGCTTCACGACGATTTCGGAGAACGAGTCGCCGCAGGAAGTCGTGTCCATGCTCAACGCCTTCTTCACCGCGATGGCGGACGTGGTCTTCCGCTACGAGGGCAACCTGGACAAGTTCATCGGCGACTGTGTCATGGCCGTCTGGGGCCCGCCGCTGTCGCACCCGGACGACGCGGCGCGGGCGCTGCGCGCGGCGCTGGAGATGCAGGACGCGGTGGGCGCGCTCAACCGGGCGCGCGTGGCCGCGGGCAAGCAGCCGATCGAGGTCGGCATCGGCGTCAACACCGGCCAGGCCGTCGTGGGCTACATGGGCAGCGCCGAGCGGCACGAGTTCACCGCCATTGGCGACACCGTCAACACCGCGTCGCGCCTGTGCGGCATGGCGAAGAGCGGCGAGGTGCTGGCCTCGGAGTCGACGGTGCGCAAGGCAGGCAACGGCTTCGACGTGGAAGGACTCCCGGCCATGCAGGTGAAGGGCAAGGAGAAGGCCGTCCCGACGTACCGGGTCCACGGGCTGGAATACACCACCGCCGCTTCCCCGCGCCGCGCATGATGACGACCCGGCAGACCTGTCCCAACTGCGGGTTGCAGCATGACACCCGGGTGTACGTGAGCGGCCAGAAGGTGGCCTGCCGCTGCGGCATCCGGTTCGAGGTGCGCCGCGCGGAGTCGGCCGCGGCCGCGGGCTCACGGAACACCGTCGTGCCCGGCGGCAGCGGCGTCTACGACAAGCAGCCCCGGAACGGGTTCACCCTGATACCGGCCTCGGCCGAGGGCTCCAACGGGGCCCACGCCGAGGAGGCTTCCGCGCCGCCCATCCAGGTCGTCAGCGGGGTGGCGCTGCCGTCCGACGGGGCGGAGCCGGGCGCGCCCGTGGAGGCGACGGTGGTGCGCTCCTCGGTGAAGACGGGGAAGGGAAGCGAGCACTCGAACCTGGACAAGCAGGACCTGAGCACCTTCGTGGCGGGCGCGAAGGTGGACCTGCCGGGCTTCGAGCTGATGGAGATGCTGGGCCGGGGCGGCATGGGCGAGGTGTGGCTCGCGCGGCAGCAGTCGCTCGGGCGCACGGTGGCGGTGAAGCTGCTGCCGCCGCAGCTGGCGAAGGACCCGGAGTTCGTCACCCGGTTCGAGAAGGAGGCCACCGCGCTGGCCGCCCTCAACCACCCGCACATCATCCAGATCATCGACCGGGGCGTGGCGGGCGAGCACTACTACTTCGTCATGGAGTACGTGGAGGGCCGCTCGCTGCGCGAGGCGATGGCGGCGGGGCTGACGCCGGAGAAGGGGCTGAAGATCCTCCTGTCGGTGGCGCGGGCCATCGAGTGCGCGCACGACAAGGGCATCATCCACCGCGACCTGAAGCCGGAGAACATCCTGCTGGACGGGCGGGGCCACGTGAAGGTGGCGGACTTCGGGCTGGCGGGCATCAGCGGACCGGAGTCGCGGCTGCAGCTCACCGCGACGGCGGTGGCCATGGGCACGCTCAACTACATGGCCCCGGAGCAGCGGCGCGACGCCAAGAATGTCGACGGGCGCGCGGACCTCTTCTCCCTCGGCGTCATGCTGTACGAGGTGCTGACCGGGGAGCTGCCGCTGGGGCGCTTCAAGCTGCCCTCGGCGAAGGTGCCGGGGTTGGATCCCCGCGTGGATGGCGTGGTGGAGCGGCTGCTGGAGACGGAGCCGGCCGCGCGCTACGCGCGCACGGGCGAGCTGTGCACCGCGCTGGAGGCGATGATCTCCACGTCGTCAGCGCCGGGGATGTCGCTCGGCGAGGTGGACACGCGGCTGCTGCCGGCGAACGCGCGCCCGGCCAGCGGGCTGTCGCGCCAGGTGAAGCTGGGCTGGCGCAAGGTGCGCACGGGCCTGTCGGTGGTGGGCGGGCTGGCGCTGCTGGGCTTCGCGGTGCGCGCCTTCGTGGGGCCGGTGAGCCTGCACCTGGGCCAGGACGACCGCGTCGTCATCGGCACGAATGGCCTGACGGTGCGGACCGGCGCCAGGCAGTGGCCGCCGAACACGTACGGCGAGGTCTTCGCCGCGGTGAACATCGTGGAGCCGACGAAGCCCGGGGCTCCCTCGCGGTTCGAGGTGGGCTTCGACAAGGGTGAGGAGGAGATCAACGTCCACAGCGGGAAGTGGACGCTGGTGGAGGGGCAGCTCCAGGCCATCCAGGGCGGCAAGGAGACGGATGGGAACCGGCTGGTGCCGCGCGCGTACGTCGCGCACCGCTACTTCTCCATCAACGACTTCCGGGCCGAGGTGGTGATGAACGTCAAGCCGCTCGGGAAGGAGTACCCCTCCGAGCCGGACGCGCAGCACTACGGGGAGCTGGCCTTCCGCATCAAAGACCTCCAGGTGTCCGCCTTCGCCATTCCGGAGGCGGGGATGCGGCTGTCCTGGCGCTACTTCACCGAGGACGGCCAGGAGGTGGTGGGCAACAGCGCGCAGGACACGGACGACCTCGTCGAGGACGAGATGCCGCTGCCGGCGCATGGCCCCTACCTGGTGCGCCTGCAGATGCAGCGCGCGAAGAACGGCGGCGTGCTGGTGGAGGCCTTCCTCAACAACCAGCGCTTCGCGCGCAAGCTGCTGCCCGGGCTGGAGAACCGCGTGGGCAAGGTGGCGCTCGGCTGCCGGAACCTGGCCTGCACGTTCGACGACCTCAAGGTCCGCGGCACGCTGGAGGCCCGCCCGCAGCGCAGGGTCGCCGGGGGCGTGGAGTAGGGCCCGCCGTCTCGAAGTCAGCTCCTGAGGTGAGAGGCGATGGCGACTCGCGGCGCGTTCGTTGCGTATGACCTGAGGACCCTGGACGTGGACTCGGCCCAGGCGTTCTACACGGGCCTGTTGGGCTGGACGGTCCACGGTCCGGCGGACTCGCGGGAGCTTCGCGCGGGCGAGCAGCGCGTGGGGGCACTCGTGGCGCTGCCCGAGCGGGCGCGTTCCATGGGGGCTCCGGCCCACTGGCTGGGCCAGGTCGGTGTCGAGGATGTCGAGGCGTCCGCGGCCCGCCTCGTGGCGCTCGGGGGCCAGCAGCTCGGCCCGGTGCAGCAGCCCGCGCCCGGGCAGCTCGTCGCCATCCTCAAGGACCCGCAGGGCGCGGTCCTCGCGCTGAGCAGCGGACGGGCTGGTGCGAGGCTCGGAGCCGTGGCGTGGCACGAGCTGAACACGACCGACCGTGAGCAGGCGTGGTCCTGCTACTCGGAGCTGTTCGGCTGGCGCTCGACGGGGACGATGGAGCTGGGGCCCACGATTGGGGCGTACCAGCGCTTCACCTGGGACGGGGCCGGGCAGGACGTGGGCGGCCTGGTCAACACGGCACGGCTCCCGGGCGTCCATACCCACTGGCTCTTCTACCTGACGGTGGAGGACATCGAGGCCGCGGTCGTCCGGGTGCGCTCCCTCGGAGGCCGGGCGCTGAACGGACCGATGCAGGTCCCCGGTGGTGATCGCGTTGCGCAGTGCGAGGACCCGCAGGGCGCGGCGTTTGCCCTGCGTGAGGCGGCCCAAAGCGCGTGAGCCCGGCGGCCGTCCGTCGGCGTGCGGGGCGTTGCCCCGGCCGTCCTGCGTGAGGCCGTCCGAAGTCCCTGAGCTGTCGGTTGCTGGACACGGCCGTGCCCCGGGATGCGGCCTTGCGCGTCCCGGGGTGCGTCCCCACCTTGTCGCGGTCGTGGCCTGTCACGTCCGGGCCGCGCCGAGCCTCGCGGGGGACGGCATGGAAGCGTGGCGCATCCTGCTGGCACCGCTGTACGCGTCGTGCCTGTCGGCGCTGGTGGTGATGGCGTTCGCCTTCGGACGGAAGGACCCGTCCGCGCCGTCGTGGCGCCTGCCGCTGGTGTGGTTCTCGGTGCTGGCGGTGGGCTCGTTCTGCGTGGCGCTGCAGTTTCCCGGGCGGCTCGGGCTGGGGTTGCCCACGGAGGCGGCGGCCAAGGCCGCGGGCGCGGCGCTGCTGGTGGTGGCGGCGGGGCTGGCGCTGCGGGGCTCTCGCACGCGCCTGCGCGCGGACCTGCTGCGGGCCTCGGCGCCCCGCTCCCTGGACGAGGCCGTGGCGGCGCTCCGTGAAGGCCGTGCTCCGGGCTGGGGCGTGTACCGGGGGAGCCTGGACGCGGAGGAGTCGCTCACGTCCCCGGGCGGTGTGCCCTGCGCCTTCTTCGAGGCGGAGGTCCGCGAGGTGGCGGAGGACGGGCGCAAGGGCGCGCTGCTGTCGAGCGAGCGCGCCTATGCCCCCGCGCTGGTGCTCCGAGGGGAGCGGGTGAGGGCGTCGGTGCGCTTCTCGCCGTCCTCGCTGATGGCCCCGGTGGAGGTGCGACGGTGCCGGGCGCTGCCGGGGACGGTGCCTGCGTCCTGGTACGAGGACGCGCCCGCGACGGCGGCCGGTGCGGTCCCCGCGAGCGAACCCGAGGCCCTGTCCTGGGAGCGCGTCGGCGTCCCGGGAGAGACGTGCCTCGTGGTGGGCGAGCTCCGGCGGGGCGCCCATGAGGGCTCCTACGTGCTGTGCGGACGCGGTGGAGGGCCGGCGTTGATGGTGCTCGGCCCCGAGGCTCCGGTGACGGGCGGCACGCTCGCGCGCCGGGCGTGGAGGCACTTCGCGGCCGCGGGTGCGCTGTCCATGGCCGCCGCCCTCGTCCTGGCGCGCGCGCTGTAGCGCCGCTCACCTGCCCGCGTCGTAGATGGCGTCACGGAGCTGGGTGGCGAACGGGCCCCACATGCCCTCGAACGTGGTGTTGGTGAGCGCCACCACCGTCAGGCGCTGCTTCGGGTCGACGAACCAGTGGTGGCCGTAGGCGCCCATCCACTGCCACGTACCGGCGGACTGCGGACTCCGGGCCTGCACGGGGTCCACGAGGAGCCCCGAGGCGAGGCCGAAGCCCCAGCCTGGCCCCAGCGTCTGGGCCTCCGGGCCCACCTGGACGGTGCTCAACTGCTCGACGGTGGAGGGCTTCAGGACCGGCGCGCCGCCGGTGCGCAGCGACTCCAGGAACTTCAGGTAGTCACCCGCCGAGCCCACCATGCCCGCGCCAGCAGAAGGGAAGGAGCGGGCGTCGAAGACCCGCTTGGGCTCGAAGGTGACGCCATTGGGGCCCCAGGGCACGAAGTGCGAGTCACCCATGCGCACCGGCTCCGGCTTGCCATCCGCGTACGGCGTCGTGAGCCGCGCGGCGTCCCTCACATTGAAGCCCGTGCCCGCCATGCCGAGAGGACGGGTGACGAGCCGCTCCACGACCTTCGGGAGCGGCGCCCCACCGGCACGGGCGACGACCTCTCCCAGGACGTCGGTGGCCACCGAGTAGCCCCAGCCCTTCCCGGGCGCGTACGACAGCGGCACGGAGGTGATGCGGCGGAGGTTCTCCTTCATGGAGAGCCCGGTCTGGTCGAGGCCGCTGGAGATGCGAGCCTTGTGGTACGGGCCGTCGGGCGGCTCCATGAGGTCGTAGGAGAGGCCCGCGGTGTGCGTCAGCAGGTGTCGCACGGTGATGACGGGCTCGCTGCCATCCGCGAGCCTGGGGCGGAAGGTCGGAATCCACTTCGTGACGGGGTCCTCGAGCCCCAGCTTCTGCTGCTCGATGAGCGCCAGGGCGGCGACGGAGACGACGCTCTTGGACAGGGAGGCGAGGCGGAACAGCGCGTCCTCCCGCATGGGACGCCCCGCCTCGCGATCCGCGGCTCCGGCGGCGCGCCGGTAGACGACCTTGCCGTCCCTGGCGATGAGGACGACGGTTCCGACGATGCGCTTCTCCGCGAGGGCGCGGTCGATGACCCCGTCCACGCGTGCCTGGAGGGCACGTTCCTCGGCGGGTTCCGGGGTGGCGGGGGCGAGTCCGACGGTGACGGCCACCATGAGGGCGGCAATGGCGGAATGCATGGTTCGCTGCTCCTTTTTCGTATAGCGACCGGCAGGATCTACGAGCCAGCGTCCTCGGTGGCAGCTCACGGTTTCGTATGGGCCCCATACGAATTCGTATAGGTTTCCGCTGAAGAGGTCGCACGACGGTGGATTGGGATGACTTGAGGATTGCGCTCGCGGTGGCCCGGCAGGGCTCGCTGAGCGCGGCCGCGCGGGCGCTGGGGACGACGCAGCCGACCGTCAGCCGTCGGCTCGATGCCTTCGAGCAGCGCATCGGCGTCAAGCTGTTCGAGCGCGGACCGAACGGACTGACTCCGACGCCGCTGTGCGCGGCGCTGCTCGAGGGACTCGAGCGCATGGATGAAGGGGCCCTGGCCGTCGAGCGGCGGATTGCAGCGCGCGACACCGGCCTCCAGGGGCACCTCACGGTGACCAGCCTGGAGTGGCTCGGGGACTCCGTCGTGGCGCCGATCCTCACGAAGTTCGGCGTGCGGCACCCGCTGGTGACGCTCGAGCTCGTCAACGACGAGCGCCGCTACAGCCTGTCTCGCCGCGAAGCGGACGTGGCCTTCCGCCCCGGGTCGTTCGAGCAGGAGGACCTCATCGAGCGCAAGGTCGCCGACATCGCGTATGGCCTCTACGCCTCAGCCGGGTATCTGGACCGGTACGGGCTTCCCGACTTCACGGCGGGCTGTCCCGGGCACACGGCCGTCACGTTGCGAGAAGGCCGCACGCCCGCCCGGTCACCGTTGAGCCAGTGGCTGAAGAGCATCGCGCCCCGGACGCGCGTGGCGCTGCGAACGAACACCATCCACGCGCTGCTCTCGGCCGTCGACACGGACGAGGTGCTCGCTGTGCTGCCACGCGTGCTCGCGGACCGTCGGCTGGCGCTGCGTCGCCTCGAGACGCCGCTCCCGGAGCCCGTGCTGCCGCTCCGGTTGGGCGTCCACGCCGACTTGAGGGAGACGCCGCGCGTCCGCGAGTTCATCGACTTCGCGGTGAGCGAGCTGGCGAAGCGCGCCCCCGAGCTGAACCCGGTCTGAGGCGACAGAAGCCCGGGCACGGCGGCCCGGGCTCCCGCGCAGCGCCTCAGCCGCCCGTGCCCTTCGCGGTGGAGAACACGAGCTGCTCCCCGCGGTCGGCCATCGTCACGGTGAACGTGCGTTCCACGGTGGCCAGGCCCATCGGGGTGGCCTTCGCCAGCTCCGCCAGCAGCGAGCCCGCGGCGCGCAGGTGGAAGCCCGTGTTCCACATGCCCTCCAGCTCGCTGAACACGGTGCGCAGCTCGTCCGGGGCCTTGCGCTCGTCGATGGCCCGGCGCAGGCGCACCATGCCGCTCACGAAGGCCTGGCACTTGCCCAGCGTGCCCCGGTTCTTGTCCGTCACCTCGGCGAAGGAGAAGTTGCCGCCCGGCGGCCGCCACGTGCTCTCGATGGCGAGCAGGTCCTTGCCCAGCTCCTTCACCGTCGGGTCGCGCTTGAAGTACCACTCGGCGATCTCCGCCGCCCGGGTGGGCGACAGGTCCGTCGTCAGCATGCTGCCCTTGTCCTGCACCTCGCGGAGGTACGCCTCCCAGATGGGGGCGTAGATGGCGCGGCGGAACTCGGCCGAGGCGCGCGGCGTCTGCTCACCCCACGGCATGGCGCGCGCCAGGGCCCGCGAGAACAGCGCCAGGTCCAGGCCCTGGAGCTTCGGCACCATGGCCCGGAACGTGTCGTCCGCCAGCTTCAGCTCGAGCCGCGTTTCAATCGGCTCCTTGCCCAGGTCCGCCTGGAGCGTGCTCATGACGGACGCCGCATCGGCCGCATCCAGCACGCCCCAGACGACGGCGTCATCCACGGCGGCCTGCAGCTCCTTGCGGTTCATCTTCTTCTGCCGGCCCCACAGCATGAGGTGCAGGCCGTAGCGGAAGTCCGAGGCGACCGGGGCAGGGGAGAACGTCTCCATGTCCGCCTTGAGGTCCACCACCCACTGGCCGCGGTTGCCCAGCAGCTTGTCCTCGTAGCCGCGCTGGCCGAGGAAGGCCATGCGCCGTGCGCCCTGCGCATTCTCCTGCGTCACCCACGTCTGCTTCTTCGTGCCCGCCACCTTCAGCACCTCGAACGAGCCCAGCCCCAGGGAGAAGCCATACGCCTGCTGCCGCGTGAGCGTGGTGCTGTGCAGGTAGTTGTTCAGCTCGTAGGACTTCTGGTTGGCGGGCAGCTCGCGCATCCACTTGAGCAGCTCCACCAGGTTGCCCTTGATGAGCGAGCCGTGGAAGTGCATCGCCTTGGCGTCGTCCACCACCACCTCCAGCAGCGTGGAGGACTCGGCCAGGCGCAGGTACTCGTACTTGAAGCCGGCGGCGATCTGCGTCTTCGCCACCGCGTCAATCTTGCCCTCGACCTTCTTCTTGAAGTCGTCCCACGCCGCCTTCAGGTTGGCCAGGTCCGCCAGCTTCGCGTCCAGGCCGATGCGGTCCAGGGCCTCGGCCAGCAGCGTCTTCTGCCAGTCCTCCAGCTTCGACTTGCTGGCCTTGTCCACCAGCGCGTCCATGACCTGCAGCGAGGTGGCGTCCGCCGGCGTCCCCAGCTTGCCGGCCAGCTGCTCACGAAGCTTCGCCCCCACGAGCGCGTCCAGCACGTTGCCCAGCTGCGCCTTCACCGCGCCCACGTCCAGCAGCTCCACGGAGACGCTGAGGCCCGCGCCCAGGGTGGCCTCGCGCGACTTCGCCTTGCGCACGGCAATCTGGATGCGCCCGGGCTTCGGCCGGGAGTAGGTGAGCTGGTAGTCGTCCGTCAGCGACACCTTCGCGGACACGGCCGCCTTGAGGCTCGTCTTCAGCCCCAGCAGCTCACCGCCGCGGACGAAGGCCAGGCTGCCCAGGTTGGCGGTGAGGAGGTCCGCCCAGTTCAGCTCCAGCCGCGTGTGGAGGTTGCCGCGCGCCTGCCACGCCAGCGCGTCGCCGGTGGCCAGCTTCGCGATGTCCGTGGCCTGCATGAGGCGCAGGTCGGCCAGGTCCATCCGCGCGGCCTCGCGCATGTTCCGGGCCAGCGGGTGGACGCGGTAGTCGCTGAGGGTGACGGCCAGCTCGCCGCCCACGTCCGCCGCCAGGAAGGACAGGTTGACGCCCGCCGCGGACTTCACGCGCGCCGTCACCTGGTAGCGCATCCACCCGTGGTCTCCGCCCAGCAGCAGCTGGGGCCGGGGCGCGTCCTGCGCGGGCTCCGCCGCCGCCTCGCCCACCACGCGGTTCTCGTCCACGTCGCCGGGCGAGTTGAAGTTGCGGATGGAGGCCTCGCCGCCTGCCTCGAAGGAGAGCGTGAAGTCGGTCAGGTTCAGCTTGGGCGGGAGGATGTTGTCGCTCGCGAAGGTGCCCTGCGCGAGGGAGACCTTGATGTCCTGGTCGAGCAGCTTCACGTCGGGAATCTTCCCGGCGACCTCGTCCGGCAGCTTCGCCAGCACCTTGTTGACCACCTTCATGCGCGTCCCCCTGGGGTATGGCCCCGCCGCCCTGCGGCATGGAGCCCTCTGGTCGTACGCCGACCGAACGCAAGGAACAAGCGACGGAGCGGAAAAGACCGACAGTCGCCGGATGGCCTGCCCCGGGGGACGGGGTCCGAAGACCCCTCGCGCGGCGCGTCAGACCTCGTCGCCCAGGCCGTACTCCTTGAGCTTGCGCGCCAGCGTGTTGCGGCCAATCTCCAGCACCCGCGCCGCGGCCGTGCGGTTGCCCTTCACCGCGTCCAGCACGCGCAGGATGTGGCGCCGCTCCACCTCCGCCAGTGGCAGCAGCCCGGCCTCGGTGGCTCCCGTCGGAGCGGGCTCGGCGCGCGCCTCCGGCTCGGGGGCCACGGGGGCCGACACGCGCTCCAGGTTGGGCAGCGGCAGGTGCTCCTCGAGGATTTCGCCCTCGCACAGCACCACCGCGCTCTCGATGCAGTTCTCCAGCTCGCGCACGTTGCCGGGCCAGCGGTAGCGCTTGAGGCGCTCCAGCGCGGCGGCGCTCAGCTTCGGCGGCTGCAGCCGGTGGCGCTTCGCCACGGTGGCCACGAAGTGCCGCGCCAGCCGCTCGATGTCCTCCGCGCCGCGCTCGCGCAGGGGCGGCAGCACCACCTCCACGACCTTGATGCGGTAGTAGAGGTCCTCGCGAAAGCGCCCCTCCGCCACCATGCGCGTGAGGTCCCGGTGCGTGGCGGCGACGATGCGCACGTCCACCTTCACCGCCTGGGTGCCGCCCACGCGCTCGAACTCGCGGTCCTGGAGCACGCGCAGGAGCTTGCCCTGCACGGGGAGCGGCAGCTCGCCAATCTCGTCGATGAACACCGTGCCGCTGTCGGCCGCCTCGAACTTGCCCGGCATGCGGTGGTCCGCGCCGGTGAAGGCGCCGCGCTCGTGGCCGAACAGCTCGTTCTCGATGAGCGTGGCCGGCAGCGCCGCGCAGTCCACCTTGACGAAGGGCTTGTCGCGGCGCGGCCCGTTGACGTGGACGGCGCGGGCGAAGAGCTCCTTGCCGCTGCCGCTCTCACCGCGCAGCAGCACCGTGGCATCCGTGGGCGCGGCCTTGCGCACCAGGCGGTAGATGGCCTGGAGCTGGGGGGACTCGCCGATGATGCGGTTGAAGAAGTAGCCCACCGGCGCCTGGGGCTGGTCCTTGGCGCGCTGGAGCTCCTGGTAGAGGCTGGTGCTCTGCAGCGCGGTGCTCACCTGGGACGCAATGGCGGTGAGCCGCTCGGTGTCTTCCGGGGTGAAGGTGTCGCCGCCCCGGCGGTTGAGGACCTGGAGCACGCCATAGAGGGCGCCGTCCGCGTCGCGCAGCGGCACCGCGAGCAGGCTGTTGGTGCTGTAGCCCGTCATCCGGTCGATGTCCGCGAAGAAGCGGCGCTCGCCGCGCGGGTCCGGCACGTTGATGGCCTGACCGACCTCCGCCACGGTGCCGGCGACGCCCTGGCCCAGCTTCACGCGGATCTGCTTCACCTCCGGCAGGTGCGCCGCGCGGCTGAACAGCTCGCGGCGGGCCGGGTCCAACAGCCACAGCGTGCCCCGGTCCGCCTGCATGGTGATGGCGATGCGGTCCATCAGCGTCTGCAGGAACGCGTCGAGGTCCACCTCGCGCCCGACGAGTCCCCCGAAGGGGAGGAGGACCTGGGTGACGTCCGTCGCGGGCGGGTGGGGCATGGCGGGCAGCGGCGGGAGGACGAAGGCCGCGGCCTCACCATAGCATCCGGAGGGCATGGGGCCGCCCCTCTCAGGCCGCGTGGCCCAGGACGAGCCGCTGGCCCTCACGCGCCGGCTCGACGACAGGGAAGAGCGAGCGGGCCTGCTCCGCCATGTCCTCCAGCACGTCGTCGGTGTGCGCCGGGTCGTGGTGGAAGAGGCACAGCCGGCGCGCGCCGACCAGCTTCGCCACGCCCGCCGCGTCCATCATCGTCGAGTGGCCCCAGCCCTTCTTGGACATGCCCTTGCGGCCCTCGTACTCGTCAGGCGTGTACTGGGCGTCCAGGCAGAGGACGTCCGTGCCCTCGAAGAGGCGGGCCACCTCGGGCGCGAGGTCCTGCATGCGCACCTCCACGTCCGTGGCGTAGATGAACGAGTGG
Source organism: Pyxidicoccus xibeiensis (assembly GCF_024198175.1). NCBI lineage: Bacteria > Pseudomonadati > Myxococcota > Myxococcia > Myxococcales > Myxococcaceae > Pyxidicoccus > Pyxidicoccus xibeiensis. Next base: position 1,101,064 of record NZ_JAJVKV010000002.1, read on the forward strand.
CCATCCGCCTCCACGCGGTACGCGAGGCACCCCTGCGGGTGCGGCACGTCGATGGGCGTCACCTTGAACGGGCCGACCTCGACGGGCTGCGCGTGCAGCGCGGAGCGGAAGTCCATCCGCGAGCGCATGGTGGTCAGCGGCACCGGGAAGTGCGGCGGCTGCATCTGCGCGGCCAGCTCCGTCTGCAGCGCCTGCGCGCCGTTGGCGCCGGGGCCGTACATCGTCAGCTCCGACGTGGGCAGGTACGCGGGCGTGAAGAAGGGGAAGCCCTGCACGTGGTCCCAGTGCAGGTGCGAGAAGAACATGGTGGCCTTCTGGGGCGCGCCCTCGCGCATCATCACCTCGCCCAGCGTCCGGATGCCCGTGCCCGCGTCGAGGATGAGCCGGTGGCCCTGGCTCGTCACCTCCACGCACGCCGTGTTGCCACCGATGCGCGACCCCGACACCGCGATGCTCCCCCGAACCCCGTAGAAGCGGACTTCCATGATGAGTCTCCTTAGTGGGGTACATCCTCTTCGGACGCCCTGACACCCGGGAGCTACAGCACGTGGGATGCCAAATCCAAGTGTCTGGATTTACTGGGGAGACTCCGCCCGGTGTCGGGCGGTGCACCATTCTGGAGCGGTCCCGGATGGGGCGGGCGCCCCAAACCGGATCGGCCGGGCTGGCGGGGCTGGCGGCTCTCGGACGGAGGCCCTATCCCTGAAGCATCTGAGGCGGCGGGGCGATCTCCTCGAGGATGCGCGTCCGCTCCGGGTACATCTGCCTGAACGCGGCCAGCGCCTCCGGACCTTCGTCGATGACGTTCATGTACTCCGCCCAGGCCTCGGCGAAGTCCTCGGTGTAGTTCTTGTCCTGGTTGAAGTCGGCCTCGGCGTAGGGCGTCAAGAAGCCGCCATCGGCAAGCGCGGCGTTCCGCCATCCGTCGGGAACGGGGCCCGTTTCGCCGGAGAGCTCTTCGCCGGCGCGCTCCCCGACGCTGTCACTCTTCGCATCCTGCTGCGCGCCGATGAGATGCCCCAGCTCGTGGTGGAAGATGCTGTCGTTCAGGATCTCCGCATCGTTATAGAAGGTGATGGTTCCACCCCCCGCGCTCGCCGCCGCCGGACTTCCCGTGGCGGTCTTGCCTCCAGCCTCCGAGGTCACGACGAAGTTCGAGAGCGCGCTGCGCTGCGCGGGCGGCGTCTCGCTGTAGGCATCGATGGCCTTGGCGAGGAAGCGCTCCCGGTTGGCGGGCGTGCCGTCCTTGAAGTCCACGCGGAAGGAGTCGTCGCCGACGTGGACGACGAAGCTGTCCGAGTCGGAGCGCTTTGCCCGCTCGATGACGATCTCCTCCTTCGTTCCATCGGAGTTGACGAACTCGACGGGCTCGCCGTTCGCGGCAAGGGCCTGCTTGACGGCGTCCTTCTGGGCGTCGGACGTCACGGCTTGCTCCTGGACGTCGGCGGCGGGGGCGGGCTCCTGCGTGGACTTCGCTGCCTTCTGTCCTGGCTTCGCCGGGTCCGCCTCGAAGAGGCTGGTGCCTCCAATCGTTCGCAGCGCCGGGTTCCGGGACTCGGTGAGCCTGGGCGCCGACATCGCGTCCGGGCGGGGGTTGCTGGCGGCCTCGGGGGCCTGGGACGGGGGCGCGGCGAACGGGGCGAACTGCCGGATGCGGCTCTGGAGCTTCGAAAGCATGTGAACCCTCCTTTCCCACCTGTACGTAATTCGCCGGAAATCGGTTACAGCGGCCACCGGCGCGCACCTGAGCGCCACGGCTGTTCAAGGGCCAACGGTTCCGGGACCTACGGCTGCGGGGTGGCGGACCGGTGGGTGGGCGGCTCGGGCTCGGGCGTGACGGATTGGCCGCCCTTGCAGAGGAGCGCGGCGCCTGGCTCGGGCGTGCAGCTCAGGTCGGAGCCCGGGGCGAAGGTGGCGCGGCGCTCCGGAGTCGCGGTGCAGCGCCAGGCCGGAACGCGGGTAGGGCCACAGTGCTTGTAGCGGATGGCGTCTCCGCCAGTGACGCGCTCCTCGCAGGAGACGTCGCGGTTGCGCGTGGGCTCGCAGGCGAGGAAGGCGGCGTCGAGGGGCCCTTCCTGCTCCTGCCGTCGCGTGGCGGGCTCGGAGCAGGCGTCCTCGCGCGGGCCCTGCGGCTCACAGGCAAGGAGGGTGCCGTCCTGGGCGTCCGGGCGGATGCGTGCGCAGGGCGTCCTCCAGATTCGCGCGCCACAGGTCGGGCCCCTGCCGTCGGCGTCCGGGTCGTACCAGAGCAGGGTGAGGGTGCCATCCGGTCCACGGGCGAGGGTCGCCTTCAGCCCCGCGTCGGCTCCCGCGAGTGCATAGGTCGCATGGAAGGGGCGGCCCTGGAGCTGGGCCTCCTGCACACAGGCGGAGAGGTCCAGCCGGGCGCGGGCGCCGGCGTCGCTGGGGTCCATGGCCCTGCCGCAGTCGCGGGCCTCGGGGCCGGAGAGCGCGCGGGTCAGCGCCTCCAGGTCGCACCGCTCGCACTCGGTGCGCAGCACGCGGTAGGTCGAGGCGGGACGCGCGCTCCCCGCGCAGCCGGCGAGGCTCGCCAGGAGGGCGAGGGGCAGCAGACGGGAGACCAGGGCGCGCACCTTCTCCATTCTGATCTCCCGGGCTCCGGAGGTCACGTCGGGCCCGGGAGCCTGCCCCGAGGTACCAGGCCAGCTGGCATTGCCGGGGCGATGGCGCGCGCGGGCGCGGACGTGATGGTGGCCGACCTCCTCGAAGAGGAGGAACGCGCCACGGTGGACGCTTTGCGCAAGACAGGCGCCCGGGCCGCATCAACATCTCCTCCGTCGCGGCCACCATCGCCTTCCCGGGCATCGCCGGCTACTCGGGCACCAAGTCGGCCGTGGACCGCATGACCCGCATCGCCGCCCAGGAGTCCGGCAAGCTCGGCTACGGCGTGCGCGTCAACTGCATCTACCCCGGGCTCGTCCCCACGGCGATGGGCGCCAGGCTCGCCGAGAGCATGGTGACGCTCGGGCTCGCGCCGAGCGCGGAGGCCGCCGTCCGCGACGTCATCGGCCAGACGCCGCTCGGCCGGCTCGGCGAGGTGTCGGACATGGCGGATGCCGCCGTGTTCCTCGCCTCCGACGCCGCGCGGCTCATCACGGGCATCGGCCTGCCGGTAGACGGTGGCATGGGCATGTAGGGCCGGAGGCGTCGCTCAGCGCGTGAGGGTGCGCCGCAGCTGCTGCACGTCTGGGCGCATCGCCCGCGCACCGCGCCAAAGTGACCGCCCGCCTAAAGGCAATAGAACATTCCAGGTGTTCTGGATTTTGGCGTATTTCCAACAAGTCAAATGTTCAATAGACTGACACCGCTCGCCAAACCCAGAGTCGAGGTGTGCCTTGGGGCCATCATTCCTGAATCGACGTGTCACCAGTCTCGCCGTGGCCGCGCTCTGCGCGGTGCAGCTCATTGCCTGCCGGAGCGAGGGCGTCAGTGACGAAGTCCCTGCTCCCGAGGTAGCGGAGGTCTCCGAGTCGCTGGCGCCGGATCCCAGCCTCGGGTTCGTCTCCGCACGGGATGGGTATTTCTACCTGAGGAACCTCCGGTTCAAGCACGTGGGGGCCAACACGCCCCAGCTCGTCTATCAGCCCCTGTGGCAGGTCGACGAGACCTTGAACAAGCTGCGGGACGCGCGTGTCAAGCACGTGCGAGTCCTGCTCCCCAATGACAAGCTGACCACGCAAGCCATTGGCGACCGGCTCCAGCAGGTGCTGAACCGCGCCCGGGACCGCGGCATGTTCGTCACCGTGGCGCTCACGCACAACTACAGCCAGGAGGTGTGGGGGTGGGAGAAGGGTGACCCCGCCGCCATGCACGCCGTCCGGGGTGACCGGGATCCCGCGTGGAACCCGACGGGCGTGTCGGGGAACGTCGGCTTCTACAGCCGTTCCTACTCTCAGGGGAACATGCTCGACGACCGCTGGATTCACTGGGGGCATACCGCGAACTACAAGAGCTTCGCGGTCGACATCGCGACCCGCTTCAAGAACGACAATGCCATCTTCGCGTGGGACATCGCCAACGAGGTGAACTCCACCGGCGGCCCGGGGATGGTCGACTACCTGGTCGCGTTCTACAGAACCATGGCCGCGGCCCTCAAGGCGGCCGATCCCAACCACATGGTGACCACGGGCATGGTCCACACCGGATGGGCGGGAATGACAGACGCCCAGCGGAACCTGGTCTACCGGGATGCCAACATCGACTACCTCACCGTGCACATGTACAACACGGACCCCGCCCAGCAGCACCAGGGAGCGCTGGACGAGCTCTGGCGCGCGGACAACATGTACGCGAAGCCGGTCATCGTCGAGGAGCTCGGCCATACCGAGGCGCGGAACAACTACTCCGTCCTCGCGAATCAGTACCAGGACCTGTACGTCAACCGCGGCGTGGACGCGGTGATGCAGTGGGGCGTGACGTTCACGTGCAGCCTCTGCAAGTGCGCCAGGACCTGCACGACCGATCCGAACGACTGGGGCGCTGGTGACTGCGAGTTCGGGCCGTGCGAGCAGCAGAAGCTGCCCGAGTACGTGGCGCTCGCGAAGAAGTGGGGGGAGTGGACGCACGCGTGGAACGTCAAGACCACGCCCGGCGTCAGGAATGAATCGCTGCCGTGCAGCACCTGGGACGGCGATGTCGCCGGGTGTGACGCGCACGGCTACGCCGACCCCAACAAGGCGGATGACACCCAGCACTGCGCGTACTACTTCTGCTCCAACCGCTGCGCGCCCCAGGGGACCTCCAACTGCGAGGCCGGCTGCACCTCGTACTGCGCCGCGAGCAACAGCGAGACCTGGAGCTGCAACAGCTGGAACGGCAACGTGAGCGGGTGCGACGCGCACGGCTACGCTGACACCAACAAGGCGAACGATACCCAGAACTGCGCGTACTACTTCTGCTCCAACACCTGCGCGCCCCAGGGGACCTCCAACTGCGAGGCCGGCTGCTCCAGCTACTGCTTCTGAAGCAGGCGTCGCCGGGCCGCGGCGCCCTGGCTCACGCGGAGGCTTCGGCCTGCGCGTGGGCCGGGGAGCACAGGGCGGCGCCGCTCAGCCTTCCGGTGCTTCTTCCAGGAGCCAGTCCCGCACCGCGAGGAAGCGCGCCGTGGGCGCGGCGGCCTTGCGCCAGGCGACCCAGAGGGTGCCTCTCGGCCGGCGAATGGAGCGCCGCCCGGACTCCGGCGCGAGCACCACCACCCTTCCGGCGCGGACCGCGGGCTCCACGAGGTAGTCGGGCAGCACCGCGATGCCGCTGCCCGCCTCGGCGAGCGCCAGCATCTCGTCCAGGTTCGCGATGTGGCACACGACCCGAGCGGGCAGCGGCTCGCGGGCCCCGAAGGCCGTGCGCCACCATGGGCCGAGCATCGCCAGGTCGGCATCGAACGCGATGAAGCGATGGGCCCCGAAGTCTCGCGCCGTCCGAGGCGTGCCCCACCGGCGGACATAGGCGGGCGAGGCCACCGCCACGAACTCCTCCTGCGCGACGCGCCGCACCTCCAGCCCCGGTGCCTCGGGTAGCAACCCCAGGAGGGCCACGTCCAGCTCGCCCGCGAGCAGCCGGCGCACGAGCAGGCTCGGCACGTCGAAGCGCACGCTCAGCCGCAGCTCCGGATGGCGCTCCAGCAGCCCTGGCAGGCGTGGCCGCAACCAGAACCGGAAGAAGGGCCAGGGCCCGCCCAGGGAGACCTCTCCGCGCACCGCCCGGTGGGCCACGGACGCTTCCTCCACGGCCGCATCCAGGGCGGGCAGGTGCTCTCCGAGCCGCGCGACGAGCGCCGCCCCCGCCGCCGTGAGCCGGGCCCGCCGCCCGACCCGCTCGAACAGCGCCACGCCCACGCGCGCCTCCAGCGCCTTGAGCTGCTGCCCGACGGCGGACGGTGTGATGCCCAGCCGCGCCGCGGCGGCGGCGTGGGTCCCCGCGCGGCTCACCTCCCAGAGCGTCCACAGCGCCTCATGATTGCCAAGCATGGCTTCACATTATGCGAAGTGGCCCTCGATTTTCTTCAGCCTGGGGCGGCGGTACCTCATGGCTCCGTGAGGCGCCCCTTCCGGGCGGCCCGCTGGAGGAGCACGCACCATGAAGACCCTGACCGCCGTGAAGGTCCTGCTTATCGTCACCAGCCACACGCAGCTCGGGAACACGAAGGAGCCCACGGGCTTCTGGCTGGAGGAGCTGGCGGCGCCCTATGCCGAGTTCACGAAGGCGGGCGCGCAGGTGGACATCGCCTCGCCGCTGGGCGGCAAGGCCCCGGCGGACCCCAAGAGCGAAAAGGAGTCCTCCGAGGCCACGCGTGCCTTCCTCGCGGACGCCGAGGCGAAGAAGAAGCTCGCGAACACCCTTTCGCTGGAGAAGGTGAAGGACACCTACGACGCCTACTTCGTGGTGGGAGGCCACGGCGTGATGTGGGACCTGGCGACGCACACGCCGCTGCACACGCTGCTCACCACGGCGTATGCCCGGGGCGCGGTCGTCTCCGCCGTCTGCCATGGCCCGGCGGCGCTGGTGGGCGTGAAGGCACCGGATGGCAAGCCCCTCGTGGCGGGCAAGCGCGTGGCCGCATTCACCAATGCGGAGGAGCAGGCGGTGAAGCTCGACACGGTGGTGCCCTTCGCCCTGGAGACGCGGCTGCGGGAGCAGGGCGCCCGCTTCGAGTCCGGCCCCATGTGGGGCAGCTTCGCGGTGCGTGACGGGCGGCTCATCACCGGGCAGAACCCCGCCTCGTCCGCGGCCGTCGCGCGCGAGGTCCTCGCCGCGCTGCGCTCGGCGGAGTCCAAGAGCACCCCGTAGCCGGAACCTGCGAGGCGCCCACTTCCACCTCGTCGATGCGACTGCTGGTCGAGACATGTCAGGTTCGTCGCATGGGCGCGCCGGCCTCCGGCTCGGCCGGCGCTGCGTGAGCTAAGACATGCGACCCATGAGGCAGAAGATCACCGGCTTTCATCTCGACCGCGAAGGCCACTGGGTCGCCGACCTGGAATGCGGCCACCGGCAGCACATGCGCCACGAGCCACCCTGGATGGTTCGTCCCTGGGTACTCACCGAGGAGGGGAGACGCAGCCGCCTGGGTGTCGAGCTCGACTGCAAGCGCTGCGACGAGGCGGGACGCGAGGTCGCCGAGGCGGTCCGCGAAGCGCTACGGGCCGCGGCTCTCACGGCGTACGAAGAGGGCGGCCTGGAGGACGCAGAGGCTCGCACCCCAACGGCCGAGCTCTCCTACTGGCTCGGACGCGCGTACTGGGGCCAGGGCCTCGCCACCGAGGCGGCCGTGGCCCTGGTCCGCTACGGCTTCGAGACGCTCGGGCTGGCGTCACTCCGCGCCAACTGCTTCTCCCGCAACCCCAGCTCCCGGCGGGTGCTGGAGGACGAGGACCTCGAGTTCTTCATCCTGGAGCGCGGCTCCCCGTAGGCGTCCCGTGAAGACTCCAGCCATGCACGTCATCCTATGCACTCCAACGTCCTCGGCTGCCCAATCGGAAAGGGTTCGAGCGAGGGTGCCAGCTCGACGCTCCGAGAGCTTGAGCCCCTCTTGCGAGCACCAGTACGCTGACGAAACGGGCGCTGCTTCGCCAGGAGCCTCTTCCTGTGCACGCGCCCGAATCGGGGGCCAGCTTGCGGAGTCAAACCGTTGCAATTCAGTTTCTTCTTCCGGCCGTGCTGCTCGCGAGCCTGCTGTCCGGGTGTCGTGCTCATCCCGAGCGAGGGAGTTCCGGGCAGGAGGCCGCGTCGACGGAACGCGGCGCAAACCTGTCTGACAGCCGGACAGCTTCGGAGCAGTCGGCTCTGGCATCTTCAAGCCAGACGGCCCAGCCCGCTCCTCAGCCGCCGTCCGCGCAACCGGCATTCGTGCAATGCCCCGCTGGCGCCGACGCGAGTGACGCTTGCTGGTTTCGCGTATCCGCAGAGGGGCCCGTCAACGAAATCACCGCGGTGAAGTCCCACCACGTCCCCTGGTCCGGATATCATTGGCCCTATGCGGACGGCGGAATCACTGACGGCGGCAACGACTCTCCGGCTGCGAAGTACGACAGGGCCGTCGGGCGCAAGCCTACTGACGACAACGCGATCACCCGGCACGTGAAGAATCACATCGCAAAGCGAAACCCGCCCGAGACCTGGCAGGGGTGGGAGGGGCTGTGCAATGGCTGGAGCGATGCCGCCATGTTCACGAAGCTGGGAAAGCAGCAAGCCACCTTTCGCGGAGTGGAGTTCACTTCGTCAGACGTGAAGGCGCTGCTGGCCGCTTACTACGAAGAGCTCCAGGCAGAGCGATACCACATCTGCACCAAGGGGCCGAACGGCGAGTGCCCAGCCAATTGCTACCGAGGAGCGTCGGGCAACTGCCTTCCGGCAAATGACGTCGTTCACATCACGCAATATGTCGGGGGCAAGGACCGTGCGTTGACGCCTGAGGCATACCATCTGGCGGCCACCCGCATGATGCCCAAGAGGCGATTCGTGGCGAATCTCTCGCCAGTAAAGGGACAGATCTGGAACTACCCGGTGATTGGAGCCTCGTTTCAGTACGAGCCGGTCACGCAGGAGTCGGGGAGGAGGTTCCTCAAGGTCGTATCGACTCTGGAAGTCGCGGATGCAGACACGACGGGCGTCGACCGGTCCAAGAAGAAGACCTTCGGGTATCGACTCGAAGTGAACGAGCGGAACCAGCTCGTGCGTGGCGGAGACCACAAATGGCTGGACAGCCACGACCACCCGCCCGCATTTCTCTGGACCTCCGAATCCAACATCCCCTCCGGGTGGGAGAAGCAGATGATGAGGGAGTTCCCACTGGACTGGGACGTCCTGCTCGAGTTGGTCATGGCCTTCGACGGGAATTATGTGCTTCGCGATCTCGATGCGCCGCCTGGCGTCGCGGGGGATGCCAACTGAGCACAGGTCGACGGACAGCCCTGTTACGGTCATCGGGCCGAGCCGGGCTGTCCGTGGGACTCGAATTCGCTCATCGGCTCAAGGGATGTCGTGCCCAGCGTCCGCCGCGGGACTTGAGGTTGAGGGGGGGGCCTTTCGGATTGCGGGGCCGTAACACGCGCCCTTGTACACGTAGTAGTCCTCGTCACAGTCCTTCACGCTTATTGCCAACTTCACCCAGCACCCACCATTGATGGGAACCTGCTCCTTGCCAGGACAGCGTCCCGTTGCGTCTGGCCGCACTTGTCCCGGGATCGGCTTTGGGAATGGCTCCACGGCGATGCTTGACCACGCGGAGGGCTTCCGGACAACAGGCACCGGAGCCGTCAGAGCAGTGTCTCCGACAGCCACGGTGCCGCCATCTTTCCCATCGTCAGGCGCTGACGCGTGTCGCGGCTCCGCCTCCTCGCCAGGCTGCGCGCTCAGCAGCCACCCGGCTCCAAGCGCCACCGCTCCTCCCAGGCTGGCGGCCACGAGCCAGGACGGCAGGAGACGTCCAGTCGCCCGAGGCACGTCATGCCGGTGGGCGACCTCTGCATCCTCGGACTGGGCTCCCTCCCGATCGAAGAGCGGCACATCCGCTTGCGGCCCTGCCTTCCTCGCCGCGTGCTCCAGTGCCTTGGCCAGCTCGCGTGCGCTGCCACGCGCCTCGGGGCGGACGGAGAGCATCCGCGACACCAGCTCGCTCAGCTCCGCGCAGCAGCGGACGTTGACGGCACGGACAGGCTGGGGGCCCGGGCCCTCCAGGCTCCAGACGCGCGATTCCGCGTCCATCGGCGCCGGAGTGGGCGGGTAGTCGCCGGTCACCAGCCGGTAGGCGGTCATCCCCAGGGCGAAGACATCATCCGCGGGCCCCGGGGCGTAGGGCGGGGTCGACGCACGCCAGGGCAGTTGCACGGAGCGCCACGCCTCGGGCGAACGGTAGGGCGGAGTGCCAGGAGGAAACGGCGGCGAAGTCAGCGTGGCGGCACCCACGTAGTGCCCGGAGCCGAAGTCGGTCAGGAAGACGCGTCCATCCTCGGCGCGCACGAGCACGTTGTCTCCCTTCACATCTCGGTGCACGCCGCCTGCGGCATGCGTGGCCGCCAGGGCCCGCGCGAGGTTGGCGAGGGCGTGGAGCACCTGCCGGGAGGTGGGGCGCCGCACGTGGGCCCATTCGTACAGGGACACGCCTTCCACCCACTCCATCACCAGGTAGGGGTGGGGGAGGGCCCCCGGTTGCAGCCAGCTTCCATGGTCCAGGAGGCGCGGGACGCTCGGGTGGTGGATGCGGGAGAGCAGCTCCACCTCTCGCGCGAAGCGCTCATCTCCGGGATGCAGGGCCAGCTTGAGGGCCACGGGCCTTGAGCTGCCCTGAATCGCGACGGCGCGGTAGACGGCGCCGTAGGTTCCCAGGCCACACCGCTCCATCACGCGCCAAGGCCCCACCCGTGTCCCCGGGGGAAGGCGTGCCGGATTCAGGAGGCCAGGCTGCATGGAGTGTCCACGAGGAGGGAAGGAGGTTCGCTGCGATCGCGGCGAGCCTACCTCCTGCATGGGCCTGTGTCAGCGCTATCTCCAGGGTGGGGCTTGCCACAGCTCATTCCTCCGCGCTGCCCATCCCGCCCGTGTCAGCCACCTCGCCCGAGTCATCCATCTCACCCGAGTCATCCATCTCACCCGAGTTGTCGATCTCTCCCGTGTCAGCCACCTCGCCCGAGTCATCCATCTCACTCGAGTTGTCGATCTCTCCCGAGTCATCCATCTCACCCGAGTCATCCATCTCACCCGAGTCAGCCACATCGCCCGAATCAGCCACCGCCCCAGATTCGTTTGGCGAGGTAGTTGGAGTCGATGAGGCAACTGGCGGCACTGGAGTGGACGGAATCGGCGGAGCCGGCGGTGCTTGCGAGCCAGGAGGGGGATACACAGCCCTGACCCCTTCGATATCCGTCTGGGTCAATGTGCTGCTGCCGAAGCGGACTCCTGTCACGTGCACACACCCATCTTCATACGCCATGATGGAATTGAAGTCGTACTGCCCCGGATTCACGATCGTATAGCCCTTGCTCCTATCGAAGACGGTGGAGAAGCTTCCGTTCAATGCTTCGGGCTTCGTACACGAGGCCGGAACGTTCGGATGCATCATCTCGTGCATGAAACCGAGGACGTGACCGAACTCATGAATCGCATACTCCTCAGCGCAGCGGAAGGAACGCACCACCTCCTCCTCCTCGCGATCGGCCTCGTGCGTCTTGTTGTTGATGATTCTTGGGAAGCGCTTTCCTACGCAGGGGAACTTGCTGCCCCCGAAGCTCCTCCCCCAGATTGAAATCTGGACACCAATATTTCCGACAGTCGTGCGGCCCCTGGCCAGCTCGGGTCCAGGTGTCCCAGTGTTCACCACGTCCTTGTGGGTCAAATGGACACCGACTGCCTCCTGGCGCTCCTGGGCCGACAGCTCGTTGCACATCCTCCAATCCGTGAACCGGACCGAGCTCACGGCTTCCCAGCTTTCAGCCAACGCCTTCTGGACGTGCCCTTTCACTTCCTGGAGCAGGACTGGGTCCTCGTCGGCCCCCGTGGAGCTTCCTTCAATGACACACACCCGGATGGGCGTGGTGCCGTCCTGGGCCTGGGGCCACTTCGAGCCGTTGTGGAAGACCGAGGCCCGCGCGGGCGACGCCCCCGCGACGACCAGCAACAGGGGCAGCGCACCGCGAAGCACTCGCGCCATGCGCCTTCGTTGTTCCATCCCAGGATATGACACTGCTTTCATCTGCAGCCTCCACGTAGTGGGTACCCGCAACCGCATGGCTGCGGCGGCAAGGGCTCTTCCCGATGGCGGAATGAGCACCCGGCTTTGGGGGCTGAAGGAGGTGTCTGCGTTTGTGAGCCACGGCCTCGAAGCGATGCTCCGTCCCGCGCTCCAAGGGGGCGCCTGCTGCCTGCGGGGCAGACCGCCCAGCCAGGCGCTCACCCGTGCGTCAGGAGCGCTGCGGCGTGTGAACCAACGGCCCGCCGCGGATGCTCCCGCAGCGGGCCGCTGTGTTCCCGAGAGGGTGGCCTCGCGTCACCCGGTGACGCGTCCGTCCGTCACGGCTCGACCTTCAGGACATGGACCTGGGAATCACGGGTGACTCCCACCAGCTTGTCGCCCATGAAGGTCATGTGCGCGTAGGTGGAATCGCTGGCCACGACCCCGACATGCACACCGGCGTCATCGATGATGACGAGGCCGGGTTTCCAGGTATCACTCAGCCAGAGCTCGCCGGGCCGATAGGCGATGCCAGCGGCGAGGTCCGAGTTCATCTGGGTGAAGGGGTTGGTGAGGGTCCCTGCGTTGAACCCTGTCACGAGGTCGACGCGCAAGATGGGCGCCTTGTGGGCGTACCTGCTCTGGAGGAGATGGGTGCCTGTCCAGGCCATGGATGACACCCCGGGGTCCCCACTGAAGTCTCGCTCACGAGCCCCCGTGGTGGGGTTGACGCTCACGAGCCGGGTCAGGTCGGAGCCGCGAAGGAGCAACCAGAGCGAGGCGCCGTCAAAGGCCAGGCCCCAGCCCCTCCGGAAGTTCCCCAGGGTGAGCTTCCTGAGCACGCTCAACGTCTCCGGGTCGTGCTGGACCAGCGTGAGCGTGTGAGCGTTGGGGTCTCCCCCCACCTCCCGGTACAGGAACCAGAGCGCACTGCCGTCATAGGCCACGCCCTGAATCGGATGGGCGCCCGCGAAGACGCGCTCGCGGCTCAGCGTGTAGTGCCGGCTGAAGTGGGGCTCGTTTTCCCAGGTGGGAGTCTTCACCTGGATGACATTGCTCCCGGCGAGCCTGCCATCCTCCGTGAGGACGAAGACGCGGAAGTAGAGGTTGACGTTGGCCGCGACGAGCAAGCTGCCTCCCGTGTACAGCCCCGTCAGCAGGAAGTCCGTCTGGGAGGCATCGGTCCCCACATGGACGAGCATGCCGTTCGCCTCGTCGAGTGCGGGCGTGAGCTGGTGGGCGTAGACCTTGTACTCGCGGAACTTCTGGTCCTTGCTCTTCTCCCAGGCGAGGTGGACCCTCGACGTCGTCACCTCGCGCGGCTCGAGCATTCGGACCGGCCGTGGCAGGTGGACCTTCACCTCCTGGGCTTCCGTGCCCTTCTCGACGGTCTGCACGACGCGGGAGAACGTGCCATCAGCCGAATCCAGCTGAAGCTCGAGCTGGTGCTGCCCCTCGGGGACTTCGAGGAGCAGCTCGCCAGCGGCGTCCGTGCGGCCCGCCTCGGCCCCGTTGAGCTTCACGGCGGCAGCCGCAACCGGCTGCCCATCCGCGTAGGTCGCGCGGAGGTGGAGTTGCTCGCGAGGAACCTCCGTCACCTCTGGCGCCTTCGCGGTCTCCGGCGGGCTGCCGCATGCCATCCACCCCGCGGCCCACAGGGCAAGCAGAGGAATCGAACGTGGCATGGAGCCCTCCCTCACTGCTCGACCTTCAGGATGTGGACCTGGGAGCCGCCGGTGACTCCCACCAGCTTCTGGCCCATGAAGGTCATGTGCCGGTAGTTGGAAGTGTCCGCCACGACCCCGATATGCACACCGGCGTCATCGAGGATGACGATGTCGGGCTCGAACATGTCGCTCGCCCAGATCTCCCCGGGCCGGTAGGCAATGCCCGACCCGCGGTATCCGCCCCGCTGGGTGAAGGGGTTGGCGAAGCTCCCCACGATTCCCCCTGTCGCGAGGTCGACGCGCTGGATGCGCCCATTGATGTATCCCTTGCTCTGCAGGAGATGGGTGCCCGTCCACGCCAGGGATTCCGTCCCTTCCGTCGTCACGAAGGTCCGCTCGCGGGCTCCCGTGACGGGGTTGAAGCTCGCGAGCTGCTGGATGTCATTGCTGAAGCTCACCCAGAGCGAGGTGCCGTCCCAGGCCAGGCCATTGGTGACGCGGTAGTCCTCGAAGGCGAACTCCGCGAGCACTGCCAGGGTGTCGGGGTCGCGCTTCACCAGCGTGAGCTTGTCAGGCGTGTAGTAGCCCCCCACGAACTCCTGATACAGGAACCAGAGCGCGCTGCCGTCGTAGGCCACTCCGGCGATGGGCCAGGCGCCGGCGAAGGTCCGCTCGAGGGTCAGCTTGTAGGCGCGGGTGAAGTTGGCTTCGTTGGCCCACTTGGGCGTCGTGACGTGGAGGACGTTGCTGCCGGCGAGCGTGCCATCCTCTCCGAGGACGAAGACGCGGAAGTAGAGCCTGGCGTCGGCCCTGACGAGCGGGCTGCCCCCGATGTGCCGTTCCGTCAGCAGGAAGTCCGTCTGGGAGACCTCGGTTCCCACGTGGATGAGCAGGCCGTTCGTCTCGTCGAAGGCGGGCGAGATGTGGCTGGCGTAGACCTTGTACTCGCGGAACTTCTTGTCCTCGCTCTTCTCCCAGGCGAGGTGGACCCTCGACGTCGTCACCTCGCGCGGCTCGAGCATGCGGACCGGCCGCGGCAGGCTGACGTTGACCTCCTGGGCCTCCGCGCCCTTCTCGACGGTCTGCACGACGCGGGAGAACGTGCCGTCACCCGAACCCAGCTGGAGCTCGAGCTGGTGCTGCCCCGAGGAGAGCTCGAGGGTCAGCTCGCCAGCGGCGTCCGTGCGGCCCGCCTCGGCCCCGTTGAGCTTCACGGCGGCATCCGCCACCGGTTGCCCATCCGCGTAGGTCGCGCGGAGATGGGTCTTTTCGCTTGGAGCCGCCGGCACCTCTGGCGTCTCCGGCACGTTCTTCGGATCCGAGGGGCTTCCACAGGCCATCCACGCGGCCGCCACCAAGGAGAGGAGAGGAGTCCAACGCGACATGCAGCACCCACTGGGAGTACGGAGTCCGGCCACTCGCTGGGCCGACACTCTACACTTTTCCCGCTGTGCTGTATCGCCTTGGCTCTCGCATGTGGGCTTTCTCCAACGACGCGACCCGGGCGGCTCAACCCGCGACGGGCAGGCCCTGGGTCTTCCCCGTCAGGTCCTTCCCGGTGGCCCAGCCGAGCAGCCCGGTGGAGGACTTCACGAGGTACAGGTACTCCCCCGGAGGGCCCAGGGGCGCGGCGGCCAGCACCTGGATCTTCGAGCCCTGCGCCAGCGTGGCGACGGCCGTCTTGTCGGTGCGGCTGCGCGCCAGCGGGAAGGACTGCTTCACGGTGGCCTCCACGCCGACGGCGTACAGCTCCTGGGGCACCTCGGTGACCAGGCCCGCCTTGTCGAGCGCGTACTTGTCCCGGCGGTTCCAGAAGCCCTGCCATGAGTCGGACAGGATGATGCCATTGCCCTTCGCCTCGGTGAGCGCGGGGACGTTGCCGATGGCCTTCAGCGCCTTGCCGTCGAAGGCATAGAGGTGCTGCTGCTTGTCGTAGTCCGTCTGCCCGGTGGTGACGACGAGCTCCTTGCGCTTGTCGCCGCTGTCGAGGTCGACCACGACGAAGCCCGGAGGCGCGTTGCCATCCGTCCCGCCGCGGATGGTGGCGCTGCCGGCCTTGAGGACGAACTCGTCCCGGGGCTCGTCCCACGTCAGGGAGATGGCCTCCTGCTTGCCGTCACCATTCAGGTCCACCGAGGCGGAGTTCGTGGGCTCCTGCGCGTGCCCGAGCGGCGCGGTGAGCAGGGTGAGCGTCACCACGGCCAGGGCGGGGGACTGGGTCTTCATGGAAGAGGCCTCCGGTGGGAGCACTGCGCCGGCGCATCGTAGTCGGGAACGCGGAGGCGGCGCGTGGAGGTCGATTCCAATGCGGACGCGCTGCTTCCCCCGCCCCCGGCTCGGACACGCCGCGGCGCCTTCTCCCTGGGAGGGATGAAGGCGCCGTCCGCGAGCCGGTCAGAGGTGGTAGTGCCCCGCGGCCTCGGGTTGGTACGGCACCGCGACGATGCGCAGGCGCTTGGTGCGGCCTCCCGGCAGCGGCCAGGTGATGGACTGCCCGACGGACAGGCCGATGAGGGCGCTGCCGATGGGAGCGAGCACGGAGATGCGGCCGTCGTCCGTGCGCGCGTCGCGCGGGTAGACGAGGGTGACCTCGCGGCGCTCGCCGGACTGCTCGTCCTCGAAGACGACGGTGCTGTTCATCGTCACCACGTCCGGGGGAACTGTCTCCGAGGCGACGATGCGCGCCCGGGACAGCTCCGCGTCAAGCATCTCCGCGAACTCGGCCGTGCGGCCGCCTCCGTTGTGGTCGATGACCTGGCGCAGGCGCTCCAGGTCGGTTTCGGTCACGATGAGAGGCTGCTCGGTGGACATGTCGCTGGGCTCCTCTGGGTGGAAATAGGGCGAAACCCACTCCAACCATTCAATTCGGACCTTATTCCCGGACCCACCACTCGATGCCGTGGGCCCCGTCGTCCGCGAGGAAGAACACGCGGGGACCGGAGCGCGTGAAGAAGTACGGCAGCGAGCCCTGCCGCCCCGGGGCCAGGGCCTGGTGCCGCTGCGTGCCGGCCCAGGTGCCGTCGGTCCGCCACAGCTCGGCGCCGTCCTCTCCGTCGTCCGCGTGGAAGAGTGCCGTGCCGTCCACGTCCGACATCCAGCGCGGCTCGGAGTGCCCCGGGCCCGGACGGAGGTCTCGCACCAGGGCCGCGCCGCCCGCCAGGCCGTCCGAGCGCCACAGCTCATGCCCGTGGGTGCCATCGTCGGCGCTGAAGAGGACGCCGGAGCCCAGCGCGCCGAACCAGAGGGGATACGAGCCCTCCGGCCCGGGCCGCACGTCCCCCGCGAGCACGGTGCCTCCAGGCGTGCCGTCGCTGAGCCAGGGCTCACGGCCCGTGTCGGGGCTGCTCGCCGCGAAGAAGACCCTGCCGCCCGCGACGGTGAAGGTGTCCGGGAAGGAGCCATTCCAGCCATCGGAGATATCTCGCAGCAGCAGGGTGCCCGCCTCGGTGCCGTCGCTGACCCAGGGCTCGCCGCCGTGCTCCGCGTCATCCGCCGCGAAGACGAGCTTCGTCCCGAGCGCCGTCAGCGCCCTGGGGAAGGAGCCTCCCAGGCCCGGCCGCAGGTCCTTCACGAGCCCCGTGCCCGCCTCGGTGCCGTCGGTGACGCCAAGCTCCCAGCCCACGTCCTCGAAGAAGGCGGAGAAGAACAGCCGGTGGCCCACGGGCGTGAGGTTGACGGGGGAGCCATCCGGAAGACCGGGGTACAGGTCCTTCACGAGGAGGGTGCCTGCCGCCGTGCCGTCGGTGCGCCACAGCTCTTCGCCGTGGGTGCCGTCCGAGGCGGTGAAGTAGGCAACGCCGTCCAGCACGACGGGCCGCTCGAAGGTGGCGCTGCCGGAGGGGCCCGGGTGGAGGTCCACTACGAGGACCGTGCCCGCGCGAGTCCCGTCGGTGCGCCACAGCTCGCGGCCGTGGAGGCCGTCGTCGGCGAAGAAGAACACGTGCGAGCCGAGCACGAAGAGCTGGGACGGCTCCGAGCCCGCGGGGCCCGGGTGCAGATCCTTCACCAGCCAGGTGCCTTCGGGCGTGCCGTCCGTTCGCCAGAGCTCCGGCCCGACGCTGCCGTCGTCCGCGTCGAAGAAGAGCGTTCCGTCCAGCGTCGTCCAAGAGGAGGTGCCAGGCCGGCCTCCACCCGGGTGGAGGTCCTGCACCATCCGGGCGAGGTCGCCCTCCAGGGGCGCCGTGACGGCATCGGTGCGCGGTGCCGCGCTGGCCGAGGAGAGCAGGGGTGGAGGGAATTGGCTGATGGAGTCCCCCAGGCGGACGGCCCACAGCTCGGCGCCGGAGTCGCGGTGCTGGGCCGTGAAGAACAGCCGCGAGCCGCTGGCGGTGAAGCCTCGCGCCGAGGAGGAGAGGGCGCCGCCCGCGAGGTCTCGCAGGCGGGAGGTGGTCGCGGCGAAGCCATTGCTCGTCCACGGCTCGTGGCCTTTTCCGGGCTCGCGGGCGGCGAAGAAGAGCCGGCCCCGCTGCGACTTCATGAAGGCGATGGCCGAGCCCTCCGGGCCGGGAGTGATGTCCTTGAGGAGCACGGTGCCGCCGGGCGTTCCATCGCTGCGCCACAGCTCGTCTCCGTGCTCGGGGGAGTACGCGGAGAAGCACAGGAAGTTGTTCACGGCGGCCAGCTCCCGGGGGTTGGAGCTGGCGCGGCCGGGCGCGATGTCCGAGATGCGCGAGGTGCCGAGGGCCGTGCCGTCACTGCGCCACAGCTCGTCGCCGTGTTCGGGGGTGCCCGCGATGAAGAAGAGGAGCCCCCGGGCGGAGGTGGGGCGTGGGTCATCGCTCAGGCCGGGGTCGCGCAGGTCCGCGAGCCGCACCGTGCCGCTGGCGGTGCCGTCGCTCTTCCAGAGGGTGAGGGGCGGCGGCTCCACGGGGAGGTCGTCGTTCTCATCGACCTCGAACCGCACGAAGAAGAAGAGCTTCCCGGCCACGTCCGTGAGCCCGAGCGGGCGGACGATGACGGCAGGCGGCGCATCGATGGTCCGGACGGGGACGGTGCCCTCGGGCGTGCCGTCGCTCTTCCAGAGGACCCGGTCGACGAAGAAGAAGAGCTGCCCGCCCGAGGCGGTGAGGAGGTGCGGATAGGCGCCAGCGCGGCCGGGCGCGAGGTCCTTCACGACGTGGGTGCCACCGGGGGTGCCATCGGTCTTCCAGAGCTCCCTGCCGGACGCTCCGTCATCGGCGACGAAGAAGAGCGTGTAGCCCACGGCGGTGAGCTCCTCGACGCCCGAGCTGTGGATGCCCGCGCGCAGGTCCGCGACGAGCTGCGTCCCGGACGGCCGGCCGTTGCTCTTCCAGAGCTCTTCTCCGTGCTCTCCATCATTGGCGACGAAGTACAGGGTGTGGCCCACGGCGGTGAGCTCGCTCGGGTCCGAGCCCAGGGGGCCGGGGCGGATGTCCTTGACCAGCGAGGTGCCCGGGTCCGTGCCGTCGCTCTTCCACAGCTCCGTGCCTCGCGAGTGGTCGGTGGCGCCGAAGAGGAGCAGGCCGCCCACGTCCGTCAGCGCATGAGGCGCACTGCCCAGGCGTCCACCGGCGATGTCGTCCACGAGGTACGCCTGGGTGGAGAGGAGCGAGGCATCGGTGCTCTCCAGCGCGCCATCCTCGGGGAGGGAGGGCAGCGAGCTCTCACATGCGAGGGTGGAAGCGAGGCACAGCAGGAGAAGCGTCGGACGTACGGGCTGCGAGGCCATGAGCGGCACCGTCTTTCGCGCCGGGGAGCACGCGCGGGTGGGGCGCCAAAGCTGGGCTGCCCCTGACGGATGGGCAGCCGTCCGTCAGGGCAGGGAAAGTGGAGGGTTGCCTACAGAGGCCTCGTTGTGGAGAGAGGCCTCGTCAGAACGCGCAGTCCGCGCCCCGGGTCGGCAGCACCGACTTCCCGCTCGACAGCCACGCGTCCACGGCCTTCGCCGCCTCGCGGCCATCGGACAGGGCCCAGACGATGAGGCTCGCGCCCCGGCTCGCGTCGCCCGCACAGAACACGCCATCCGCCGACGTGGCGAAGCGCGCGTCCACCTGCACCGTGCCCCGGGGTGACAGCTTCACCCCCAGCTCCTCGGAGAGTCGCCCCGGCTCCGGCCCCGTGAAGCCCATGGCCAGCACCAGCAGGTCCACCTCGAACGTCACCTCGGTGCCCGGCACCTCCACCACGCGGGGCAGCGCCCCCGGCTCGCGGAGCAACTCCACCTGCACGGCGTGCAGGGCCTCCAGCTTCCCGTCGCGCCCGGTCAGCTGCTTCGTCATCAGCGCGAAGGCGCGCTCGCCGCCTTCTTCCTGGCTCGACGACGTACGGAACACCAGCGGCCACCGGGGCCACGGATTGCCCGCCGCGCGCACCGAGGGCGGAGCCGGCAGCAGCTCCACCTGGTGCACGCTCTTCGCGCCCTGCCGCAGCGCCGTGCCCAGGCAGTCCGAGCCCGTGTCGCCACCGCCCAGCACGATGACCCGCCGGCCCACCGCGTCCAGGCGCGCGTCCTTCTGCCCTGTGCCCTCCAGCAGCCGGTTCTGGTGCTCCAGGTACTCCATCGCCTGGACCACGCCGGCCAGCTCGCGCCCCGGCACCTCCAGCTCCCTCGGCTTGCGCGCGCCCATGGCCAGCACC
The DNA here is from genome assembly GCF_024198175.1 of Pyxidicoccus xibeiensis. Lineage (NCBI taxonomy): Bacteria > Pseudomonadati > Myxococcota > Myxococcia > Myxococcales > Myxococcaceae > Pyxidicoccus > Pyxidicoccus xibeiensis. Next base: position 1,121,011 of record NZ_JAJVKV010000002.1, read on the forward strand.
AGCGCGTCATGCCGCCCGCGCAGCTCGCGGAAGCTCACCGAGCCCCCCACGTCCACGCCGTTGCGGAACTCGATGCCCTCCGCCTCCATCACCGCGAGCCGCCGGTCCAGCACCGACTTCTCCAGCTTGAAGTCCGGAATGCCGTAGCGCAGCAGCCCACCGGGCCGCGAATCCCGCTCGTACACGGTGACGCTGTGTCCGGCCGCGTTGAGCTGCGCCGCCGCCGCCAGCCCCGCGGGGCCCGAGCCCACCACGCCCACCGTCCTCCCCGTGCGCCGCGCCGGAGGCCGGGGCTTCACCCAGCCCTCCGCGAAGGCCCGCTCGGCGATCTCCTTCTCCATCTGCTCGATGGTCACCGCGTCCTGGTCGATGGCCAGCACGCACGCGGCCTCGCAGGGCGCGGGGCACAGCCGCCCCGTCATCTCGGGGAAGCCGTTGGTGCGGCTGAGCAGCTCGTACGCCTCGCGCCAGCGGCCCCGGTACACGGCCTCGTTGAAGTCGGGGATGAGGTTCCCCAGCGGACAGCCCTGGTGGCAGAAGGGCACGCCACAGTCCATGCACCGGCCCGCCTGGCGCTTCGCCTCCTCGGGCGCGAGCGGCAGGGCGAACTCCTTGAAGTCCCCTACGCGCTCCTGCTTGTCCCGCTTTTGCGCGTGGACGCGGGGCCACTCCATGAATCCCGTCGGCTTGCCCATGGTCAGCCCCTCCCGCCTGCGGTCTGCTGAAGCTGCTCGGAGTTCGCCTGCGCGGGCCGCCGGGCTGCCCGCCGCGCCTGGAGCACGCGCTTGTAGTCCGTGGGCATCACCTTCACGAACCGCGGCACCGTCAGCTCCCAGTTGTCCAGCACCCGCCGAGCCAGCGCACTGCCCGTGTGCTTCAGGTGCCGCTCCACCATGCCGTGCACGAGCCAGATCTCCGACTCGTCCACCAGCGACTCCAGCTCCACCATCTCGAGGTTGCAGCGCTGCCGGAAGGCCATCTCCCGGTCGAGGACATAGGCCGTGCCGCCGCTCATGCCCGCCGCGAAGTTACGTCCCGTGGGGCCGAGCACCACCACCACGCCGCCCGTCATGTACTCGCAGCCGTGGTCGCCCACGCCCTCCACCACCGCCTGCGCGCCGCTGTTGCGCACCGCGAAGCGCTCACCCGCGAGGCCTCGCAGGTACACCTCGCCGCCGGTGGCGCCGTAGAGGGCCGTGTTGCCCACCAGCACGTTGTCCTCGGCCGCGAAGCGGGCTGCCTGCGGCGGGTAGACGATGATGCGCCCGCCGGACAGGCCCTTGCCGACGTAGTCGTTGGCATCGCCCTCCAGCTCCAGCGTCACGCCGGAGACGAGGAACGCGCCGAAGCTCTGGCCCGCCGAGCCCTTCAGCCGCACGTGGATGCGCCCGTCCGGCAGTCCCCGGCCTCCGTGCCGCCGGGCAATCTCGCCGGACAGCATGGCGCCCACGGCGCGGTGCGTGTTGCTCACCGGCTGCGTGAGCAGCAGCGGCGGCCCGCCATCCAGCACCTGGCTCGCGTCGCGCAGCAGCGTGTGGTCCAGGTGGTCCGACACGTCCTTCGTCCTCGGCACCTTGCAGTGACGGGGCTCCTCGGCCGGAGCGGCGGGGGCGGCCAGCAGCGCGGACAGGTCCACGCGCTTCGCCTTCCAGTGGTCCACCGCCGTCCGCTGGCGCAGCAGGTCCACCCGGCCCACCAGCTCCTCCACCGTGCGCGCGCCCAGCGCCGCCAGCTTCTTCCGGAGGTCCTCGGCAATCAGGAGGAAGAAGTTCACCACGTCCTCGGGCTTGCCCTGGAAGCGCTCGCGCAGCGCCGGGTCCTGCGTGGCGATGCCGGCCGAGCAGGTGTTGAGGTGGCACTTGCGCAGCATCACGCAGCCCACGGCCACGAGGCTGGCGGTGGCCATGCCGAACTCCTCCGCGCCCAGCAGCGCCGCCACCAGCACGTCGCGCGCGGTGCGCATGCCGCCGTCCGCCTGCACCCGGATGCGCGAGCGCAGCCCGTTGTGCACCAGCACCTGCTGCGTCTCCGCCAGCCCCAGCTCCCACGGCAGGCCCGCGTGGTGGATGCTGGAGATGGGGGACGCCCCGGTGCCGCCCTCGTACCCGGAGATGACCACCGCGCCGGCGCCCGCCTTGGCCACGCCCGCGGCGATGGTGCCCACGCCCACCTCGCTCACCAGCTTCACGCTCACCCGCGACTGGGGGTTCACGGACTGGAGGTCGTAGATGAGCTGCGCCAGGTCCTCGATGGAGTAGATGTCGTGGTGCGGGGGAGGGGAGATGAGCGTCACGCCCGGCGTGGACCAGCGCACGCGCGCAATCCGCTCGTCCACCTTGTGCCCGGGGAGCTGGCCTCCCTCACCGGGCTTGGCGCCCTGGGCGACCTTGATCTGCAGCTCGTCCGCGTTGACCAGGTACTCCGTGGTGACGCCGAAGCGGGCGCTCGCCACCTGCTTGATGGCGCTGCGGCGCAGGTCCCCATTCTCGTCCGGCGTGTAGCGGCGCGACTCCTCACCGCCCTCTCCGCTGTTGGAGCGTCCGCCCAGCCGGTTCATGGCGATGGCCAGCGTCTCGTGCGCCTCCGCGCTGATGGAGCCGAAGGACATGGCGCCGGTGACGAAGCGGCGCGCAATCGATAGCGCCGGCTCGACTTCCTCCAGCGGCACCGGGGTGCGGCCCTCGGTGTTCAGCTCCAAGAGGCCGCGCAGGTTGCAGTGCTCGCGCGTCTCGTCGTCCGCCAGCTTCGAGTACTCCGCGAAGACGGCCGCGTCGTTGGCGCGCACCGCCGCCTGGAGCTTCGCAATCGTGGCGGGGTTCCACTTGTGCCGCTCGCCCAGCCGGCGCCACCGGTACTGGCCGCCCACGGGCAGCAGGCCGGCCTCCGCGTCCGCCTCGGGGCCGAAGCCGCGGGCGTGCCGCTCCTGCACCTCGCGCCCCAGCTCCGGCAGCCCCACGCCTTCCACGCGGGACGACGTGCCGGTGAAGTGCCGCTCGATGAGGCTTCGCTGAAGTCCCACCGCTTCGAAGAGCTGCGCGCCCCGGTAGGACTGGAGCGTGGAGATGCCCATCTTGGACATCACCTTCATCAGCCCTTCCTCAATCGCATGGATGAAGCGCTCCTGCGCCTTCTCCGCGTCCACGGCCAGCTCGCCGCCGTCGGCCATGGCGCGCAGCGTGTCCAGCGCCAGGTACGGGTTCACCGCCGAGGCCCCGAAGGCGAAGAGACAGGCGAAGTGGTGCACCTCGCGCGCCTCGGCCGTCTCCAGCAGAAGGCCGGTGTGCATGCGGATGCCGTCGCGCACCAGCCGCTGATGCACCGTGGACATGGCCAGCAACGCGGGGATGGCCCCGTGCGCCGCGTCCACGCCGCGGTCGCTCAGGAGCAGGATGCTGGCGCCCGAGTCCACCGCGTCCACGGCCTCCGTACACAGCCGCTCCACCGCGGCCTCCAGCGCGCCCTCGCCGCCGTCCAGCGGGTAGAGGAGCGACAGCCGCTTCGTCTCGAAGAGGCCCTCGCCGTGGATGACGCTCAGCCTCGCGAGCTGCCCGTTGGTGAGGATGGGGCCGGGCAGCGACAGCCGGTGGCACTGCTCCGGCGTCTCCTCGAAGGTGTTGCTCTCCGGGCCCAGCGCGGTGGCCAGCGTCATCACCAGCGACTCGCGCAGCGGGTCGATGGGCGGGTTGGTCACCTGCGCGAAGAGCTGGTGGAAGTAGGAGAAGAGGCTGGGCGCCTGGTCGCTGAGGACCGCGAGCGGCGTGTCCGTGCCCATGGAGCCCACGGGCTCCTTGCCGGTCTCCGCCATGGGTGTGAGCACGGTGCGCACGTCCTCGGCGGTGAAGCCGAAGGCGCGCTGCAGGCGCCAGAGTTCCTCGCCGCGCAGGCGCTCGGGGGCGGGAATCGCGGGCAGGTCGTCGAAGGTGTAGACGTTGCGCTCCAGCCAGCGGCGGTACGGCCAGCGCGTGGTGAGGTCGCGCTTCACCTCGTCGTCCTCGAGGATGCGCCCCTCGGTGGTGTCCACCAGCAGCATGCGGCCCGGCGTCAGGCGGCCCTTGCGGCGTACCTGCGCGGGGGGCACGTCGATGACGCCCGTCTCCGAGGCGAGGATGATGCGGTCGTCCTCGGTGACGAGGTAGCGCGCGGGCCGCAGCCCGTTGCGGTCCAGCGTGGCGCCGATGAGCTGCCCGTCCGTGAAGGCGATGGCCGCGGGCCCGTCCCACGGCTCCAGCAGGGCGGAGGAGTACTCGTAGAAGGCGCGCCGCTCGTCGGCCATCAGCGCGTCGCCCTCCCACGCCTCCGGAATCATCATCATCAGCGCGTGCGGCAGCGTGCGGCCGCCGAGGTAGAGCAGCTCCACCATGTTGTCGAACTGGGCCGAGTCGCTCTTGCCGGGGACGATGATGGGCTGGAGCGGCTCCAGGCTCCCGCCCAGACGGGCCGTCTGCAGGAGGCCACGCCGCGCGTTCATCCAGTTCCGGTTGCCGCGCAGGGTGTTGATCTCCCCGTTGTGCGCGATGAAGCGGAACGGCTGCGCCAGCTCCCAGGTGGGGAAGGTGTTGGTGGAGAAGCGCGAGTGCACCAGCGCCAGCGCGCTCACGAAGTCCGGCTGCTGGAGGTCCGCGTAGAAGCGCGGCAGGTCCACCGGCAGCATCAGCCCCTTGTAGATGAGCGTCTCCGACGACAGGGACGCCACGTGGAAGAGGCCGCGCGGGTCCACGCCGCGCGCCTGCACGCGGTTCTCCGTCAGCTTGCGGATGCGGTACAGCTTGCGCTCGAAGGCGCTGGGCACCACGCGCCGCCGGGCGATGAAGAGCTGCCGGATGACGGGCGCGGCCTCGCGCGCGACGGGGCCCAGGTGCTCCGGGGCCACGGGTACGTCCCGCCAGCCGAGCACCCGCTGACCTTCCTCGGCCACGACCTCTTCGAGGGCGGCCTCGCACGCGGCGCGCGCGTCCGGGTCGGGCGGGAGGAAGACCTGGCCCACGCCGTAGTGGCGGCGCGCGGGGAGCGCGAAGCCGAGCTGCGGCACCACGCGCTCGAAGAAGCGGTGGGGGAGCTGCACCAGGATGCCCGCGCCATCTCCCGTCCGGGGGTCCCTCCCGGCCGCCGCCCGGTGGCTCAGCCGGTTCAGCAGCTCGAGGGCGTCCTCGACGATGCCGCGGGAGCGCTCGCCTCGCAGGTGGGCCACGAAGCCCACGCCGCAGGCGTCATGCTCGGTGTCGGGCTCGTAGAGGCCGTACCGGCCGGGGAGGATTGCGGACATCAACTTCCCCCATTCCCGCTGACGCGGGTGGTCATTGTTGTAATGCGGCACGCTAACGCGTTGCGTCGGCTCACGTAAAGGAAGTCCCGTGCGGGGGGTTGTCGGGTGGCATGCCGGGTGAGCTGGCCGACCCTCGGGGCGGAGGGGGCGTCACCTGCCGGGCAGTTGCCGGAGCTGGGGCGGAGTCGGAGCGGTTGCAGCGTCTGGAGCTTTACAGTCCCCGGCTTCGTGGCATTCCGTCGGGGCGGGCTCCAGTGCCTGGAGCCGTTGCCGCGCCGCGCCAGGAGGGCTTCATGCCGTACACCCCGATCATCGGAACGCTGGGCTACGTGATGTCGCCAGACGGGCAGCGGGTGCTGCTCGTCCACCGCAACGCCCGGCCGGATGATGCGCACTTCGGCAAGTACAACGGCCTGGGCGGGAAGATGGAGCGCGACGAGGACGTGGCGGCGTGCATGCGCCGAGAGATTCGCGAGGAGGCCGGCATCGAGTGCCTGGAGATGCGCCTTCGCGGCACCATCTCCTGGCCCGGCTTCGGCAAGCATGGCGAGGACTGGCTCGGCTTCGTCTTCCGCATCGACCGCTTCGAGGGCACACCGCTGGAGCGCAACCCGGAGGGCTCCCTCTCCTGGGTGCCCGTGGCGGAGGTGCCGAAGCTGAACCTCTGGGACGGGGACCGGCACTTCCTGCCGCTCGTCTTCGACGCGGACCCCCGGCCCTTCCACGGCGTCATGCCCTACGAGGGCGGCCGCGCGGTGAGTTGGTCCTTCACCCGGCTGTAGGTGCCCGTAACTCCAGGGTTTTCCAGTCGACAGGGTGGGTGTTGGCGCCAGACGTCCTTATGGCCGGATGCGCCATGTCACCCCCCGTACGTTGACGGGCGGCCTGCCGAGGAAGTATCCGTAGTGCCGGGTGAAAATGAGAACGATTCTCAATTTCGACGTTTCGGCGGCGGGCGGGAGCCCGGGGCACGCGGTGGTGGTGATGCCCGCCTCGGAGCCGTCCCAGCCGAACGGCGTCGCCACGGGGCTCTTCCGGATGGGCGAGACCACGCCCGGCGAGGGGCCTCGGAGCCGGTGGGGCCAGGCCGCCCTGGTCGCCGTGCTGGTGCACGCCGGCGTGTTCGTTGGTGGGCTCGCGCTTCCGGCCTCCCGGCCGGAGAAGGCGCCCGCGCCGCCGGAGCCCGAGCTGGTGTTCATGACCTTTGCTCCACCGCCGCCCGCGCCCGCCGCCGGTGCTGCCGCCACGCCGGTGCCCGCGAAGACGCCGCGCCAGGCCCGCGTCACCCGGCCCACGGAGCGCGTGCTGACGCCGCCCGTGCCCAAGCCGGTGCCGGAGCCCGTGGAGGCGAAGCCCGAGCCGGTTCCCGAGCCGCCCACCGAGGTGGCCGAGCAACCGCAGGAGCAGACCCCGGTCGCCGCGAACACGGGTGTCGGCGCCGTCGTCGGTGGCGTGGTGGGCGGTGTGGTGGGTGGGCAGCAGGGCGGCATCGTGGGTGCCACCGCCGTGGGGGGCACGGGCGAGGCCCTGGGACTGAAGCAGGTGTCGCAGCCGCCGGGCGTGCTCAAGCAGGTTGCTCCCGAGTACCCGCGCCGCGCGCGCTCGGATGGCATCCAGGGGCTGGTGCTGGTGCGCATCATCATCGGGACGGACGGCAAGGTGGAGCCTGCGCACACGCGCGTCATCCGCTCGGTTCCCGCGCTGGACGCGGCGGCCGTGGAGGCCGTCAACCGGTGGCGCTTCTCGCCGGCCATCGGCCGCGAGGGGCGGCCGGTCCGCGTCATCATCGAGGTTCCCGTCAACTTCGCCCTGAAGTGAAGGGCGCTCTTCTCGCATCAGGCTTCGTGCGCGAGCTCCGGCTCGTGCGTGGAGACGCCACATGAGCAGCCTTCTTCGAAAGACGTTCTTCTGGATTCACCTGGTGGCCGGCCTCGTCGCCGGTCTCGTCATCGCGGTCATGTCCGTGACGGGCGTGGCGATTGCGTTCGAGCCGCAGCTGCTCGAGTGGGCCGAGCGTGACGCCCGACAGGTGCAGGTGCCCGCGGACGCGGCGCGGCTCCCGGTGGACGAGCTGGTGGCCCGCGTGCGCGCGGCCCGTCCGGACGCGCAGCCCTCGGGCGTGACGGTGTATGCCGAGCCCGGCGCCGCGGTGCTGGTGAACCTGGGGCGCGAGGCCCTGGTGTACGTGAATCCGTACACGGGCGAGGTCAAGGAGGGCGGGGCGCAGGGGTGGCGCGACTTCTTCCACTTCATGGAGGACCTGCACCGGTGGCTCGCCGCGCACGGGGACAACCGCCCCATCGGCAAGGCGATCACAGGGGCGAGCAACGCCGCGTTCCTCTTCCTGGCCCTGTCCGGCCTGTACCTGTGGTGGCCCCGCAAGTGGACGCTGCGCGCGATGCGGCCCTCCCTGTGGTTCCGGCGCGGGCTGAAGGGCAAGGCGCGCGACTGGAACTGGCACAACGTCATCGGCTTCTGGTCCTTGCCCGTGCTCGTCGTGCTGACGGCGTCGGGCATGGTCATCTCGTACAAGTGGGCCTCGGACTTGGTGTTCAAGGTCACCGGCAACACGCCGCCCGCGAACCAGGGCCCGCCGGGGCAGTCCTCGGTGAAGCTGCCCGCGCCGCCGCCGGGGGCCGAGCGGCTCAAGCTGGATGCGCTCTTCACCGAGGCCCGGAAGGGGACGCCTGAGTGGACCTCCGTCTCGCTGCGCCTCGGTGGTGCTCCGCGTCCCGGAGGGCCGCAGGGACAGCAGGGACCCGGGGCGCAGCCTCGTGGCGAGGGTGCTCCGCGTGCCGAGGGCGCTCCTCGTGGCGAGGGTGCTCCTCGTAGCGAGGGTGCTCCGCGTGCCGAGGGTGCTCCGCGTGCCGAGGGTGCTCCGCGTGCCGAGGGTGCTCCTCGTGTCGAGGGTGCTCCGCGTGCCGAGGGCGGAGGCCGCGGAGGCGGCGGTGGTCCGGAGGCGCTCACCTTCACCGTCCGCGCCCGCGACGCGTGGCCGCTCTTCTCGTCCACGCAGGTGTCCCTCAATCCCTTCACCGCCGAGGTGGCGAAGCAGGAGGGCTACGCGGACTTCAACAGCGGCCGCAAGCTGCGCACGTGGCTGCGCTTCCTGCACACGGGAGAGGCGCTCGGGTGGATGGGGCAGCTCATCGCGGCCATCGCCTCGCTCGGCGGCGCCGTCCTCGTGTGGACCGGCTTCGCCCTGGCCTGGAGGCGCTTCTTCCCGCGCCGGCAGGCCCGCGCCGCCACCGAGCCCGTGGCGTCACCCGCGCCTTCAACCCCGGAAGAGACGGCGGCCTGAGTCCCACCGCCTCGGCCCCGCACGTGTGTCGTGCGGGGCCGGAAATCCGCACTCCGGCTGTAGTTCGAAATTGACTTTGCATATCAAAATCGGTTTCAAGGCAGCGCGTTGAACCGGCCACCCCGGCCAGGAGCACGAGACCCCCATGTCCCCCAAGACTTCCCGTACCCCAGGCATCCGCTCTGCAGTCGGTCACACCGGAGGCGTGCGCGCCGCACTGCGCCCCTGGGGCCAGGCCGCCGTCGGCCTCGCGTCCGCGCTGGCGGCCAGCGGCGCTGTGGCCCAGGAGCCCACGAGCCCCGCAGCGGACCCGGCGACTCAGCCCGCCGCGCAGGTGCAGGGCACCGAGAACCCCGGCACGCCCCAGGCGCAGAGCCCCGGCGCTCCCGCCGCTACCTCCCAGGCCCCGGGCACGGAGGAAGCCGGGCAGGGTGCGCAGGACACCTTCGTCCTCCCCACCGTGCAGGTGGAGGCCGAGGCGGAGAAGGGCTACCAGGCCAAGGAGAGCAGCCTCACGCGGCTGCCGAAGCCGCTGGTGGACACGCCGCAGTCCGTCACCGTGGTGCCTGAGGAGGTGCTGGAGGAGCAGCAGGTGACGACGGTCCGCGAGGCGCTGCGCAACGTCTCCGGCATCACCATCAGCGCGGGCGAGGCCGGCCGCCAGGGTGACACGTTCATCCTCCGCGGCTTCTCCGCGCAGAACGACATCTCCCGTGACGGCGCGAGAGACCTGGGCTGGTACTCGCGCGACACCTTCAACCTGGAGGGCGTGGAGGCCTACTTCGGGCCGTCCGCCGTCCTCTTCGGCCGCGGCTCCACCGGCGGCGCCGTCAACCTGGTCACCAAGAAGCCGAAGAAGACCTCCTTCCAGGACGTCTCCATCAGCGGTGGCACCGCCCCGTCCGGCCGCCTCGAGGCCGACCTCAACCAGGCCGTCTCCGACGCGCTCCAGGTCCGGCTCAACGTCATGGGCGAGCTCGGCGGCGCCGCGGCCCGCGACGTGGTGGAGGACAACCGCCTGGGCTTCGCGCCCTCGCTGCGCTTGCAGACGGGCGAGAACACGACGTTCGAGTTCGACTACCTCTTCCAGCGCGAGGACGGCGTGCCGGACTACGGCGAGCCGTACTTCAACCGCTTCCCCGTCTCCACCAGCCTCGACGTGCCGCGCGAGTCGTTCTACGGCGTGGCGGACTCGGACCAGACGCGGGTGGACGCGCACGTCGCCAGCGGCCGGCTGCTCCAGCGCTTCGGAGAGGCCGTGCTCTTCACCAACACCCTGCGCTACGGGCGGGTGGACCGGTTCCTCCGGCCCACGTCGCCTCGCGGGCTCGCGCCGACGACGGGCATCCCGGAGACCATCGGCCGGCAGCGCTTCGAAATCGAGACGGACGGCACGTACCTGTCCAACCTCGCGGACGTGCGCGGGACGTTCGACACGGGCTTCCTGAAGCACACCACCAACGCTGGCGTGGAGCTGTCGTGGGAGAAGCGCGCCCAGGGCCGCATGAACCTGAGCGCGGTGGGCCTGCCCACCGGCCCCAACATCCCCGCGGACCTGTTCAACCCGGACCCGCGGCCCGACCTGTCCGCCGTGACGCCCACGTTCCAGAGCGCCAACACCAGCCTCCAGCGGACCCTGGGCCTCTACGCGGCGGACCAGATTGCCATCGGCAAGTACGTGGAGGTGCTTGGCTCCATCCGCTGGGACGTCTTCAACACGGACTACACCGCCGTGGCCGCCGCCGGCACGAAGACGCGGCTGGAGAGCAGCGACAAGCTGTTCAACTGGCGCGCGGGCGTCGTCGTCCACCCCATGGAGAACACGAGCGTGTACGGCATGTACGGCACGTCCGCCAACCCCTCCGCCGAGCTGGCCACGCTCTCCGCCGACACGGTGAGCCTGGATCCGGAGAAGAACGCCATCGTGGAGGTGGGCGCGAAGGGTGAGTTCATCGAGGGCCGGCTGGGCCTCACCGCGGCCGTGTTCCGCATCACCAAGACGGACGCGCGCGTGCCCAACACGGACCCGGAGGGGCCGCCGCAGATCCTCGCCGGTGAGCAGCGCGTGCAGGGCTACAACGTGGGCGTGGCGGGCACCGTCACCCGGGATTGGAAGATGCTCGCGAACTACACCCTGATGGACTCCGCCATCACCGAGCACACCAACCCGTACCTCGTCGGCCAGCGGCTGCCGAACACCCCGCGCCACAGCCTCTCGCTCTGGACGACGTACCAGGTGCTGGAGAACCTGTCGGTGGGCGGCGGCGCCGTCTACCAGGACGTGACGAGCGTCAGCAACCCGACCTCCGCGGCCACGGCCACCAACAACGTGCCCAACTTCTGGCGCTTCGACGCGTTCGCGAGCTACGAGTGGGGCAAGGCCAACCTCCAGCTCAACGTGTACAACCTCACCGACGCCCTCTATTACGACCAGTTCTACGCCGGGCATGCCGTGCCGGCCGAGGGTGTCTCCGCGCTGCTGACCGCGCGCTACCGCTTCTAGGCGCGGGCCGCCAGCGGGGCCACCGTCCTCCAGGAGTCGCTCCATGATGCTGCACATCCCCAGCGTGCTGACCGCCGAGCAGGTGGCCCACTGCCGCACGGTCATGGAGCGGGCCTCCTGGACGGACGGGCGTGTCACCTCCGGCTACCAGTCCGCGCAGGTGAAGAAGAACCTCCAGCTCCCCGACGACGGGCCGGCCGCGCGCGAGCTGGGCGACCTGGTGTTGTCGGGGCTGGAGCGCAGCGCGATGTTCATCTCCGCGGCGCTGCCGCAGCGGGTGTTCCCTCCGCTGTTCAACCGCTACGAGCCGGGGATGACGTTCGGCTCGCACGTGGACAGCGCCATCCGCCCGGTGACGGGGACGCCGCTGCGCGTGCGCACGGACGTGTCGGCGACGCTCTTCCTCTCCGAGCCGGACAGCTACGACGGCGGCGAGCTGGTGGTGGAGGACACCTACGGCAGCCACTCGGTGAAGCTGCCGGCCGGGGACCTCATCATCTACCCGGCGTCCAGCCTGCACCACGTGACGCCGGTGACGCGCGGCGTCCGGCTCGCGTCGTTCTTCTGGGTGCAGAGCATGGTGCGGGACGTGTCGCGCCGCGCGATGCTCTTCGACATGGACACGGCGATTACCCAGCTCAACCAGGAGGTGCCCAAGAGCCCCGCCCTGGTGATGCTGACGGGCGTGTACCACAACCTCCTGAGGCAGTGGGCGGAGCCCTGAAGCCCGGCCGAAGGCGTGGGCGGGGCTCGGAAGCCCGCCCCGCCTGAAGGTCAGCCCTGGTCCTTGCGGACGAGGACCTTCTTGCCGCGCACCGTGGCGTTCTTCAGCGCGGCGATGATGCGGTTGGCGTCCGGCTCCGGCACCTCCACCAGCGTGAAGCTGTCGCCAATCTGGATGGCGCCAATCTTCGACGAGTCGAGCCCCGCCTCGCCGGCGATGGCGCCCACCACGTCCGCCGGGCGCATGCCCGCGCGCCGGCCCGCGCCAATCCACAGGCGGGTGATGTCCCAGGCCGGTGGGCCTCCCCGGCTCTTGGTGCCCCGCTCCGGGCGTCCCGGCCTGCCGCCGGGCGCACCGGGCGCTCCAGGCCTGCCGCCGGCCATTCCGGGCCGCGGGGGCCGGTCCACCGGCGGGGCCACGGTGGGGATCTCCTCCTCCTTGCCCTCGCGGCCCTCGTCCTGGGCCTCCTGGAGGAGCTTCACCGCGGCGGCGGCGATGTCCATGGCGTCGAACTCGGAGGCCAGGGCCTCCACCGCGCCGCGGAAGGAGTCCAGCTCACCGGCCACCAGCGCCTCGCGCAGGGCGGAGCGCAGCATCTCCTGCTGCTTCTCGCGCAGGTCCGCCACGGTGGGCACCGTGGCCACCTCGATGCGCTGGCCGGTGACGCGCTCGATGTTGCGCAGCAGCCGGTGCTCGCGGGGCTCCACGAGGGTGATGGCCACGCCCTCGCGGCCGGCGCGGCCCGTGCGGCCGATGCGGTGCACGTACGCCTCGGGGGCGTTGGGCACGTCGAAGTTCACCACGTGGGACAGCCGGGGGATGTCCAGACCGCGCGCCGCCACGTCCGTGGCCACGAGCAGGTCGGTGCCCTGGGACTTGAGCTGCTTGATGACGCGGTCTCTCTGCTCCTGCGTCATGCCGCCGTGCAGGGCGTGGGCGCGCCAGCCGCGGCCGTTGAGGGAGACGGTGAGGTCATCCACCTCCGTGCGGGTGCGGCAGAAGATGATGGCGGCGGTGGGGGACTCCACGTCGAGCAGGCGGCCCAGGGTGGCAATCTTGAAGGCGCGCGGGACGACGTAGGCCGTCTGCCGGACGCGGGGCATCTCGCCCTGCTCCACCTTCTCGCGGGCAATCTTCACGCGCACTGGCTCGCGCAGGTGGCGCTCGGCGATGCTGGCGATGCGCGGGGGGAGGGTGGCGGAGAAGAGGGCGGTCTGCCGCGTCTCGGGCGTGCCGGAGAGGATGGCCTCCAGGTCCTCGGCGAAGCCCATGTCGAGCATCTCGTCGGCCTCGTCCAGGACGACGGTGCGCACGTCGTCGAGCTGGAGCGTGCCCCGGCGCAGGTGGTCCAGCGCGCGGCCGGGGGTGGCGACGACGACGTCCACGCCGCGCTTGAGGACGCGCAGCTGCTGGCCGATGACCTGCCCGCCGTAGAGGGGCAGCACGGTGACGCCGAGCTTCTGCCCGTAGCGGTGGATGGCCTCGGAGACCTGCATGGCCAGCTCGCGCGTGGGGACGAGCACCAGCGCGGCGGTGGTGTTCGGGCGGCAGGTGCCCGGCTCGATGCGGTTGAGGAGGGGGAGGGCGAACGCGGCCGTCTTGCCGGTGCCGGTGGCGGCGATGCCGAGCAGGTCCTTGCCCGCGAGCAGCGGCGGGAGGGCGGCGGCCTGGATGGGCGTGGGCTCCTCATATCCGAGGGCGCTGAGCGCCTCGATGAGGGCGGGCTTGAGGCCCAGGGAGTCGAAAGTGGCGTGAGGGGGGGCGACGGGAGGAGGCGGAGAGGCTTTCACGGTCCGGGCTTGTACCACCAGCACTCTCCGGATGGCCGCGAAGAATGCAGGTTCTGTCCCACACCTGAAATCACGGGGCCGTGGCAGGTGAAGGCACGCCGCCCTGGAGCGGCTCGCCGACGGCCGGAGGGGACGTCCGGACGACGATGTCCGCGTCGATGCCGTCCCCGCCGGGCGCTCCATCCTCGCCGTAGGACCGCAGGACGGGCAGGCCGCCTTCGAGGCGGTAGATGTAGTCATGCTCCCAGGGGTCCTGGGGGGCGACCTCGAGGAACCCGGCATCCACCAGGGCGCCAAGGCCCTGGGCGGCGTCCGGATAGTGACCGCGTTTCCAGCGGGGCGGCTGCAGCTACCGTGCCTGCCGCCGTGCTACTGGCTGCGCGGTGCGGGTGCTCGGCACAGGGTTTCTTCCACGCGGGAGCGCAGGGCTTCGAGCGACCCGTCATTCAGGATGACGGCATCGAATTGGGCTCGCTCCGCTCCCGCCGCTTCTCGTTCGGTGGCATGGCTCGCCAGCGCCCCTGGGGCGCCTGCACCCGGGCGCTCCACGAGCCACAGCTCTGCTCCCAGGGCCCGCGCCAGCTTCCACTCACGGCTGGTGCGCAGATCCGTGCAGACCACCCTGCCTTCGGCCTTCAGGAGCGACTCCACACGCAGGCGGAAGGGGCGGAGCCATACCTCGGCATCGAGCTCGACGCAGGTCTGCCCGAATCGCTGGTACAGCTCCCGAGGCGACTTGCCCAATCGGGGGTCGACGCTGTTGCGCCCATCGCCCCACAGTTGGTCCGGGCTGAGCTGGAAGAGCGTCATCAAGATGGCCTTCATGGGATCGGCAATGGCGACCCGTTCGAAGCCATGGTGACGTGTCAGGAGGCTGCCCACTGTGTCCTTGCCGGCGCCAGACACGCCCGCCAGGCAGATGAAGTTCCGAGGGTTCATCGCCCACCTCCAAAGTCATACCGGCCGCCGCGCTGGTCGAAGCGTGCCATTTCGAAGTGGACCTGGGACCAGGCTCGCTCGATGCCCGCTTCCAGGATGGGCCCGCTATAGCGGTGTCCACCCCCAGCGTTGTCGAAGAAGCGCCCAGCGGGATCCACCATGGCGTAGCTACCGCGCATGTCCTCGTTGTCTTCGGGAATCAGGGCAATGCCGTGTGCGGCCAGCCCCTGGTGTCGTGCGACGAAGCCACGGAAGTCCTCGTCGGAGCACAGGAGCGAGTCGACCTTGCCGCTGTTCTGTCCCTCTACGGGCAGGACCCGGAGCATCTTCCACCGCTCCGGACGGAGTGCACGCAGGAAGGCGCCCTGGTCTTCGCCTGCGTTGAGCGAGGTGACGACGGTGTTTACCTTGAAGCGCATGCCAGCCTGCCGGATGCGGTCCGCAGTGGCGATGTAGACCTCCGGATCGATGGCCCGGCCCTGCACCGCGCGGCCCATCGCCACGTGAGTCGCGGGGAAGGGACTGTCGATGCTGAGCGTGACCCAGTCGAGGGCGCCCTTGAGCCGCGCGATGCGTTCGGGAGTGAGTTGACTGCCATTGGTCACCACCATGGTCGTCGCTCCGCGCTCCTTCGCGATTTGGACCAACTCGGGCAGCCAGGGACACAGGAGCGGCTCGCCTCCCGCGAAAGTGATCTTCTGGAAGTGGGAGCAAAGCATTTCCACAATCCGCAGCGCCGCCTCCTTTGGAAGATGTCCGCGAGGCAGGACCTGGGCGCGGACATCCTGGAAGGTTGCGAAGCAGAAGCGGCAACGCATGTTGCACGGCTCCCACAGGTGGAAGTTGACCGAGGGCGGCAACTCGTGCTGCTGGGAGGTGCGGTTTGACCCGGAAGGAATGCTCCCACCCGATGCGTTGGGCGTGCGCGATGCCAGGCGGCGCTCAAATGGGGAGAGGGTGGGGTCATCGACTGTGGGCTGATGCATGGAGCCTCCGTTCGGGCCCGCTTTCGCAGGCGGTTCGACGCTCCACACCCACCAGCCATTTAATTGTGACCGCGTGACGTAAGTCAGCGGCAACGTTGGAGAAAATCGATCTCCAATTTGTCCCGGGCCCGCTGGACCCGTTTCCGAGCGGCTGCGTACTCGATACCGAGCTGTTGGGAGATCTCCAGCTCGCTCATGTCGTCGAAGTAATGCATCAAGAGAACCTGACGGTGTTCAGCTCCCAGGGCACACAGGGACTTCTGCAAGGCGAGCTGGGTCTCGCGCCGAACGTAGTCGTCGTCAGGCCGCAGGGTGCAAGAGGGCTCTGGCTCGAGGTCAATCGGGCATGACCTGGCGCTTCTCAACCCGTTGAGGGCACGATTCCGGACGGAACGCAGGAAGAACTGCTCGAAGTCGCGATACCGGTCGGAATGCAGGCAGACGCTGAGCAGGGATTCATAGACGATATCCGGTGCGTCAGCCGGTCCAACGATCTCGGCCGCGATGCTCCGCGCCTTCGCAAGCAGGGTGTGGTCCTGGTAGCGGCTCTCCATGCAGTCGCGGAAGCTCTGGGTGCGAGACGGCCCGGACGACAGGGAAGGTGTCGCTCCCATCGTCGCGGAAGCCAGGAGCAACTGGCGCGAACACTCGACGGAGGGTGAATTGCAACTCGCGGAGGCCCGGGGTGCGGAAAGCCTGCCGGCACTGGACTCGAGCTCGTCGGCCAGGGCGCCCAGCAGGAAGACGAAGGCGGTGCTGCCCAGACACGCCAAGGTGAGCATTCCCGCGCCGAAAGGCGATGTCCGCGCGATGCGCCAGGACAGTGAGAGCCCTCCCCAGCCAAGCGCGTACAGGAGGTAGGCGGAGTACAGCACCGCCCAGGTGAACGCGGCCAGTACAAGTGCACCTGCCAGCACGGGCTGCTGACTTCGGCCAAGGTCCGGAGGGAGGATGGCCCGGCAGGCCAGCGCCAAGATGACGCCGACGACGAGCCAGGGCCACCGCAGTAGTAGGGGAGGCGGCTTCGTCTGCCCCGCGAGTCGGCGGATGAGGTTCCAGGCCGTCACGGAGGCGGCCAGCATCGCGCCCAGGAGCAAGAGCGCGGACGCAAGGTACACCGCGCCGTCAAAGATGCCCGAGGACAGCGCGCCCAGTCGCTCGAGGAGGTACGCGGCTCCGAAGAACCCCGTCAGCGCCGTCATGAAGAAGGCAAGCCCCTCGATGGGGATGAGCACGTTGAAGGCGAAGATCACCAGCGCCACGGCAAACACCGCGAATTGCCACCAACGCGTGCGTCGCGGTGGCGCGCCTCCATCCCCCGGTGAGGCTTGTCCTGTCATTTGGCAGCCACACTAGCAGTCTGGCCAAGTCGCTGGTGAATCCTGGACTGGAGGTTGTCTCAGACCCGGGTGACTGTCTTTCGTGACCCCTGGCCACGTCTCACGACACGGCCCGCAGGCCCGCGCGCAGGGCTCGACCCTCCGTCTGTGTCAGCAGTCGGTCGACGTCCGCATGCGAACGCAGCGAGCGCCATCGCCTCCAGCGCGTTGCTTGCCCCGCAGCCCGGCAGGGGCCTCCCGAGTGCGGTTTCCTCATCCCGGCAGGGCCGCATCGAAGAACGTCACGAGGCCTGGCGTGCATCGAGTGCCCGAACGCCCGAGCATCGCGAGCTGCTGCGAGGGCCTCTCCATCCGTCATGGCTTCGGCCCGCGCCGCTCCCTCGCCCGAAGGTGAATCACTCAACACGTGCAGCCCCAGGGCTTCGCGCGCGGCGGTTGCCGGACTACCGCCCTCCGCCATGGCCTGGGGACGCTTCGTTTCCGCGGGCGGAGCGCCTGACGGATGCGCCCCCGCGTCATCCTCCCTTGCCTCCGCCGGTTCGCTGTCGGGTGTCTCTTCCGAGAGCTCCCCGCCGTCTGGAGGCGGCATGCCTCCGGGCCCCCGGGGCGTCGATTCCTCTCTTGGGCCCAGGGCCCGCCAGAGCGCCTCCGCCGACGCGTCCGCGTCCTCTTCCGTGACTGCACCCTCCCACCTCGCCGCCACCCGCCCCAGCTCCGCGGCCGGAGTCTTGTCGTAGCCCCGCTGCGCCATCACCGCCGCCGCCTCCTCCATCCGCGTGGCCACGAACTGCGGGTACAGCTCCATCATCTGCCCACCCCCTGCCGGACCGACCCGCCCGTGGAAGGAACGTTCCTTCCGCCAGCACCTTCCTACCGGGTGGGGCTGACATGCCAACGGCGGACAACCGGGCAGGTCCGCTCAAGACCACGGCGCGCAAGAGCCCGGAAGGCCCCTCGCGGGTTCAGGCGGTGCGGGCTCCCTCCAGGTCTCGAGTCAGCCTTCCCGAGAGCCTGCCCGTGACATGTGTCGGACGGATACCCCGGACATCACCTTCGGGATGGTCGACACCGACCAGGAAGCGGAGCTCTCCAGCGCGTTCGCGATCCGCTCCATCCCAACGCTGAGGGTCTTCCGCGACGGCATCATGCTCTTCGAACAGGCCGGAACGCTGCCAGCGGCGGCGCTCAAGGACCTCATCCGCCAGCGTCACGCGCTGGACATGAACGAGGTGCGCAGGCAGCTCGTGGCGTGCGAGGCCGGGCAGAAGCCCGGCGGCGCCCCCAGGTCTGACGCCAGCGGCCAAGTGTAGCGGTTAGCCACGATTTCCGGGCCCTCTGTCCAGGGCGATCATCCACTCCACCCCTCACCCGGAGTCCCCATGCACCGACGTCTCTTGCTGGCCGCTGTCTCCGTCTTCTCGATGATCCCCGCCACGAGTTTCGCGGCGGTCGCTTGCGGGCGCATTTGCGACGGCTCGAATTGCAACACGCCCTGTATCGAGATCTTCCTCACGACTTGTGGGGAAGCAGGCTACTGCGGGCTGGATTCCGCCGCCGCGCCCACCATCGCCGAGGCCGAGTCCCAGCAGGCGGAGGATTCCGACCTGGTATGCCGCGAGGCACGGCCCGACGCCGAGCAGACCACGGCCGCCGAGAGCTGAGCGCAGAGCATGAGCCCGGGTGGGCTTTCGCCCAGGCCCATCGACCCAAGACGCGTCCTGTATGCGCCGGGCAGGGAGTCCGAGCCGGCGCTCCGTGGCGCGACGGGCACGCCGTGAGCCCCGCGTGGGGTGGCAGTCAACCCACGAGCGAGGGCCAGTTGCGTCCCACCCACGCGCGCTGCTCGGCCTCGGTGCGCCACTGGCTGTCGTCGCGGTCGACCCTGCGTGAGGTGGCGAGCAGGGACTGCAGCGCCGCGAGCATGCGCTCGGCGAAGGCCGTGTCGTGGACGACCAGCAGCGCCTCGCTCTCCCAGTAGGCCGCGGTGACATCCAGGTTGGCGCTGCCCACCGCCACGGCATCCATGTCTCGGACGAGCAGCTTGGCATGCACGTGCGGGAAGACCCGCTCCAGCTCGGGCTCCCACTCCGGCGCCGGTGGCATCGCGAACTCGTAGGCGACACCTCCCGCGGCGATGACGGCGTCGAGGCGGCTCCGGACGTACCGGTCCGCGACCTCGCGCAGCGCGCCTCCCGGGAACGGAATCTGCTGGCCATACCAGGGCCGGACGCTCCCGAAGAGGATGTCCACCTTCACCCCACGCCGGAGCGCGGCCACGAGCGCGTGCTGCAGCTCGAGGAGCAGCGGAAAGGTATTCACCAGCACCAGCCGCGAGCAGGCACTGCGGATGAGCGCGAGCTGCGTGTCCAGCGTATGGGTGTCCTTGAGCCCCTCGTGCAGGACGAGCCGTGCCTCCAGCTCTCCCGCCGGCGCAGCGGCGCGGACCGGGAAGGCCTCACCGCCCGCCCGGGTCCACTCCGCCAGGAAGGCGTGCTCGATGTCCGAGACCAGGGGGCCGGCGAGCCGTGCGCCACAGTCCAGCCAGGGCACCTCGCGGTAGTTCGACGTCCGCCGGAGGGCGACCTCGTCGAAGCCCGTGAAGTAGGTCGCCCCCATGTTGCGCCCCGTGATGAAGGCCTGCTCCGTGTCGACCACGAGCAGCTTCCGGTGGTTGCGCTGCTTCAGCTCGAGGATGCTCGGCAGCCCGGACAGCGGCGCGATGGCACGCACCTCGATGCCCGGCGTCCCCGACAGGCGGACGAGGGCCGGATTCATCACCCCGAACGAGTCATGCCCGCTGTACAGCGCATCCACCAGCAGGCGGACGCGCACGCCTCGCTTCGCCGCCCGCTGGAGCGCCTCCGAGAACCGCGCCGTCACCGCGTCGTCCTCGACGATGTAGCACTGCCAATGCACGGTGCTCCGGGCCCCTTCGATGGCGGCAAGCAGCGTCTCCCGGGCCCGCCCGTTGTCGAGCTCGAAGTCGATGGCATGGCCACCGACACACCGGCTGCCGCCCGCGAGTGCCAGCTCTCGTGCGAAGGTGTCCGGCGCCTCCGGCACCGGCAGGGGTTCCGGTGCCTGGCCGTCCGGCAGCAGGCCGCACTCGCTCGGCGTCAGCGTGCGGAGGAACGGATGGTGGAGCGGGTGCTCGTCGCGGGTGACCACCGCGGCAATGGCGGCGCCGGCCATGGCCAGACGGGTGGCCACCCGGAGCAGGCGCTGGGCGTCGACCAGCCGGGGGACGTCATCCGCGCGTGCGTCGTCGAGCCAGGCACTGGCGTCGATGAGGAGCGGCGTCCCGAGTCCCGGTGCCAGCTTGCGCAGGTGCTCCCGGTGCGTGTCGAGCGGCTCGCTGTCGCGCAGACGGACGAAGACGAGGTGACACGCGGCGCCCAGCGTGGCCAGGCCATCCCGTGGCGCTGTCGGGGCGAGCCGGCTGTCGATGAGCGCCAGCGGCCTGTCGGGCGCGAGCACATGGCAGGGCGCGAGCGCTCCGCTGGCGGTGTCACACGCGAAGGCGAGGGCGAGGGCGTGCCCCTGTCGGACGTGGGAGAACCAGGACGCCGGAAGGACCGCGGTGCCGCCCTGGTGCTGCGCGCCACCGAGCGGCGTGCCGCCCTCGAACACCGTCAGGACGCCCGGCTCCGGCACCGAGACGCCGGGCAGGATTCCCACACGCTCCACCGCGAACCGGAGCTCCCTCCCGGGGAGGAGCAGCGAGTCCGACACGGAATGCCGCTCCTCGAACAGCGCGGCGGCGGGCAGCGTGCGCGGCAACAGCAGCGCGGGGACATGCGCGTCCTGCATCGCCCTGGCACCCAGCAGGCCGAGCGCCAGCGCGTGCATGCCGTCAACCGCGTCCGTGGGCGCGAGCAGGAGGTCCGCGCCCCACTGCGAGGCGGCCTTGTCGAAGGCCTCCGCCCGGCCCCTCAGTCCCTGTGAGAGCGCCTCGATGCGCAGCGTCTCCGTGATGCCGAGCGCATGGGAGAGGGTCTGAAGCTCGCCGTCCCGCTCGGGGGCCTCCGTCGAGGTCAGTGCGACGAGCTCGGCGGGGCGCTCATGCCTCCTGAGGAACTCCGCTACCGAGCCCAGGCCCCTGCCATCGGACGCCACCGCGATGGCGAGGCGAGCAGTAGGGGAGGGCGTCCCAGGACAGCTCGCGCCGACCGAGAGCACGTGGAGCCGCTCCCGGATGGCGAGCGACAGGATGACGCCCATCCGAGCCCTGGGCGATGCGGCGAGCAGCGGGCCCACCACCACCAGCTCGGAGCCGTGCTGCCGGGCCGCCTGGAGGATGGCATCGGTCTCCAGGTGGTCCTCGAGCTGGTAGCCCGCGCCGGACTCCACGTGCCACTCCCGCACGCCCTCCCAGAGCCGCTCCAGGGCCGTGAGGCTCGCGGGGCGTGGAGGCTCGAGGTCGCGACGCTCGGGGGAGAGGCCGTAGAGGTGGACGCTCTCGGGAGTCGGAGCGAGCCGGCGGGCCGCGATCAGCACCTGCTCCGGAGCCGCGGTGGCATCGAAGAGGATGAGCAGGCGTTGGAACATGGCGGGCCGTCAGTCCTTCCAGAGGATCTTCCACGGGTGCTTGCGCAGGTCCGTCACCAGCGTGCGCAGCTCGTCGTAGAGCGTCGGGTCCTGCAGCACCGCGCCGGCCGTGCCCTCTCCGGCCTCAATCTTCGCCAGCACCCGGTCCGCGCGCCCGGCAATGCCCTCCAGCTGTCCCGCCGCGTTCGTGAAGCGCTCCAGCGCCAGCTTCACGCGCTGTCCGTCCTCGGGGCCCAGGGCCCCCGTCACCGCCGCGAGGCCTTCCATCGTCGTCCCCGCCGACTTCGTCAGGCCGGGCAGCTCGCTGCGCATCACCGCCGCCGTGGCCGCCGCGTCATCCAGCAGCCGCGCCGCCTTGCCTCCGGGCTGGAAGGACTCGCGCGCCAGCGCCGCCAGCTGCCGCAGGTCCTTCGATGCCGCCGCCAGCTCCGAGGCCAGCACCTTCACGTCACCCTCGTTCTCCGTCAGCATCCGGTCCAACGTCTTCGTCAGCCTCGACACGTTCGACGCCAGCTCCGTCACCGCTTCCGGGTCCTTCTCCAGCATCGCGGAGAGAATCTCCACGAAGCGCGACAGCTGCTCCGCCAGCAGATCCAACCGGGGCGCATCCGTCCCGCGCACCGCCTCTCCCGCGCCCAGCGCCTGCTGCGCGGAGCCCGGGTTCAGCTCCAGGTACGGCTCTCCCAGCAGGCCCACCGTGGCCACCGTCACCCGCGCGTCCGTGCGCAATGCGCCGACGGCCTCCGGGGCCACGGCCAGCTCCATGCGCACCGGCATCGGCCGGCCCTGTGCGTCCCGCCGCTCGGGCAGGAGGCGAATCGCCTGCACGCGGCCCACCTGCACGCCGCCCAGCTTCACCGGCGCGCCCTCCACCACGTTGCCCGTGTGGCCGAAGTCCACCGCCAGCCCCGTGTCCGAGCCCAGCGTCAGCTCGCCCATCAGCCACAGCAGCGCGAACACGCCCACCACCGTCGCCAGCACCAGGGCGCCCACCTTCAGCTCCAGCCGTCGCTCATCCATCCGTCGCGCCCTCCATGAACGGCGCCGTCAGCACCCGAAGCTCGGGCGCGGAGGACTCCAGGAATCCCGCCGGCGGGCCCAGGTACGCACACCTGCCGCCCGCCACCACCAGCACCCGGTCCGCCAGCCCCTTCAGCTGCCGGTAGTCGTGCGTCACCACCAGCCCTCCCAGGCCGCGCTGCTTCAGCGAGGCCAGCACTTCTTCCACCTGCGAGGCCGCCCGCCGGTCCAGCCCCGTGGTGGGCTCGTCCAGCAACAGGTAGCGTGGCTTCAACACCAGCGCCCGGGCAATCGCCGCGCGCTTCTTCGCCCCGGGCCCCAGCTCCGGGGGCAGCCGGTCCGCCCACTCCACCAGCCCCACCTGCGCCAGCGCCGCCTCCACGTCCTCCGCGGGCGCCTCCGGGTCCGCCAGCCTCACGTTCTCCCGCAGCGTCCGCCAGTCCAGCAGCGCCGGGCCCTGCACCAGGTACGGCGCCTTCCGCCGCAGCCGCACCAGCTCGCGCTCGGGCCGCGTGTCCACCCGCTCGCCCCACAGCTCCACCCCTCCCGCATCCGGCCGCAGCAGCCCCACCGCCATCCGGCACAGCACGCTCTTCCCGGAGCCGCTCGCTCCGGCGATGAACGTCAGCTCCCGCGTGGACACCTCCGCCGTCAGCCCGTCCAGCACGCGCCGCCGGCCCGCCTCGAACTTCACCTGCACGTCCGTGAAGCGGAGCGTGTCATCGGCGGGGGCGGGGCTCACTGCGGCGGGCATGCTCGGACTCACAGGCGCAGCAGCTGGAAGGCGAGGGACACGGCGAAGTCGATCAACAGGCACCCCAGGCTCGCGGCCACCACGCCGGCGGTGGTGGCCTCGCCCACCGCCTCGGCGCCGCCTCGGGCCCTCAGGCCGGCTACCGCCGCCGCCAGTGGAATGTACAGGCCGCAGCCTCCCGCCTTCAGCGCCGCCGCGAGCAGGTCCCACCCGTCCACGTAGCGCGGGTCCATGAAGGCCCGCCCGTCCACGCCGAACGCCGTCCCCGCCACCACCACCGCGGACAGCGTCGCGGCCACCGTGCCAAGGATGCTCAACAGCGGCACGCCCAGCACGCCCGCAATCACCCGGGGTGCCACCAGGTCCGCGTACGGGTCTCCGGCGGACATCTCCAGTGCTTCCACCTGCTCGTTGACGCTCATGGTGGACAGCTCGGCCGCATGGCCCGCGCCCGCGCGAGACGCGGTCAGCAGCGCGGACATCACCGGGCCCAGCTCGCGGATGAGCAGCTCGAAGTATGCGGGCCCCAGCACGGCCACGTTGCCCACGAAGCGCTTCGCCTGGCTGTTGGCGATGGTGACGAGCACCGCGCCGAAGAAGGCCATTCCGGACATCACCAGCCACACGCTGCGCCCACCCAGCTCGTTCAGCTGCGCCATCGACTCGCGCCAGGGCACGCCGTCCCGCACCGAGGCCCGCACGGTGCGCGCCAGCATCACCGCCGGGGCACCGAAGAAGGAGAGCACGGCGCTCATGCCATCCACCCCGCCAGCAGGGAGGTGAGCAGGAAGTCGAGGACGAAGATGGCCGCGCAGCCCCGCACCACCGCGCTCGCCGCCGCCTGTCCCACCGCCCGGGCTCCGCCTCGCGCGGCCAGGCCCACCGTCGTGGACACCAGGGAGATGGCCAGGCCGAAGGCGCCCGTCTTCACCACGCCTCCCAGGATGTCCAGCGGGCTCAGCATGGTGGCGAACGTCCCGTAGAACACGCGCAGCGGCAGGCCCAGCGTGAAGAGCGCCGCCACGGACTCGAAGAGGATGGCCACCAGGAACGTGAAGGTGCTCAGCGCCAGCATGCTCAGCTCCATGGCCACGACTCTCGGCGCCACGAGGATGGCGAACGGGTCCAGGCCGATGCCTCGCAGACCTTCAATCTGCCCGCCCACCTGCATGGTGGCCAGCTCCGCCGCGTTCCTCGCGCCGATGCGCGCCGACATGATGAGCCCCAGCAGCAGCGGCCCGAACTCCCACAGGACGCCGTACCCCGCCGCCCACCCGAGGAAGGCCCGCGCACCGAAGCGCTGGATGTAGAGCCCCGCCTGCAGCACCACGATGACGCCCGCGAGCGCCGCCGTCGCCAGGGCCAGCGGCAGCGACGCGTAGCCGAACTGCACCAGGGCCCGGGACAGCTCGCGCCGCTCCAGTCTCGGGAGTCCGAGCACCGTACGGCCCGCGACGAGTCCCAGCGCGCCCGCGCCGCGGACTGCATCCAGGCCCGTGCGGCCGAGCCATTCGAGCGCCCTCATGTCAGCACTGTATCCGGGACCGGCGGCTCCAGCCCCGCAGGCCCGTCGTGCCTGGCACGCTCCAGGGCCGGCGCTGGAGACCCGCCGCTTTCCATCCACGTCAGGGCCCTCATGGCAGCACCTCGTCCGGTGCGTGCTCCAGCTCGGGTGCCGGGGGCCCGTCATGCACCAGCCTGCCGCCGCGCAGGTACAGCCAGCGGGGCAGGGGAAGGTCCACCGGGGCCTCGGGAGCCGCCACCAGCAGCGTGCCGTTCCCGGACACCTCCAGCAGCACTCGCGCCACCTGCCGCGCCGTGCCGGGGTCCAACCCCGCGAACGGGTCATCCGCCAGCAACACCGACGGTCGTGCCGCCAGCGCCCGGGCCAGCCCCGCGCGCTTCTTCATGCCTCCCGACAGCCGCTCCGGCAGCGTGTCCGCCGCGTCCGCCAGGCCCACCGCGCGCAGGACTTCCTCTGCCCGCGCACGTGCCTCGGCCTCCGGCACCCGGCGGCGCGTGAGCGGCAGCAGCACGTTGTCGCGCACGCTGAGCGAGTCGAAGAGCGCATCCGTCTGGAACACCATGCCGAAGGCGGCCTGGCTCGCCCGGCGCTCGGTGGCGGACTGCCGCGCCACCTCCTGCCCATTCCACAGCACGCGTCCCGTCGCTGGCGCCACCAGCCCCGCCAGCGCCTTCAGGAAGGTCGTCTTCCCCGAGCCCGATCGCCCGAGCACCAGCGCCCGCGTCCCCGGCGGCAGGGCGCAGTCCACCGCGGCGAGCACTGTGCGCGCCCCGTACCGGACTGTGAGGCCTTCAGCGCGCAGGTCCATGGCAGTCAGTGCCGCCAGCGGACGAGTGTGCCACCGGCGCCCGCGCCCCAGACGTCGCCAGGGCCCGTGCCCCCGAGGGCCTCGAGCGTCCGCGGCGGCGCCGTGACGCTGCGCCACGCCGTGCCGTCGAAGAAGTGGATGTCGCTCACGTCCGAGGACAGCGCATAGAGCGCGGTGCGACCGAAGGCCAGCAGCGCCCGGACATCCGGCGTCCCTCCCGGGAGGGTCAGCCGGGGCTTCGCGCTCCAGCTCCCTCCCGCGCGCTCCAGGAGCAGCCCGTCGTCTCCCGCCACATAGGCCAGCCGGGGCGTCAGCACCTGGACGCCTCGCAGGAAGCCGGTGGCCTCCGCGAGTCCCAGGTCCTCCTTCAGCCACGTGCTCCCACTCCCGGGCGTGCCCCACGCGACAGGGCGCGCCACGCCGTCGACAGTCTCCGCGCCCACTGCGAGCAGCACCTCGGGGCCCACCCCGTGGATGGCGCGCAGGTTGGCCGCCACCTGGGTGACGAGCCGGGGCGCGGCCTGCGTCGGAGCGCCCTCGACATAATCCCACCGGATGACGCGGCCCTGGCTGTCCACCGCGAAGAGGGCCACGCTGGTGCCCCGCTCGAAGCCCACCAGGCCGTTGAGGCTGCTGGAGCCCGGGCCATTGACCTGCTCACACGTGGCGAGCGCTCCCGGCGCCACCGTGGCGAACACTCCCGCGCTCGAGCCGAGGAACACCCGCCCGCTGGCCGTCGCCCACGCCGCCTCCCAGGTGCCGGGACAGTCCGTCACCGGGGCGAAGTCCGTCCCGTCCACGTGGACCACGCGCCCCTCCGTCCCAGCCAGCCAGCCCCGGTTGCCAGGGTAGGGCGCCACCGCGTTCCACGTCGCGTCCGCGGCGCCCACGCCCGGGTCCGTCCTCCACGGCGTCAGGCCGCACGTGACGAGCAGCTCGTCCGTCTGCCCGTCACAGTCGTTGTCCAGCCGGTCGCACACTTCGGGCGCGTCGCCGGCCGCGAAGCGCGAGCTCTCGTCACAGTCCGTGCGCACCGTCGTCGCCCCCGGCACGGGCGCGGTACAGCCCGGTCCCACATCGGTGCCGGCCTGCAGGTCTCCATCCTCGTCCACGTACCAGGCGGGCTCGGGCTGCTGCGGGCTGGAGCACACGGCGGAGGAGACGCCCTGGCAGGTCTTCACCCCCGGGCAGCCCAGCGGCGTGGCGCAGGTGGCCCCCACCGCGAAGTCGTCGTCGTCCGCCGTGCCGTCGCAGTCCTCGTCCACGCCATCGCAGCGGGACTCGGCCTGGTCCGGGCGGATGGTGGCCTCGCCGTCGTTGCAGTCCCCGGCCCGCGCCGCGAAGTTCGAGGGCGGTACGCAGTAGGGGATGGGGGGCGCGCTCGCGTTGCCGTAGCCATCCCCGTCCCGGTCCTCGTACCAGTCCCGGGTGCCGGCCGCGTCGGACTCGCCGGCCACGCAGTTGTTGTCGAGGCCGTCACACGGCTCGGCCGCATTCGGGTGGACCGCCTCGTTCGCATCGTCACAGTCGGTGCCGGGAAGCGGCCCCGTGGCGGCGACGTACATGTCGTTGTCCAGGTCCTCGGCCCGCAGCGACATCCGCGCCTCGGAGACGCCCTCCGTCGGCACCTGGACCTCCAGGGACTGCTCGGCCACCCGGGCCCCGCTGCACGAGCGCTCAAACGCGGCGGCCGTCAACTTCAGGTTTCGGCTCCACCCCTCGCGGCCCAGCACCGCCACCGTCCGCGTGTCGCTGCGGACCCCGGGCTCCACCCGCACCTCCACCGAGTCCGTGCGGGCCGGGTCCTCCTGGTCCACCACCGTCAGCGTGAGGCACCGGGGCTGGAAGGTCGCATAGGCGATGAGCACCCGCAGTGCACCCGCGGAGGGTGGGGCCGCCTCCTTCCGACACCCGGCGTTGGAAACCACCAGCAGCAGCGCACCCACCAGGAATAAACGCATTGCCTGTGCATTCCCGGGCGCGTTCCGGCGCCCGCCTTCCGTCATGACGCAGTGAGGTCAGAACCGCAGGAGACCTGGAAGTCACCCATAGACCGTCGCGCTGGCCACCGTCCAGACACGCGAATGGCCTTAGCTCCCCTCCGTCACCCTGGTTATATGGCGCGCCGCACCGCTCTCCCTGGTCCGAGTCCTCTCCGCCCGCCCATGTCGACCCTCCGCTCCACCCTCGCCGCGCCCCTCTGTGCCTGGCTGGCCCTGTCCGCGCCCGCTGCCCTGGCCCAGGAAGCCGCCGCGCCGCCGCCCCCGGCCCCCGCTCCGGGCGCCGCGCCGCGTGAGCAGGCCGCCCCGGCCGGGCCTTCCCTGACGCTGGAGCGCGCGGTGTCCCTGGCCGCGGAGCGCAACGAGGCGGCGCTCGCGGCCCGGCAGCGCGCCACGGCCGCGGCGGCCCGCGTGTCCCGGGCCCGCGCCTTCTTCTTCCCGGACCTCACGGCGACGGGCACCTACACGCGCCGTTCCAGCCAGTCCACGCGCGATGTGGGCGGCCAGCAGGTGGTGCTCCAGCGGTACAACGCCTTCGGCGCCAGCTTCGTCGCGCGCATCACCCTCTTCGACGCCCGGGGCTTCCCCCTGTACCGGGCCGCGAGGCTGGAGGGTGAGGCCTCGGAGCTGGACGCGGTGGAGGTCCGCCGCCAGGTGTCCTTCGAGGCCGCCAACGCCTTCCTCATCTCGCTGGCGGATCAGCAGGTCTTCCAGGCCGCCGGCCAGCGCCTCGACTTCGCCCGCAAGTCCCTGGAGGACGCGAAGGCGCGCGCCCAGGCGGGCCTGGCCAGCACCAACGACGTGACGCGCGCGGAGCTGGAGGTCGCCAGCGCCGAGGTGCAGCTCACCAACGCCCGCAACACGGCGCAGACGAGCCGCCTGGAGCTGGGCTACCTGCTGGTGGAGCCGGTGGAGGGAGCGCTGGCCCCGCCGGACACCCTGCTGACGGACGCCGCCCGGCCGCTCACCGTGTACGAGGCCCTGGTCCAGGGCGCCGCGGAGCGCCGCCCGGACATCCTCTCGTCGCGGCTGCGCGTGGAGGCGCTGGAGGCCAGCGCGCTGGAGCCGCTGGCCCGCCTGCTGCCCTCGCTCGGCGCTTCGGCCACCTACCGGCTCACCAACGAGGGGGGCCTCACCGGACGCACGGGTGACGGCTTCTTCACGGTGGACCTCACCTGGAACCTCTTCGATGGCGGCGAGCGCTATGCCGAGCGCCGCGAGCGCGTGGCGCTGGCGAAGGCGGCGGCGCTGGAGGAGCAGGCGGGCACGCGGCGCGTGGACGTGGACATCCAGCGGGCGCGGGTGGGGTTGGAGAACGCACAGGCCGCGCTCTCGCAGAGCGACCTGGCGGTGCGCGCCGCGCGGCAGAACGCCGAGGAGCAGGGGATTCTCTACCGTCAGGGCCTCTCCACGGCGCTGACGGTGGCGGATGCCTCGCTCCGCCTGTTCGAGGCGGAGGTGGCCCAGGCGCAGAGCCGCTACTCGCTGGGTGTGGCGCTGCTGGGCTTGAGAGCGGCGGTCGGACTCGATCCCCTGGGGAAGGAACCGTGAAGGCAATGCGACGTGCAGGAACGCTGACTCTCGCCCTGGCCGTGCTGGCCCTGGGCTCCGGGTGCAAGAAGGACGCAGAGGCGTCCAAGGGTGGTGGCCCGGGGGCGGGTTCGGCGGCGCCAGCCGGCGGCAAGGGCGGCCCCGGAGGCCGCGGGCCCATCCAGTTCCCCGTCGAGGTGGCGCCCGTCGAGGCCATGGACGTGGAGTACATGGTGAACGCGGTGGGCTCCGTGGAGGCCTTCGAGCGGGTGCAGATCACCGCGCGGGTGCCCGGCGCCGTGGAGCGGGTGCTCTTCACGGAAGGGCAGGAGGTGAAGAAGGGAGAGCCGCTCGCGGAGATAGAGCCCGCGCGCTACGCCATCGCCGTGCGCTCCGCGGAGGCCGCGCTGGCCAAGGCAAAGGCCTCGCTCGCTGAGGCGCAGGCGGGGGCCCAGCGCCGCGCCGCCGTCAACGAGGCCAGCCCGGGCCTGCTGCCCGCCGAGCAGTTGGAGACGTACCAGACGCGCGCGCTCACGGCGGAGGCCGAGGTGGCCTCGGCGAAGGCGATGCTGGACCAGGCGCAGCTCAACCAGCGTGACGCCTACGTGCGCGCCCCCATGGACGGAGTGCTGCAGACGCGCACGGTGCAGACGGGCCAGTACGTGCAGCCGGGCCTCGTCATGGCCACGCTGGTGCGCCGCGAGCCGCTGCTCCTGCGCTTCAACGTGCCGGAGGCGGACGTGGGGCGCATCAAGCCCGGCATGTCCGCGCGCTTCACCGTGCGCAACGGCGGCGGCTCTTTCGGCGCCCGCATCACCCACGTGGCGGCGGCCGCGGACGATGCCAGCCGCATGGTGCCGGTGACGGCCGAGGTGACGGGCGAGGACGCGAAGGCGCTGCGCCCGGGGACTTTCGCCACGGTGTCGGTGCCGGTGGAGACGCGGGGCGGCAGCCCGGTGGTGCCGCAGACGGCGGTGCGCCCCA
Organism: Pyxidicoccus xibeiensis; assembly: GCF_024198175.1. NCBI lineage: Bacteria > Pseudomonadati > Myxococcota > Myxococcia > Myxococcales > Myxococcaceae > Pyxidicoccus > Pyxidicoccus xibeiensis. Next base: position 1,151,026 of record NZ_JAJVKV010000002.1, read on the forward strand.
GCGAGCGCGGCTTCCTCGCCTTCGTGGTGGAGGGCGACAAGGCCCGCGAGCGCGTGCTGGAGCTGGGCATGCGCACGGCCAACGGCCTGGTGGAGGTGCTCGACGGCGTGAAGGCCGGAGAGACGCTCGTCGTGCGCGGCGCCGAGGCGCTGCGTGACGGGGTGACGGTGCGCGTGGCGCAGGGGCCCAAGCCCGCGCTCAACGGTGAGCCGGGCGCGAAGCCCGAAGGGGCCAACGGCGGAGGTGCCCGCAGATGAGCCTGACGGAAGCGTGTATCAGGAAGCCCGTCTTCGCCTGGATGATCATGGCGGCCACCATCGTCTTCGGACTGGTGGCGGCCCAGCGCATCGGCATCAGCCAGTTCCCGGACGTCGACTTCCCCACCATCAACATCTCCGTCACCTGGGAAGGCGCCAACCCGGAGGCCGTGGAGAGCGACCTCATCGAGCCCATCGAGGAGGCGGTGACGCAGGTGGAGGGCGTCAAGAGCATCACCTCCAACGCGCGCCAGGGCGGCGCCAGCATCACCGTGGAGCTGGACCTGTCGCGCAACGTGGACCTGGCGCTGCAGGACGTGCAGACGCGGGTGAGCCAGGCGCAGCGCTCGCTGCCGCGCGACATCGACCCGCCCGTCGTCTCCAAGACGAACCCGGAGGACCAGCCCATCATGTGGGCGGGCGTGTCCGGGCCCTTCTCCCAGCAGGTGGTGAGTGACTTCGCGCGCTACCGCGTGAAGGAGAAGCTGCAGACGGTGCCCGGCGTGGGCGAGGTGCAGCTGGGCGGCTCGCTGGAGCGCAACGTGCGCATCTGGGTGGACGCGCAGAAGCTGGACGCCCGGGGGCTCACCGTCGCGGACGTCATCGCCGCGCTCCAGCGCGAGCATGTGGAGCTGCCCGCAGGCCGCATCGAGACGGAGGGCCGCGAGGTCAACGTGCGCGTCATGGGTGAGGCGCTGGACCTGGAGACGCTGCGCGGCCTGGTGGTGCGCGAGCAGAACGGGCAGCCGGTCTACCTGCGCGACGTGGCGCTGGTGGAGGACGGCTTCGAGGACATCCGCCGCTTCACGCGCGTCAACGGCCAGCCGGCGCAGGGCCTGGGCATCCGCAAGCAGCGCGGCGCCAACGCGGTGGCCGTGGCCCAGGCGGTGCGCGCGGAGCTGGCGCAGATTGCCAAGGACGCGCCAGAGGGCATGGACGTGGGCATCCGCTTCGACTCGACGAAGTACATCGAGGAGAGCGTCCACGAAATCGAGTTCGAGCTGCTCTTGGCCTGCATCCTCACGGCCTTCGTCTGCTGGGTGTTCCTGGGCTCGCTGTCCAGCACGATGAACGTGGTGCTCGCCATTCCCATGTCGCTGCTGGGGACGGTGGCCGTCATCTACTTCCTGGGCTTCACGCTCAACACCTTCACGTTGCTGGGGCTGGCGCTGGCGGTGGGCATCGTGGTGGACGACGCCATCATGGTGCTGGAGAACATCTTCCGGCACGCGGAGGAGGGGAAGGACCGGGTGACCGCCGCGCGCGAGGGCACCGCGGAGATCACCTTCGCCGCGCTGGCGGCGACGCTGGCGGTGGTGGCCATCTTCCTGCCCGTCGTCTTCATGAAGGGCATCATCGGCAAGTTCTTCCTCCAGTTCGGCGTCACGCTGTGCGTGGCGGTGCTGCTGTCCTACGTGGAGGCGATCACCCTGGCGCCGGCGCGCTGCGCGCAGCTGCTCAAGACGTCGCGCGAGGGCCGCAGCCGGGTGGGCCAGTGGGTGGACCGGGGCTTCTCGCGGCTGGAGGCCGTCTACGGGCGGGCCCTGGGCTGGGGCCTGAAGCGCCCCTGGTGGGTGCTGGCCTCGGCGGCCGTGCTCCTGGGCCTGAGCGTGTTCGCCTTCCGCGCGCTGCCGGGCGAGTTCGTCCCCTCGCAGGACCAGAGCCGGCTGATGGTGCGCCTGCAGACGGCGGTGGGCAGCAGCCTGGAGGAGACGAACAGCCTCTTCCAGAAGGCAGAGGCCTTCGCCAGCTCGCGTCCCGAGGTGCAGAGCGTCTTCGCGACGGTGGGCGGAGGCGGCGGCAACTCCAGCGTCAACGCGGGCATGCTGATGCTCACGCTGACGCCGCCGGACCAGCGCATGCCGCAGTCGGAGCTGCAGCAGATCTTCCGCAAGGAGCTCAACAGCATCCCCGGCCTGCGCGCGGTGGTGCAGGACATGTCGCAGGCGGGCTTCACCGCGCAGCGCGGCTTCCCCGTGGAGTTCAGCGTGCGCGGCTCGGACTGGGACGCGCTGGTGTCCGCCAGCCAGGAGATGCGCGAGAAGCTCCAGGCCAGCGGCAAGGTGGTGGACGTGGACACCGACTACCAGCTCGGCATGCCGGAGCTGCGCATCACCCCGGACCGGGCGCGCGCGGCGGACCTGGGCGTGCCCATCGAGTCGGTGGCCTCCTCTATCAACGCGCTGGTGGGCGGCCTGCGCGTGGGCAAGTACAGCACGGGCGGCCGGCGCATCGACGTGCGGATGCGCCTGCTGGCCGGGCAGCGCTCGCGGCCCGAAGATTTGTCGCTGCTCAAGGTGCGCACGGCCAGCGGCGCGCTGGTGCCGCTGTCCTCGCTCGTCACCCAGGAGGAGCGCCCGGCGCTACAGGCGATTACCCGCAGAGACCGTGAGCGTGCCATCAGCGTCTTCGCCAACGTGGCGCCCGGCTCCAACCAGGAGGAGGCGCTGGCCACGGTGGAGCGGCTCGCCAAGGATCTGCCGGGAGGCGTGCGGGTGGTGCCGGGCGGGGCCAGCGTGGCGTTCCGCGACTCGATGAGCAGCCTGTTCTTCGCGCTCTTCCTCGGGATTGGCGTGGCGTACATGGTGCTGGGCGCGCAGTTCAACTCGTTCCTGCACCCCGTCACGGTGCTCACGATTCTTCCCCTGTCGGTGGCGGGCGCGGCCTTCGCGCTGCTGGCCACGGGCAGCACGCTGAACATCTTCAGCATGATTGGCCTGCTGCTGCTGATGGGCATCGTGAAGAAGAACTCCATCATCCTGGTGGACTACGCGCTGCAGGAGCGGGAGCGGGGCGCGGACGCGCTCCAGGCCATGCTGCGCGCGGGTCCGGTGCGGCTGCGGCCCATCCTCATGACGTCCACCGCGACGATGATGGCGGCGGTGCCGGCGGCGCTGGCGCTGGGGGCCGGCTCGGAGACGCGCGCGCCCATGTCCATCGCCGTGCTGGGCGGCCTGTCCGTGTCCACGGTGCTCAGCCTCGTCGTGGTGCCCGCCTTCTACGTGGTGGCGGACCGGATGAAGACGCGGCTGGGGACGATGATGGGCAAGAAGCCGGATGACGAGTCCGGTACGCCCGCGCCGCACTCCGACGAGGCCCGGCCCGCCACGCACGGCTGAGCGGAACGGAGCTTCCATTCCACCGCGCCGCCAGCGCCCTCCGGGGAGCTGGCGGCGTTCTCGTTTCTTCAGGGCGTGGCGGTGAGGCCGACCGTGTCCAGGCGGGAGCCGAAGCAGTCGACGCCCTTCAGCGGGGAGTCGGCCCGGAGGCGGAAGTCGCCCGCCTCGGGGTCCTCGAACAACGGGTCCAGGACCACGTTGCCGTTCTCACCCATGACCACGCGCGGCGGGGCCTGGCGGGGGTCCCAGAGGTGGTGCTCGTTCCGGAGGAAGACATTGCAGCGGATGTCGCCGGTCTGGGTGTGCGCGTGGCTGAGGCCGACATACGAGCCCGCGATGACGTTGCGGCGCAGGTCGATGAAGCCCGACAGCACGCCGATGGCGAGCGAGGTGTTGTTCCAGAAGATGTTGCCCTCGGCGCTGGAGACATCCTGGATGCTGTTGAAGGCGAGCGCGTGCTCGTTCTCCAGGAACAGGTTGTTGCGCACCTCGGCGAGTGCATGGAAGTAGAGCAGGACGGCCGTGCCGTTGTGCACGAAGACGTTGTTCCACACTCGCGCCGACGTGTTGAAGTCATGCCCGTCCGCGTAGATGGCGGCGGCGTACCAGTCCCCCGAGCACCAGCGGCCCGGGTTGTAGGTCATGATGCAGTGGGTCTTCGAGCCCACGTTCCGGAAGGTGAAGCCGGAGATCTCCACGTCGCGGGCGCCGGTGAAGTCGATGAGGTTCCGCGCCTCACCCTGGCCGTCCCAGAGGGTGATGGGGGCGCCTGCGCCGAGCAGACGGATGCCGCTGCGCAGGGTGACGTGCTCGGAGTAGACGCCCGGGGCGACGTAGACCGTGTCACCGGGGGAGGCCGCGTCGATGGCGGCCTGGATGGTGGCGTAGTGCTTGGGGACGACGAGGGTGCGGGGCTCGCGGTGCTCGGGCGGGGGCGGCTGCGGCACCCACGGCTCGCCAGCGGGCCCGGGGGAGGGCGGCTCCTCCGCATGGCCGACCTGCACCGTCGTGGGGCCGGGTTCCACCGAGGGCGCCGGCTGCGCGTCCTCGGGCTCGAGCGCGGCGGCTTCAGCAGCAGGAGCCTCGGTGCCTGCCGGGCCTCCGCAGGCCGCCAGGCCCAGCGTGAGAAGTGCGAGTGAGCCACGTTGCTTCCAGGACATGTCCCCTCCGGTACTGTCGTGCGCGAGCCGGCCCGTGTCGCGCGACGGAGTGTAAGCACAGGCCTCCTTCGCTGTGCCCCTCGAAGATCTGAGGCCGCGCCTCAAAGTTTCGAGGGGAGGACGGCGCCTTCGCCTACGCTGCCAGGGTCCTGTTTCCTACTGGATGGAGGCGACGTGAAGCGGCTTGCCCGTGCGGTGTCCCTGCTCCCCCTGGTGTTTGGAATCGTTGCCATGGCCCAGACCGCTGAGGCTGGCGCACCTCCCCGCATCCTGGCCGTTCGCGCGGCGCGGATGCTCGACGTGAAGAGCGGGAAGTACGTGGCCTCGCCGGTCATCCTCATCGAGGGAGAGCGCATCGTGAAGGCGGGCTCCGGCCTGGCGGTGCCGGAGGGGGCGGAGGTGGTGGACCTGGGGACGGCCACGGTGCTGCCGGGGCTCATCGACTGCCACACCCACCTGATGGCGCGCTGGGCGGAGACGCCGGGCGGCTACGAGCAGGGCCTGCTCACGAAGTCCCAGGCCACCCGGGCGCTGGAGGGCGCGGCCAATGCGAGGGCCACCCTGCGCGCCGGCTTTACCACCGTGCGCGACGTGGAGAACGAAGGCAGCGGCTACGCCGACGTGGCGCTGCGCGACGCCATCCGACAGGGGCTGGTGGAGGGGCCGCGCATGCGCGTGTCCACCCGGGGCATCGCGGCGGTGGGCGCCTATCACCCGTTCGGGGTGGCTCCCGAGGTGAAGGACCTGCCCACGGGCGCGCAGTTCGTCAGCGGCGTGGAGGAGGCCCGCCGCGCCGCGCGCGAGCAGCTGGGGCAGGGGGCGGACCTGCTCAAGGTGTACGCGGACTGGGCCACCCCCACGCTTACCCCCGACGAGCTGCGCGTCATCATCGAGGAGGCGCACAAGGCGCGCCGCAAGGTCGCCGTCCACGCCAACACGAGCGAAGCCATCCGCAATGCCATCGCGGCGGGTGCGGACTCCATCGAGCATGGGCATGAGGCGGACCGCGCGGCGCTGGAGGCCATCCAGAAGAAGGGGGCCTTCCTGGTGCCCACCGTCGGCATCTTCGAGGCGATGATCGAGCGCGAGTCCAACGAGGCCTCGCGACGCCGGCTGGAGGAGCGGCTGAAGGGGGCCCGGAAGATGGTGGCGCTCGCCCACCAGCTCGGCGTCAAGATTGCTGCCGGCTTCGACGCGAGCACGGCCTGGCAGCAGGGCCGCAACGCCATGGAGCTGGTGGCGCTCCAGCGCGCGGGCCTGCCCCCGGTGGAGGTCATCCGCGCGGCCACGTCGCGCGCAGCGGAACTGGTGGGACTCCAGGAGCACGTCGGCACGCTGGAGCCCGGGCGCTACGGCGACCTCGTCGCCGTCTCGGGAGACCCGCGGGCGGACATCACCGAGCTCCAGCGAGTCCGGTTCGTCATGAAGGGTGGGGTGGTGGTCCGCGACGAGCTGACGCCGGCCGCCGTGAAGGACTCCACTGCTCCGGCGGCGAAGTGAGACGCCAGGTCCCGGGCACGCATGCGGGCGGACCTCCGACCGCGTGACGCTCTCGGGAGCTTCGGCGGGCAGGTGAAGGCTGCCGAGCGACGAGGGGGCCGCCCTGCTGCGGTGAGGGCCGGCGCTTCACATTGGGCTTCTCTCGTACGCAGGCCGGCTGTGGCGATGGGGCGGGCGTTTCGCAAAGGGGGGCGCTCGTACACAGCCCTGCTGTGCTGAGGCGACGGGCACCTCGTGTCGGGGTGCGCTCGTACCCAGCCTCCCCCGGGCTCGTCGTGTCCGCCTTGCATGGGCAGGCGTCCCTGCGGGCTTCCGGCTCCGGCGTCGCTGTAGGAGGTGCCTGCCACGCTCCCGCTGATGCGCGCGCGGGCCGTGCCCACCGTGACAGTCGCCGGGTGGACGCGGCACGGCGGCCCGCACCAGCAAGGAGGCAACCCCATGGCGCAGCACACCGAACCCACGGGTGACATGAACAAGGTCCCGGTAAAGGAGCGGGACGAGCCCGCGGAGCTCAACGGCTTCCTGGAGGAGCTGCGGAACAGCCAGGAGCTGCGCGTCAACGGAGTCGATGCAGGCGACGCGGCCTCCGCGGTGTTCTGCACCCTGGCGCGGCGCCTGTCCGACGGGGAGGACGTGAAGTTGATGCGCGCACTGGGCGGCGGCATCGGCGACATCCTCGGCGCGTGCACCATCCACCGGGGCTCGTCCCATGCGAAGCGGATGGGCCGCGACGAGTTCCTCACCGACGTGGCGGACCACCTGCGCATCCCCATCGACCAGGCCCTGCGCGTGACGACCACGGTGTTCACCGCCATCCGCGACCGCATCCCCGAGGACGAGGTGGCGGACGTGGCCGCGCAGCTCCCCGACGGCCTCGCGGACCTCTGGCGCCGGCCGGTGTAGCCGCAGGCGGGCGGCCTACCTGCGCTTCTGCGGCTTCTTCAGGAAGCGGCTCAGGCGCACCTTGCCCAGCCCCCGCCCGCCGAAGAGGTACCAGGTGAAGACGGCGCCGAAGAGCGCCGCCGCCAGGGCGATGCCCACCACGCCCAGCACCGGCACGCCCCCGTACATCCACGGCTTCGGCGCGAAGGCGATGAACGCCCCCACGATGAAGCCGCACGCGCACAGGCCCAGGAAGGCAATCACCGCCGCGCTGCGCAGATTCTCATTCAGCTTCTCGAACTGGTCCGCGCGCACCGTGACGGTGAACTTGCCGGACTCCATGTCCAGGAGGATCTGCGACAGCTGCGTGGGCAGGTCCGCCGCCATGGACTGGAACCGCAGCAGCGTGCGCATCAGCCCGCCCTGGAGCTGGGACGGGTCATACCGCCCGGCGAGCAGCTCCTTGGCGTAGGGCAGCGCCACCTCGATGATGTTCATCTCCGGGTACAGGCTGCGCAGCATGCCCTCCGTGGACACGGACGCCCGGCTGAGCAGCGCGTACTCCTTGGGAATCCGGATGCGGTACTTCACCGCCAGGTCCAGCAGGTCCCGCAGGAGCGAGCGCGTGTCCACCTGCCCCAGCGTGGTGGCCAGGTGCCGGCCCAGCAGCGCGTCGATGTCGTTGCGGAAGCCCACCAGGTTGGCGCGCGCGTCCGGCACGCCCACCCGGTAGAGGATGCGCGCCACCGAGTCGCTGTCCTTGAGCGCCACCGCCAGGCACAGCATGACCAGCGTCTCCTGCATGGGGCGCGACAGCCGCCCCACCACGCCGAAGTCCAGCAGCGCCAGCCGGTTGCCCTCCAGCAGGAGGATGTTCCCGGGGTGCGGGTCTCCGTGGAAGAGCCCGTCGTCGAAGAGCTGGCGGAACGAGGCCTCCAGGATGTTCTGCGCGATGACCTTCCGGTCCTCCTCCGGCAGCTGCGCCTGGTTGATCTTCACCCCCTGGATGAACTCCAGCGTCAGCACCGTGCGGCTGGACAGCCCGGCGTAGACGCGCGGAATCTTCATGAAGGGCCGCTCGCGGTGGTTCTCCAGGAAGGCGCGGACGTTGTCGGCCTCGTTGAGGAAGTCGAGCTCCTCGTGGATGGCCCGGTCGAACTCGTCCACGATGCCGGTGGGCGTGTACACGCCCGTCTCCTCCACCACGGCCTCCAGCAGGCGGGCGAGCCCGCGCAGCACGCCCAGGTCCGAGTCGATGCTCGCGCCGATGCCCGGCCGCTGCACCTTCACCACGACTTCGTCCCCCTCCAGCGTGACGGCCCGGTGCACCTGGGCGATGGAGGCGGCGGCCAGCGGCGTCGGGTCGATTCGCGCGAAGAGGTCCTGCACGTCGCGTCCCAGCGAGTCGCGAATCTGCGCGTGTACCTGCTCCAGGGGGATGGGCACCACGTGGTCCTGCAGCAGCGACAGCTCGTCGATGAACTCGGCGGGCAGCAGGTCCGCGCGGGTGGAGAGCACCTGGCCCAGCTTGATGAAGGTGGGGCCCAGGTCGCTCAGCAGCATGCGGAAGCGCCGGGCGGTGGACGCGCGCTGCACCTCCGGGGAGACCTCCACCTTCTCCCGGCGGCCGAGCATGCGCCACAGGCCCGCCCGCTCGGCCAGCTCGCCAAAGCCGTGGCGCGCCGCGATGACGGAGATCTGCCGAACGCGGTTGAGGTCCTGGAGGATCACGTGGGCTGCCCTCGGATTCCTACGTTACGCCGGTGCCACGGGCTTCGCCACGAAGCGCAGGAGGACGTAGCCCACCACGCCCGACAAGAGCGAGCCCACCAGGATGCCCAGCTTCGCGTCCCGCAGCAGCTCCGGCTGCTGCACGAAGGCGAGCCCCGCCACGAAGAGGGCCACCGTGAAGCCGATGCCCGCCACCACCGCCACGCCGTGCAGCTGCCCCGGCCCCGCGCCGCCGGGCATGCCGGACACCCGCGCCTTCACCGCCACCCAGGTGAAGAGGAAGATGCCCACCTGCTTGCCCACGAAGAGGCCGGCGATGATGCCCAGCGGCAGCGGCCGCAGCAGGTCGCCCCAGCCCATGCCCTCCAGGGAGATGCCGGAGTTGGCCAGGGCGAACAGCGGGACGATGCCGTACGCCACCGGCTTGTGCCACAGGTGCACGAAGCGGTTGAGGGGCGGCTCCAGGTCCTCCAGCCGCTCCTCGATGTAGAGCAGCTGCGCGCCGCGCACCTGCTCGTCGCCCGTCTCGCGCACCAGGTTGTTGACGAAGGCGCCCAGCTCCTCCAGCACCTCGCGCCCGGAGCGGGTGGGCAGCGCGGGGATGCACAGCCCCAGCACCACGCCCGACAGCGTGGCGTGGATGCCGGCGTGGTGCATGGCGTACCAGAGCGCCGCGCCGGCCAGCGCGTACACCACGCCGTTGCGCACGTAGAAGCGGTTGCACACGCCCAGCACGGCCACCACCCCGGCGCTGTACAGCAGCCAGTCCGTGTGGATGCCCGAGCCGTAGAAGAGCGCGATGACGAGGATGCCGCCGATGTCGTCGAAGATGGCCAGGGCGGTGAGGAACACCACCAGCGCGTGGCCCACCCGGGCCTTCACCAGGGTGAGGCAGCCGATGGCGAACGCGATGTCCGTGGCCATGGGGATGGCCCAGCCCGCCATGGCCGGGGTGCCGGCGTTGAAGGCGACATAGAGCAGGGCGGGCACCACCATGCCGCCCACCGCGGCGATGAGCGGCAGGAGCGCGCGGGAGAGCGTGCGCAGCTCTCCAGCGGACAGCTCGCGCTTGATCTCCATCCCCACCACGAGGAAGAAGAGCGTCATCAGCCCGTCGTTGACGAGCTCGCGGAAGGTGAAGTGCGCCCGGAAGGACTCCAGCCCGAGCTCCAGGCGGGCGTCGAACAGGGCGTTGTAGCTGCCGGCCCACGGCGAGTTGGCCCAGACCAGGGCCACCACCGCGGACAGGGCCAGGAGGATGCCGCTGCTGGCCTCCAGCTGGAGGAAGGCCTTGAAGGGGAACAGGGCGGCGCGGAACAGCGCGGGGACGGGAGGCGGCGGTGCGGCGCGCGGTGGGGGCGTCTCCATGGCGCCGGCAAGATGCACGCCCTGGCGGACGGGCGCACCCGTTTTCGGCTGCCGGGAGGGCGGAAGTGTCGGTGGCGGATGATAAAGAAACGCGGCAGGTAGGGTGGCGGGTTCGTTGATCCGCAGGTCGGGTCATGAGAGAAGGGCAGGGATGGCCGTGACGCAGCAGATGAAGGCAGCGAAGGCAGCGGTGGACCTCTCCGGCGACGTGACTCCGGACGTCGGCTCTGGCAGCGAGCGGGCAGCCGAGGGAGCGGGCGCGCGGGAGATTGCCTCCCTGACCCCCATGATGCGGCAGTACCTGGAGCTGAAGGCCTCCCACCCGGACGCGGTGCTCTTCTTCCGGCTGGGGGACTTCTACGAGATGTTCTTCGAGGACGCGGTGAAGGCCTCGGAGCTCCTCCAGATAACGCTCACCGCCAGGGCCAAGGGCGCGGACAAGGTGCCCATGTGCGGGGTGCCGTACCACTCCGCGCGCCGCTACATCGCCCGCCTGATTTCAGAGGGCCTGAAGGTCGCCATCTGCGAGCAGGTGGAGGAGCCGGGCAGCGGGCCGGGCATCGTCCGCCGCGAAGTCACGCGGGTGATTACGCCGGGCATGGTGCTGGACGACGAGGTGCTGGAGCCGCAGGCCAGCAACTTCCTGGCCTCCGTGTGCTGGAGCGAGAAGGGCTGGGGCGCGGCGCTGCTGGAGGCGTCCACCGGCGAGTTCCTCGCGCTGGAGGCGACGACGGCCGCCGAGCTGGCCGAGGCCCTGTCGCGCGTGGAGCCCCGGGAGCTGCTGGTGCCAGAGGGGCAGCGGGCCTCCGCGGAAGTCTCACAGCTGTGCGGCCGGCTGTCGCGCACGCCGGCGGTGGCGGAAGGGGAGGCGGCGGCCTTCGAGCCCACGCGGGCGGCGGGCTACCTGCGCAGCCACTTCTCCGTGCAGTCGCTGTCCGCCTTCGGGCTGGAGGACGCGCCCCTGGCCACCGGGGCGGCGGGCGCGGCGCTGCGCTACCTCAAGGACACGCAGAAGACAGCCGCGGCGCACGTGGACCGGCTGAGCCGCCAGGAGCGCGCCGGCAACCTCCTGATGGACGAGTCCTCCCGGGCCAACCTGGAGGTGCTGCGCTCGCAGCGGGACGGCGGGCGCAAGGGCTCGCTGCTGGGCGTGCTGGACCGGACGGTGACGAGCCTGGGCGCGCGCAAGCTGGCGCGCTGGCTGGCGTCTCCGCTGGGCGCGCTGCCGGAAATCCATGCGCGGCTGGACGCGGTGGAGGAGCTGTCCGCGCGCAGCGTGTGGCGCGAGGAGCTGGCCGCCACCCTCAAGGAAGTGGGGGACCTGGAGCGGCTGTGCGGCCGGCTGTCGCTGGGTGCGGGCAATGCCAGGGACTTGCGCGCGCTGGGGCTGTCGCTGACGCAGCTGCCCCGGCTGGGGATGATGCTGGCGCGGTGCCAGGCCGCGCTGCTCCAGTCGCTGGCGGGGCCGCTGGCCGCGCTGCCGGACCTGGCCGAGCTGCTGGGGCGGGCGGTGGCGGACGAGCCCCCGGTGACGCTGAAGGAGGGCGGGATGATCCGCCCCGGCTACCACCCGGAGCTCGACCGGCTGGTGGCGCTGTCCACGTCCGGCAAGGACGTGCTCCTGCAGATTGAAGCCCGGGAGAAGGAGCGCACGGGCATCGGCTCGCTGAAGGTCCGCTACAACAAGGTCTTCGGGTACTACCTGGAGGTGACGAAGTCGAACCTGCACCTGGTGCCGGCGGACTACATCCGCAAGCAGACCACGGTGGGGGCGGAGCGCTTCGTCACGCCGGAGCTGAAGGAGTACGAGGAGCAGGTGCTCACCGCGGAGGAGCGGCGGTGCGTGCTGGAGGTGCAGCTCTTCGAGGAGCTGCGGGCGAAGGTGGTGGAGGCGGCGCCGCGCATCCGCTCGGCGGCGGAGGCGGTGGCGGCCAGTGACGCGCTCCTGTCCTTCGCGCGCTGCGCGGCGGAGTTCGGCTACACGCGGCCGGAGGTGGATGCCTCGGAGGTGCTGAGCATCACCGGGGGCCGCCACCCGGTGGTGGAGCGCATGCTGGGGCCGGGCGAGTCCTTCGTCCCCAACGACGTGCGGATGGACCCGGAGGAGGCGCAGCTGCTGGTCATCACCGGCCCCAACATGGCGGGCAAGAGCACGGTGATGCGGCAGGTGGCGCTGACGGCGCTGATGGCGCAGGCCGGCTCGTTCGTCCCGGCGAAGGCGGCGCGCATCGGCCTGTGTGACCGCATCTTCACGCGCGTGGGCGCGGCGGACAACCTGGCGCGCGGGCAGTCCACCTTCATGGTGGAGATGACGGAGACGAGCCACATCCTCCACCACGCCACGCGCAAGAGCCTCATCATCCTGGACGAGATTGGCCGCGGCACGTCCACCTTCGACGGGCTCTCCATCGCCTGGGCGGTGGCCGAGCACCTGCACGACACGGTGGGCGCGCGGGCGCTGTTCGCCACGCACTACCACGAGCTGGTGGACCTGGCCCGTGAGCGCTCGCGGGTGAAGAACCTGTGCGTCGCCGTGAAGGAGCAGGGCGGCAAGGTCATCTTCCTGCGCAAGCTGGTGCCCGGTGGGGCCAGCCGCTCCTACGGCATCGAAGTGGCGAAGCTGGCGGGGCTTCCGCCGGAGGTGGTGGCGAGGGCTCGGGAACTCCTGCAGAACCTGGAGTCCGGGGAGCTGGATGAAGCGGGACGGCCCCGGGTGGCGGTGCGCCAGTCGTCGAAGCGCGGGGCGTCCGCGGGGCAGCTGGGGCTGTTCGTGGCGGAGCCGGCGCCCGCGCTGCAGGCCACGCCCGCCCTGTCGCCCTCGCAGCAGAAGGTGATGGAGACGCTGAAGGCCGTCACCATCGACAGGATGACGCCGCTGGACGCACTGAACCTCCTGGCGCGGCTGCAGCGGGAGCTGGAGTAGGGCGGCGGCGGGGTCGCTCTGGCCCCGCCTGTCGGGCGGAGTGTCGGCTGCATTACATTGCGGCCTCACGATGCTGAAGTTGCTCCCGCTCCTCGCCGCCGTCGTCTTCCAGGCCGCTTCCGGTGACACGCTGTTCGTCCAGGCCAGCGCGCTGAACCTCCGCTCGAAGCCCAGGGCTTCCGCCGCCATCCGCACGCAGGTGCCCATCGGCACCGCGTGCTCCGTCGTGTCCCTGGCGAAGGACGGGTGGGCGGAGCTCACGTGCCTGCAGACGACGGGCTTCACCAAGCTGGAGCTGCTGGGGCCGACGGCGCCGGACCACGCGCAGTTGCTGGCGCAGGGCACGGAGGCGGGGCGGCCCACGGCGGACGCGCTCAACCTGCTGCAGCGCGCGGTGACGCTGAAGCCCACGGACGGGCCCACGCGGGACGCGTTCCGGGAGCTGTTCTGGAAGGCCGAGTTCGAGCGGCTGGGCCGGGCGCGCGCGGCGAAGGACACGCTGAAGACGGCGGCGCCGTGGAGCTTCCCGGAGGGGTGCGCGGACACCGTGGCCTGCGTGACGGGCATGGTGGCGCCCGACGCGGGGCCGGTGTGGCAGGAGGCGCGGACGCAGGGCTCGGACGTGGTGCTGGTGCAGCTGTTCGCGGACGGGCTCCTCTTCCTGCGCTCCGGCGCGGTGGATGCCGGAGCGCGCACCGTGACGATGCAGCTCGAGTCCCTCATGGTGCCGGGCGCGGCGGTGGTGGAGGCGCTGGGGGCGAAGGACTTCCAGGACGCGTGCCAGCCGGTGGACACCTTCGGAAGCGGGTCGTGCGGCGTCGAATACGCCCAGAGCTGCTCGCCGAGTGACTGCTGGGAGCCGTACCAGGACTGCAGGGTCGAGTCCGGGAAGGCCTGTCATGAGTGCAAGCTGGCCTGCAAGGGCACCTGCGGCGACTGCCGGATGAAGTGCGGCTCGCGCGGCAACCGGAAGGAGTGCGTGGCCAGCTGCATCCAGGCCACGCGCGACTGCGAGGCGGAGTGCCAGGCGCCGGTCGACGCCGAGGACTCCGCCTGCGAGCGGCAGTACGACCGGTGCTCGGAGGAGTCGAACCGCGAGTGGGCGCGCACGTGCGAGGCGCCGTGCGACCGCGCCGTCGCGTGCGTCAAGAGCTGCATGGACCGGGGCACCAACATGTACGAGTGCCTCGACCGCTGCGACAACCGGCTGCCGGACTCGTGCCACCACAAGTGCCTCAGCGGGTATCAGTGAGCGTGCGGTGGGTGTCGTTGCGTGGCAGCGCACGCGTCGCGCTCGCCTTCCTCCTGGGCGCCGCCGCGCCGCTGCCCGCCGCACACGCCGAGGAGGCCTGTCCGAGCGACTTCGCGCGGCCAGCACCGGAGGCGCGCCCTCCGGAGGGCATGCGCGTTGTCCCGGCGGGGCGCTTCTGGATGGGGCGCAAGCGCTCGCCCCGCGCGGACGAGACGCCGCGCCACGCCGTGTGCGTCGACGCATTCTTCCTCGACGAGACGCTCGTCACCGTGGAGGCCTTCGCCCGGTTTACCGAGCGCACGGGCTACAAGACGACAGCCGAGCAGCTCGGCTACGGCATGGTGGCCGAGGCGGGCCTGGCCGAGTGGGAGTGGCGCCGCACCCCGGGCGCCACCTGGCGCGCGCCGTTCGGCGCCTCGCCTCCGAAGGACTACGCACCGCGCCCCGACCACCCGGTGACGATGGTGAGCCACGTGGACGCGCTGGCGTACTGCCGCGCGCACGGCCTGCGGCTGCCCACCGAGGCGGAGTGGGAGTACGCGATGCGCGCGGGCACCACGGACACCCGCTTTCCCTGGGGCGACTCGCCGAAGCGGCCCGACGCGAGTTACGGCCTCAACTTCTGGCAGGGCGCCGACCACCGCCAGCCCAGCGGCGAAGACGGCCACGTGTACCTGTCCCCGGTGCGCGCCTTTCCCGCCAATGCGTGGGGCTTCTTCGATCCGGTGGGCAACGTCTGGCAGCTCGTCGCGGACGTCTATGATTCCGGCGCGTATGCCCGCCGCGCGGCGGGCGTCCGCAACCCGGTGACGACCGGGGCGGGCGAGGAGCGCGTGACTCGCGGCGGCTCGTGGTGGTGCTCGGCGAAGTCCTGCCACGGCTACGGCCTGTTCTACCGGGGGAAGGCCCGGCCCGAGGCCCCCTTCAACAACGTGGGCTTCCGCTGCGCGAAGGACGTGGAGGGGACGCGGCCCCGCGGCGGGCCCTGAAGGACTGCCCCGGGCATCAGCTGGCAGGACGGCGAGCTCACGGCGCAAGGCTTTGCTCGAGTCGGAAGCCCTGCTCGCCTGCTCCCACATTCCGGGAACCGGAGTCGCGCGCAGGGGAGGACTCCGAGCCTGTCCGTCAGATTACAGTCCGTGACGCGCCACTCCCCGAAGGCGCCAGTCGTGCAGAACAGTGGGGCCATGAGGCTGGCATTCATCTGTGTAGGAGTCCTGGCCACGGGCTGTGCGGCCCGTGGTGTGCCCGAGCAACCCGCTGGCGTCCCGATGAGCAGCGCGGCGGCGCCCTCCGCCAACGTGGGCGGGGCGGGGGCGCATGCTCCCGTCGTCTTCGAGGGCATGTGTGATGCGTCGGGGGCGGTGGCCCTCGGCGGAGAGCTGTTCGTGGTGGGCGACGACGAGGACAACATCCTCCGCGTCTACGACGCCCGGCGCGGCGGCGTGCCCGTCCAGCGCGTGGACCTGTCGCCCGACCTGGAGCTGCCCATCAAGAAGAAGCCGCCGGAGGCCGACATCGAGGCGGCCACCGGGCTGGGCTCGATGTCCTTCTGGCTGACGTCCCACGGCCGCAACAGCTCCGGCAAGAAGCAGCCGAGCCGCCTGCGCTTCTTCGCCACGCAGGAGACGGAAGGCGGCCCGAAGCTGGTGGGGCGGCCCTATTCGCACCTGCTGGATGACCTGCTCGCGGACTCCCGGCTCGCCCGCTTCGGGCTGGCGGAGGCAGAGGCGCTGGCGCCGAAGTCTCCGGGGGGACTGAACATCGAGGGCATGACGGCGACGGCGGATGAGAGCGCCATCCTCATCGGCTTCCGCAGCCCCGTGCCCGAGGGGCGGGCGCTGGTGGTGCCGGTGCTGAACCCGAAGGAGCTGGTGGACGGAACCACCCGGGCGCGCCTGGGCGAGCCCCGGCTGCTGGACCTGGGAGGGCTGGGCATCCGCTCCCTGTCCTGGTGGCGCGGGCGCTACCTCATCATCAGCGGCGGCACCGCGAGCGAGGCCACCTCGCGCCTGTTCACCTGGCGCGGCGGCGACGATGCGCCAGTGCCCGTGCCCGACATCGACCTCACCGGCCTCAACCCCGAGGCCTTCTTCACGCCCGAGCAGGTGGATGAAATCCTGCTCCTGAGCGACGACGGCACCGTCCCGCTCGACGGAGTCGAGTGCAAGAAGCTGAAGGACCCGACCCGCAAGCGCTTCCGTGGCGTGTGGGTCAAGCTGCCGCCCGAGCAGACCTGAGCGGGGCCGAGACTTCCCGGCCGCGAGGCGCCGTCAGACTGTGGGCCCCAAGGTAAGGTGGGGCTCCTCCGCGAGCCCCTGCTGGAGCTCGGTACGAAGTTGGCATCCGGCATCGGGGCGCTGGAGCCTTCGCCATCAGGCCCTGGCTCTCGAGGTGGAGGTGGGAGCGCCTCCGCGAGCCCTGCTGACGCTCCGTGCGAGCTCGGCATCCGGGCGCTGGCGCCTCGGCCGCCATGTCCGATGGGCACCCCCGCCCGCCACCCGGAGCGCAATGGGGTTGCTCGTCACGGGCGAGCGGAGCCGTGACCCGAGCTGAGGTAGGCTCAGTGCCGCATGCAGCTGGCCATTCCTCATGCTCCCCGGAAGGTACGACTGTCCCAGGTGCCCGGCGCCATGGGGCGCCTCGTGCGCGGCGTCGTGCTCGGCATCGCGGCCATGATGCTCTTCGGCACGGGCGCGGCCCTGGCGGGCCGCTTCTTCGTGGAGGAGCAGGCCTTCGCCTCACGCGCGGAGGAGGTGGAGGCGCTGGTGGTGGCCTCACGCCTGCCGCCGCCGGATGCCCGCGACGGGGCGGAGGGCGCGCTGGAGGTCATCTACACCTTCCAGGACAAGGAGCACTCCGTCGCCAACGTGCGGACCTTCGCCGAGTACGCGGAGGGGCTGGGGCGGGGTGCTCGCATCCGGCTGCTGGTGGACCCGGCGGTACCGGACCGGCCCCGGGAGGCGGGCTTCGCGCGGGCGCGGGCCTCGCGGGTGGGGCTGCTGCCATGGGGCCTGGCCCTGGGGGCGCTGGTGGCGGTGGGCTTCTTCACCTGGGAGGTGCGCCGGCTGTGGCGCGCGGAGGTGGAGCCGCTGCGGCTGGGCGCGCTGGTGTGGCTGACGCCCGACGCGCCGCTGCCGGAGTCCCGGGGCGAGGTGGTGTTCCCGGCGACCTACTTCCGCCAGGACGTGAAGCACGCGGTGCGGGCGCGGGTGAGGCCCGGGCGGGCGCCGGTGCGCAACGGGGACAAGGTCCTGGCGGCGGTGCTGCCCCGTCAGCCCGGCTGGGCGCGCGTCATCGACCAGGACCTGGCGAAGGACCTGGGCTGGGTGCGCTGACCGGGGACCGTTGGGGCCGAAAAGTTGCCGGTGGCATGGGGCCGTGTGACACACGCCTGTAGCTTGCTGTCCGCCGGAGGAACCCATGCCCTCGCGCCTCGCTCTCGTGCTCCCCGTGCTGTTGTTGCTCGTCCCGGGCGCGGTGGGCGCGGCGAAGCGGAATGAGGCCGAGGAGGCCTACGAGGGCGCCCGCCGGGCCTACTACGCGCTGAAGGACGACGCGTCCCGGCGCAAGCTGCGCCACCACTGGCTCAACGTGGTGCGCAAGTTCGAGGCCGTGGCCAGCCGCCACCCGAAGTCGGACCGTGCGCCGGATGCCCTCTTCACCGCCGGCGAGCTGCTTCAGGAGCTGAGCCGCGTCTCCTTCGTGGAGGAGGACCTGAAGTCGGCCATCTCCCACTACAAGCAGGTGCGCGATGGGTACCCGAAGCACCGGCTGGCGGACGACGCGGCGCTGGCGCTGGCGCGCATCCATGTCAACCGGCTGGACCAGCCGGACGCGGCGCGCCGCATCCTGACGGAGACGCTCGCCACCAACGGCAGGGGAGACCAGGCGAAGGACATGCGGGCGCTGCTGGCCACGCTGCCTGCGTCCAAGGGGGCTCCCAAGGTGGCGCCGGAGCTCAAGCCCGCGCCCGCGAAGCCCGCGCCCACCGAGGAGGAGCGCGCCCCCATGGTGGCCCAGGTGTCCCCGCCGGCCGAGCGCCCCGGGTCCGCGCTGGTGGACGCCATCGAGAAGATTGCCCGCGAGCCGTCGCCCAGGCTTCCCCGGTTGGACCCGGCCCCGCCGGTGTCCGGCGGTTCCGAGGGCAAGGGGCTGGACGCGGCGGTGGCGGCGGCCCTGGCGGCGAAGGAGGTCAAGGCGGCTCCCTCGGAGGCCCAGGCCGCGGCCACCCCCGTGACGCAGCCCGGGGCCGAGTCGAAGCCGGCCCGGGACACGAAGGCGACCGAGTCGCAGGCCGTGGCGTCCTCGCAGAAGAAGCCCGAGGCCGAGGCGGCGCGGGACACGCAGGCGTCCGCGGCCGTCGCCGCGCGCGACGTGAAGCCCGAGCCGGTGCCCGCGAAGACCGAAGCGCGGGACGCGAAGTCCGCCGAGCCGCACATCACCGTCGCCGCGCCCGAGCCGCCGAAGCCCATCACCCGTCCGGTGGACGACCAGGTGGCGCAGGCGCGGCTGAAGGCCGTGGCGAAGCAGTCCCGCAGCGCGGAGCTGACGCTGGCGGAGCAGCTCGGGCTCAAGGTGCGGCGCGTGGTCATCGACCCGGGCCACGGCGGGCATGACACGGGCGCCATCGGCAAGGAGGGGACGCGGGAGAAGGACGTGGCCCTGTCCGTGTCGAAGAAGCTGGCGGAGGCGCTGCGCGAGAAGGGGCTGGAGGTGGTGCTGACGCGCGAGGATGACCGGTTCATCCGCCTGGAGGACCGGGCGAAGTTCGCCAACGCCGAGCACGGCGACCTCTTCATCTCCATCCACTGCAACGCGGCGGCGAAGCGCAAGCTGCGCGGCATCGAGACGTACACGCTGAACACGTCCGCGGACCGCTACTCCATCCGGCTGGCGGCGCGTGAGAACGAGTCGTCGGAGAAGGGCATCAGCGACCTGCAGTTCATCCTGGCGGACCTGGCGACGAAGGCCAACACGGAGGAGTCGTCGCGGCTGGCGAACCAGGTGCAGCGCTCGCTCGTGTCGGGCCTGTCGCGCAAGTACACGGGCATCAAGGACCTGGGGCACAAGGAGGCGCTGTTCTACGTGCTGCTGGGCGTGAAGATGCCGGCCATCCTGGTGGAGACCTCCTTCCTGTCCCACCCGGAGGAGGAGGAGCGCCTGGCCTCGGGCGAGTACCAGGCCGAGGTGGCCAAGGCGATTGCCCACGGCGTGGAGGAGTTCCTCAGCGACCGCCGCCGCGTGGCGAAGGTGGACTGAGGCCCATGCCTGGGAATGGGCTGACCTCAAAGGTCGCGCTGACCCCACTGCGTGCCATTCATTGACATCCAACCCCCTGGAATTGCATGAGCTCCAGGTGGCACCTGTCTTGCTAGCACCGCGCGTGTCAGAAGCCTGACACCCCGGGCACGTAGCGGGAGTGGCTCCCGTCGCGTGACCCGATCCGCCCCCGATTCCGGAAGGGCGACGACGCGGCAAGAGCTGGAAGGTGTATGAGATTGACGAGGTTTCGTTGGTGTGTCGCAGCGGCGGCCAGTGCAGGGCTCCTGGCGTGTGGTTCTCCCGCTGAGCAGTCAGCTTCCACCGAGCTGGCGTCCCAGGAGCAGCGCGCGGCGGGCGAGCTGAACACGAACATCCTGCGTGTGAGGGCACTCCTCACGAACCAGAATCCGCAGGTGCTGGAGTTGATAGCGCTCCAGCCGTCGTATTCCACCAGCGCACGCGCGGACAGCACCCAGCCCACGGGGTATACCGCCACGAGCTCCGACGGCGTTCGGACGAGCCTGCTGGAGTTCAACTTCGAGATGCTGGTGGAGGCGGGCGCGGGCGGCGCCAATGGCGTCCGCTACCGGGTCAGCGCGGGGCGCAGCATCGGCAACTCCTCGTTCCAGTTCCCGCCCGTCGACAACGTGGTTGTCAGGACACCGGACGTGCAGCCCGCGCCCACCCAGGTGCAGCTCGACAGCTGCGTCGGGGTCCTCCAGTTCTCGCTCGGTCAGGATTCGACGTGCACCACCGCGCCTGGAGACTCGCGGAGCATGTCCGCGGGCATCGGTCTGTTCGAGCGCCAGGGGAAGTACCTCGGGTTCGTCCGTGGCGGCGTTCCCCAGAACATCAGTGTCTTCTACACGGTGCGGACGGGCACCACCGTGTACTCGAACTCGACCACGGTCCAGGCGACTGCGGGCTGTGATGAGATTGTTCCCGTCTGCATCGTCGCGCAGCAGCCTCCGCCTCCGCCCGACCCGCTGCCGGTGCCCCCTCTGGGTGGGCTGAGCGGCCCGTGGGAGCTGTCGGGAGAAACGCCCATCTCCCGCAGCGTCAACGTCCTCGGCGGCCCCCGCCCCGACTACTCGAACCGGACGAGGAGCGACACGACGCCCTCGGCGCCCATCAGTGAGCCGAGCACCTGGTGGAGCCTGGGGAGCCTGGCCGAGGGCAGCGGCTATCGCATGACGACCAGCGCGCGCCTCGGGCCCTCCCGGCATTTCATGGAGGTCAACACCGGGTATGCGGTGGATGGCATCTCGGTCATCGCGAACCAGACCACCCCCGTCACGAGGGTGGTGGACGGCGTGAGCCGGTATCCCTACGTGATGCAGCCCGCGTACCTCCACGGCGAGCTCCGCCTGGTGGACCCGTACGTCACCCAGCATCCGGGCGCTCCCAGCTCGCTCCAGTCGCTCATGTTCTCGGCGGACTTCGACGCCAATGGAGACGGGATACCCGACAGGTTGATGAACCAGGGAACCTATCTCTCCGCCAGCAGCTCCCCCAGCGCGACCAATGGCAGTGTCGGCGCGCGCTTCAATCCGGCGACCGGAGAGCTCGCGAGCCAGTACGAGCTCGTCCTGGCGAGCCCCTTCAACCTTCGCAGGACGTGGACGCAGGCCCTGGTGCTCCGGTTCGAGGCGGGCCCGCAGGGCGGCGGCGCAGGAGCATTCATCCTCCGCCAGAACCAGAACACGCATCAGCTGGGGGCCGGAGAGCGTGGTCGCATCGACCACGCGTATTGCTTCAACGAAGTCCAGCTCGACTACTGGACGGCGCTGGGGCGTCTCTACAATCCCCGGGCTCTCATCAACGGCGGCTTCACCGGCACGGACTGGCGGGGCCGGCCGGCCGCGTATCAGCTGCTGAGCGGCGACTTCACGGGCACCCCGAGCGCCAGCCAGCCCGCGACCCGGGGCTCCATCCGGATGTCGCTCCCGGAGGGCACCTACACCGTGGCTCGGTCGGCGGTGATGGTGAATGCCAATGGCCAGACGAACAACGCCAACTTCTCACCGCTCCCGCTGGTGCTGGGGTGTGGGCAGCGGCTGAAGATCGTGCCTCCGCACACGGTGTCCATCGCGCCCAACAGCGAGTGCTCGGCGACCGGAGAGGCGCCCGTGTCGGGCATCGTGAGGAGCAGCGGCACCGAGGTGGACCGCATCTGGTACCAGGTCAATGGCGGCCCCGAGGTGACGCTGTGCACGAACTGCGGCATCGAGCCGACCTTCTCGTTCACCGTGCCGCTCCAGGCCTGTGCGAACGAGATTCGCGTCTTCGCCTTCACCGAGGGGATGCCGGAGGCCTCGTCCGGCGCCCAGCAGATCGTCTGGGACGACCCCAACGACGGGCCGAGCTGCGAGGGCTCGGCCTGTGTGGCCCGGACGAACCTGCCGCCCGTGGCGCGCTGCCAGGACGTGACGGTGGTCGCCAACGGCACGTGCAGCGGGTGTGGCTCGGTGAATGCGAGTTCGTATGACCCGGACCCGGGCGACACCATCACCTGCGTGCAGTCGCCGGAGTGTGCGTCCGGCGTCGGCTCGCGGCAGGTGACGCTCACCTGCACGGACTCGGAGGGGGTGTCCTCTTCGTGTACCGCGATGGTGACGGTGGAGGACCAGACGCCGCCGACGCTCATCTGCCCGGCGCCCATCGTCGTGCAGGCCACGGAGCCCGAGGGCGCCCAGGTCACTCCCGGGACGGCCACTGTCGGTGATGCCTGCTCCACGCCCCAGGTCTCCGGGCCGCAGGCCGGGACATACGTGGCGGGAACGCACACGGTGACGTACACGGCCACGGATGGCGCCGGGAACCAGGCGACCTGCAACTCCACCATCCAGGTGCTGGAAGCGCCCAACCCGCCCACCGTCACCCTGGGCAACCAGCCGCGCTATACGCAGCTGACGCACCACACGCTCTGGGGCTATGCAACGCCCGGCGTCTCGGGCGCCGCCGTCACGGAGGTCTACTTCACCGTGGATGGGGGCCCGCACCTGGCGCCCACCACGGTGAACCCCGTCGGCGGCTACAACAACGTCGAGGTGGACCTCGCGGAAGGCACGCACGTCATCGAGATGGTGGCCATCGACGCGGCGGGAGTCCGGAGGAGCCGGACGACGACCATCACCGTGGACCTCACCCCCCCGGTGCTCACCGTGCTCTCGCCGACCGCCGGCCAGGAGCTCTCGTCCCCCGTGGTGCAGGTGGTGTCGTCTGTCACAGACGTGTCGCCCACGCGGGTGTGGACGCAGTGGGTGATGGACAGCGAGGTGCCGAGCGGCACGGGCACCGTCACCCACCAGGTGGACCTGGTGAACCGGGGAGACCGCGTCATCTTCGTCCGCGCCGTGGACGCGGCGGGGAATGTCACGGAGCGATTCCTCCAGGTCTTCATCGGCCCGGAGCCGCTGTCTCCGCTCGCCCGTGACGCCGACGTGGCGCCCCAGGTGGGAATGGCTCACTGAGAAATGCCGGAGGGGCGCTCGGCTTCACGCGCCCCTCCGGGCGGTACTCCCGGCCAGCAGTGCCCTGAACCGCGGGCTACTTCTCGCTGCGCTCGCGGACGTCGAACCGGCCCGCCTTCACCTGGTGCCGGTCGATGGTCAGGGTGTCCGCCTTCAGCGTCCCCCGGACGTCCAGGGCGTAGTCGTTGTAGACGGCCTCCACCGTCCGGGCCCGGAGGTCACCTCCGATGATGACGGGCCCTTCCGTGTAGAAGGCATTGCACTCGAAGTCGCCGCCCACGAAGAGCTGGCGCCCCTGGCGGTTCGCGGCATCGCCCTTCACCGTCAGGTTCCCCGTCACCATCAGCGA
Source organism: Pyxidicoccus xibeiensis (assembly GCF_024198175.1). Taxonomy (NCBI): domain Bacteria; kingdom Pseudomonadati; phylum Myxococcota; class Myxococcia; order Myxococcales; family Myxococcaceae; genus Pyxidicoccus; species Pyxidicoccus xibeiensis. The sequence goes on from NZ_JAJVKV010000002.1 coordinate 1,174,305, forward strand.
GCCCACGCCCAGGTTCCCGTCCACCACCAGGTCGCCGTGGTGGATGGACACATTCTTGGAGACCTTCTTGACGGTCTTCTGCTTCGGCGCGCGGGTCGACACCTCGCGGATGAGCCCGATGCAGGCGAACACCAGCTCCGGCTGCATGGCGCCGTGCTCCTCGATGCTCGCGTAGAGCCCGTCGAGGGTGACCGAGTGCTCCTCGACGAAGACGCTCTCCATGAACGTCGCCAGCGCGGCGAGGGGGCCCGGCGCGGCGCCCGCCAGGTAGCGGGTGACGGCCTCCTCGCTGAGCTCCTTGAGCTTCTTCGGCGGAGGCGGCCGCTGGGACTTCGTCTTCTTCAGGAGCTCGACCAGCAGCGGGACGACGCTCTTGCTGTGCCGCGAGCTTCGCGCGACGGCCAGGACCGTCCTTCCAAAGGGGTCCTTCCCTCTCGGGTCCACGCCGTTGTCGATGAGGAACTGGACGACCCGGTCGGCTCCGAACTCCGCGGCCCGGTGGATGGGCGTGTCCCAGCCCATCGTCGCGTGGATGTCGGCCCCGTACTCCCTCAGGAGGCGGATCAGCTCGACGTTGTTCTGGGTCACCGCGACGGCCAGGGGCGTGTGGTTGTTGACTGTCTTGAAGTCCAGGCTCACGCCCTCGGACAGGAGCTGGCGGATCTTCCCGACGACCTCGGCGTTGCGCGCCTGCTGCTTGCCCAGGAGTTCGAGGTACTCGGCCTCTGGAAGCTCGGCCTTCTTGTAGGTCTGGGTGTAGTGCAGGTTGTCGATCTGCTGCATCAGCCTGACCAGCTCGTGTTGCGCGTCCGTCATGCCTCCGTCGTAGGCCATACCCACCGCGCTTGCCATTACTCTGTGCAAGTCCGCAAATACTGTAACACTGGCAAATCAAGCAAGTGGTGGCACCATGTCGGGGCGCGCCCGCGTGCATCCGGACGTCACTTCCTGACGTCGGGTTCGTGGGCGGAGGTCCCGCTTCATGTCACTCCATTTGAATGGAAGTCCGCTGTCCCGTCGGTCCCTTGCTTCGGCAGCGTGCTCGCTGTCGGCGGCCCTCGTCATCGCCTGCGGCGCGGCGCCGGAAGCGCCCCCCGAGACGCACGAGGGCGTCTCGTCCGCCGCGCTGACGGAGCTGGTGGTCAACGGCACGTTCAGCGGGACGACGACGGCCCCGTGGTGGAGCGGGCCCAACACCTCGTCGCGCGTGGACGCGGGGCGGTGGCGGGTCGACGTGGCCGGCGGCACCGTCAACCCGTGGGACGCGCCCATCGGCCAGGACGGCATCGTGCTCGCCAACGGGCAGGCCTACACGCTGTCGTTCACCGCCTCGGCCACGGCGCCCGTCACCGTGCGCGCGACGGTGCAGCTGGGGAGCGCGCCGTACACCGCGCCGCTGGACCAGCAGATCTCCCTGGACGGCACGCCGCGGCGGTTCACGTTCCCCTTCACCTCGTCGCTGAGCACCGGGGCCGGGCAGGTGACGTTCCAGGTCGGCGGCCGTGGGGCCTTCACCCTGCACCTGGACGACATCTCGCTCACCACGGGGAGCAGCACCGGCTCCGGGCCGCTGGGGATGACCAGCGGCTTCTACGTGGACCCGAACTCCAACCCCGCCACCTGGGTGCGGAACAACAGCTGGGATTCACGCGCGGCGCGCATCCAGTCGGCCATTGCCAGCAGGCCCGGGGCGCGCTGGTTCGGCAACTGGAGCGGGGACATCGCCTCGGCGGTGTCCGGCTTCGTCGCCGCCGCGGACGCGGCGGACAAGCTGCCCGTGCTGGTGGCGTACAACATCCCCGGCCGCGACTGCGGCAGCCACTCCGGAGGCGGCGCGGGCAGCCCCGAGGCGTACCGCACGTGGATCTCCAACTTCGTCACGGGCCTGGGCACCCGCCCGGCCATCGTCATCATCGAGCCGGACGCCGTCGCCCAGCTGGACTGCCTGCCCAATGACACCGAGCGCCAGACGCGACTGGGCCTCTTGCGCTACGCCACCGAGCAGCTCCGCGCCCGTGCGCCCAACACGTGGGCCTACCTGGATGGCGGCAACGCCACGTGGATTGCCGCCGATACCATGGCCCAGCGCCTGGAGTCCGCTGGCGCGCGCAACATCCGCGGCTTCGCCCTCAACGTGTCGAACTTCCACACCACCGCCGCGTCCGCCTCGTACGCCTCGGCCGTGAACACCGCGCTGAACAACCGGTACGGCTACACGCTGCCGTTCGTGGTGGACACCAGCCGCAACGGCAATGGCTCCAACGGGGAGTGGTGCAACCCCGGCGGCCGCAGGCTCGGCACCCCGTCGCAGGTGGGCGGCGGCGCGGAGCTGCTGCTGTGGGTGAAGGTCCCCGGGGATTCGGACGGTCAGTGCGGCATCGCCCCGAATACGCCCGCGGGCACGTTCAGCCCCGACCTGGCCATCCGCCTCATCGACGGGACCTGAGCCACCGCGGGCCGGGGAGGTCCCGGCCCGCCTCCGCGCTCAGACGGGGACGGCCTTCCTCATGGCGATTCACAGTGGAGCAGGGTCTCCTCGTAGACGGGGCCGAGCAGCATGCGGTTTCCAGAGACCGCCGCCACGGCGACGCCGGACGTCCGCTGGCCGTCATCGAGGAAGACCTCTTCCAGCTCCAGCGAGTCGCCCGAGGGCTTCAGCCGCAGCACCTGCGCGGGAGCGCGCGTCGCGCCACTCACGTCCTTCGCGTGGGCGGCGAAGTCGAGCAGCTTCGGGTGTGTGGCGATCCACAGGTGTCCCAGGGCATCCACCTCGATGTTGTCCGGGCCGGTGCCCAGCGGGAGCGTCCGCCGCGCCGTCAGCGCACCCGAGGCCACGTCGCGTGTATACACGGACAGGGAGCGCCCGATGGACTGCGCCAGATACACCGTCAGGCCATCCGCGGAGCGATTGATGCCATTGGCATAGGCCGTGTCACGGATGACCTCACGGAAGCCCGTGCCGTCGAAATACACCACGTTGCCCAGGGCGAGCTGCAGGTAGTCCTCCACCATCCGCGCGGCGCCGGGTGCCAGGCCATGGTCGTTCGTGACGTAGAAGCGCTCGGCGTCCACCGCGACCAGGTCATTGGGCGACACCAGGGCCGCGTCCCTCAGCGTCCGGCGGTGGACGAGCATTCCATCCACGCCGACCTCGAACCGCTCTATCTGGTGTGAGCCAGCTTCCGTGTGGTTGATGACGAACAGGGTCTGCGTGCCGTCCGGGGCCACGAACAGGCTGAAGCCGTGCGGGTGGAAGTCGCGTGAGAAGGCGCCCGTCAGGAGCACGGGGGGCGTGGCGCCGGTGGGGTCATACCGGTAGATGCCGCCCGGCACGGGGCGCCCGGCCTGGGTGGCGCGCCGGTCATCCGAGGAGACGTAGGCGTAGCCGAGGGTGGGGTGGAAGGTGATGTCCTCGGCGCCGGGCATGCCGGGCACCGGGGTGCAGCGGCCGGCATGGTGGGGCGTGAGCTGCTTGAACTGCCCTGCGTCCGAGAGCGTCTTCAGGACGAACCCGGCCAGGACCACCGTGAGCACACCCAACCCGAGAAGGAGTTTCTTCTTCATGGGGGGGAGCCTAGCGCTTCGGCAGGCCCGGTTCCGTGCGCTCACGCGCCTTGATGGTGAAACGGGGCGGGAGCCCCGGCCCCTGTCTCCGAGGGATTCGAGGCTCGGGCGCTCAGGCCGGACGTTCGATGTGGCCGTCGGCGTGCCGCGCGAAGCGTCCCTCTTCCCGGGCGTGGACCGGGTCGTCGCTCGGCCAGGGCCAGCCGCCGAAGCCCGTGCGCTGGTACTCGGCGAAGGCCTGCTGGATCTCCTGCCGCGAGTTCATCACGAACGGGCCGTACTGCACGACGGGCTCGTTGATGGGCCGGCCCTGCAGGAGCAGCAGCTCCGCCACGTCCGCGCCGTTCTCCAGCTCCACGTCCAGCTCGGCGCGCAGCTCGAGGCCGTGCGACGGAGGAATCGCGCGGCCGGCCACGCGCAGGCCAGAGCCCTGGAAGAAGTACAACATGCGGTTGCTGCCGCGAGCGGCGGCCGGCAGCGTCCACCGGGCGCCGGGGGCCAGCTTGAGCGTCCAGATGGCCACGTCCGCGTCGGCGCGAGAGGCCCAGGACTTCGGCGGAGACGGCGGCGCCTTCACGTCCCCGAGCCGGCCGGCGACCACGGTGACCTCGGTGGTCCGCCCCGCCTCGTCGCGCGCGACGTGCTTCGGGATGACGTGGTTCCAGAGCATGGAGAAGTGCGGCGCCACGAGCTTGTCCTCGCGCGGCAGGTTGAGCCAGATCTGGAACAGCTCCACCGGGTTCGGCTTGTCGGAGTGGAGCAGCGGGAACATCTCCGAGTGCAGCACCCCGGCGCCCGCGGTGAGCCACTGCACGTCACCGCCGCCGAAGCGCGCCGCCGCGCCCAGCGAGTCGGAGTGGTCCAGCAGCCCGCTGCGCACGATGGTCACCGTCTCGAAGCCCCGGTGCGGGTGCTGCGGGAAGCCGGGGACGACGGTGCCGTGGTACATGTTCCAGCCGTCCCGCCCGGCGAAGTCCTGCCCGAGCTGGCGGCCCGACAGCGACGCGGACGGCCCCATCCGCGCGTTGCCCGCCGGGTACTTGTCGTCGTGGTGGACGCAGAAGAGGAAGGGATCCGGCGTCGGCCACTGCATCCCGAGCGGGGTGAGACCGATGATTGCGCCTGGCTGCTCGCTGCCCTGCTGACCCATCTTCTGCTCCTTCGACTTCTCGGTGCCTCGCGAGCAGGCCGTGGCCGTCGTGGCCCCCGCCGCCGCGAGCAACTTCAGCGCTGCTCTCCGGCTCACTCCGCTCAAGCTCCACCTCGTGTGTGATGCCGCCCGGAGCGACTAATCCCAGGCCGCCCAGTGTGCATGCCTTTCGGGGTCCCCCGCCAGCCAGGAGCGCGCCTCCTGGAGGACATCCATCCGCCCCATTGGCTGGACCAGGGGACGCGGAGGCGCGAATCGGTGTACAAACTGGAGTATGCGTCCATTCACTCCGGGTGTGCGCAGTGCGAAGTCGACCTCCGCGTCCAGGCGGACCTCCCAGGCGTCCCGCGAGTCGCGGCGCGACGCCGTCCCGGGCACCGCGGGCGGCGACCGCGCGCCCGGAGCCCACCTCTCCGTCGACTTCGGTCGGCTTCCGCTCACGGCTTCATCGGCCGCGCCCCCACCGCCAGGCGCCGGCTCCCTGATGAAGCAGCCGGGTGCGGCGGCGCGCCGGCCCGGTGAGAGCAGGGAGGCCGGCCCGTCGACCCGCGACGCCGTGCTCCAGCGCAAATGCGAGACGTGCGACGACGAGGAGCCGCTCAAGCTCCAGCGGAAGCCGAGCACTGGCGGAGGGGTGGGCGCCATCCCTCCGGTGGTCGGCGAGGTGCTGCGCTCCGGCGGCCGCCCGCTCGACTCCGCCCTGCGGGCCGACTTCGAGCCGCTCTTCCGGCACGACTTCAGCCGCGTGCGCGTACACGCCGATGGAGGCGCGGACACCTCGGCACGCGCGGTGGATGCCCGCGCCTACACGGTGGGGCGCGACATCGTCTTCAGGGCGGGCCAGTACGCTCCCCACACCCCGAGCGGGCGCCAGCTCCTGGCCCATGAGCTCACGCATGTCGTCCAGCAGTCCGGCGGGGGCAGCGCCGTGCCCGGTGGCGTGGTCGACGCACACCACGCCTCGGAGCGCGAAGCCGACCGGATGGAGGCCCAGGTCGCGGCGGGGACCCCCGGCCGCCTCGCAGCCGCGGCTCCGGCCTGGCGCCCATCCACCGGTGGCGCGGCGGGCGCCCTGCAGCGCAAGCCCGGGCTCGGCGTGCAGGTCCCGGAGGTCCAGGACCCGGCCAAGGTGCCCGAGCTGGAGACCCGGTATGACTATCAGTGGCAGGACCCCAACCTGCTCGAGACGGTGTACGGCACCTCGAAGACGGAGGGGAACGAGCGCCTGAACAGCTTGCGGCAATTCCTCTTCATCCAGAAGGAGGCGGCGCTGCATCACCGCTACTCGGTGACAGGGGATGACCTCACCAACGAGAAGGCGCGGGAGATTGCCGCCGCCGAGGCCACCCAGGTCCGGGAGCAGCTCACCAGGACGCAGGCGGCCATCAAGGACAAGAAGGCGCAGCTCGCCTCCACGGACGCGCAGCTCCGGCAGACGGCGCTGGAGCTGAAGGCGGCGCAGGCCCACAAGCGGGACACCCTGAGGAAGGACCGCCGGGCCCAGGAGCTCATGGCCACCCGGGCCTCCGCCCGCACGGAGCTGGAGCGCCACGACAAGAGCCTCGCCATGGCGGACCAGAACCTGGCCTGGGTCGAGAAGACGAAGGCGACCCTGGGAGAGAAGAAGTACCAGGAGCAGCTCCGGTTCTGGGAGGGCAAGAAGCAGCAGGCCAGCGAGAGGAAGGGCGCGGCGGAAGGGAAGGTGGCCGGCACCCAGGCCGAGTATGACCTGCTCATCGGGCCGCTCGACGAGCCCATCGAGCGGCTCGGCAGGCAGCAGGCGGAGCTGCAGACGACGAGCAAGGTCCTGAAGAAGGAGCTCAAGGACGCGGAGGCGGAGAGCAAGGTCTTGAGCGCCGAGCTCCAGAACATCGCGAAGGTCACCGCGGGGAACGCCGGTGCCATCCTCAAGTGGAAGCTCCAGCACTACACGCGGCAGCTCAAGGACATGAGCCACGAGCAGCTGCTGCGGGAAATCCAGACGCTGTTCGACAAGGACGACGGCACGCGCTACCCGGAGTGGGTCCGCTACGCCGTCATCCACCTGTCGGGCATGCGGTACGCCAGCGCCCACGGCAGCTGGTACAGCCCGCAGCGCCTGCTGCAGCTGCTGAAGACGTCGGAGCTGGAGGCGGCCTCGCCCGAGACGCGCCGGGGCATGGTGGCCCGAGGGCAGGCGCTCCTGGAGGCCCACCCGGACAGGAAGGGGCTGGAGCTGACGGGCGCGGAGAAGAAGACCCTGGCCGGCTCGGAGGGCGACGCGGTGACCCGGAAGCTCGCGGGCGCGGACGTGCAGGCGTACGCCGAGGTTCAACGCATCGAGGCGCGGTTGCAGTCGCTCTTCCTGGAGCTCCAGCACCTCGGTGCGAACCCGCCGGAGGCGGAGCGTGTCAGGCAGGCCATCGCGAAGGAGGACGCGAGCCTCGCCTCGGAAGAGGCGAAGCTGACGCCGAAGGGGCTGAAGCAGGTCCGCGGGGCGCGCGCGAGCCGCCAGGCGGTGCTGTTCGCCATCTACGAGCGCAACGCCAGGGCGAAGCTCGGCGTGCTCAATGACAAGCAGGCCCTCTCGCTGCTCAAGCAGATGAAGGATGCCGGGCAGATTCCCGACGCCGTGTGGAAGGAGCTCACCGCCTTCACCCAGCTCCGGCTGGAGACCGCGGACCCCACCTGGGAGGACGCCACGAAGAGCAAGGGCCTGAAGGACGTGGTGGGCGCCACGCCCCAGGAGCAGGCGCAGCTGGACGCGTGGCGGAAGGTCCTCAGCAAGGAGGCCTTCTACAAGGACTCCACGGGCTGGCGCGCCCAGCACGGCAAGACGCTCTCACCATCGCTGACGTCCAGCCTCGTGTGCGACCAGCTCGGCTCCTACCTGCAGAACGTGCGGGGCCATGTCCGGCCGGGTGGACTGAGGGCCAACGCGATGTACTACCAGTCGCAGCAGGACCAGCGGGTGCCGGGGGCCTTCCTCAAGCGCCCGACCAGCGCGGCGGACCTCCCGCCGGGCGCCAGCATCTACTGGCTCCAGTGGTCCGACCTGCCCATGGAGCAGGAGTACATGAAGCACTACAAGGCCTCCAAGCAGCTGGAAGCCCAGGTGGAGGCCCTCAGGAAGAGCAAGCCGCAGTCCGACAAGCTCAAGCAGCTCGAGCTCCAGCTGGCGAGCGCGAAGAAGGCGCTCCAGGGCATGCGGGCCTTCAAGCCCGAGGCCGGCAAGCTTCCGGACATCTCCAACATGGTCTCACCGATGGGCGCCGCCGGCGGGGCCCTGCGCTTCGAGGACATCGCCACCGGCCCGCTCGGCGCCGCCGGAGACCCGAACCGGAACCCCTGGACCTACAAGACCCAGGTCCAGCTCATCGGCAAGCACAGTGTCACCACCATCATGCGCGCCATGCCGAACCCCTACGACTGCGCCAATGGCAAGTGCACCGTCGAGTTCTCGACCACGCCCAATCCCCAGGTGGTCAAGCAGTGGCTGACCTTCATGCACGAGGCGACGGTCATGTACTCCGACAAGGACCTGACCGTCACCTTCGACACCGCGACCCAGTTCGCGGGCCAGGACGTGGCGGCCATGGGGGCGCGCAAGCGGCTCACCTCCGAGCTGATCGACAATCCGAAGGTCCTGGTGGGCTTTGCTCCGGGCTCGCAGCCCAAGGTCCCCGTCGGCCCGTACCTGAAAGACTACCTGGACAAGCTGGGCAAGAAGTCGGGCCAGTCCAAGTAGTGTCCCGAGGACGCTCATGACGACCCAGGGACCCCCGAGGCAGAACACCTGGACCGAGCGCGTCGCGCTGGTCCGCCGGAATCACGACATGGAGTCCCGCCTCACGGCGCCCGTCAGCGAGCGGATGCTCGACCTGGCCCGGCTCCGGCCCGGGGTGAGGGTGCTCGATGTGGCCTCGGGCATGGGCGAGCCGGCCCTGCGCGCCGCGCAGCGGGTGGGACCCTCCGGCTTCGTGCTGGGCACGGACCTGGTGGACGGCATGCTGGAGGCCGCGCGGGAGCAGGCGCGCGCCCTGGGCCTTGCGAACGTCGAGTTCCGCGCCGCGGATGCGGAGACGCTCGAGGTGCCGGAGCAGTCGTTCGATGCGTCCACCGTGCGCTGGGGGCTGATGTACATGCCGCGGCCCGAGCGTGCGCTCGAGCGGATATGGCGGGCGCTTCGTCCCTCGGGGCTGCTGGTGTGCTCAACCTGGGCGGGGCCGGAGCAGGTGGAGTACGCGTCGCTGCCGCGCAGGACCCTGGCCCGCTTCCGTGCGCTGCCTCCCATCGAGCCCGACGCCCCGAGCGTGTTCCGCTTCTCCGACCCCGAGCACCTGCGCGCCGTGTTGCAGCGCTGCGGCTTTGCCATGGAGCACGTCGAGGCGATGCGCGTCCCCGTGATGGAGGCAGCGGATGCCGCGGGCGTCGTGCGCTGGATTCGCGACTTCGCGGGCGCCATGGCGGAGCTGCCGCTGGAGTCCCAGCCGGCCTGGGAGGAAGAGGTGGCCCGTGAGTGCGAGCCGTACCGGACGGGCGACAAGGTCCAGCTTGGAGGAGTGACGTGGCTCGTGGTGGCGAGGAAGACGGACCCCGGGCCCTCCCGACAGGATTGACGCTCCGAGCCCGGCGGAGTGACGTGGCTCGTGAGGCCGCGGAAGGCGGACCTCGGGCCTTCCCGCCAGGACCGACGCTCCGAGCCCGGCGGTCGGAGCGGTACTGCTTCAGCCGCGCTGGGCGTGCGGCTCGGGTTCCCGCTGCCGGGCCGTTGGGGGCCGTGCCTCGTCCGCACGCGAGGCTTCTTCGATGCGGGGCAGGGCGGTGCGGCCGATGAGCCCCTCGCCCACCGCGTGCTTCGCCGCCTCGCAGGTGTCCCGCACCGCCAGCGCGGGGACTCCGAGCGCGCGCAGTTGCTCCATCTGCGCCCGGACCTCCTGGTCGCGCCGGGGGCCGGTGACGTCGCGGATGTAGACGGCGCGGATGCGGCCCGGGTGCTCGCGGACGATGGTGCCGTAGACCTCCGGGTCCTGCTGCCCGCTGTCGCCGATGAGGACGAAGGGCAGGGCGGGGTAGGTCTCCAGCAGCTTGCGGATGCGCGTCAGCTTGTCCTGGCCCTCGCCCAGTGCCGTCGACTTGGGCTCGATGAGGGAGATGTCGGTGAGGAAGAGTGGCCCGTGCGGGACGTCCTGGACCTCGAAGAAGGCGTCCAGCAGGTCGTAGAGGTTCCAGCCGCTGCGCGAGACGTAGAAGATGGGGTTGAGGCCCCTGCCGTCGGGGCCCTGCTCCAGCGCGCGGTAGAAGGCGGCGACGCCGGGGAAGGGCTTGCGGCTGTGCGCATCGTTGAAGAGGACGGTGTGGACCATCTCCAGGCGGTGGGTGGCACGGGTGCGGATGACCGTGTCGTCCACGTCGCTGATGATTCCGAACTCCGCCTCGTCGGAGGGCACGAAGACGTGCGCCGTCGCCCGGATGCCCTCCGAGCCGGCCATGGACTGGAGGAGCTGGAGCTCCACCTCCTTCCAGCCGGGCTCCACCGGCTCGGGCAGCTGCAGTTCCAGGCGGAAGAAGCCCTCCTCGTCGGTGACGACCTCCTGGCGGGACGCGCCGAAGCGGACCGCGATGCGTGCGTCCGGAATCTCGTCGCTGCGAAAGCGCCGGATGGAGGCGCGCAGGTTGTCCAGCCGCCCGTTCCGCGCGCGCGTCGCGTCCTCCGAGGCCGCCGCGTCGTCGGAGTCGTAGATGACGCCCTCACGCTCGAGGAGCCGGCCGCTGACGACGAGGCACTCGCGGGTGCCGTAGCTGCGGAAGGGTAGGATTTGCAGCGGGTCGAACAGCCCGAGGCGCTGCTTGGCCCGCCGCTTGAGGCGCTTGGCCCCACCTACGGTACGGCGGGTGAGACGAACGAGTGGATTCGCCATGGTCCTCCCTTCGGGGAAGGTAGGGATGGCGGCCGGCCGGTGCATGCCGGGCGTTCAGTCGATGACGGTAGGGGCTACCACCGCCACAGCGCGAACGAGACCAGGTGGAACGACGCGAGCCACAGGCTGAGGGTGAGGGCGGACGCGGACCCCAGCAGGCAGCGCCACCGGGCCAGCGTCGCGGTCTCCTGGCGCCAGGTGCGGACACTGACGACGACACCGGCCAGCGCCAGCGCGGGAAAGAGGACGCTGGCGGCCCACACCCCCACGGTCTGCCAGTTCATCTGCCCCAGCAGGCTCAGCTCGAGGTTCGCCGCGCAGACGAGGCCGAGCACCAGCACCAGCACGGCCAGGGTGGGAAGGCGGCGCGTCCAGCGGTTGCGCAGGGCCTTGCGCCGTCCGAAGGGCGCGCTCAGCAAGAGGGGCAGGGCGAGCAGCACGCTCAGCAGCGGAAGCACTGCCGACGCCATGGACGTGCGCTGCAGGCTGTCGCTGCCCAGCTGGAGGCCGATGACGGCCCCGCCCTCGTCACGGAGCACGACGCCGTCCACGACGTCGCCGTAGTCCGTGTCGGCGAGCAGCCCGTTGCCGTGGTGCTTCAGGCTCGCCTCGTAGCCCGTGCCCGGCACGAAGGGGGTGATGCTCAGCATGTCCCCCTGCGCCCGCGCCCTGCCTGTACTGAGCAGGTAGGTGGGAAGGCCGAGCAACGAGATGCGCGGGTTCGCGAGGCGATACCAGCCGTCGACATCGCTCGCGAGTGGAACGGCGGCCGCGGTGGGCGCCTTCCACCGTGTCTGCCGGGCGATGTAGGCCACGAGCACGGCTTCGAGCTTGCGCAGCGAGTTCTCGCTGTTGACCAGCAGCACGTAGCCCATGCCGTGTCCGGCGTGGAAGTGCAGGCTCGCCTTCGCGCCCAGCACGCCACCGGCATGGCCCTGCCACTGCTCGCCGTTCACGATCCGGGGGAGCAGCCCCAGCCCCGGGCCGTAGGCCAGCTTCGCCTGCGCGCCGCGCGTTCCCTGGGCCCGCTTCATCATCTGGACGGTCTCCGCACGCAGCACGCCGGGGGCGGAAGCGCCGTCAGTGAGCAGGAAGCGGCCGAGCCTGGCCAGGTCCTTCGCATTGCTCCACAGCGCACCGTGCGCCTGCGTCAGCTCGAAGGGCGTGCCGGTCCGGTGCATGTCGCCGCCGCTGTGGCCCTCGGCATGGTCCCGCTTCATCGCCTCGGAGGTCAGCGCGGTGGTCTGCTCGATGCCCAGCGGCTTCAGGACCTTGCTGGAGACAACCTCGTCCCACGGCTGCTGGTAGTGGGCTTCCAGGATGGCGCCGAGCAGCACGTAGCCCGGGTTGCTGTAGCTCTCGGCCGTCCCGGGGCGCCAGCGCACCACCAGCGGCTCGGGGTGGGCGAGGCTGCTCTCCAGGTGGCGCCCGCGGCGCTCCACGGGGCTGAAGAAGGCCTTGGCATGCGTATCGTCGAAGCCCGCCGTGTGCGTCAGCAGGTGAAGCACGCGGACCGGGTCGGTGGCCTGGAACGAGTTGCGGATGGGCGCGGTGGGAAGCAGGTCCGAGACCGGCGTCTCCAGGCCGAAGTGGCCCTGCTCGACGAGCTGCAGGATGGCGATGGCCGTCACCGTCTTCGTAATCGACCCGAGGCGAAAGAGCGTGTCCTCGCTGACCGGGGTGCTGGCTCCGTGGTCGGCCAGGCCGAGGCTCCCGGTGAGCACGGTGCCGTCCCGGTCGAACACCGCATAGCTCGCCCCCGGGATGTCCTGCTCGTGCATCAGCTCCGTCAGCTTCTGGCGCAGCTCTTCCGGTGACGCCGGTGCATTCGGCCCGGGAAGGCTCGCGGCGAGCACGAGCGTGGGCACGAGCAACGCGACGACACAGAGGGGGGCAAGGCGCTTCATCCATTCTCCAAGGAGGGGGGCGCGGCTGCCCGGCCGGGCTCCGGATGCCAGGGTGGCCCGTCGCCTGAGCGCGGGAGCCGGCTCGGTGGTGTCTACGCCGTACCCCCACCTCCATTGCGTGCAGCGCGGTGCCTCGATGCAGCCTGGCCTCTCCAGGGCGCTCAGGCTTGCGCGTACCCCCGTCAGCCCCGCCTGTCCTCCGTGGAGACCCACCTGGAAGGAGGCAAACTCACTGCGGGCCGCGGTCCGTTGCAGCAACCAATGGCTATGGGCAGGTTTTTCTCGAAATCCGGCTCAGTCCTTGATTCGAGAGTCAATGAACCAGTACGGTGAGTGCGCTTCCTGTTCACCTTCCCCCAAGGTGTCTCATGGCTCAGCGCTTCCCCTCGTCATTCCTCCGTCTGTCATCTCTTCTCGTCGCGGTGCTCCTCCCTCTCGTTGGAGTGGCCCTGCCCGTCCGGGATACGGCGACGCGTGCCGTCCTGGCCGCGGTGCCGACCACCGGCTTCAAGTTCGTCGACATCCCCGTTGGCGACGGCACCGTACTCAAGGCCAACTACATCGCGCCGACGACGCCGGGCCCGCACCCGGCCATCGTCTTCGTCTCGAGCTGGGGCCTCAACGACCTGGAGTACCTGGCCCAGGCCAGCGCGCTGGCGCAGCGGGGTTACGTCGCGCTCTCCTATACGCCGCGAGGCTTCTGGGCTTCCGGTGGCGGCATCGACACGGCGGGGCCCGCGGACATCGCGGACACCTCGCGCGTCATCGACTGGATGCTGGCCCATACCCCGGCGGATGGCTCGCGCATCGGGCTCGCGGGTGTTTCATACGGGGCCGGCATCTCCCTCATCGCCTCGGGGTTCGACTCGCGCGTGAAGGCGGTCGCCGCGCTCTCCGGCTGGACGGACCTGGTGGCCTCGCTGTACGGCGGGGAGACCCGGCGGCCGCAGGCGGTGGCCCTGCTGGACCTGGCGGCGCGGCTGCTGGGCAGGCCGAGCCCCGAGCTGAGGACGACCGTCGACAACTACTTCGCCAACCGCGACATCGAGGGCATCAAGGCCTGGGGACGGGTGCGCTCGGCGGCCACCTACATCGGCCGCATCAACGCGAACGCGCCCGCCATCCTGATGGCCAATGCCTACGGCGACAGCCTCTTCCCGCCCAACCAGCTCGCGTCCTTCTTCAGCCAGCTCACGGGGCCCCGGCGCCTGGAGTTCGCGCCGGGTGACCATGCCGTCGTGGAGGCCACGGGCCTGCTGGGCCTGCCGAACCACGTGTGGACCAGCGTGACGCGCTGGATGGACCAGTACGTCGCGGGCGTGGACACCGGCATCGACAGTGAGCCGCCCGTGGTGCTGCGCACCTACGACGGCGCGGTGGAGGGCTACACGTCCTGGGCCGACGTCTCCTCGGGGACGCAGCGCTACGGGCTCGGCGCCATCCGCCTGCTCGACGGTACGGGCACGCTGGGGGGCGCGCCGGCCACCAGCGGCGCGAGGACCGTCTGGGCGGGCTACGACACCCAGGCCGACGCGGGCGTGGCGTTGCTGACCAATGGGCTCCAGGCGCTGACCGGCATTCCTCCCACCGTCTGGCTGCCGGGCGTCAACCGGCTCAACGCGGGGGTGTGGACGTCGGCCATCACGACGCGCGCCATCTCCATCCGGGGTGTCGCCACCCTGCGCCTGCGCATCACCCCGTCCACGGCCTCCGGCACCGTCGTCGCCTACCTGTACGACCTCAGTGGCGACTCCGGCGGCCTCATCACCCACGTGCCCTTCTCGTGGTACGGCGCCACGCCCGGCGTCCCGCTGGACCTGGACGTGGTGTTCCCCGCCACGGCCCATGACGTCCCGGCGTGGCACCGGCTCGCGCTCGTCGTCGACACGGAGGACCCGCTCTACTTCGACGCCAATACCACCGGTGCGCCGCTGTCGCTTGGCGGCCCGTCCTGGCTGGACCTGCCGCTGCGCTGACAGGAGCTTCAGGGCGCCAGCGGGGGCAGGGCTCCGGCCTCCGCTGCGTCTCGTGGAGGCGCGCCGTCCCGGATTCCTGTCTGCCGGCCAGCCAGGCTGCACGGGGCCGGCGTGACAACCTGGATGGGTCTGCTCCCTCTCCCTGACGAAGCGGTCAACCGCGTGGGGAGAACCATGAGCCGCATTGGATGGAAGCACGTCGCGCTGTTGAGCCTGGTTGCAGGGGTATCGCCATGGGCCTGCAGTGTCCCCACGATCAAGGTGAACCTGGACGGGACTTTCGACCCCCCGACCCTCGACATCAACGAAGGCGAGGCGGTGTTGTGGGTCCGGGAGGACGGGGTCCCCTTCAGCACCACCGACGCAATCGCCCGGATCGGCGAGCCCGGGCCTGCTCACACCCGGGAGCAGCTCTGCGGGACTGTCGCGGGTGGCCCCAGCGAAGCAGAGGGGGCCCCCGAGGAGAACCTGTCTGGCCCGACGCGGTTGGGGCTCTCCGGGATCCACGTCCTGGGCCCGCAGGGATACGGCTACATCGAGACGTCGCACCCCGACCCCGACGCCGACTGCAATACCGTCCTGAACCCCGCCAACCTTCCCGAGGTGCGCTACGTCGACGAACGAAGCGAGTGGCGCCCTCCCACGAATCACCTGCTCTGCACCAAGGAGGTTCTCGACAGGCACGGTGAGTGGGTCCCTGCCGCGGACCCCACCCAGGGAGGCATCTCGCAGGTGGTGCAGAGCGTCTGGGACAATCCCGACATCGATGGCGTGGTGCTCAGGATCCGGTGGAAGGACCTGCAACACTATGATGGCTCCAGCGTCGTCACGGACTGGGGTCCCGTCGACCAGGCGTTCAGGGAAGCCCTCAAGCGCGGGAAGATGGTCAGCATCAACATCCATGCGGGCGAGGACACGCCTCCCTTCATCTTCAACGACTATGACCATTTCCCCGTCATCATGCCTGGGCTTCAGCAACCGCCTGAGAGCAACGTCGTCCCGGTCCTGGTCAAGGACTTCGGTTCGTTCCGCAGCAACGGCTCGCCGCCTGACACCTGTGGGAATGAGCTGAAGCTCGGTTCTCCCGCCGACCCGAACTACGTCGCGAAGATTGAAGGGCTTTACGAGGCACTGGCCACTCACCTCAAGGCTGACGCGCGGTTCTTCCAGGTCCTGGGATATGTCAAGGTGTCAGGTCTCAATCTCACGACCGGGGAGGCACGGTTACCTAGGAGATGCCTGGATCCAGACGCCGCGGGGAGCCCGGGCGCGTGCTTGTGCAACACGCAAATCTGGGCTGATACGACCTACGGGTACACGCCTGACGCGCTCTACACGTATTACAATGATATCGAGAACACGATCCTGACTGCTTTCAATGGAGAGAAGTCGCTCCATTACATGCTGATCCAGGACGGGTTTCCGCGGGTGCTCGACCCGAGCAACTACTTCCGCGACGACGGCGGCAGTGTAGGCTCCGGGTTTCCAGGCAGCTCCGAACAGACCGAGGCGGTTCTCGAGTTCGGCCGGCAGGGACGGTTCGCACAGCCAGGCGACCCCAACACGATAGGTGACGACGCTGCTACCGGGAAGCTCTTCGTCTCCCAGCACAGCGGACTGCAGGTGCATCCTCGCGACCAGGGCTCGGCGCAAGACTGCCTGCAGAGCGTCGTGCATCCACTCCTCGTGGACGCCAATGGCAAGAACTACTTCGGACACGACGCTTCAGGCTTGGTTCCCCTCATGAGCGGCGTCGGCTCCGGCTGCCCCAACTCGTGGGCCGCTGAAGAAGGCTACCTCGGACAATTGATTGGCTATCAGACCACGAACTCCACCATTGAGCCCGGTGAGCTCGACTCCGCGCTCTGGAACATGACCGCGGCTTCCAATGCCATGTACTTCGAGCTCTACGAAGAGGCTGCCTGGGCCGTAGGCCACACTCGTGGCACGGGCCCCGCAGCCGCGGTCCTGGACACGGAGGGGTACCATCCGGCACAGGGCGCCGCCTGGCAGAAGAACCTGCATGAGTGGGGGCAACAGCTCCACCAACGACGGAAGGCCATCGCGCTGCAGCAGGGTGCCTCCTTTCCCAACATGACGGCCCCATATCCCACGAGCCATGCCTTCCAATTCACGGCACCGCTCGCTGCCGGCGACGTGAACGAGTTCTGGTACATCAATCCGGGGAGGTGCACGACCTCGACCTCCGCGGCCCCCTACGGACACATCCGGGTGATTGGAAACTGAGCTGCACCAGGGATGGCCGCGTCCCCGCCCTCCGCTGGATGATTCCGTGTCCTGAACCCGGCTGACTCCGAGCCCCTGTCACTCGCCGCCAGGGGCTGCCACCACGTCGTGTACGCGGCCTGCGAGCCACAATCCCCGTGACGACGCGGTTGCCTCAGCGCAGACGGCCCCGGAGCGACGGCTCGAGCTGTTGCAGCAGCTCTCGGGCCTGCTCTTCGTCGGTCAGCTGCCGCTCGTAGCGCAGCCGGCCCGCCGTGAGCTCCCAACGGTCGAGGATGTCCTCACACTGCGTCAGGATGGCGTACCAGCGCGCATCCTCGAGCAGCGGCGCGGCACTCTCGAGGATGTGCTGCGCCAGCTCGTACTGCGCGTAGACCATGTCGGAGCCGGCCGGCATGAACTCGAGGTAGAGCGCCGCGGGCGGCCACGAGGCGCGCTCGCTCGGGTTGAACTGCATCCCACGGCGGCCGGCCCCCGGCTCGAGCAGCCCGACCGCGTTGCGCGGCGGCTCCCCTCCCATGTCCGGATTCTGCGCCAGCGCCTCGGTCACCAGCCGCCGCGCCGCCTCCTCACGTCCGGCCCGGACGGGCAGCACGGCGGTCCACCCGGTGCGGATCGGGGCGAGCTGCCAGACACGAACGGTATGCATCAACGAGGCACCGAGCCCCGTAGGGTGCGTGGAGTGCGCCTTGTGGCCGGGCTGCTTTCGCGTCATCGGATGCCCAACATAGGCCACGGGCCTCCTCAGACCGAGGAGTCCTTGAGCGTGCTGGCCATGGAGTACACCTGCGCCTGGGGCAGGGGCGCCGTGCCCATGACAGCAGGGCGCAAACCTCCAACACGGTGCTAGTCCTCAGGCTGCGCGAAGTTAAGGCGTGAGCTGCGGGTTGCATGAGGTGGGGGTGGCCCATGAAGCCCACGGCAAGGAAGCAGGCAGCGCCCATCGAATTGAAGTTGAAGGCGGAGGACCGCCTGCAGCTCAGGGCGCTGCTGTCGCACGGACTCATCTCGGCGCGCATCTTCAAACGGGCGCGGGTGTTGCAGTTGCTGGACGAGGGGCTGCACTCGGCCCAGGTGTGCTTGGCGCTGGGCACCACGCGGGACCTGGTGCGGCGCATCGGCCTGCGCTACCTGGAGGAGGGGCTGGCGCAGGCCCTCTTCGAGCGCGAGCGGCCGGGCAGCGCGAGGCTCTTGGATGCTCGGCACGAGACGCAGTTGGTGTCGCTCGTCTGCTCGCCACCGCCCGAGGGCCACGCGAGGTGGACGGTGCGCCTGGTGGCCCAGGAAGCCAAAGCGCGCGGCCTGGTGAAGACGGTCGGGCGCGAGACGGTGCGCCTGCTTCTCAAGCACCACGACATCAAGCCGTGGCGGGAAAAAAAGATTCTGCATTCCGCGCCTCACCCCTGAGTACCTGCGGCGGATGGAGGACGTGCTGGACGTGTATGCGAGGCCCTACTCGGCCCGCGAGCCCGTCGTCTGCTTCGACGAGAAGCCGGTGCCCCTGCATGAGGACGCGCGGGCCCCGAAGCCCCCGCGCCCTGGCCATGTGGCCCAGAGGGACTACGAGTACGTGCGCAAGGGCAGCGCCAACCTCTTCTACAGCGTGGAGCCGCTGGCCGGACGCCACCGCGTGGAGGCCACGCAAGACCGCACCGCGGCGCGCACCGCCCGCGCCCTCAAGCACGTCGCGGACGCCTACCCCGAGGCGCGCACCGTCCACCTGGTGTGGGACAACCTCAATACCCACTGCGAGAAGACGCTGACGGACACCTTCGGCCAGCAGAAAGGCCACGCCCTCTGGGGCCGCTTCACCGTGCACTACACCCCCAAACACGGCAGCTGGCTGGACCAGGCCGAAGTCGGTCTGAGCATTCTCTCCCGCCAGTGCCTGGGCACGCGCCGCATCGCGACGCTCCCCATGCTTCAACGCGAGACGGCTGCCTGGCGGCGCGGCGTCAACCGCCAGCACCTGCGCTTCAGCTGGCGGTTCACCTCGCGCAAGGCACGCGCGACGTTCCACTACTCACGCCGCGACATGCTGCGGTCGAAGGACTAGTAGATGACGTAGGCGGCCGTACCGCTGTAGCTCGTGTTGCGGAAGCAGCCGACACGGAGCTGATACGGCATGTTCTGGCCCACCACGTTCCTGGATGGGGGAAAGACCTGGAAGCATCCGCCCAGCACGGCGGGCTTCAACGCGACGGAGCACAAGTACACCTACGACCTGACGGGGGAGGACGCCGTGCTGCAAGTGCGCTTCGTCGACAGCCCCATCGCCGACAACACCGGGCGCTTGCGGATCCTCGTGCTGCCCGGGGCGTAGCCGTAGGGGCGGGGGTGAAACGCCGTGCGCGAGGCAGAGCACCACCCCTGAAAACGAAAAAAGGGTGCACGCCCGTGAGCGTGCACCCCATGAACTTTGGAAGAGACCGGCCGACTACCGGGCGCGCATCAGGTCGGCGAGCTTGAACGCCGCGAACTGGCCCAGGTTGTACTTGTCGGCCTCGGCCGCGGGGGACGCGTCGCCCTTGCGGCTGCTCATCAGGCCCTTGACCAGGTCCAGCACGCCACCCGAGCTGTTGGCCTGCGAGCCCAGCCCGATGACCGAGCCGAGACCCGTCTTGCTCAGCAGCGAACCGGCCTGGCCCAGCAGACCGCCGCCGAGGTTGCCGACGAGCCCACCGATGATGCCCTTGAGGCCACCACCGTTGATCACGCTGTTCGCGATGCCGACGATCTTCGAGGCGCCCGCGATGAAGGGACCGACGCCCGGAATGAACGAGGCGATCTTCCCGATGGGACCATTGAGAATCTTGCTCGCGAAGCCCACTGCCTTCTTCGCAAAGTCGCCGATCTTCTTGAAAGCCTTACCGATACCCTTGAGGAGCCCCATGGCGTCACTCTCTTTTCTGGAAGAAAAACCGCTGCGTTGAAGGGATTGTCGGAGGCTCGGTCAGGAAGTTTCGCGGAGAGCAAAATTTCTGAAAAGCCTCGGGAGATCAGGGCTTTTGAACGCCCTTGCCCTTCTTCACCGCATCCTCGAGGCCCGGATCGGCCTTGATTTTCACGGGCTCGCCCCCCATGGACGACATGTCCACGGCCTTCTTGCGCGGCGCATCAAAGCCACTGGGCGACTGGCCCGCCTTGAAGGCCTCGACGCTGGCGCGCACGTTGGCCTCGAGGGCCTCGGCGCTGGGCGGCTCGACCCCCATCTTTCTCAGATTCTCATCGCTGGCGACGAGGAAGGCGGGCTCCACGCCCGGGTTGTTCAGGTAGTACCCGACGGTGTTGACGAACGTGTCGATGTCCATCTCGAGTTCGGCGGCAATCTTCGCCACGTTCGGGTCCGCCAGGATCTTCGCGCGGAGCTCAGCGGAAATCGGCGGGGGGGCGTCGAGCTGATCAATATCGGAGCCATCGCTCATTCGGACCTCTGGGGAAGCGGTGCGGCGGGAGAGTATGGAGGCGTCGTCTCGCCGTTGTCGATAGCAGTCCATTCGGCCCCGGCCAGCGCCAGCATCGCGGCGGCCGTGGTGTGGGCCACCTCCCACGCTCCTTCCTCCTCTGGGACCACGTCCTTCACCTCGCCGCCGGGCTGCTGCCGCTGGACGATCAGCTCCAACAGGGCCTCGTGGACGCCTCCTCCCGCCTCGCCCGCGCACTGGAGGCACAGGGCCACCTCGGCGGCCAGGTCCGCCTGTCCCTCGGCGATGAGCCGTGGGGCGGCCAGCAGCAGCTCCTCGAGCCACTCGTGGGCGCGCGCGTCGCGCAGCGGCCGGTGCAGGTAGTGGGTGTCCACCAGGAACAGGTGCGTGAGCCAGTAGAGGTCCGCGGGGTACGCGTCGCCTCTCCGGGGGCGCTCGAAAAAGGGCAGGCGCACGTCCACGCCGCAAGCCAGGGCCAGCTCGCCCAGCAGCCACGCGTAGATGGAGTAGCCCTCGGCCTCGAGCAGCTCCAGGTAGCGGCGCAGCTCCCCGGCCGGTGGGGCGGAGGACTCCAGGCCGCGCACGTGGCGCACGTACCAGGCATCCACGCGTGCCATGCCCAGCCCTGGCGCCACCTGGGGCCCCAGGTCCCTGGGAACGGCGGCAAGCGCCTCCACGGCCTGCTCCAGGATGGGGCCGAGCCCCCAGCGGGTGAAGGCCCGCGGCGCATGGCCCTCGAGCATGTGCAGGATGAGGGCTCGCAGGGCTCGCGACTCGTCATCGCTCCCTTCGGAGAGTCGGAGGAAGGCCCGCAGGGCGCGCTCCGCCGGCTCGGCTCGCGAGGGCGGCGACGCGGCGTGGGGGCCGGACAGGGACAGGAGGGCGGAGACGTCCTCGACGAACTCGGGACTGCCGACCGGGCCTCTCAGGGAGCTCTCGAGCACGGAGCTGGCGGCCGACGCGGCGCGCAGGGCTTGCTGGTAGCGCTCGCGGAAGGAGGCGCCCGCGACCTCGACTTGATGGCGCTCCACGCGGCGGGCACCCGTCTCAGCGGCGAGCGCGGCCCGCCGGGCGCTCTTGAAGACGAGACGCAGGGGGGCCTCGGGCAGGGGCCGCAGCGGGGTGGGGGCCAGGCTCGCGGCACGGACCAGGTCGGCGAGCACGTCCTCGGAGGGCCGGGAGGCCGCATGGGTCGGCGAGAGCGACACCTTGGTGCGGACGAAGGGCACCCGGTCTCCCAGGTGGGCCTGGAGCGTGTCGTCCCCGGAGATGAAGAGCGCGGGCACCCCGGCCTCGGCGGCCAGGGCGAGCACGATGTCCGATTCGGAGAGCAGGCGGCCGGCGCACAGCCAGGAGCCGAGCGGGTCCACGGTATGGGCAGCAAAGCCGTTCAGGCCCCCGGGGGCGTGCATGCCCAGGCATGCCACGGCCTGGACTCCCTCGAAGAGGGCGGCTGAGTACCAGTCCTCCTCGAAGCGAAGCTCGGCCGCGGGATGGAGTGACTCGGCGAGCACGTTGGTGGCCTCGGAGCCCGACATATGGCTGTCACTCACGCGCACGTGCGAGAAGCCAGCGCCCAGCAGGCCCTCGACGGTGGCGTTGATCTCCCGGGTGAGCGCCGCGCGGGACTGCGCGTATTGAGGGGTGCCGGCCACCAGGGCGGAGACCGAGTCCACCCCCACCACGCCCTCGAGGTCCACCACCAGCAGGACACGCCCCGTGCTCATGGCCGCGCCTCTGGCCAGGAGACGGCGAGGCGAACGATGAGCCGGGGTGCAAGGCAATCCGTCATGCAACGGAACCTACGCGCGCATCGGCATTTCGTCGAACCGGCTCACGCCCAGGCCTTGCGGACCTCGGCGTAGTAGTTCCGGAAGAACGGCACCATGACCGCGCGGTTGCTGTCGACGATGGCCAGCAGCTCGGGGGGCAGGATGAACTCCTCCTCACCCAGCTCCTCGTACAGCGAGTCCAGCATCTGCTGGTAGAAGCGGGGGAAGGAGCGGTGCCAGCCGACCTTCGGCAGCCGGATGCCGTGCTCCCAGGCTCGCGAGCTCGCGCAGCTGCGCGTCCTGTCGTGCCAGAAGCTGGAGGGAGAACCTGTAGCGCTCGAGGACGCGCCCGACGACCTTCGACGGGTCTCTAGCGCCACGCGTCCCGGCATGTAGAGATAGGTGATTTCGACCCCCTGAAACCCTGCCGAAACGGCGTCCACAGGTGCGGGGAGTGCAACGGTGACCAGAGCTGGCGCCTCACCTGCTAGGTTGGGCGAAGTTCTTCGGAGGTTGTCTGCCGGTGCCTTCTGTCCCACGTCGGCTCGTTCTGCTGTCTGTCCCCCTGCTGGGCGCGAAGGCCATGGCCCAGGACGCCCCACACGGGCGCGAGCTGAAGCGGCGTCGTGTGGCTCTCTCGGTGGCCACGGCCGACAAGCCGTTGGAGCTGCGCGTCGCGCCCGACTACCTCACCGTCCTGGAGTTCGATTCGCCTGTGGACCGCGACTCGGTAACGCTCGGCGACTCGGAGGGCCGCTTCGCGCTGTTCGAGGCCACCCGTCGTACCATCGTGCTACGGCCGGCCATGGAGGTAGCGTCCGGGCAGAGCGTGGCGCTGACCGTGCCTTTTGCGGATAGCCTGGCCCCGCCTCGCGCCGTGTTCTCTCTCGTCACGCACGCCTCCGAGGTGGACGGCCAGGTGATGGTGTCGCGTCTGCCTCGCACGGCAGAGGCGGTACAGGCCGAGCTGGACGAGGTTCGCGCTACGTGTGCGGCCAAGGACGCCGAGTTCGAAGCGCTCCGGGTGCGCAGCGCGGCGAGTGGCCCAGCCGGTCTCATCTTCGCGGGCCTGCTAGACGACATGGGAGTTCAGGCCGGAAGCGTTGACGCAGTTGATGCTCGGGGAAATGGCCAGTTGGTGTCCGAAAAGATGGCCACATACCGAGCGAGGGCATGGGCAGCGTTGGCCGTGTCAGTGCGTAACACCGGCTCCGGCCCCTGGACGCCTACCGAGGCACGGCTCTCCCTCATCGATAGCGACGAGCGCATCCGTATCCTCGCGATGCGCATGCAGGAGCCGCGGATTGAGCCGGCGGAGACGGCCGTCGTGGTGGTGGAAACCGAGGCTCCGGACTGGCCCAAACGTGCGGCCCTCCGGTTGGAGCTGCGCGACAGCGAGGGCAGCCGGCGACTTCTCATCCCGCGCTTCGCGTTCTAGAAGCGTGCCCATGCTGACCGCGACGAACCCCGCGCACCTTCAACCCGGGCAGTTGGTGGACAGCTGGCGCGTGGTGCGGCTGCTGGGCTCAGGCACCTTCGGCGCCGTCTACCTCGTGGAGAAGGACGGCCATCGCTTCGCGATGAAGATTGCCATGCACCGTGCGAGCAGCGGGGACGCGGAAATGGCGGACGAGCGACTGCAACGGGAGCAGGGCTGTCTGCATCAAGTGCGTGGGCACCCCAACATCGTGCGGATGCATGCCCACGGGCGTTGGCCAGACCCGACGAAGGGCTGGCTCTACCTCGTCATTGACTTCGTGGATGGCTACACGCTGGGCGAGTGGGTGGAGAAGGTGCACCCGACGGCTCGTGAGGTCGTGCGTGTGTTCGTCAAGCTCGCAGGGGCGCTGGCCCATGTGCATGCGCGAAGCGTCTTTCACCGCGACTTGAAGCTGAGCAACATCCTCGTACGCGCCTCGGACGGTGAGCCCTTCATCCTGGACTTCAGCGCGGGAGACTACGCGCTTGCGCCGGAGTTGACGGACACGCCGTTGCCCCCCGGCACCCGGCGCTATCGCTCCCCGGAGGCTTCGCGCTTCCTGCGCGAGCACGGGAACGAGCAGGACGCGCGGTACGAGTTCAAGGCGACGGATGACGTATACGCGCTGGGCGTCTGCCTCTATGACGTGCTGACGAGTGCGCAACCAGCCACCGAGCCGCCGGGTGTGGTGGTGGGGAGCCACTGGTCGCCGCCCGCGCCGCATGCGCTCAATCCGCGAGTACCCGAGATCCTGAGCGCTGCGGTTCTCCACTTCATCGCCCGCCAGCCGGAGAAGCGAGCGCCCTCGGCCGAAGTCATGCGCCGGGAACTGGAAGCGTTGCTGCCGCAACAAGGCGGTGAGTGGGTGGTGCCCTTGCATGTGCCCGCGCCGCACCTCCAACTCGCTCCCGCCGCGCCGCAGGAGGAGGGGCCGCAGGTAGCACCCCGGCACCCACGGTGGCGCGTAGCGGGAGCTGTGGCCGCTGTGGCGATCATCATGGCGGCACTCGCCGGCTACGCGCTGCTGCGCCCCTCCACGCTTCCAACGGGGCTGGCGCCGGAGGTCCGAGTACCCACCCCGTCTTCCGTCGCAAGGGACGCGGGCGCTGGCTTGCTGACCCCCACCTCACCCCCAGCGCCCACCACCTCGCCCCCTGGGGTAGCTTTGCCCCCTCCCGCACCTGTCCAGAAGGAAAGCCCTCCCGTGAAGCGCGCCCCCGCCCTCATGACCGACCCCGCCGAGTCCACCACCAGGAAGCCGAAGGGCCTCGCCTCCCGCCCGAGCTGGCCCCCATCGTCCTGGGCGGACTTCCTCAAGACGTGCGCGGGCGCGACTGCTGCTGCCGCGCTCCAGTTGGGCTGCCCGGGTGCCCAGGTTCGCCCAGACCCCGCTGACTGCCCCGCCGAGGCGCGCGATGTCATGTTCAACTGGAAGCGCAAGGACGGGCTGCGCTTGTACCCGGGTGACTCGGTGATGCTCACCCTGGACAGGCGACAGCCAGGCGCTCTAGGCGAGTTCGGGGTCTACACCGACGGCCCTGTGACCGGAGTCGTGCGAATCAGCAACTTGAAGGGGCTGCCGGAAGGAACGCTGCTGTCGGGCTACTTGTGGACAGGCGGAGAGTTTGCAGTGGGCCGTTACACCGAGGCGCAGCTCCCGGATGGGCGCACGTTCCCAGTCTGCATCGTCACGGGCCGCAATGGGTACGTGGAGAAGTGGCAAGACTCAAAGCCAGGGGCAGCGCAGCTCAACAGGTCTGTTGGGGCCTACGCCGTCGAGCGCTGGCCGTAGCTCTCTCGGACAATGTAAAGCTGCTTTGCAATTCAGGGCACTGCTTTTTCACTCAGAGTGATGAGGATTCCAGGTTTTTTCAACCTGACACGTCGTTCCGCCCGGCGTGGGCTGGCAGTACCTTGCGTCTGCCTTTGCGCGAGTCCCTCTCGCACGGGCACCAGGAGCTTCCCGTCCATGTCCAATCCGTCTGACTCTCGGCGTGCCGGGGGTGTTGTCCTATTCACGAACGGCGACACCTCTTACGAGTTCTTCCGGGACTTAGGGCCGGGCCGTGTCGGCGAGCGAGTCCTCCTCGCCCAGACCCGCACGCCGCAGGGCCTCGGAACCTGCGTGGTGCTCAAGTGCGTCCCCCTACCGCAAGTGGCGGAATTGACCGAGAAGGTCTATCGCACCCGAGCACGTCTGGAGGAGGAAGTCCGGCTAGCGCAGTATCTCCAGCACCCGCGCATTGCTCGCGTCCACGGCCTCTTCGAGATTCCTTGTGGCCTGTGCGTGGCGATGGAGAACATCGAGGGGCTGACGCTCAACACGCTGCTGAGCGTGGCCCAGGCGTGCGGGCGCTACTTCTCCGAGGCGTTCATCCTCTACGTGGGCGCGGAAGTCGCGGCGGCCTTGGACTACGCGCACACGCGCACGGATGACGTGGGCTTGCCGCTCGGCATCGTCAATCGCGACATCAACCCGGCCCGCATTCGCCTGGGCCCCCACGGCGAGGTGCGGCTCACGGACTTCGGGGTGGCCCTCTCGCGCCTAGCGGGCCGGCTTGCCACCTCGCTCCCGCGTCCCCAGGGCGAAGTCCTCTACGCCGCGCCGGAAATGTTGCTGGGTGAGGTGGTGGACGCACGGGCCGATCTCTTCTCCTTGGGCCTCACCCTGCTGGAGTTCGCCACCGGGCGACACCTATACGACCCGGGCCACCTGCTCATTGAGGACGTGGAGGCGCGGCTATCGAAAGAGGAGCGGGAACAGGCACTCGCGGCCTCGGTGTCGTCCATGGTGACGGAACTGCCGCCATTCGCCGAGGACGCCATCTGGTGCGCGATGGCCTACCGCTCCGAGGACGTAGAGCGCGCGGCGGAAGGATTGCCCGTGCCCCTCCGGGACATCCTCCACACGCTGCTGCGGCGCAACCCCGCCGAGCGCTTCGCCACGGCCGCCGAGCTGGAAACCGTCATGCGTGCACGGCTGGCGCAGTTGGGGCCCTACACGGGCGAAGACGCGGTGAGGGAGGTTCAAAGGGCGCTTGTGGAGGCAGGGGACCGGCTCTGGGAGTTGGAGGTGCCGGAAGACGAGGGAGGCATCACCCCGCCTACCACCGACACGTCTAGCCTGGACGGAATCTCAACCCAGGGGGCTACAAACACAAAATCCCCGCAGGCCGATGCAGCTTTAACGCGTCATCCAGACGAAGTTACGACTATTTCAGGTGAAGGACTACATCGAGATACCAGGACGCCGTCGGCCTGAGCTTTCCGATCACCAGCGTTACTGGTTTGCCCCGGTCGGATCTATGAGCATATCAGGGCAAAGTGCCTACTTGATACTTGCTTGCAATTTAAGAATCGCTGGGAACGAAGAGGAAGTGACTGACTAGTGCGCGGTCATTTGCCGACAAGCAAGCTGACGACCTCAATGGAGCCGCCCAACCCGATGCTGATCGACGTGACGGGGTGGCTCTGCCCACCACTCGATGCGATGCGCGAGCGAGTGAGACCACCCAGCACTGAAAAGTATGTGCTGGGAGAGAAAATAAGGCCCGTAGAGAATATTGGGTTGAACTCGGTGTACGCCGGCACATCTGTAGTCAGAACCGCGTCCGCCTTAAACTTTGAAGGAACACCCACGTACGCACCGAACCACTGCTTCCAACAGCCCGCACCTGGGGATTTGATGTTCCAACCAGTCGCCTCCTTTACCTCCGAATCCGTCGGGCTCTGCTTGCCTGTCTCTTTGATAGTACGTTCACGGGCAACGCCATCGGCTATGTCTGAAGCGGTCTTTATATCGAAGCCCCCCCATCTTGAGGCGCAGTAGGCACTCGTTTCGGGACCAACGAAGAAAAGGGCACGAGGGTAGAAAGCAACGAATGGGGTTAAACCAAAGCCCGTGTTGGCCTGTCGCCCTGATGAGCGTGCTAAGTGTGCCTGGAACGCAACGCCGAATGAGAAGCCGTGGCGAAAGAGCGCCCCACCCTTGATGTCTTCCAGAGAGAAGCGGGGCTTTGCGGTAGGTGCTGCGAGCGTTTCGGCAGCGCGCGAGGCACTCGGTGTGAGCAAAGCCGCAAGCAGCAACACTGCACCTGACAGGACTGCCTTCATTACTCCTCCTAGTGCGCACCCGTCCCGCGAGGATAACCCGTTCGGCGTCGCAACGTATGCGGGCAGAGGGGTGCATCCTCGCTGCGATCCTGCGGAAGGGCAAGCGTCTGGACCGGGAAGGGGCCTGAGAGACTATTGATGTGGGAGTAGAGCATGCAGAATCGTGGATACGTTCGGACTGCCGTCAGAAGAATGTCTGCCAACAGGTTGTCCGCCTGCTGACTTCAGCCATCTGACGTCCTCAGGAAATGCTTCCTGGTAATTCACAAAAAAAAGCGGCTTGCCTCGCGAGTGTTCAACAATCTCGTGAACGGAACGTTCCATTCCACGAGCGGTGATTAGGATGGCTTGCGAGAGCGCTCCCTGCACGGAGTTGGTCAGTTTCGTCGTTGCCGAATCCACAGCGATTGTGGCGTCAAAAATTGACGCGATAGCAAGCCGACCATCGGAAAGGTACTCAGCTAAGTCGGGAGGGACCTTGACACGACCTATGCCACCAGCGGTCCAGAGGAGCGCGTCTGCCCCTTGAGAGAGTGCGTACTTGCTGAGCGTTCGCCAGTCTGACCTGTCGCATGAGAATGAAACTGTTAGTCCATGACGCGCTATAGATTTCATGCATGCTGCCGCAGCGTTTTTTTCTTTCTCGCTCGGCTTCGATGGAGTCGCAAGCGTGAGCATCGTCCGAAAGAGAAGGTCGGAACTGCCAAGCAGGAATACTTGATTGATTCCGTGTTTCAAAAAGCTTGAGTGGCTCCCAACGTCGACGCGGATTGGCTTCGCCTTATGGCCACGCGGCTGATTCGGTCTTTTTGGACTTGAAAACTGCTCGCCTGCTGACACCGAGTCTGCTGGCTCGAACACGAAGAGCTTCGCGTCGAGATCCGCCAAGTGGTGGCGAATCATTGACGAAACACGCTCCCATTCAAGCCCGCCATGTCCACAACCCAAAGCGGGGATGGCTACACGAACCTGTCCATAAGACTTGAGGTAGCTTTTTAGTGCAAGTAATCCCGCCTCAATGTCTTCATAACGCGACTTGTCCCTCCAATGTCGCTTGGTCGGGAAGTTGATAATCCACTCGCTGCCGGTCTTCCATATGTTTAGCCTGCCAGGCTGAATCTCACCAGCAAGGCAGGCTTCTTTGTAGGCAAGGAACATCTTGGGATAGAGTTTCTTCGCAGCTAGTGCGACGCCCGTTCCCATGACGCCTACACAGTTGACGGTGTTCACGCGAATGTCTGCGGGATACTCGAAGAGATTGCCGCGCACGAAAGTCAGCATCGCTGTAGCCTACTGCTCGCCCTTTGTTGAGAGTTCATCGAGGCACCATTCGCGCAGGGGCGGGATTTTCTCAAAAGCGGTGGCTTCCCATGAAGAAGCCACCGATGAGAGATCCGCTTTGCCGACGGCAATAAGCATGTCGAGTTCTCTCTCTGACTCAACAATATCAAGAAGCTGCGTCTTTTTTCTGCCTCGTCCAATGCCAATAATGTCTCCGACCAAGTCATGATAGCAGACGAGCATGCACAGCGCTCTTATGTGGCGCGACTTGATTGTACCGACGTCTTCAGTTAGGGCGCGGATGAGCATGTCGACGGACCGGAGCGGGTGGTCGGGGTCCACGAGCTGGTTGCCTCCGGAGGCGACCCATCGAGACTTGGGGCCTTTGCCAATATCATGGAGGTAGGCGGCAAGTTCTGTCAGCATCTGATCGGAGGACTTAAGCGACGCAAATTCTTCGGAACTCCGTAGCTTTTCGACGACCTTCAATGTGTGTGTCCCAACATCATGCTTATGCACCTCGTTTTTCGACTCAAGGTTAATGAGTTCGGCAGTCTCTGGTAGGACTCCCAGGCCTTTTGCTCTGAATGCATCAAGCATCTCGTTAAGGGATGCAAATCGAGGCTGCTTGGCCTTTCCCGTCTGAGACGTGATGGTCTCCACCGCATTCGTGAAATGGAGTTTCGTTTGCACCGGCCCTGCAGCGATGGAGCGGTTTCGCATGTCCTGGGGGAGGTCGGCAGCAAAATTCGTGAAACAATGAGAGTCCCCGGGACCATGAAATCGGATCGGAGGTGGCTGCACTCCTACGGATTTGTAGATCTCTTTGATCTGGGCAGCATAGTGGTCGTTCCAAGCGTAGATATGGGACGCGTTCTTTGGGTCGAGTTGCTCATAAATAAGCAACTCCGCCATTCGTGCCTGTTTGTCGCCTTCTGGTGTTTTCCATTTCGTCGAGTCAATCGCCGTCCAATTGAGCTTGTTTAGATCGCTTGGATCTGTATAAAAACTAGGTGAAGTGTTTCCGTTTGCAGCGGCGTCTGTGAAAACAGATCCCTCGTACTCAAGGAGAGATATTGGAAAGGCGAAGTGGATCAAGAGCATCTGATCGACATTCTTGGCCCTCACTATCTGCAATAGCATTGGGGAAAGCTTGGTAAAATACAGCGGAACATAGTCGTGGACGACGCCCCCCGGCGCGCAAGTTACGACCATCTTTGCGCGTCGCTTTTGGATTTCGGAGTCCGCGACCGAGAGGTGGGCAATACCAAGGCTTTTCTGCTTGTTGCAGCTAAGGAAGCCCATTTGCAAAGCGTTCTTAAGGTTGTCGAGATGCGTAAAGTGGTAAGCAAATCGGTGTTTGTGGGCATCAGGGATAGGCATCGGACGGCCTCGCTTTAGGTGCGTAGGCTTCAGCGTAGCCGAGTTGGCCTGGGAGTGCGTAGTAGGACAGCTAAGGCGCTCGCAGAGTGAAGGAAGCGGCCCAGACGTCGCGGGTTTTGCCCGATTTGCTTGAGGCTAGAAGCGCGTGGAGGGCTGCGCGAGCAGTGCGTGCTTCCTCAACGCCGTTGAACTGCCAGAGGGTTTGGCGGACTGCGGGCCGGCGCACGTCCAAACGACACCTGGGGCCAATGCCCTGTGTCCCCAGTGTGCCCCTCCAGCGTGGTTGGGGGAGGCACACCCGGGAACGGCGTGGGACGGGGCGGGATGACGAACCCGAGGAGAATCAAGGCGATAGCGGGTAACAGCGTGTCCTGCCTGGGGCTTTCCATCGCCTTGTCTGCGGGTTCGATTCCCGCCGCCTCCAAAGTGCGGCCCCGTCTCTGCAGAGACGTCAGTCTTAGCGCCCCGGCTGTTCCAGCAACCAGTCCACGAAGAGCCGCGCCGCCGGCCGCAGCCGGCGGTGGGCCGGGTACACCACGTAGTAGCCGAAGCGCCCGGGCAGCACGGGCCCTGGCAGTTGGATGAGGCGCCCATCCGCGAGGTAGGGCTGGACGATCCGCTCCCTCGCGAGCGCCGCGCCCAGCCCCTTCGCCGCGGCCAGCAGCGCATCCGTGGTGTCGCTGAAGTTGTAGCGCTCCTCGAACTGCGCTCCGCGCACGCCCGCGGCACGGAACCAGTCCTGCCAGCCCTGGCGTGAGAGGTCCGCGATCAACGGCAGCTTCGCGACGTCCGCCGCCTCGCGGACGTCCTCCAGCCCCGCCATGGCCGGCGAGGTCACCGGGAACAGGGCTTCGTCCATCAGGTGGTGCGCCGTCAGGCCTGTCCAGTGGCCCTGGCCGTGCCGGATGCCGAGGTCCGGCCCTCCCTCGTCGAAGCGCGTCAGCGCCTGCTCCGTGTCGACGTTGAGGCGGACGTGCGGATGCGCCTTCGTGAAGGCCGGCAGCCGCGGCAGCAGCCACGTGTACGTCAGCGAGTGCAACGTGGTGATGCGCACCCGGTCCCGCTCGTCCCTCGCGGCGCTCAGCCCCCGCATCACTCCGTCGATGTCCGACATCGCCGTGCCCGCCGTGTCCGCCAGTTGCCGGCCCTCCGCCGTCAGCGACACCCCCCGCGCATGCCGCTGGAACAGCGCCACCCCGAGCTGCGCCTCCAGCTTGCGCACATGGTGGCTGACCGCACTCGCGGTCAGGTGCAGCTCCTCCGCCGCATGGGCGAAGTTCTGGTGGCGGGCGGCGGACTCGAACGCCGCCAGGGCACTGAGCCAGTCCGAGGGCAGGGGCATGGTGAGCCTCAAATATGGTTTGTGGCTGACTACAACAAGATCCGCTTGTGAGTGAAGTGCCAGGGGTGAATATCTGGCGCAGACAACAGCCAGATTGGTGGCGCCTCATGAGCACTCCCGCAGTCGTGCGTACGACCTCCCCCTCCATCCCGCTCTCCTGGGTCACCCCTCTCGAGCTCGGACTGCTCGGCGCCATCTGGGGCGCGTCCTTCATGTTCATGCGCGTCGCCGCGAAGGACTTCGGCCCACTACCGCTGGTGGAGCTCCGGCTCGCCCTGGGCGCGCTGGTGCTGATGCCGTTCCTCTGGCGCTCGCGCAGCTCCTTCGGGCCGAAGCTGTGGCCCCGGTTGGCGCTGATTGGCGCCATCAACTCGGCGGTGCCGTTCTTCCTGTTCGCCTGGGCCGCGCAGCGCGCCCCGGCCGGCATCGGCGCCATCACCAACAGCATGGCGGTGCTGTTCACCGCGCTGGTGGCCTTCCTCTTCTACGGTGAGCGCATCGGCACGCGGCGTGCCGTGGCGCTCTTCGCGGGCTTCGTGGGCGTGGTGGTCCTGGCCAGCGGCAAGGCCGCGGGCGCGAGCATCGGCCAGGCCGCGGCCGCGGGCACCACGGCCGCATTCCTGTACGGCATCGGCGGGAACATGGTGCGGCGCCAGCTCACCGGCCTGCCGGCCGTCGCCGTTGCCGCCTCGACGCTGATCTTCGCGGCGCTGCTGACGCTGCCTTTCGCCATCGCCACCTGGCCCTCGACGCCCATCCCGGCCATGTCCTGGCTGGCGGCCGGGGCGCTCGGCATCCTGTGCACCGGCATCGCGTACGCCTTGTTCTACCGCCTCATCCAGCGCATCGGCGCGGCCCAGGCCTCCACCGTCACGTACATGGTGCCCCTGTTCGCCGTGACCTGGGCCTGGCTGCTGCTGGGGGAGCCGCTCACCCCCACCATGCTCATCGCGGGGACGTTCATCCTCGGCAGTGTGGCCCTGAGCCAGCGAAAGTCCGCCTGAAGCCGTCTGCTCGCGGCCCCGTGACGCCGCCCGACTCACGGGGTTCTCTTCTCGAAACCGGGTTGCAGGTGGCGCGGCTCCCATGCTGAGTTGAGCACGGGTTCCAGTTGCGCGGAGGCCGTGCAGACCCGGGACCCTCCCAGTTCGCGAGAGGGTGTATGCGGCGACAGATTCAGTGGAAGCGGGTGTGGGCAGTCGGGCTCCTGGTCCTGGGCGGGTGTGGTGGAGACGTGGGCGGCGGGGGAGGGGACGAGACCCCGGACACCCAGGCGCCTTCCACTCCAGGAGTGATTCGCGCCGACCCCATCTCGAGCTGGATGCTCGGCGTGGCCTGGACGGCGAGCTCCGACAACGTCGGCGTGACGGGCTACCGCGTCGAGCGATGCACGGGCGAGGGCTGCACCGACTTCGCGGTGGTGGGCACCCAGACAGAGCTCGCCCACCAGGATCCGAACCTCGAGGCCAGGACACTCTATCGCTATCGGGTTGCCGCCTTCGACGCCGCGGGCAACGTCAGCGCAGCCTCCGCTGTGGCAGAGGCGACCACGCCCGAGGCCCCCATTGACGGAGGTGCCGGTGACGGCGGTACAGGTGACGCCGGCATTGGAGACGGCGGTACCAGCAACAACGCCAATGCCACCGTGGCTGGAGAGGTCCGCCTGCCGTACCCCACGCTGCATCACCTGACGGTGGAGTGGGGCTTCAGCGGAGACGCCAACGCCAACGGCGTCGTCACCGTGCGCTACCGTGCCTCGGGCACCAGCGCGTGGCGCGCGTCCCTGCCGCTGCGCCGCGTGCCCGGCGAGAGCAACGAGGGCTTCACCTGGAGCACGCGCCACTCGGGCAGCGTGTTCGACCTGCAGCCGGGGACGACCTACGAGCTGGAGCTGTCGCTCACGGACCCCGACGGAGGGACGACCACGCGCACGGTGAGCGCCACCACCCGCGCGGTGCCGGCGCCCATGGCGGGGGCTCCCGTCAAGGCCGTGACGCCCGGGACGTTCGCCACCGTCGCCGCGAGCGCCCAGCCGGGTGACATCCTTGCGCTCGGCGCGGGGACCTACAGCGGCTTCGACTTCGCCCGGAGCGGTGAGGCGGGCAGGCCCATCGTCATCCGTGGCACGGCGGGCACCGTCATCAACGGGCAGATCAACCTCTTCAGCCGCAGCCACGTGCACCTCGACGGCCTCACCGTCAACGGGCGCATCCGCTTCAACGGCTCGAACCACATCGCCATCACCCGCTGCACCCTCAATGCCAGCAACAGCTTCGGAGGGGATGGCATCGTGACGTACCTGCGCGCGGAGAACGCGTACATCGCCGACAACGTGGTGACGGGCCTCACGGCCTGGGCGGAGGCGTCGCTGGGCGTCAATGGCAACAACCTGGGCGAGGGCATCCTCGTCACCGGCCCCGGGCACGTCATCCTGCACAACCGCGTCAACGGCTTCCGCGACGGCATCTCGCTGCTGGAGGATGACGAGGCGGTGGACCAGTTCAGCATCGACATCCTGAACAACGACCTCGGTGGGAATGGAGACGACGGCATCGAAGCGGACTTCTGCTTCCACAACTGCCGCATCGTGCGCAACCGCCTCACCAACAACTTCATCGCGCTGTCGTCGCAGCCGGGGCTCGGCGGGCCCACGTGGTTCATCCGGAACGCCGTCTACAATCCGGTCCACCTCGCCTTCAAGCTCTACCGGGGCAGCGCCGGTGACGTGCTCCTGCACAACACCGTGGTGAAGAACGGGGATGCGCTCGGCATCTACGCGGGCCGGCCGGTGTCGCGGCTCTACTCGCGCAACAACCTGTTCATCGGTGGGCCGGGGGGCAGCTTCAATGGCTACAGCAGCGGCTCCGGGCGCGTGCTGCACCTCCCCGACCTGGTGACCGCGGGCTCCAGCATGGACTTCGATGGCTTCGGCTCCACCACTGGCACGTTCACAGGCAGCTGGGGCAGCACCCGGTTCACGGACCTTGCCTCGCTGCGCGGCAACACCAGCGAGAAGAACGCCGTGCTGGTGGGCCTCGGCGTCTTCGCGGCGACCGTGGCGTACCCGGCCGCGCCGATGACGCTCTACGCCTCGCCCGACCTGCGCCTGCGCGCGGGCTCGGCCGCGGAGAACGTGGGCCAGGTCCTCCCGGGCGTCACGGATGGCTTCAGCGGCGGCGCGCCGGACCTCGGTGCCCATGAGGTGGGCGCGGCGCTGCCGGTCTACGGCCCC
Source organism: Pyxidicoccus xibeiensis (assembly GCF_024198175.1). Taxonomy (NCBI): domain Bacteria; kingdom Pseudomonadati; phylum Myxococcota; class Myxococcia; order Myxococcales; family Myxococcaceae; genus Pyxidicoccus; species Pyxidicoccus xibeiensis. The sequence continues at coordinate 1,209,077 of NZ_JAJVKV010000002.1, forward strand.
CGGCCCTGACAGCCCCGCGGGGCGCCGGGCCGGACGTGTCCGTCAGAACGACCCATTCAGCAGCAGCCCGCCGCCCTGGGGGCCCACCATGGGCGTCAGGCTCGCCTGGATGACGCCCGGACGCTTCCGGGGCTCGGGGGCGGGCTGCTCGCTCAGCCCCAGGTCCGCCTGGAGCTGCTTGTTGTAGACGTCCGCCAGCTGCCGCGCCTCGTGGGGAGTGACGGGATGCGGGGTGAGCCGGACGGCCCCCACAATCAGCCCCGCGCCCGCGCTGAAGATGCCGGTGCCAATCAGCACCGTGACGAACTTCCTGTCGGCCTGCTCCATCTCGCGGTCGAAGCACTCCCTGAAGCCGGGCGTGCCGGCCTGACAGTTCTCCTCGTTCCCGGTGAACCCCTGGTAGGCGACGAAGCCGCCCCCCAGCATCGCCGCCCCGCCGATGACGCCCAGCACCGTCTTCATGCGCATCCGGCCCGCATAGGCCTCCACCAGGTCCTCGCGGCCCACCTTCCGGTAGAAGGCGTCTCCCTCCAGCGGCTTCTTGTACTTGCCCTCGTAGGGCAGGCTCCACCGGGAGACCTCCGCAGAGGCCCAGGGCACGGCGGTGCTCACCCGCACCGTGAGGTAGTCATCGAAGCCGATGGCTCGCTGCTCGTACTGCTCCCTCGCATCGGGCGGAGGCACCGGACGGGCCTGCGCCGGGGGCGGGGCTTCGACCACGGGCTCCTGCTCCTGGGGCGCGGCGGCGAGTGCCGTCGCCTTCGTCGTGGAGAAGGACCCCAGGGGCTGCGCCGCCGTGTCGTAGACCGTTACCACCGCCTGCGTCAGCGCCCCCGTGGCATCCGGGAAGAGCCGCACCACCATCACCCGGTCCACGGGCAGGTTCGCGCTCTTCCGGGCAATGGTCGCATCGTCCAGCGTCGCCACCGGACCGAGCGCCTGCGCGTCCATGACGAGCTGCGCCTTGCCGCTGGCCCGCAGCGCGCTCGCGAGGGCTTCACGGGCCTCGGTCAGCTCGGGGGCTTCGCTTCCCGCGGGGACGACCAGGTAGCGGGCGGGCGCGTCTCCGAGGTGCGGCGCGAGGGTGGCAGGGGAGAAGCTGGACGCCCAGGCCTCCGCTTCACCGGCACGCGCGGTGGACAGGGGAGCCGCGCACATCAGGAGGACTGCCAGCAGCGTCAATCGCATCATGCTGCGACGCTTGATAGACCAGAAGCTGACAACGGTCATCCCCCTGGGGGCCGCGAGGGATTCTGATTTCGCTGCATGATTCTCCAGGCCACCGGCTCCTTCTCCATGCGGGCCCGACACCTCGAGCCCAACCCCTGGACTCAAAGGAGAGTGCCATGACCGCCATCAAGAAATCCCTTCTCCTCTGGCTGTGCCTGCAGGGCCTCCCGCTGGCCTACGCCGCGCCGCCTCCCACCCAGCTGTCCGACGCCCAGCGCTACGCGAAGCGCTGCCAGTCCGTCGCGCCCCAGCGCACCGCCAAGCCCCAGGGCACCATGCTGTGGGGCACCCTGCGCGACTGGAACACCGAGAAGACCACGGAGGAGCGCGTCAGCGTGCTCGTCTCCGCCGACCTCGCGCCCCTGCGCCTGGCGGATGAGGGCGTGAAGGCCCTGAAGCTCGAGGCCGGCCGCTTGACGGCCTCGCCCGCCGGCCGGGGTGTCGTCGGCACCGTGCTCCAGGGCACGGCGAGCAATGGCCAGCCCGTCGAGGTCGCCATCTGCGGCGCCGAGCCCTCGGCCGAGGACCCCGACGTCAGCTGGTACCGCATCCAGGCGTGGAACGCAGTGGCCCAGGAGTGGGAGAACCCCTGCGTCGCCCTGGACCGCGTCCCGGACCCCCGGGCGCTCGCGGTCCGCGGCGTCTGGGATGCGAGCGGCGCCCACCAGGACACGCCGGGCAAGCTCACCTTCGCGTGTGAGAACGGCGCCATCACCAAGTGCATCCTCTGGGGCTACAAGCCGTGGGCGACCCGTGGCGGCCAGTCACTGGCCGGCCTGCACCAGGCGTGCACCCGCATGGCCCGCGCGGACTACTGCGGCAACGGCCGCAGCCACACGCGCCAGAACACCGCCATCGACATGTACGATGGCCTGGGCGTGAGCGCGCGCACCGTCGAGGCGTCAGCGGAGTGGGACCCCGCACGGGCCTCATTCGAGGCGGCCTGGGCCCCGGATGGCGCCACCTGCCTGTCGCGCACCCGTGACGGTCGCGCACTGGCAACCATCCTCCAGGAGTGCCCCGACCGCTTCCGCACGGACGCGCCCACGGAGCTGGACGGTGGCGACCGCTGCACGGCACGCCGGGCGGACGTGAAGCCCGACACGGCGCTGCTGCGCAACCTGTCCTACGGCGCCCCCGCGGCCACCGCCGCGCCGAAGCAGGTGCCGTAGCGTGACCCCGGGGTCGCGGGCCTCAGTCCTGGGAGGGCGTCCCGTCCTGCCTTCCCAGGAGCTGGCTGAGGCTCACCCCCAGCTGGCTGTCACCCCCGATGCTCTCGATGTCCTGGGTGGACAGGCCCAGCCGCTCCTGGAGGAGACGACGGGTCTCCGCATAGACGGCCTCGCGCGCCGCCTTCAGCCAGCGGGAGATGGTCCCCTGGTTGACATTGAACAGCGGGGCCAGCTCGTAGCTGGAGAGCTGGTCACCGTAGTAGAGACGGAGCAGGTGGCGCTTGTCGTCCGGCAGCGTGGAGAAGGCCTCTTTGATGGCCAGGCGGAAGTCGGCGTGGTGGCGCCGCCGGATGAACTCCACCTCCAGGTTCTGCTCCGGGCTTGGAATCCCCCAGTCCTCGATGTTGTCCCCATCCCCGTCGGGCGCGGGTCCCTGCTTGTCGAGCATCTTGAGCTTCATCCGGCTGACGGCGACGCTCACCCAGTTCGTCAGCGCCCCGCGCCCCGAGTACGAGGCGATGCGGGCCTCCCCCCCGGGCGTGGGCACCAGGAGGTTCAAGCGGGCCTGCTGGCACAGGTCATCAATCAGCGCGGCGGACTGGCCGGACCTGCGGAGCAGCGCCGGCAGCTTCGCGAGGTAATGCCTGTCGAAGGTCTCGATGGCGGAGGGAATCCCATGCACGCAGGCGCACGCCAGGTAGAGGTCCACCAGCGAGAGCTGGCCCATGAGCGCTTCGGGGGGGCTGTCCGGACCCTCCTCGGGCAGCCGCTCGGCGACGTGCGCCACGAACAGCGGAGGGGGGAGCACCACGGTCGGCCAGTGCGCACGGGCCTCCTCCCAGGAGCGCGAGAGCAGTGCTTCGAGCGCGGCCAGACTCGGCGGTGGAGCGAAGCGCACCTTCGCGGTTGCGAGAAACATCTCCGCCAGCCCCCTCACCGGTTCCATGGGCAAACCTGTACCATGCGCTTCCAACGCCCTTCAAAGGGTGTCATTGATTACCACCCACGCAATTGCCAACCCGGAGTCTTTTGCACCCATGCGGCCGGCCAATGCCAGCGCTAGCACGGCGGATGCATCCCAATGTCTGACGGATGACCTCCTGGTCGCGCTGCTCGAAGGGCGCCTGCCGGACGAGGTCCTGTCCCGGGTCCATGGCCACGCGGCCCGGTGCGACGCCTGCCGGAAGCTCCTCGTGGACGTCTCCCGGTATGGCCTTCCGTCAGCGGGGAAGAGTGGGGGGACGGGCACCACCCCCGTGCCGGGGCGTGAGTCGCCGGGGACTCCGGACTGGACGCCGCCGGTCGAGTTCGACGAGTTCCGGCGCGAGCGCCTCATCGGTCGTGGGGGCATGGGGGTCGTCTACCTGGCCTACGACAGGTCGCTGGAGCGCCGCGTCGCGGTGAAGTTCATCGCCTCGAGCGAGCCCGAGCCCTGGGTTCGCGCGTACTTCGAGACCGAGGCACGCGCGATTGCCCGGCTGCAGCACCCGAACGTCGTCACCGTCTTCCGCGTGGGGAAGGTCGACGGGCACCCTTACATCGTTTCCGAGTACGTGGAGGGCCGGAGCCTCGCGGAGCTGCCGGTCCCCATGCCCTGGCGGCGGGTGCTGCCCCTGGGCGTGGGCCTGGCCCGGGGCCTGGCGGCGGCGCACAGCAGGGGCGTGCTCCACCGCGACCTGAAGCCGTCCAATGCCATCCTCACCGGGGACGGCGAGGTGAAGCTGCTCGACTTCGGCCTGGCCGAGCGGTTCGATGACGCGCAGGGCGCGCCGGAAGGGCCGAAGCTCGTCGTGGGCACGCTGCCGTACATGGCGCCGGAGCTGCTGGCGCGCGCCCCGGCGACTCCGCGCAGCGACCTGTATGCCCTGGGCCTCATCCTTCGCGAGCTGTGCACGGGCGAGGCGCCCCGGAAGGGCGTCGCGCCTGGCGCGCTCGGGCCGGAGGTCGACCCCGACTTCGCCGCCATCATCGCCCGCTGCCTCGCGCCCAATCCCCTGGAGCGGTTCGCCTCGGCCGACGCGCTGTGCGAGGCCCTGGAGCGCCTGGAGCGCATCAGCGCCCCCGCGCCCCTGGTGGACGGCAATCCCTATCGCGGCCTCGCGCCCTTCGAGGCCGAGCACCGGGCGCTCTTCTTCGGGCGAGACGCGGACATCCGCGCGGTCCTGGAGCGCCTGCGTCACCGGCCCTTCGTCCTGGTGGCGGGGGACTCCGGGGCGGGCAAGTCGTCGCTGTGCCGCGCGGGCATCGTGCCCCGGGTCGCCGCCGGGGCCTTGGATGACGGGCGCGAGCGGGCCACCGTCACCCTGTGGCCGGGGCGCTACCCGATAGAGGCCCTGGCCGCCGCGCTCGCGCCCGTCCTCGGACGCAAGGAGGCCGAGCTCGTCGTCGCGCTCACGGACTCGCCCGCGGGGTTCGGCCGTACGCTGCGCGAGGTGCGGCCGGGAGGGCGCGGCCTGCTGCTGTGCATCGACCAGCTCGAGGAGCTCATCACCCTGTCGGAGCCGGTGCAGGCGGAGCGCCTGGCACGCCTCCTCGGGGAGCTGGCCCTGCCGTCCGAGGGCGTGCGCGTGCTGCTGGCGGTGCGGGGCGACTTCCTGACGCGGGTGTGCGTGCTGCCCGGCCTGGGAGACGAGGCCGAGCGGGCGCTCTACATCCTGCGGCCCATGTCGCCCGACAACGTGCGCGAGGCCATCGTCGGCCCCGCGCGCAGCCGGGGCGTGGTCTTCGAGTCCGAGGAGCTCGTCCAGGCGCTCGTGGCCTCCACGGCGCATGGTGCGGGCGGCCTGCCGCTGCTCCAGTTCGCGCTCGCGGAGCTGTGGGAGCGGCGCAGCCCGGCGGAGGGCCGCATCACCCACGCGTCGCTCGCCGCGATGGGCGGCGTGGCCGGGGCGTTGTCGCGGCATGCCGACGGGATGCTCGCGCGGCTGAGCCCGTCCGAGCGCGAGGCGGCGCGGCGCCTCCTCCTCCAACTGGTGACGGCGGAGGGCACGCGCATCGAGCGCGGCGAGGACGAGCTGGTCGACGTCCCGGACGAGGCCTCCCGTGCCGCCCTGCGCGCGCTCGTGGAGGGCCGGCTCCTGCACGTGCGCACCGCGGGAGGCCAGCCCCGCTACGAGATTGCCCACGACTCGCTCATCGGGAGCTGGGGCACGCTGCGCGGCTGGCTGGACGACGACATCGGGCACCGGGCGCTGCGCAAGCGGGTGGAGGCGGCGAGCGCCGAGTGGGTGCGGCTGCTGCGCGCCCCGGAGGCGCTGTGGGGGCAGCGGCAGCTCGACGAGTCGCGGCCTCTCACGCTGTCCTCCCTGGGGCCCCGGGAACGCGACTTCCTGCTGGCCTCCCGCCACGCGGTGGCGCGTGCGCGCTGGGGGCGCTGGCTCGGCGTGCTCGCCGTGGTGCTCGCGGCCGGCGCTTCGTATGGCGGACTCCGGCTGCAGGCGCACCTCGAGGATTCGCGCTTCATCGCCGCGCGGACCGGGTCGGCGCGCGAGGCGCTCGTCGAGGGACGCGGGCTGGCCGCGCGCGCCGCCGCTCGCCGCGAGGAGGCGCTCGCGCTGTTCGACGGCCGGCCCTCCGCGGCCACCAGCCCGGAGGCCCTGCCCATCGCCGGGCTCCGCGATGTCGCCGAGCAGCGCTGGGAGGAGACCCTGGCCCTGCGCGACCAGGCGGACGCGGCCTACGTCCGCGCGAGCCAGACCCTGGAGAAGGCGCTCGACCGCGACCGGGGCCACGCGGGCACGCGTGAGCTCCTGGCGGAGGTGGCCTACGAGCGTGTCCTGCTCGCCGAGCGCTTCCTCCAGCCACGGGCGCACGCCGAGCGGATGCAGCACCTGGAGCAGGTGGCCGAGGCGGGGCCGGGCGCGCAGTGGCTCCAGCGGCTCCAGGTCCCGGCGGAAGTCTCTCTCGTGACGGATCCTCCCGACGCCCGGGTCGAGCTGGCGCGCTACACCGACGTGCAGGGGCAGCGGCGGCGCGAGCCCGTTCCGGGGATGGACCGGCTCACGGCCACCTCCATGGCCAGCGTGCGCCTGCCCGCGGGCTCCTACCACCTTCGCTTCTCCCACCCGGGCCGCGCGCCGGTGGACCTGCCTCTGCTGCTCTCCCATGGCGCGCGCGAGCCGGTTCGAGTCACGCTCCCCGCGGCCGTGCCGGAGGGCTACGCCTACGTCCCACCGGGCTGTCTCCTCCTGGGAAGCGGGGAGCCGGAGGAGGTGCGCGGCTCCATGCTCAGCCCGCCGCTGCACCGCTTCTGCCTGGGGGAGGGGTACCTCATCGGGCGGACGGAGGTGACGTTCGGGGACTGGCTGGCCTACCTCGACGACCTGCCCGAAGGGGAGCCCGCGAGACGGCTCCTGGAGCAGCCCCGCTTCAGCGCCACCGGCGCCGTCACCCTCCGGAAGAAGCCGGGGGAAGGGTGGGTCTTCTCCTTCTACCGCTCCCTCGAGGACGTCTTCACGGCGAAGGTGGGGGAGCCGTTCCACAATCCGGCAAGGGCGCGACGGCACACGGCCGACTGGCAGCGGTTCCCCCTGACGGGCGTCTCCGCCGTGGACCTGGAGGGCTACTTCTTCTGGCTGGACCGGACGGGCCGGCTCCCGGGCGCGCGCCTGTGCAGCGAGCACGAGTGGGAGTTCGCCGCCCGCGGGGCCGATGGCCGCCGCTACCCGCATGGAGACAGACTCCTGCCCGACGATGCCAACATCGACACGACGTATGACCGGCAGCCCCTTGCCTTCGGGCCCGACATGGTCGGCGAGCACCCGGCCTCGGTGAGTCCCTTCGGGCTGATGGACGTGTCCGGCAACGCGTATGAGCTCGTGCGCTCCCTGACGCCAGAGCTGGGGCGCGTCGCCATCCGGGGCGGCGGCTTCTATTACGACTCCTTCGCCGCCCACATCGCGAACATCGGCGCGGGAGACCCGACGCAGCGCGATGCCTCGATTGGCGTGCGCGTCTGCGCGTCCTTCACGCCCCGGTAGGCCCCCAGCGAAGAAACCGCTGCATGAATTCGCACGTCGCCGGCTCCTTGCAGCCGTGGGCTCCGTTTTCGAGCCCGCGGCAATGTCCTTCAGGGGGAATGCGACATGACGGTGGAGCACATGCGGGTCCCGGGGGCGTCATGCGTCCCCGGCGCACGGTGGGGGCTGACGTGGAGCGTCTTGCTGTGCGTGGCACTGGGCTGCGACCCGGGCGTGGAACTGGAGGCGCGCTCCAGCAGGGGCGCCGGCCTTCCCGTCGGGACGTCACGCAAGCTCGAGGAGCAGCCCCGGCTGGAGTCGGTGCCGGGCCTGGCCGATGCTCCACGGCCCGTCGACCGCGCCCCCGCGCTGCGGGCCTGGCGCGAGGCGCCGAGTGAGGACCGGGCGCTGGCGCTGGCGCGGGCGTACTTCCCGCAGCGCTCCGCCGCCCCGGCACAGGCGACGGACCCGGCCGTGCTGCGGGTCAGCCTTGCGGAGACGGAGGGTGGGACGGTGGAGCTGGCCACCCGTGGCTACCTGTTCAAGGTCCGGCCCGGGCAGGGCGGCACGGCGCCGGTGACGAAGCAGGAGAAGGGTGCGCGCTTCTACGGTGCGCGGCACTTCTGGCTGGCGGAGGGAGGGGCCGCCGCGGAAGCCGCCGGGCCGTGGCTCACGTCACGGGTGGACGACTTCTTCGTGGTGGACGGCTGTGGCACGCCGTACCGGGCCTCGTACGAGGTGCAGGTGCCCGAGGGCATCGACGCGGTGAGGGACGCGGGCGAGTACCTGGAATTCCTCGACGCCCGGAGCGCGCCGGTGCTGCGGCTGCACTACCCGGTGGCGCGGGACGGCGCGGGGAAGGGCCGGCGGGGTGAGGTGAGGCTTCACGGGGCCGCGCTCACGGGACGTGGTGCACTCGCGCTCGACAGCCGCGTGCTGAGGGTGGAGCTGGAGGTGGACCTGGAGGGGCTCGATGGCCCCGTGCTGCTGGGCCCCGCGTGGAGCAGCACGGGCTCGATGGCGATTGGACGGACGTACGCCACCTCGACGCTCCTGCCCGACGGCACGGTGCTCGTCGCGGGAGGGGAGGGGTACTACTCCCGCACCTCCAGCGCCGAGCGGTACGACCCGGCCACGGGCACGTGGAGCTCGGCCGGAACGATGTCCAGCTCCCGCTCCATCCACACGGCCACGCTGCTACCCAACGGCAAGGTGCTCGTGGCCGGTGGCACGGGCTCCTTCGCGAGCGCGGAGCTGTACGACCCGGCGGCGGGGACGTGGAGCATCACCGGCGGCATGAACAGCAGCGACTCCGCCAGCACGGCGACGCTGCTGCCCGACGGGAGGGTGCTCGTGGCGGGAGGCTGGTCCGGCACCACCCGCGCCGAGCTGTATGACCCGGCGACGGAGACCTGGCAGGCCGCCGGCTCGATGCGGCAGCCGCACTACTACCACACGGCCACGCTGCTTCCGGATGGCCGGGTGCTGGTGGCGGGAGGCTCGGGCTACCAGAGCTCCGCCGTCGCGGAGCTGTACGACCCGGTGACGGATTCCTGGAGCACCACCGGCGCGTTGAACGCTCCCCGCTACTTCCACACGGCGACGCTGCTGCCCGATGGCGAGGTGCTCGTCGCCGCGGGCAGGAACGAGTCGACGTCCGCCCTGAGCAGCGCGGAGCTGTATGACCCGGCCACGGGGACCTGGCGCATGACGGGCGCGCTCGCCGAGGCGCGTCCCTATCCCTCGGCGGCGCTGCTGCCGGACGGCAGGGTGCTCGTGATGGGGGGCGGTGCGGGCAGCACCCTCACGGAGCGCTACGACCCGGCGACGGGCACCTGGACGGCCGTGGGGTCGATGATGCGCTCCCACTACTTCCACACGGCCACGCTGCTGTCCGATGGCCGCGTGCTGGTGGCCGGGGGCTACCAGGACTACAGCGCGTCCAACAGCGCCGAGGTCTACGACCCGGGGGCCGCGGCCTGGAGCGACACGGGCTCGCTCTCCCTGGGGCGCTCCAGTCCCGTCGCGACGCTGCTGACCACGGGGCGGGTGCTGGTGGTCGGAGGCATCGATGCCACCGGCACGCCCACCGCCCGTGCCGAGCTGCACGACGTGGCCTCGGGGAGCTGGAGCGCCACGGGCCCGATGACCACCGCGCGCACCGGCTTCACCGTGACGCCGCTGCGCTCGGGACAGGTGCTCGTGGTCGGCGGCAGCGATGCCTCGGACACCCTGTCCAGCGCGGAGCTGTATGACCCGGTGGCGGGCGTCTGGCGCGCCACGGGCTCGCTGACCACCGCCCGCACCCACCATGCGGCGGCGCTGCTGCCCGATGGCCGGGTGCTCGTCACCGGCGGACGTGGCGGCTCGGGCCTGGTGGCACCCGCGGAGCTGTATGACCCAGCGTCGGGGACGTGGGCTTCCGCGGGCTCGCTGCTCACGGCTCGCGCCCACCACACGGCGACGACGCTGCCCTCGGGCAGGGTGCTCGTGTCGGGGGGCGAGGACCCGACGGGCTTCGTGGCGCGCGCGGAGCTGTACGACCCGGCGACGGGCCAGTGGACGGCCTCGGGCTCGCTGCTCACGGCTCGCGCCCGTCACACGGCGACGCTCCTGTCCACCGGGCGGGTGCTGGTCCTCGGCGGCACGGGCAGCGGCAATGCCACGCTCGCCAGCGCGGAGCTGTTCAACCCGACGACGGGCCGGTGGAGCACCACGGGCTCGCTGACCACGGCCCGCACCCACCACACCGCGACGCTGCTGCCCTCGGGTGCGGTGATGGTGGCCGGCGGCAGCGACTCCACGGGCGCCCTGGCGAGCGTGGAGACGCATGACCCGGCGAGGGGCCTCGCCAGCACGGCCGTCCCGCTGGCCACCGCCCGCTCCCTCCATGCCGCGACGCTGCTGCCGGACGGCAGGGTGATGGTGGCAGGCGGCTCCGGCTCCACGAGCGGCCTCGCCAGCGTGGAGGTCTTCGACGACACGGGCGCCCTCGACGCGTGGCGGCCGCTCGTGGCACCGCCGGCTCCCGCGCGGCCGGAGGCGCCCTTCACCGTGCGCGGCTCCCGGTTCCGCGGCATCTCCGAGGCGCATGGCGGCGGCTTCCACTCCTCCGCGACCAACTTCCCCATCGTCCACCTCTCGCCGATGGAAAGGGGCTCCCGGACGCGCCTGACCCTGCGGGAGTTCTCCGACACCTCGGCGGTGGTGAGCGCGCCGCCCGGAACGGAGGGCTTCTACCTGCTGACGGTGACGGTCAACGCCGTCCGGGGGGGAACGGTGCTCTACATCGACGGGCGGCCTCCGGCCGTGCCGGTGCTCACGTCCCCGGCCGCGCTCGTGAACAGCACGACGCCGACCATCGCTGGCACGGCCGAGGCCGGCAGCACCGTGACGGTGACGGTGGACCGCGGGGTGGTGGGGACCGCGCTGGCGGATGCCTCGGGACACTGGAGCTTCGTCCCGGCCTCGGCGCTGGCGCAGGGCGCGCATACCGTCTCCGTGGCTGCCACGGATGCGGCGGGCAACGAGGGCCACGGCACGGAGGAGCGTCACTTCACGGTGGACTCGGTGGCCCCGGCCGCGCCGGTGCTCACGTCCCCGGACGCCCTCATCGGCGGCGCGACGCCGACCGTCGCGGGCACCGCCGAGGCGGACAGCACGGTGGAGGTGCGGCTGGACGGTGCGGTGGTGGGGACGGTGCGGGCGGCCTCCTCGGGCGCGTGGAGCCTGGCACTGACCGCTCCGCTGGCGCACGGCGCGCATGTGGCCACCGCCACCGCCACCGACGCGGCGGGCAACGCCAGCGCGCTCTCGGCGGACCGTCGCTTCATGGTGGACACGCTGGCGCCGGAGGCCCCGGTGCTCACGGGGCCGGCGGTGCTCGTGAGCACGGTGACGCCGGTCATCGAAGGGAAGGCGGAGCCGGGCAGCACGGTGACGGTGCGGCTGGACGGGTTCGTGGTGGGCACGGCGGTCACCAATGGCGTCGGGGGCTTCAGCCTGCGTCCGGACGAGGCGCTGGCGCAGGGGCTCTCCACTGCCACGGCCACGGCGACCGATGCCGTGGGCAACACCAGCGCCGCCTCCGCGCCTCGCGGCTTCACGGTGGACACGCTGGCACCTGCGGCGCCCATCCTCACGGGCCCGGCGTCCAGGGTGGCCACCACGACGCCGACCCTCGAGGGGACCGCGGAGCCGGGCAGCCGGGTGGCGGTGAAGCTGGATGGCATCGACCTCGGTAGCGCCACGGCCAATGCGTCGGGAGCGTGGAGCCTCACTCCCGGTGCGCCGGTGTCGCGAGGGGCTCACCTGGCGACCGCCATCGCCACCGACGCGGCGGGGAACGCGAGCCTCCCGTCCGCACCTCGGGGCTTCACCGTGTCCTCGGCGCTGCCGGCGCCGCCCGTGCTGACGGCCCCGGCGGCGATGGTCGGCTCCGCGCAGCCCACCATCGAGGGACGGGCAGAGGCGGGCGCCCTGGTGACGGTGCTCGTGGATGGAGTCGAGGCGGGCACGGTGAGCGTCGACGCCTTCGGGACCTGGCGCTTCACTCCGTCCTCGGAGCTGGCGCAGGGGGCGCACCGGGTCACCGCCACCGCCACAGATGCCGAGGGCAACGCGAGCGCTGCCTCGGCCGCGCGGGAGTTCACGGTGGACAGCGTGGCGCCGGAGAAGCCCCAGGTCCTCACGCCCGCCAGCGGGGAGTCGGTGGGGGCCGACGCGGTGTCCTTCTCGGGCAAGGCCGAGGCGGGCAGCGCCGTCACGGTGAGCGTGGACGGGGCGGTGATGGGGAGGGTCACCGCCGCCCAGGACGGCACGTGGAGCTTCACGTCGCCCTATGCCCTGAGCGCGGGTGACCACCAGGTGTCGGCCACCGCCACGGACGGTGCGGGCAACGTGAGCCCGGAAGCCGTGCATGGCTTCCAGGTGGAGTCGGGCGGCTGCGGCTGCTCGTCTTCGCCCACGGGTGGCTTCGTACCCATGGTGGGCCTGATGGCCCTGTGGATGTGGGGGCGCCGCCGCCGAGCGGCGTGATAGCAGACGTCGGCGACGAGGGGCCAGGGAGCTCACACTCCCTGGCCCCTCGTGAGGTAGCGGGAGGGCACATGCGGCAGCTGCTCGGGTGGGTGACGGTCGGGGTCCTCTGCTTCGCGACGGTGGCCATCCCGGAGCAGGGGACGGACCTCCGGCTGCACGAGGCCCGGGCCGCCTTCGACGAGGCGACGAAGCTGCGGGGCGCGGGCCGGTATGCCGACGCCATCCGTCACGGCGAGCACGCGCTGGCGCTGAGGCAGGCCGCGCTGGGGAGCGCGCACCCGGAGGTGGCCAGCGCGCTCCACCTGCTCGGGGTGCTGCACATCCTCCAGGGGGACTTCGACCGCGCCGAGCCGCTCCTCGTTCGCGGGCATGCCCTCCGCGAGGCGGCGCTCGGCAAGGACCACCCCGACGTCGCCGACTCCCTCAACAGCCTGGGCGGGCTGTACCTGGAGCGGGGCGCGTACGCACGCGCGGAGCCGCTCTTCGAGCGCGCGCTCGCCATCTGGGAGAAGGCCCCCGGTGGCAACCACCCGAAGGTCGCCCACGCGCTCAACAACCTGGCCAAGCTCTACTGGAGCCAGGGCCTGTACGGGCGCGCGGAGCCGCTCTACGAGCGCGCGCTGGCCATCGGGGAGGCCGCCCATGGCGAGCACCATCCCGCCGTCGCCGACCTGCTCGACAACCTCGCCTCGCTGCACAAGGACCGGGGCCTGTACGGGCGCGCGGAGCCGCTGCACGAGCGCGCGCTTGCCATCCGCGAAGCGGCGCTCGGTAGAGACCATCCTCAGGTCGCCGCGTCGCTCAACAACCTGGCCAACCTCTACAAGGCGCAGGGGCTGTATGGCCGCGCGGAGCCGCTCTACGAGCGCGCCCGGGCCATGGCGGAGGCCACGCTCGGCGCCAGTCATCCCACCGTCGCCCGCTTCATCAACAACCTCGCCATCCTCTACTCGGAGCAGGGGCTGTACCACCAGGCAGAGCGGCTCTACGTGCGCGCGCTCACCATCCAGGAAGCCGCGCAGGGCAGGCACCATCCGGACACGGCGCAGCTGCTCCACAACCTCGCGGCGCTGCTCACGGACCAGGGCCAGTACACCCGGGCCGCGCCGCTCCATGCGCGGGCGCTCGCCATCCGCGAGGCCGTCCTCGGCGACAGACACCCGCTGTTCGCCGCCTCGCTCGGCAACCTCGCGGCGCTCCTCAAGGCGCAGGGGCAGTATGCGTCGGCCTCGCCCCTGTACGAGCGCGCGCTCGCCATCGAAGAGGCGGCGCTCGGCCCCAACCATCCAAGCATCGCCGCGCGGCTCGACCACCTCGCCCAGCTCCGGCTGGCGCAGGGGCGGTTCGAGGAAGCACTGCCCCTCTTCACCCGCGCGTTCTCCCTCTCCGAGCAGCGGCTGCGCCGAGAGGCGCTCGACTTCTCGGAGGCGCGGCTGGTGGGCTTCCTCCAGCACCTGCGCTCCGACGAGGAGCGGCTGTATGCGCTGCTGCGCACCCGCGCCTCCGATGCCCGCGTGCGGCGCCTGGCCCTGAGCGCCGCGTTGCTGCGCAAGGGCCGCTCCGTGGAAGAGACGGCCGACATCTCCCGCGTCGTCTACCGGAGGCTGAGCGCCGGTGAGCGTGACGCCTTCGAGCGGCTGCGCGGGCTGCGCACCCGGCTGGCCGCGCTGTCGCTCCGAGGCCCCCTGTCGGAGGCGGGCTACCAGCAACACCTGGAGGAGCTCGCCGCCCAGGGCGACGCGCTGGAGGCGCACCTGGCCCGAAGCTCGGCACCCCTGCGCGCGCTGGCGGCGCTGCCGGCGCCCGGGGAAATCATCGACCGCGTCGCCGCGACGCTGCCGAAGGGTGGCGCGCTGGTGGAGTTCATCTCCTATACGGACCGCCCGCTGGTTCCCCGGCCCGGAACTCCGAAGTCGCAGCTGCCGAGCCAGTCCCGCTACCTGGCGGTGGTCCTCTTCCCCGACGCCCGCATCCGCGCCGTGGACCTGGGGCCGGCCGAGCCCATCGACCGCGCCGCCTCGAGCCTGCGCACCGCGCTGGCCAATCGCGACGCCTCCATCCAGGACCCGGCGAGGGCGCTCCACGGGCTCGTCTTCCGGCCCCTGCTGCCGCTGCTGCGCAACAGCCGCCGCCTGTTCCTCTCACCGGACGGTCAGCTCTCCCTCGTGCCCTTCGCCGCGCTCCATGACGGCCGCCAGTTCCTCGTGGAGACGTTTGATTTCACCTACCTGACCTCCGGCAAGGACCTGCTGCCGCGGCTGGTGGAGGAGGCGCCGTCCCGCTCGGTGGTCGTCCTCGCGGACCCGGCCTTCCGTGCGTCGCGTCCGGCGGCTCCGGCCTCTCCCCTCCGGCCACTGGCGCCCGCCGAGCGCTCCGCGTCGCTGGAGCGCTTCTTCTCCACCTCGCGCGCGGACGTGGCGGAGCGCCCCTGGGTACCGCTGCCCGGCACCCGCGAGGAGGCGAGGGCCATCCAGCGGCTGATGCCTCACGCCCAGCTCTTCCTGGGCGCCGAGGCCAGCAAGGAGCGACTGCTGGGCCTGTCCACGCCGGGCGTGCTGCACCTGGCCACCCATGGCTTCTTCCTGGAGGACGCCCCCGTGCCCACGGGAGCGCGCGCCGTGGGCCACTTCGGCGCGCTGGGCGAGGCCGACGCCGTGGCGCGCCCTCCCGACCCGCTGCTGCGCTCCGGGCTGGTGCTCGCTGGCGCGGGAGCCGCCGGGGTGGACTTTCCGGGAGCGCGGGAGCCCCGGCCCGACGACACGCTGGTGACGGCGCTGGAGCTGGCTGGGCTGAACCTGTGGGGCACGCAACTGGTGGTGCTGTCCGCCTGTGACACCGGGCGCGGGGACGTGAAGCTGGGGCAGGGCGTGTACGGCCTGCGGCGGGCCTTCGTGGTGGCCGGTGCGGAGACAGTGGTGATGAGCCTGTGGAAGGTGAATGACGAGACGACGCGCGAGCTGATGGAGGGCTACTACCGCCACCTGCTCGCGGGGCGGGGGCGCGCGGTCGCGCTGCGCGAGGCCATGCGGGGGCTGCGCGCCACCCGGACCCACCCCCACCACTGGGCGCCCTTCATCGCGCTCGGGCAGGACGCGCCCCTGTCCGCCTCCGCTCCGCGTCCCGGAGCGGCACGGGAGAGCGGTGGTTCATCCACTGTTCAACCTGACTGAACCCCGCTGTCAGTAACCTCGCGCCCGCGTCTTCTTTACCTGCCTTCGAGCATTCCGCTCGCGCCTGCATGGCCAGGGAGGACGCATGAGCCGCACGATATTGCTGCTTGCCATTGTTACGTTGCCAGTCTCCCTGAATGGGGCGGCGCCGCATGCGCCTCGGGCAGGCATCACCCCGACGCTGGCATTGCCCCGCCCGCCGCCCGCCCGCCTGCCGGTGCGGACGGTGTCAGCCCCGCCCGCGCGCGCCGGGGCGTCGAAGCCGTCGAACGGTGCCCGCTCGGACACGGGCCTCAACGGCTTCAGCAGCTACTCCTCCGTCAGCCTGACCACGACGCTCTACTGAGCGGAGCGCCGGAGGCCTGTACGAATCCGTGCATGACTTTCCAGCTCCCCGGCTCATTTCCATCGAGCCGGGACGCTGAACGACGTCGCGTCGTGCACCTGGCTCAGGTCATGCCGGAGGGCGGGTCACCGTCCCCGGGAACACAATTGGGGGACATACCGATGCCGACGAAACTCACTGCTGCACTGCTGGCGCTGCTGTGCGGATGCTCGACCACCGCGACGATTTCCCGCGTCGACGGCAGCTCCATCGACGCGAAGATTGCTCGCAGCGACAGCAACTCCCTCTTCGTGAAGACGGGGGGAGGAGCCGAGGCCGTCATCCCCCGGGCGCAGGTCGCCGACATCGACCACCCGGGAAATGGCACCGCGGTCTTTGGCGGGCTGCTGAGCGCCTATGGCGCGCTGAACATCGTGGCGGGGATGGAGACGTGCGGCGAGCAGGGGGGCGCGTACTGCGTCGGCACCTTCCTGCCCGCCGCCATCGGGGTCCCCATGCTCATCTGGGGGCTGACGACCTGGGCCAGCTCCACCAGTGCGGCGGAGGGCCACGACACACCCGCGCACTCCGGCGTCGTGCCGTCTCCTCCGCCCTCGTCGCCTTTCGACTTCTCGCCGCCTGGCGACAGTCGAGGGGTGAGCGCGCTGCGCACGCACTGAGGCGGCGGGGGCGCCCGGGTGCCCGCCAGGCGTCAGGGCGGGCAGCCAGGGCGGTAACCCTTTCCCGGCTCGTGCGTACCAGGAGAGCACCCGCCCTTGCCGGGCGGGTCCGGAGGCCGCCGCCATGTCGTCCGACACCCTCATTCCTCCCGCCTCCTTCCGCGCCCGTCCGACGGCGGCGCACCGCCTCCTACCCGCGCTCCTCGCCGCCTTCGCCGTGCTGGCCGCCTGCTCCTCGGCGAACGGGGCGCCTCCGGGCGCAGGCGCGGTCGATTCCACGTCGAGGCCTACCGTGAAGGACACCCGCAAGTACGTGAAGCCCTCGGACGAGGAGCTGAAGCGCACGCTGCCGCCCCAGTCGTACGAGGTCACCCGGGAGGATGCGACGGAGCCTCCCTTCCGCAACGCCTTCTGGAACCACAAGGCCGAGGGCCTCTACGTCGACATCGCCAGCGGAGAGCCGCTCTTCTCCTCGCTGGACAAGTTCGACTCCGGCACCGGCTGGCCCAGCTTCACGCGCCCGGTGGACGCCTCGCGCGTCGTCGAGAAGCGGGACGTGGGCCTGGGCATGGTCCGCGTGGAGGTGCGCTCGAAGGACGGCGACTCCCACCTGGGCCATGTGTTCGACGACGGCCCCAAGCCCACGGGCCTGCGCTACTGCATCAACTCCGCGTCGCTGCGCTTCATCCCCGTCAACGAGCTGGAGGCGCAGGGGTACGGCGCGTGGCTGCCGCACTTCGGCCGCACGGCAGCAGCCAGCGCTCCGAAGGCGGCGGACCCCGGCACCCAGAAGATCCTCGCCAACGCCGGGGGCGCGACGGAGACCGCGCTGCTGGCGGGCGGCTGCTTCTGGGGCATGGAGGACCTGCTGCGCAAGATTCCCGGCGTCATCAGGACGGACGTCGGCTACACGGGCGGCAGCGCTCGCGCGCCTACGTACGCCGACGTGAGCTCGGGCAGCACCGGGCACGCCGAGTCGGTGCGCATCGTGTTCGACCCGAAGGTGCTGACCTACGAGACGCTGCTGGAGCGGTGGTTCTTCCGGATGCACGACCCGACGACGCTCAACCGCCAGGGCAATGACGTCGGCACCCAGTACCGCTCGGCCATCTTCGTGCTGAGCGACGCGCAGCGGAAGACGGCCGAGGCGGTGAAGGCCCGCGTCAATGCCTCCGGCAAGTGGCCCCGTCCCGTCGTCACGGAGATTGTCGCCGCCGGCGAGTTCACTCCCGCCGAGGACTACCACCAGGACTACCTGGAGAAGAACCCCGGCGGGTACACGTGCCACTACATGCGGGACTGAGCGGCACGCCCGTCAGCCCACGCGGGGGAAGTCCACCTCGGTGCCGGCCACGACGTTGAGGTAGTTGGTGAGCACGTTCTGCGCGACGGCGGCCACCACCTCCACCAGCTCCGCGTCGCTCAGGCCGGCCTTGCGCGCCTGGGCGAGCTGCGGGCCCACGTCGGCCGCGCGCGTGCGGGCGATGGCCACGGCCAGGTCCAGGATGGCCTGCTCCCGGGCGTCCGGGGAGCGGGCGGTGCGGAAGCCGCTCAGCTCATCCGCCGTCACCCCGTGGCCCTTCGCCAGCGCCGTGTGCGCGGACAGGCAGTACGTGCAGCGGTTGAGCTCCGCCACCGCGATGGCGATGGCCTCCTGCGTCCGGGGCGACAGCTTCGCGCCGCCCATGGCGTTGAAGTAGCCCGCCACGGCCTCCAGCGCCGCGGGCGAGTGGGCGAACGTCGAGAACATCTTCGGGACGCTCCCGAACTTCTTCTTCAGCGCGGCGAGCGTGGGCTCGGAGGCCGCGGGCGTGGTGGTGGCGGTGACGGGGGCGATGGTGGGGACGGTCATGGCGTGCTCCTGGACTGCGGGTCTGGACGGCGCGTCGAACTGGTATCGACTCGATACTAAATGCGCCGGACGCCCCCGCCTTGTCAAGTCCGTGTCGGGCCGATACCTTTCTGTCCATGGCCACCGACCGGCTCTACGCGCTGCTCGAGCGCATCGGGAACCTGCTCCGCACCGAGGAGCGGGCGGCGGGGCTGCGCCATGGCCTGCAGCCGGTCCATCTCCAGGCGCTGCGCTACCTGGCGACGTGCAACCGCTACAGCAACACGCCCGCCGCGCTGACGGAGTACCTGGGGCTCACCAAGGGCACGGTGTCCCAGACGCTGCTGCTGCTCGAGGACAAGGGGCTGTTGCGCAAGGTGGCGAGCACGGAGGACCGCCGCGTCGTCCACCTGCACCTGACGGACGCGGGGCGCGCGGTGCTGCGTGACACGCTCCCTCCCGAGCTCCTCACCCAGGCGCTGGGCGGGCTGACCGACGGTGGAGACACGCTCGAGGCGTCGCTCACCGGGCTGCTGCGCTCCATGCAGGTGGCGAACACGCAGCGCAGCTTCGGCGCGTGCGCGTCATGCAGGCACTTCCGGCGCGAGGGGCCGGAGCGCTTCCGCTGCGGGCTGACCGACGAGCCGCTGACGCAGGCCGAGAGCCAGCAGCTGTGCAGGGAGCACGAGGCCGCGGGCGCCTGACGCGCCGGTGCTCCCCAGGGGTGCGGCCTGGCCTCGTCCTGGGAGCGGTCACGCGTCCGGAGCGGGGCTCCCCAGGCCGACGGGCAGCTGTTCCGGCTCGCCAGGCAGGACCAGGTGGATGCGTGTGCCGGAGGCGCCGTGGCCGAGGCCGGGCTTCAGCACCTGCTGGGAATCATAGTGCCCACCATTCTGCAGGCGGAACGGGAGCGGGGCGTCCGTGAACAAGCCGTCCAGCCGCGCCTGGAAGGCCTCTGCCACGGACGGCCACTGCGCTTCGCTCAGCCGGTCGGTCATATAGGACGCGAACGGCGGCAGGACCTCCATGCCGGGATAGAAGAGCACCCCGTGCTGGATGGGGAAGAGGAGGTCATCCAAGGCCCCATTGACGCCGCGGTCGGTGTAGTGCGGCGCCCGCCCGCCAATCGTGACTGAAAGCATGGCGCGGCGGCCCTTCAGCGTGCCTTCGCCGTAGCGGTCACCCCAGCGGTCGCCGTCGTGCACGCCAACGCCATAGGCGAAGCCGTAGGCATAGACCCGGTCAATCCAGCCCTTCAGGATGGCCGGCATCGAGAACCACCACATCGGGAACTGGAAGAGCACGGCATCGGCCCAGAGCAGCTTCTCCTGCTCGGCCACGATGTCCGGGCTCTGCAGCCCGCCAGCAAAGGCGTCTCTCGACGCCCTCGCGTACGACAGCCGCTCTCCGGAAGCGTGATTCAGGAAGTCAGCTCCATCGGCCACCGCCTTCCACTTCATGGCGTACAGGTCCGATACCCGGACCTCATGGCCCTGGGCGGTCAGGTGGCGCACCGCGAGGTCCTTCAGCGCGCCATTGAGCGACCTCGGTTCGGGGTGGGCGTAGACAATCAGGATGTTCATGGGCACGTCCTTCAGGTCCGGCATGGGGAGGTCTGCGGCTCCATGCCGTCATGGCCCAGTGGTACGATTCAGCATGCAGCTTCGCAAGTACGCACAAGTTTGGTCAGTACGCACAAAAAGAGAACCATGGCACGGAAGCGCGACGACGACTCGAAGACCAACTGCGCGGTGGAGGCGTCCCTCGGCGTCATCGGCGGGCGCTGGAAGGGCGTGGTGCTGTACTGGTTGTTGAGGGGCACCCACCGCTTCGGCGAGCTGCGCAAGCGGCTGCCGAACTGCAGCCAGCGCATGCTCACCCTGCAGTTGCGCGAGCTCGAAGAAGACGGGCTGGTGAAGCGCACCGTCTACGCCGAGGTGCCGCCACGCGTGGAGTACGAGCTCACCGCCTTTGGACGCTCCCTCGAGCCAGTGCTCCTGGGGCTGCGGGACTGGGGCGAGAAGTACAAGCGCCGGCTGCAGCGCGGCTGATGCGCGTGCCGTGGCCTGCTGATACAGGGGAAGACATGCTGACGATCCTGGGCAAGGAATCATCCATCAACGTGCGCAAGGTGCTGTGGACGTGCCGGCTGCTGGGCGTGCCCTGGCAGCTGGAGCCCTGGGGCAGCGGCGTGCGCGAGCCGAACGTGCCGGAGTTCCTCGCGCTGAATCCGAACGCGCAGGTGCCCGTGCTGCGCGAGGGCGACACGGTGCTGTGGGAGTCGAACACCATCTGCCGCTACCTCGCGGCACGCCAAGGCGACAGCACGCTGCTGCCGGCCGAACCGCTGCGGCGCGCGCGGGTGGAGCAGTGGATGGACTGGCAGGCCACGGAGCTGAATCCCGCGTGGCGTCCCGCCTTCCTGGCCCTGGTTCGCCGCAGCGCCCAGGTGGATGCGAGCGCCGTCGAAGCCAGCACGCGGGAGTGGAATGGCAAGATGCGCATCCTGGAAGACCAGCTGAGCCGGACGGGCGCCTTCGTCTGCGGCGGCGACTTCACGCTGGCGGACGTCGTGCTGGCGCTGTCCGTCCACCGCTGGCGCATGACGCCCATCGCGCATGCGCAGCTCCCGGCCGTCGAGCGCTACCTGCAACGCCTGGAGGCGATTCCCGGCCATGCCGAGTACTGCCGTCCCGGCACGCCCTGACGACACGCTTCAGCGGCAACGCGGGCCCGGGAGGCCGAGCGCGTCGGCCCCCCCGGCTCGGGTGCTCAGTACACCCAGACGCTCTTGGGCGCGAAGGGGAGGGAGCCGACCCACTCGCCAGGCCCGATGGGGTGGGGGCCGCCGTTGCAGTCCTCATTGAGGAACAGCGAGGCGGTGTAGGCGCCGGTGTTGATGGCGGAAACGGCCCGGTCCTCCCAGCCGTGCTCGGGAAGATTCACACACGTCCCTCCGCCGCCCGGCGGCCAGGCCATGACATTCCACACCGCGCCGGTGAAGTCCGGGCCGTCGAACAGACAGAGGACGCCGGAGAAGGGACACGGATTGTCCTCGTCTGCCTGAGCCTCCGCGGGCGTCAACAGCGCCGCGGCGGAGAGCCCCACCGTCATCGCGGCGCCCAGCCCGAGGACCGTGGAACGCTTGAAGCTGCCAAACTGTTGCCGGAACGTGTGCCAGTTCATTCAGGTGTCTCCTCTGCCCAGATGGACGTGTGCTGCCAGTCGATGCTGGCACGGCACGCGAACAACAAACGGGGAGATTCGAACGGGGCGCGGCATCCATACTGTGGTGAACGCCCCGGATCTATTGTCCTGACAAACTTTCAACCGGATTGCTATTGCAGTTGTCTGGCGGTGGGGCTCACGGCAGGGCGGCCACCCAGCGCACGAAGTCCATGCTGGTGACGAGGCCCACCACCATGCCCGCCGAGTCCACCACCGGTGCGCGATGCACGCTGGCGCGGGCCATCACTCCGGCGGCCTCCGGGAGGGAGGAGCCCGCCTGGACGACGACGATGCCCTTGGTCATGACATCCGCGGCCGTGGTAGCGGCCTCCACGTCCTGCTCGGAATCGGCGTCGCTCGGGTCCTCGCCGTCGCCGCCATCCATCTGCCAGCGCACCAGGTCCGTCTTCGACACCAGGCCCAGCACCCGGCCCGTGTCGTCCACCACGGGGGCGCCGCTGATGCCGCAGTCGAGCAGCACATCCGCCACGGCCTGCAGCGGCATGTCGTAGGGCACCGTCACCACGTTGCGCGTCATCACCTCCTCCACGGTGCACAGCCTCGGCGCGGGCAGCGCGTCGGGGCGCGCGTCGAACCGGGGAAGACCGGGGATGGACTGGGGCTGAGCGATGGATTGCATGGCGTGCTCCTTCACGGCGGGCCAGGGACGGCGCGTCATCCACCACGGCGACGGGCCTGTCTGGCACCTCCTTCATCCACTGCGGGAATCGTGCCGGGCCCTTCTCCCCTGGGGGCGGCCTCCGGGGTGCGCAGGTCATGCGTTCCGGAGCGCAGCGCCGCAGATGCTGCGGGAAGGCGTCGCCGCCTCAGTGGGGAACGGGCTCGCCCTTCATGGCCGGCAGCAGCAGGTGGGCCCACAGCAGCGTGGCGGCGAGGAAGCACGCCGCGGCCAGGCCCATCCACAGGAAGTAGTGCGCGGGCGCGAGCGCCATCAGCCCGCGCGCCACCACCGCCACGCCCAGCAGGCCGCCCATGGTGCCCACCTGCCAGGGGCGCCCGAGAAGCTGCGCCGGCCTTCCGCCGTGCGAGAGCACCACGTGCACCGACACCGCCAGGGCCATCACCGCGAAGCCTCCGAGGAACACCACGTGCAGCCCCGCCGTGCGCCAGAGCGGCTCGATGGCCACCACCGCGTAGCCCGCGGGCACCAGCCAGGCCGACAGCCAGATGAGCCAGCGGTGCAGGCCCGGCTGCGAGGGCGGACGCCAGAGCGCCGTCGGGCCCACCAGCGCCGCCGCCACCACCGCCGCGCGCACGCCGTGCCCCAGCCGCGAGGACACCCCCTGCTCCAGCACGAAGGAGAGCGCGAAGAGGCCCGCCGCCGCCAGGTGCAGTCCCTGGAGCAGCCGCCGCTCCGCGCCCGTCTCCACCTTCGGAGGCTGGCCATGCAGGAACATGGGCAGCAGCATCCCGCCCACGCCCAGCACCAATCCAGTGAAGAGCCCCTGCGTCAGCAGCGCCGAGCCGAGCGCGTGCTGCCAGCCCATCCCGAACGCGGGCAGCAGCGAGCCCACGAGCCCGAGCCCCACCGAGATGGGCACCCACACCATCCCCTCCGGGATGCCCAGGCCGCCTCCGGGCCGCAGCACACGCGGCAGCACGAAGCCCAGCAGCAGGGCCAGCATGGCCACGAAGAAGCCCTGCGAGACTGCCCACGCCCCGGCCCACGCGCAGGCCGTCACCGCCACGGGCAGCAGCAGGGCCAGCGCCAGCTGCCAGAGCGCGGGCCCCTCCGTGCGCGTGCGGCGCGGGATGAAGGTGAAGAGGAAGCCCAGGGCGAAGCACATCATGAAGCCCTGCACCTGCGTCAGCGCATGGAAGGCCGCGCGCCAGCCCACGTCCAGCCCCACCG
The DNA here is from genome assembly GCF_024198175.1 of Pyxidicoccus xibeiensis. Taxonomy (NCBI): domain Bacteria; kingdom Pseudomonadati; phylum Myxococcota; class Myxococcia; order Myxococcales; family Myxococcaceae; genus Pyxidicoccus; species Pyxidicoccus xibeiensis. The sequence continues at coordinate 1,232,584 of NZ_JAJVKV010000002.1, forward strand.
CGTACAGCAGCCAGTGGCCCACGCCCGCCCAGCCGAGCAGCGCGCCCAGGGGGAAGAGCAGGCGGTAGGGCTCCCGGCGGAGCGTGGCAAGGCGAGGCGAGGGGCTGGCGGGCGTGGGGCTCATGGCTGCATTCCTCGGCGGGCGCGCAGCTCCGCGCGCAGGGCCTGTTGCTCCTGGGGCGCCAGCATGCGGCTGGCCAGGGGAAAGAGGACGCGCTCCTCCAGCTGGAGGTGGGTCTCCATCAGCTGGGTCAGGGTCTCGGTGGGCTCGCGCAGGGCGGAGAGCGGGGTGGGCCGCGAGGCCGCGGGGGCCTCCAACTGCCGCCACCGCGCCACCAGCCTCTCCACCCGCGTGTCGATGACGCGATGCTGCGCCTGCATGGCCTCCAGGGCTTCACGGGCCTCCGGGGGCAGCGGCAGCGCACGCAGGCGGGGGGCGAGCGAGAGGTCCTCGTCCGCCACGTGCTTGTCCAGGCCGAGCGTGAAGTAGCGCACCAGGCGCCGGGCGGCGTCCGCCACCTCCTCGTCGCGGGCGCCGTCCGCCTCCGCCAACCGCTGCCCCATTGCGAGGAAGGTGCGGATGCGGCCGTGGCAGTCCCGCAACATGTCGAAGGGCGTCTCGGGGGCGGTGGGGGACGCGGCCGTGGCGAGGCGGAGCGGAACGAGCATGGCCGTCAGAAGTTCAGGGGCAGGTCCAGCTGCGCGATGCCGTAGTGCTGCGGCTTCATGGGCGCATCGAAGGGCAGGGCGTAGGAGAGGCCGGGCCGCAGCGTCAGCGTGTCGCCGAGCTTCACATGGAAGCGCGTGCCCAGCGCCGCGGTGGTGTTGTCGCGCAGGGCCTCCGTGGTCACCGTGGTGGGGGTGGACAGCCAGCGCTGGTGGCGCACCTCCGCGCCGAGCGACAGCCAGGGGGCGACGAAGTAGCCCACGTGGACGCCCGCGGTGAAGTTGGTTCGCGACGCATCCGCCTGCACCGCCTCGCCCCGCACCCGCGTGAGCTGCAGCACGGTGGCTTCCGCCTGCACGGTGAGCCCGTCGCTGACGTAGGCGAGCTCCACGCCGGGGAAGACGGTGAAGTCATTCACCGCGAACATCGCGTTGTCCATGGCCGAGCGCGCGAGGATGCCCGAGCGCGCGGCCGCCGCCGCCGTCGCGTCCGGCGTGTCGCCTCCGCCCATGCCGACCGGCACGGTGACGCCCAGGAAGAGGGCCAGGCGCAGCGACTCGCTGAGCGGAATGCCGTAGGTGCCGCCGAGCACGGGGTTGACGAACGCGGTGCCAGAGTCGCCCGCGCCGGGCGCGTTGTGCACCACGCCCACGCGCACGAGGGGCGCGAAGCTCGGCGTCACCTTGTAGCTGAGGAGGAACAGCGAGGCGGTGGTGACGGTGTCCGGCACGCCGACCGTCGGGTGCGACACCGCGACGGAGGTGTCCAGCCGCGCCACGTTCGCGGGCGCGGCGGGGCGCAGCTGCCAGGGTAGAGAGTAGGGGGCCGGCGCGGCGGAAGCCGCCAGCGGCGCGAGGGCCGCGAGGGCGATGGCGAGGCGGAGGGAAGGGCGCGCGAAGTGGGGCATGCGGTTCTCCAGGGGCACTCCCCGTCACACAGCAGGGAGCGTGCCAGTCGCCCGGGAGCGCGTTGCCCCGCACGCCCCACCTCCGAGGCGCAGGATGTGCGAGCCCGAGTGCCACCCCGCAGAATGTGCGGGAGCGAGGGAGCGAGCAGGCCCCGCTTCGCCGGGCACCACGGCGGCCACTCCGCTCCCCCGCCAGGCGCACTGCTCGAACGGCCCCCGCGCTCCGGCTGCTGCGCGGCGCTACCGGGAGCGCTTCGACGCGCGATAGGCGGCCCACGCGCCGGTCGACCACAGGGCCCAGGCGACGAGGACGGGCTGGAAGAAGAGCCGGATGAGCCGCGCCCTGTCGGTGTCGAGCCCGAACGCGCTGATGCCCTGGGTGTACTGCGAGATGTTGCCCGGGAAGATGGCGACGAAGAACGCCGCCACCACCCATCCGACCTGGGTGCGCCAGCGGCGCGCGAAGATGAGTGCCGCGCCGAGCATCAACTCGACCACGCCCGAGGCGAGGACGACGAAGTCGGCATCGACGGGGACCCACTTCGGGACCTGCGCCAGGAACTCGGTGCGGGACCACGTGAGGTGGCCCGCGCCCGCGAGGAGCAGGGTCGCTCCCAGCCAGATGCGTGCAACGGTCTTCAGGAGACTGGGACGTGCCACGGCAACGTCTTGAGTCATGACTCCTCCAGGAGCAGTTCGTGGATGCGGGCCGGCGGGACGTGAGCCGCGGGGTGGATATATTGTTTCAAATTGAATTGTGCGCAACCATATCTTGGCTCCTCGGACATCTGGCCGCTGGCTGGGAGCCCGCTTCGTGACCTAGGCTCCAGGGTGGCCCGGCCCTTGAACTCCTCGTGGGTGACGGCCCCCTGAGCAACGGTAAGGAACACATGATCCGCTCGTCTCTCGTCGTCCTGGCTCTCTCGGCAACGGTGGCAGTCGCCGCCTCCTGCAGCTCGTCGGAGCCGGTCCCGGACGGTCCGTCGGACCCGGTGCCGGGCCTTCCAAGCATCGTGAGCTTCAACGCGACGTCCGCGACCATCGCCTCGGGCGAGTCCGCCGAGCTGTCCTGGGAGGTCACCGGCGCGAAGACGGTTTCCATCAGTGAAGGCGTGGGTGAGGTGAGCGGAAAGTCGGTGCAGGTCCGCCCGGAAGCGACGACGACGTACACGCTCACGGCGACCAACGAGCGTGGCAGCACCACCGCGAACACCACCGTCGCCGTGAGCACGGCGGGTGGGACGGATATCTCCGGGAGCCTCACGACGCGCACGCTGACATTCGCGGGCTCGCCGTACCGGGTGACGGGAGACCTGACGGTGCCGGCGGGGAGCCGGCTCACCCTCGAGCCCGGCGTCCGCCTGGTCTTCGCGGGGCACTTCAAGCTTGCCGTGTACGGGCGCATCACCGCGCAGGGCACCACCGCGAGGCCCATCGTCTTCACCGCCGCCAATCCCACCACCGGCTGGGCCGGAATGCGGCTGGCGGCGACGTCGGATGCCGGTGCGGACTTCCTCGAGCGCTGCATCTTCGAGTACGGCAACAAGGATGGCGGTCAGAACGGCATGGGCGAGGACGGCTCGTACTCCGAGGACGCCGGTGGGGCGCTCTGGATTGGCTCCCGCGCGAACGTGAACGTGAACTACAACGAGTTCCGCTTCAACAAGGCGCCCACGTATGCAGGCGCGCTGATGCTCATCGCGCCGACCAGCTCGGGCGTCGCCACCGGGAACAACTTCCATGACAACTCGGTCACCGGTCCGCGCACCCAGTTCGGAGGCGTGGGAGGGGCGGTCAACACCGCGCACCTCCCGGCCAGCAACAACTGGACCTTCCGCGGCGGCGAGTTCCGCAACAACCGGGCCCACGCGGGCGGGGCGCTCTACTTCTTCGACAGCAACGTGACGATCGACGGAATCGAGATGTCGGGCAACACCCCGAACAACTGGGCGACGCCGGAGCCGCAGCGGCTGACGGTCGTCAACACGCCGAAGTAGCGCCCGGCACCTGGGTGGTCTGAATCCACCCAGGTTGAAAAATTGCCATGCCTCGGTATCGTGACGGAGAGCTGCTTCACGAAAACGAGGAGTTGCAGATGCAGTGCCCCAGCTGTGGCCGGCAGTGTTCCGCGCAGGCGAAGTGGTGTGTGGGTTGTCGCACCCGCTTCGATACGGCGCCCGTTGGTGCCACCCCGGTGGAGCCGGCGGGTGGTTTGGAGTCACCGGGAGGGCGAGGCCTGTCGTTCCCGGTGCTGGTGCTCGGGGGCCTGGTGCTCGCGGGTGGCGGTTGGATGAAGCACCGTGCCGACCGGGCGGAGGAGGCGCGACTCCAGGCGGAAGCGGCGGCCGCTGCCCGGAAGCCCGCTGGGAAGACCTCCGACGAGCTCTACGCCGAGCAGCAGGCGCAGATGATGTCGGGCTACAATTCCCAGCGTGCCGAGCAGCGCAAGAAGGACGACCTGGACCGGATGTCCAAGTCCATGGAGAGCCTGCCGACCCATGGGGAGGCCGCGAGGGTGAGGGCCGCCGAACAGATGGAGGGCCTCAAGCAGCCCCAGAAGCCCCTCGACCTGTCTCCGAATCCGTGGGGGCCGAAGTGAGAGAAGGGTGACGGACTCGAAGAGCGCGCGGAGACTCGAGGCGGCGGTGCGTGCCGTGGTGTCGGAGGCTCCCGCGCCCACGCAGGTGGAGCTCCTGCGCGAGGACGTGCTGCCGACAGTGCATGGCTGGCTCCTGCTGTGCCTGTTGAGGCAGGTCCGCCGGCAGCAGTGGGTGCTGCGGATGGTGAGGGAGCGCATCACCGGCCGCGGGCTCGACGAGGACGAAGGCCCCGTGCCGGGCTACGCGGGCTGGCAGTACAGCTTCCATGGCATCGGCTGCTGCTTCGAGGGCCCGGGCGAGCTCATCGACATGGACTTCCATGACGAGGAGGGCGCGTCCATCGACGCGTACTTCTTCGCCCGGCGAATCCAGTCGCTCGCCGAGCCCGCGCTCCCCGAGGCCCGCCTGCGCACGCTCCTGCCCGGTGAGGCACTCCTGGTGGACGCCATCGATGACCTGCGCGCCGGCGGGCTCTTCGGACGGCCCGAGCCGGGGATGTCCCTCCGGCTGCCACCCGGTCTGGAGGCGCTCGCGGAGGCCGCCGAGGCACTCGACCTGTCGAGCGATGAAGCCACCGCGCGGTGCCTGGCGCACCTGCGGGACTTCGAGGCGCTGGCGTCGCGCCCTGGCGGCGAGGTGTTCCAGGCGAAGGCCGAGCTCATGCGCAGGTCCAGGCGCGACTGGCTCCTCGCGCACTCCGGGACGCCCGGGACGGCGAGGGAGGCCTTCTCCGCCCTGCGGGGGCTCGCCACGGACGAGGAGCTGATCCGCACCTGCACGCGCGTCCTCGAGGGCCCGGTGTCCTCCGCGACGGGGGATGCGGTGAACCGGCTGGATGCGATGCCTGGGGCCGCCGGGAGCGAGGCCGTGCTGCACCTCGCCCTGCACCGGCTGTCCCCCTGCCAGCACCACCCCTATCCCATGCACGCCGCCGCGAGGTACCTGCTCCGGCGCAACGTGGAGCGGGAGCGCGTGCTCGCGGCGATGCTGGCCTTCGCCCGGGTGGACCCGGTGAAGGGCTACCGGGGCAACCCCTATATCGGAGAGTTCGCGCTGCTCGCGCTGGAGCATGCGCACGAACACGCGCGAGAGCTGGTCCGCCTGGCGCTGCGCTCCAGCGTGCCCGCGGCGCGGCAGCTCGTGGCGGCCGTGCTCTTCGTGCTGGACAGGCCCTGGTGTCACCATGAGCTGGCGGCGGCCCTTCATGAGTCGGACCGGGAGCCGGGCTCGCTGGTGATTGCGGTGGCGCTGTCCCGGAGCCCCTCGGACCTGGCACGCGCCTTCGCCGCGCGCTGGCGCAGGGAACACCCGCTGCCTCCGTCGGAAGGCCCGGGCTTCACCTGGGCGGAGGTGGAGGAGGCGAACGCCTCCGGCTGGTTCGACGTGGAGGTGGAGAAGGCGCGGAAGTGGGTGGAGCGGGCGGGAGCCCACGTTCCCCAGACGCTTCCCTGAAAGAGCAGCGCCCCCCGTCGCTCAGGTCCGCCGCGCTCCGGGCGGGCTCTCGACGCGGTAGCGCAGATACACCATGGCAGGGCTCGCCCAGGAAGGAACGAGGCGCTTCCAGCGGGCCCGTCCCTCGTGAAGGAACGGGCCCGAGTCCGGCAGCTTCAGTCCGGGATGCGGTAGTTGTGGTGCGTGTACTCGGCGGCGAAGGAGTCGGTGAACCTCCCGCCGGAGTAGGGGATGGAGCGGTTCTCGCCAATCACCTCGATGGTGCCGCTCGCGGGCAGCTCGGGCGGCAGGGTGAAGGTGTACGTCCCGCTGGCGAACTGCCGCTTCTGCATGGCGAAGACGTAGGCCGCGTTGTCGCGGTACTTGAGCATCGTGCTCAGGTTCGGGTTGAACTGCCACACGTAGGACTGCGTGTTGAGCACCCGCGCGAGCGACTTCACCTCGGCGTTGAGCTTCTTCACCCGGTCACGCGTGGCCTGGTAGGCGGGGCGCGTGTCATTGAGCACGTCCGAGGTCGACGGGTTCGCGGTGGTGTTGGAGAAGACGTGCGAGAAGTACGCGACGATGCGCGCCTCGTGGATGAGCGTGGACCACACCGCGCCTTCAACCTGGTTGGCGTTGATGAGGCGCCCCGTGGCCTGTCCGCCGAGCTCGACGACGACGCCCAGGGGGATTCGCGGGACGCCGTTGTTGCCGTACGACGCGCCGGAGCGCAGGCCGGTCATCAGGACTTCGCCGTAGTTCGCCGCGCGGCGCACCTCGCCGGCGGGAATGCCGAACCAGGTGACCGCCTCGGCGCCGATGTTCTCGTCCGTGTAGAAGTAGATGTCCCCCGTGGCCACGCCGAGCCGCCACTTCGCTCGCGGGTCCGGCCCGTCCGCGCCGCAGAGGAACGTGGCCCGCTCGTCGTCCGACTCCCACATCAGCGCGCCCTTGCCGACGTTGGCGTAGATGAGGGCGTTCGGGTTGTTCAACCGCTCGTAGAGGGTGTTGTAGACGGTGAAGCCGCAGCGGCGCGGCTGGTCCGGCACGCACGTGTCGTGCTCCGGATGGTTGATGTAGCCGGTCCAGGGATTCCAGCCCGGCCCGCCCCACATGTCCGTCTCGTCGTCGAAGCTCGCGCCGACGGCCTCACCGCCCAGGCCGTTGCCCGCGAGGTTCCAGATGCCGTACTGCCGCATCCACCCCGCCGAGCTCTCGTTGACGTTGTACGTCTCGAGGAACGTGTTGATGCCATGCGCCGCGTCGGTGCTGAAGCGCCACTCCGCTTCGGAGTACGCGCCCCAGTAGCCGATGGGGAAGAAGTCCTCGGAGGTCCACGGCGTGCCCGCCATGGCCGGGAAGCGCGCGTAGTACGACGGTCCGCCCTCCCACGGCACACGCGGCAGGCTCAGCCCGGGGGGCGGCGGCTCCGAGGACGTGGTGGCCGAGGCCGTGTTGGACGCGGGGCCCAGGTTGCCGGCGGCGTCACGGGCCCTCACCGAGTACGAGTAGAGCGTGGACGGCGTGAGCCCGATGTCCTTGTAGCCGAGCGTGCCCCCGGAGACGGAGGTGACCTCCGTGCCGCCGCGGAAGATGACGTAGGCCGTCACGCCGATGTTGTCCGTGGCCGCGGTCCAGGTGAGCTGGATGGCGCCCGCCGTGGACGCCGCCGCGGCGAGGGCGCCTGGAGCGGTGGGCGCGCTCGTGTCGGCGGTGGAGGTGAAGAGCACGTCCACGAAGTAGTTGGTGCTCTGGTAGCTCTGCGTGGGGAAGCCGCCGCTGCCGTAGAGATAGACGCCATTCTCGCCGTCCACGCCGGAGGCCAGCGCCGTCAGGGGGCCGTTCGTGGTGCCCTGGCTCGCGAAGGCGTTGCCCGTGGCCGAGTAGCGGCCGCGCGGCGACAGGTACGAGGCGACGTACGTGGTGTTGGCGGAGATGCTCACCGGCGTGGCGAAGCGCACCGTCTGCCACCCCGTGGCCGTCTCGTTGGTGAACGTCGCGGACGCGAGCCGCTGTCCCGAGCGGCTCCAGAGGCTGCCCACGTGCGTCCCGCTGTTCGCCGAGCTGCCCTTGTAGAAGCGGATGCCCGCCACGGTGCCCGGAACGCTGGAACGGAACTTCACGCCCAGCTCGACGGACGCCGTGTCCGGGTCCGCGAGGGTGGTGGGGGTGACACTCGCGCCGAAGATGCTGACCTCGGCCGCGAGGGGACTGGACGCAGCGGCCTTCAAGTCCGCGTCCGAGGTGCCACCCGTACAACTGGTGAACAGGCTCAGCGCCAGCAGTCCAAGGAGGGAGCGCAGGTGATGGTGAGGCTGAAGCATGTCAAAGCTCCTGTAACAAAGTGTCTGTTGCAGAAGCGTTGAGTAACCCGGCGACGACCTGAAATTAAGTGAAAGATGCGAATCTCGTGTGAAGCGTGATTGTCCGTTCCCGGTGCATCCCTGCGAGGGGGGGTGAGGGGAAGAAAGGGGGGATTGCGTTGGGTGGGGACAGGCGCGAAGGCGCGCCCCTTCCAAGGAGCAGTACCCATGTCGTCCCGTCTTCGTTCCGCCGCCCGGCTCGCCGCCGCGGCCATCGCCACCGCCAGCGTCGGTGCTTCCGCGCAGACCTACGGTTTTCCCGGCAGCAGCTCGGACCTCCCCGAGGGCAGCCACTGGTGGATCTCCAGCGACCACTCCGGCACGGAGAACCGCGACCTCAGCGCCGTGCGCTTCGACGCCACCGAGCAGCGGTTCACCCGCGTGAAGATTCCCTTCGCGGACTACGCGGTGAACCCCAAGAACTCCGACTGGGTCATCTACGGACTGCCGGTCTCCGCCATCGCGGACGGCGAGGTGCTGACGTGCTGGCGCAACGCCCCGGAGGGCCTCAAGCCGATGGTGCACGGCGGTGACGACGTGCCCAACCCGGGCCGCGCCGCGAATCCGCCCATCATCCCTCGCTCCGGCAACCACCTGAACGTCCTCACGAACGACGGGAAGGTCATCCTCTACGCGCACATGCAGCCGGGCAGCATCCCGGAGGCGCTGTGCCCCTTCAACGACCCCTACGTGGCGAACGCGGAGGACCGGGTAGGGGACCTTCCCCGCGAGACGATGGTGCCCGCCACGCAGCGGGCGAAGGTGAAGCGTGGGCAGTTCATCGGACGCGTGGGCAGCTCCGGCGCTTCCTCGAATCCGCACCTGCACGTGCACCTGAAGGCGATGCTGAGCGAGACGACGATGGGGCCGTCCCTGCCGCTGCCGTTCTCCCAGGCCTGGCAGAAGGATGGGGCGGTGACGTACGACTCGTCGCTCGACTTCGTTCCGCTGCGCGCCGAGGCGCTCAACCAGTTCCCCTCCGCCATCCACCCCGACCCCCTGCTGCGCCGGGGCTCCATCACCGGTGACGCCGCCATGGAGGTGGCGATGGAGGCCGCGGGCGACACGGTGGTGACGGCCACGCGCGACATCTCCGGGCGGCTCGTGATGGGGTCCTGGCGGCTCGCCGGGGACGGCACCTTCACGAAGCTCTCCGGAGTCTCCACCGGCGAAGCGGCGACCTACCTGGGCGTGGCGAACCCCGGCCTGGGCCGCGACGTGGTGACGGCCGCGCGGGACGGCGACGGCAAGCTCAAGCTCATCGCCTGGCGCGTCTCCTCGACGGGCGTCTTCACCCGCAAGGCCGAGGCGGGGGGGGATGAGATTTCCAGCCAGCTGGCGCTCGCGTCCATTCCGGGCGGCAGCCTGGGCGTGGTGAGCGCCGTGCGCGATGCGGCGGGCCGCCTGAAGGTCAGCACCTGGGAGACCTCCTCCACCCTGGACACGATGACCCGCCGGGGCAACGGCTTCGGCGAGGACGCCACCCAGGTCGCGCTCTCGCCCGTCGCCTTCGGCCGGGTGGCGGGGGATGCAGGCGTCTTCCAGGGCGTCGTCACGGCAGTGCGCACGCCCGCGGGCAAGCTGAGCGTCACGGCCTGGGAGATCGGCTCGACGGGCGTGGTCTTCAAGCGCGGGACCTACGTGGGCGGCGACGTGGCGGACGTGGCCATCAGCACCCTCACCATCGGCTCCAACGTGCGGGACGTGGTGGTGGTCAGCGCCCGGCTGCCCACGGGCGCGCTGCGCAACATCTCCTTCGACGTCACCGCGGCGGGCCAGCTCGTGCGCCGTGACGACGAGGACGCCGGAAGCATCGCGGACGTGCAGTCGGCGCGGGTGGTGGGCCAGCACCTGGTGACCTCGCTGCGTGACTCGGCGGGCAACCTGCGCGTGTACACCTGGGACGTGGACGCGGACAGCCAGCTGCACCGCACCGGACAGGAGCTCGCGGGGGACATCCTGGACGGGACGGCGGTCACCTCCACCTATGTGGGCGCCCGCTTCGTCATCACCGCCGTGCGCCTGGCCTCGGGCGGCGACGTGCGGTTGATTGCCTGGGACGCGAACCTTCCGTAGACGCGCACTGCCCTGCCGCCGGGTGCCTCTCCGCCATGAGGCGAGGATGCGCCCGGCGGCGACCACGTCATGGCGCGCTACTGAAGGATGCCGTGCTTGATGGGGAGTATCAGTCCCCGAGGGCGCGTGGCCCTCACTCGCTCCACGAGGTCTCGGTCATCACGCTGAAGCCGGACTGCGTGTCGATGAAGAAGGCGATGTTGTTCATGCCCCAGTACCGCCACACGGACCAGCTGAGGTAGCACCCCTTGAACGTGCGCCCGGCAATGCGCGCATCGAGGTCCGCCAGGCCGCTGTCGATGACGCTCTGGGAGATGTGGCCCTGGCGGTTGGCATAGGACACGGCGTGCTCGACGTCGGCACGCACCTCGGCGGCGTCCGCCAGGTTCGGGCGGATGCTGACTTCCTGCATGTGCGGGAGGAGTGCCGGGTCGATGCCGAAGCACTCCAGGGATTCGAGGTAGCGCAGGTGCGTCGGGTCCCACACGATCTGCTGCCAGTCGAAGTCGAGCGCCATGTCCGTGCGATTGCCCACGGGCAGCGGCGTCGCGTTCACCTGGTCGACGAGCGCCTCGAGGGCGCGGCCCAGCGTGGCGGCGTTGCGGATGTTGCGGAAGCTCACCGGGCCAATGCCCGAGGTGCCGGAGATGCCCTGGGCCGAGGTGAACGGGCGCAGGTTGAGGAGGTTCGTCGCGCCATTCCAGGCATAGGGGAGGATGGCATGCAGCTCACCGGGGTTGATGCTGTTGACCAGCGCCACCATCGCGTGCTCGTCGTCGGTGGAGATGGCCAGCTCATCCTGGATGCCGACGCAGCTGGGGCCGATGAGGCCCCCGGCACGGGCGCCGCCCTCGAGCTGCTGGAGGCGGGCCGAGCCGACGCCAGGGACCGAGGCGACGTCCGCCAGCGTGACGAAGGGCGACGTCGTGCGCCGGGTGACGAGGTTGTTGGCGGTGTCGCCCGGCACGTACGCACCCAGCGTCTGGAGCGAAGCCGTGTTGACGAAGGTGATGATGCCCTGGCACTCGGGGGCAACGTCCACGTCCGTCACGGTGAGCGGCGCCTGCTGGCGTCCGAGCACTTCGGAGGAGGGTTCGGATTCGGAAGCACCGCAGCCCGCGAACAGGCTCACGGCGAGTAGGGCTGAGCCGAGACGACGCATCTGGGGACTCCTGGTGGACACGGCGAGGGGAAGGCGGCCGGCATGCTAGCGCACGCGGCTCGCGCCATCCCAGCACTGCCCCCGGAGGCGGTGTCACAGACTGGTAACACCGTTGCAGGTCAGGCTTCCTCGTCGGGCCTCGGCGTGAGGAGGCGTCAGCGCAGGTGCTTGTTGAAGAACTCCAGCGTCCGGGTCCAGGCGAGCTTCGCGGCCTTGGGGTCGTAGCGCGGCGTCGTGTCGTTGTTGAAGCCGTGCTGGGTGCCCGGATACGTGAACGCCTGGTAGTCCACCTTGTTCGCCTTCAGCGCTTCCTCGTACGGAGGGAAGCTCGTGTTGACGCGCGGGTCGGTCTCGGCGAAGTGGATCAGCAGCGGCGCTTTGATCTTCCCTACCTCTTCGGGCGCCGGTGAGGTGCCGTAGAAGGGCACGGCTGCCGCGAGCTTGGGCACCCGCGACGCGAGGATGTTCGCCATGGCGCCGCCGTAGCAGAACCCGACCACGCCGACCTTGCCCGTCGAGTCCGGCCGCTTCATCAGCCACTGGACGGCCGCGACGAAGTCTTCTCGCGACTTCGTCTGGTCCAGCTTCTGGAAGAGCGTACGCGCTTCGTCTTCGGTGCCGGGGTAGCCGCCGAGCGGGAAGAGCGCGTCGGGAGCGAACGCCATGAAGTCCTCCAGCGCCAGCCGCCGCGTGATGTCCTCGATGTGCGGATTGAGGCCTCGGTTCTCATGGATGACGAGAATCGTGGGTAGCTTGCCCTTGGCCTTCGCCGGACGCGCCAGGTAGCCACGCATCTTGCCGTAGCCCTTCGGTGAGTCGTACTCCGCGTACTCCGTCTTCAGCCGCGCGTCGTCCTTTTGGACCTGCTGCGCTTCCGCGAACTTCGGCGACAGCAGGCCCAGCAGCATGGCGGCGGTGACGCCGCCGGTGGCAAAGCGCGCCGCCCTCTCGAGGAAGCCGCGGCGATCGATGTCGCCGTGCACGTACGCATCGAAGAGGAGCAGCAGGTCCTGGTCGAAATCTTCAGCGCGCTTCATCTCCATGTGCTCCTCCGTGGACGTGAGCCCTTCGCTGCCGGCCATATCAACTTCGAGGTCGGCCAATACAGCGTTCGTCGGGCCTGACGTCCCTGGAGAAGGGGGCGCGTTCAGTTCCTAGCGGAGTGAACCCGAACCCTCCCCGGTCCGCAGCATCGTGTCGGACGCCGCCGGTTGGAAGCGCCCGCGCGCGCCGCGCTGGAACAGCCAGGCGGCGCCGAGAAACAGGGCGATGAAGCCAGCGTTGAGCGTCAGGACCTCGGCCGGCGGGCTCCACGGCATCCCCCATCCGGCGAGCACCGCCATTACGGCGATCGCGGCCTGGGTGACGGCCATCGCAACCATGGTGCGGGCCATGCCGGCCGCGCGCAGGCGCACGATGAAGGCACCGGAGAGGCCGACGAGCAGCACACCGCCGTAGAGCAGGTTGGTGCGGTCGCCGTCCGCGCCGATGATGCCGACGCCGAGGCCCAGCCAGATGAGGCTGAGCGAGGCAAAGAGAGCGAGGCCAAGGGCGGCCCGGTACGCGGTGGTGGGGGTCGCGGTTCGCATGGGCGTGTCTCCGGTGGCGATGATGGAAAGGGCCACGGTGTGAGTCAGGGGTGACCCTTGGTTGGGTCGGGCCCCCATGAGGCACACCTAAGGTGGCACCTCCGCGCGAGGGCGGCGGGGCGGTCAGGGCCAGCGGTCGAAATCCGGCGCCAGGCGTCGCAGGGAGCAGGCGGCCGGCATCAGCGGGCGGCTCTTACAGCGAGGCGCCTCCGCTTCGAGCCGAGAGCCCTCACGACCGCACGCTGAGCGGCCTCACATCGGGCGCCTGCCATGCGAGACAGAAGCGCCCGGACCACCGAGCGCCCCACGGTCAAGCTGCCGTGGGGCACTCCTGGGACGGGCGCTGAGCAGCCCGGCCGGCCGCATCAGGCCTGCGGCGCCATCCAGACCAGGTTCCACAGGTGGCCGTCGAGGTCCTCGAAGCCCTGGTCATACATGAAGCCGCGGTCCTCGGGCGGATGCGGAGTACGGCCGCCGGAGGCGACGGCCTTGGCGATCAGACGGTCCACTTCTTCCCGGCTCTCGCAGCTCAGGGCGATGATGACCTCGTTGGCCTCCTTCGCCTGCACGACGGGCTTGTCGATGAGGGACTTGAAGAACGCTTCGGTCATCAGCATGGCATGAATGCTGCCCTCTGCGATGACCATGAACGCAACGCTCTCGTTGCTGAACTGTGGATTGAAGCTGAAGCCGAGCGCGGAAAAGAAGGCCTTGGACTTGTCCAGATCCTTGACCGGCAGGTTGAAGATGATCTGCTTGTTCATGACGTCCCGTGTCGAAAGGTGGGTTGAAAAACGGGTCCTGCCTCCGGACGACGAACGGTGACGCAGGAGATCGACAGGCGCGCGAAGAGAATTTTCGCTGCGAGGGCGCTCACCAGACCGCTTCGCTGTTGCGCCACGCCGGCAGTTCTCGCAGGAGCAGGGTGGTGGCGGTGGCGGGGGGCGCCAACAGCCCGCCGGCCACGCAAAAACTGGGCCGCGTCACCCTCCACTCCATCTTCCCTATCGAAATGGGCTGAGGAAGCGCGGGTAGCTGGAGCGGGACGGCGGACGGGTTCCGCGATACCGCCGCCCCTGCATCCGGCTCAGCGCTTCGACTTCGTCTTGCGCGCGGCAGCGCTCTCCTCGGCCGATCTGCGTTTGTAGCGCTGCCGCTCGATTCGAGTTGGTGGCGCGAGGGGGGTCAGAAATTCCTGTCGCCTGCCCCCCTCGCCCGGGGAGCGCTCAGGGCGTGAGAAAAAATGAGTCTTCCGGCTCGCCGAGCCACCCTTGCGCGATGGCGAGCAGGAGGTTGTGGGCGACGAGTGCGAGCAACCAGGCCGCTTCGGCTCGCTTGCGACCTCGTACGTG